>JADQBA010000074.1 GCA_016903675.1 Stigonema ocellatum SAG 48.90 = DSM 106950 | reverse complement strand
CAAATCATGTTTGGTAAAGGGCAAATGATTTTGAGACATAATGGAGTATTAGTTGCTGCAAGTGAATCTCGTTCTGATGGGTTAGCATTAGCGTATTAAAAAGAATGGCCGCGATGTAAAGGCAATTTTGAGAAATGGCTTTATTCCACCGCCAAAATTTCATTAATGGAACTAAATAATGGTTAGGTAAGTGCGTAAGTATCGCTCTGGTTCAGATATAATCGCCGTGGAGAGAAAGCGCCGTGTGTTGAATAGACGGCAGGAGCGACTTTGAGCAGATGCCCACTCTTGCAACGCGCTATGCCAAAGATATCGCTCCTGGTGATGGGGTACTGAGCAAGGAAATCTGGGGATAAGGCGGGGATTTATGCGATCGCCTCCTAAATATCGAATCCTCTTGCGTACATCCTTTTGTGGTGGCATTTTTAGGATTCTGGTTTTTATCGTGGTATGGTGCAGTCGTTCCTATCACCTTAACAGGTACTATGCCTCATCAAATGGCTGCAATATTTGTAGGGATGCCTATGCTGATGCTAATTATTTTTTGGGTAGCTTTTTGGTCAGAAGCAAATCGCAGCCGGAGTGAATTGTCCCAAATTATTCAAGGATAATTATAACAGAAGGCACGCCGAGGAACGCGTCTACGCACTCCCAACCCTCCCCTCAACACCCAATCCTCTCCCAAGATAATTTGTAGGGGCGAGGCTGTTGCCGCCGCTGCGCGAACGCTCTGCATAAAGCACTGCTCAGTAGTGCGATCGCATCCAGCCAAGCGATAACAGGGTAGTATACGGAAACTCCCCCAATGCGCGAGCTGCCAATTCTACGCCCACGACCCTCACATAGTCTGCGCGTTACATCCTGCTGGCCCTGGTGGCGACACTTGTCTTGATTTTCGTACCGACCCAGATTTAGATGATAAGCAGACATTTGAAAACCCCTACAGCCTAAGCCACAACCAGGAGCAGTGGGAACCATGCAGTTCTAGCTACTACAATGGGGAATTGATTGTACAACCCCGACAACGTTGGACACAGGAGCAGCAGTTAGAATTGTTGGATAATCACCCGATGTTTACTGGTAAGTGTCCCCAGTGTGGTGCTTTCTTTGACCGGGACTATACAGCCCGTGTGCATTGGGACTGCCCGGAGTGTGGGTGGATGGATGATGTGGTGTAGGGCGATCGCTAGAAAATATGTTCGCTGCGTTAGGGGGTTGGCGATCGCTCCCGCGTGAAAAAAGTTTGCGTACTGACATATCTCCCCTCCCATCTCAAAACCCCTCCTTTGGCAGAAGGACAGGTAGCAATTTACACTTTTTACCGGAGCCGTTAAAAACTAGTTGCCCCTCCTGCGACGGAGGGTCTGGCGATGGCATTTAACTATACTTAACATTAAGAATTAGTTCTGGCTCATTAGTCCGATCTGGTCGGATAACTAATTGCCGCCCTTAACCTCAAATCAACAAATCAGGAGAAGCTCAATGTTAAAAGTAATTCCGCTATTGATGGGCATTGTGATCACCGCCACTATCGTGCAGCCATCTGTGGCGATGAGTACCGCAAATTCTTCTTCCAGTCCCTCAATCAAGCAACTATCCAGCAATCTTCATGCCCAAGTTATCTTGAACCTCGGTAATTCTCGATCGCGGCGCGAACGGGAACGTGAGCGCGAACGTGAACGTGAACGTCAACGCGAACGACGTCAACGCGAACGTGCCCATCGGCGTTATGAACGTCGCGGACGCGAAGGCTACGAGCATCGATAAGTGAGTCCGGCAATGGGGCGAGCGCGCTCACTTACCACCCATGACCATCACATAGTCTGTGCGCTATATCCGACTGGTCCTGGTGGCGAAACTTGCCTAAATGATGTTGGTAGGGTTAAGCTAAAGTTATCCGACAGTTATGTTTCAGGCACTTTCGCTCTGCCTAATAGCAGTCAAAACAAATCTTCATGAAATTCATGACTCCAAATTGCTAGAGCGCGGATTTCCAAGTGGTGAAAGTTTTTAAGAGGGCGATCGCACTTCACACAAAGCTTTAGTAGCGAGAATTTTAGACTCTAAAAAAATTGAAAAGCAAGCGCGCTCTAATTTTTTTGCGCTTACCAATAGCGATCGCCTTTGTTCACAAGTCAGTATCAAAGCAAAGGCTGTTTTTCTAAAAAGTTTGCCACATTAAAATTTGATGTACCCTCCCAACAATGATTTAAGAAAGCTTGAACACGAGAAGAAGGTGAATTATCCCCCAAGGAGTCTGCATTAAGCTGTACTGCTATCACTATATACTCGAAAATAATTACAAACTGATTTTTGGGAGACATTCTCTCGACTACAATTGTTTCTCCAATATGCGGAATTTGAGGTAAATCTACTACAAACGTTTCTATCCTCGGTTTTTCTAACATATTTTTGAAATTGAAGTATTTGCTGTAAACAAGGATTTTCATGCTAAAATCACCGAGATGTAAGACAGTGTGTATATTTGAAGGAGCGTTATTCAAAGCGCTCTAGCCACTGTCATCAAACCAATTCAATAGCTAGAACACTCTTTTACTACAATATTTTGGTTCAACTATTTAAAGAACCATCAAGGCATTGGCTAAAACTGCTATTTGTCGCGATATTAAATGCTTCGCTTCTATTACAGAACCACGTTTCAATTGCTCTATTGCCTGAGGTGAAGTCAAGATATTAATCAGATTCTTGCTTACTGGTAAGGCGCTTTTTTTAGGAGCAAGACTTTACGTTCACCTTAGTATCCCCCCTGTCTTCGCTGCTTGTGCCTAATCTGGTTCAGCTCTGAATTCCGCCGGGGTTCCAGCTTTACAAGGCGTGATTAGCCGGGCGTATGGGCAGATAGTCCATCACTTCTAACCTTGAAGGGGAGGGCTTACACCTCCATCCAAGGAACAGTTATGGAACTTTCTAGAGTGTTACCTACCGCGTTCTCACTTAGCGCTATGAATTTACGCTCTTACGAGTCGCACCTAAACTCCAGTTCCAAGATTACGAAAAATAGTATACTCAGTTTGTATTAAGGCTTGGATACTAGCATTTAAGCTACAAACCAGAATCATGGTGAAAAAAATCTTAATCGTATCAGCTAATCCCAAGGATACAAGTAAGTTGCGTTTGGATGAAGAAGTACGGGAAATTCAAGTAGCTCTGAAAAGAGCTAATAACCGCGATAAGTTTGAAATTATTACCTCTTGGGCGATACGAGTTGAAGACTTGCGACGTGCGCTATTAGACCACCAGCCGACGATTGTTCATTTTTCTGGACATGGTTCAGATAGTACTGGTTTAGTGCTGGAAAATAATTCTGGACAAACGCAACTGGTAAGTACAGAAGCCCTAGCAAGGCTATTTAAATCGTTTCAAGAAGATGTTGAGTGTGTTTTGCTCAACGCTTGTTATAGTGAAACCCAAGGCAACTCAATTCATCAACACATTGATTGTGTGATGGGGATGAGTCAGGCGATTGGAGATAATGCAGCAATTAAGTTTGCTGTTGGCTTTTATGATGCGTTGGGTGCTGGCAAACCTTATGAGGTTTGTTTTGAATTGGGCTGTGCTTCCATTGATTTAGAGGGGATTGCAAAATCAGCAACCCCAGTCATCAAAATCAGGCAGCGTAGTTCTCTTTCAAGATTACAAGCCAATGCGGCACAGACAGCACCTGTAAAATTTATTATCAAGAATGAAGATATGAGTCGCGATCTCCAGAGGGGACAAAACCGCTTAGTTTCTATTGATGGTGATGTCACTGGTAGTGCAATCACAACGGGTGATAATAATATTACCTCTGTACAGTATCAACCAGTGCGGTTACCTACACCCGAAAGTGTTGATATGCGAAGGGAACTCAACGCCTTGCGTGAGATATTGGCAAACTTGACAACTTCAGACAGTCGCAAAATTGACAATGCTATTGCTGATGCTGAAGTTGAAATCAACAAACCACATCCAGATAAAAACGAGGTGGGCAAGGCATTAGACCGAGCTTTTGACTATGCCAAGAAGGCTCAAGGATTTGCGTTTGTGATTACAAAGCTAAGACCCCACCTAATTAAAACAGTGGCTTGGTTAGGTGACAGTTGGCACAAGCTACTGAATATCATTAATTTAACGATTTGACGCTCTTTAATTGCTTATGAGGCAGGTTCGATGAATGACACCGTGATTGTAACCCTTACTTAGCAGTAGTTTCAGCCGTTGCGTGGCGGATCGTGACAGCTTTGCCACTTTCTCCCCTACGAGTATACTTAGGGAGCTTATTTTCTCCAGAATTTCCACCATGACCTACGCTGCTCGGCTGAACTTTGCCCACCAGTGACAGAGCCACGGAATTGCGGTGCATTTTTTACCGCCTCGTCAATCGTGATACTCTGCGCGATGGCGGCGAGATAGCGACGGACACGCGATAACGGGTGATCGGGAAATTGGTCATCGTACTTTGCATCTTCAGATTGGTTACGCAGAATGCCTTCGGTATACGTGGGATCATAGGGATATTGAAACCAGCCGCGTGGTATAGGTTCATCCGTTGACCTTTCTGAAATATTGGAAAGGAATTCATTAAAGACTAAACTATCGCGCAAACCAGTTATGCCATGCTCTGCCGCCCGGATCTCGATGATATAGCTGAAAGTGGCATATGGAAGCGTGTAGAAGCCAATGTAATCCATTCCATGCGGTTGCTGAGGCACTTTGAAAATTGTCTGCACGGCTGGCGTAGTGTCGAGTGATATGTGATCGACGGAGACAATGCCTATATTGGCTTCACGCACGAAGCCTCGATAGAATTTACGCAGAGCATCAAGATCAAACGGGTCAACTCCGATATCTGGCGGCTGGTTAGAGTAGCTAAGGGAAAGCCGATCAGCAAGTTCGTTTTCCCAAACCACGCGTTCGCTGGTTATCTCGACAAGCTGCCAATCTAAAGTGTTGAAGCGAACAGCCTGAAGAGGGTGGGATAGTCCCAGCGCTAGCTCGACTCTTCGGGTAAGTTCCCGATCTAAGAGCATTCGAGCTGTTTCGCGATCGCCTTGTTTGCGCAGTAACCGCACCAAGTTGTTGAAACTCGTTCTGCTGCTCGGATGGTCTGGTCCCAACACTTGCTTATCAATTGTTGCAGCGCGTTCGATAAGCGGACGCGCAGTTGTATAATCACCCTTTGACTCCAGAAGCCTGGCCAAGTTGTTGAGGGTTGTGGCGGTATTGGGATGATTTGGACCTAGAGTTTGCTCACTTATGGCAAGTGCTTGCTCGAGGAACTGGCGCGCTGCTTCATAATCCCCTTGATCCTCCAACAACAAAGCTAAGTTGCTCAAGGCAGTAGCTATGTCTGGATGATTCAGTCCTAACGTCCGCTTATGAATAGTTACCACCTGTTCTAAGAGGGGACGCGCCGCTTCGTAATCTCCTTCGTCTTGCAGTAACAAACCTAAATTGCTGATTATCCTCGCGGTAGTAGGATGTTCCAATCCGTAAACTTGGTTCGCTATAATGAGGGCCCGTTCATACAGCGGTCGTGCGGCTGCATAATTTCCAAAGTATTTGAACGAGCGGGCCAAATTGTTAAGCGCAGAGGCAATGAGCGGATGGGTTGGTCCTAAATCCCTTTCTCGAAGTTCAAGAATCTGCTCAAGAATAGGATGTGCAGAGTCATATTTTCCCTGAGCCTGGTATAGGATAGCCAGATTGTTGACAAAAGTGACGAATTGATGAGCCTTCGATCCAGGTGTCTGCCTGTAGATAGCATGTGCGCGTTCCAGAGCCTGACGGGCCGCTTCATAGTCTCCCTGATCCAAAAGAAGACTTCCCAAGTTGCTGAGAGTAAGTGCGGTGAGGGGGTGGTGCGATCCCAATACTTGCTCGCGAATAGTCAAGGCTTGCTCGTAACATCGCCGTGCTTCGGCTAAATCGCCCAGTTCTTGCAGGTGATAGCCCAGGTTATTCCACAATGTTGCGGTTTGGTCATTCTTGCGTTCCACTAATCTCGCTGTCATATAGCGCAAGTGGGGTAGTAACGCACGCATCATTAGTAGGTCTTTTGTTTCACTCATTGGGCCAGAGATCTTAATCAAAGCCTGTTCAGCTGCATTTCGTACCTCTATACTTGCTGAAACACTTTGTATAAAAGCTGTCAGCAGGCGGTGCATCCGTAACGCACCTGCTTCTTCGTTCTCAAGCAGACCCAAATTGATCAAGAGATTTATGGCATCTTCGACATCAAGGGACGACTCAATCTGTGTCTGGATATTTTGCTCATCTCTATTAGACGTGCTGGAGCTGAGCGTAGCGACGAGGAGTTCACGTGGAATAGGTACACCTGGGGCAAAGTGGGCAACCCGCACGAGATATTGAAGCGCAAGCGCATCAGCCGGGACTGTTGGATCTAAGCGCTCATAGCTTAGCGCGAATGTCCGTGCGACATGAAGCTCGTGATCTGTCGGGGAGAGTCGAGTTCCTCGACCTTGAAGTGAAGGATGATCGAGCAAGTGTGGATTGCGCAGTTCTTGGAGGTAGCGTGCTGGCGTAATGACGTGACGATATGCTGCAAGAAAATTGCCGGCGAGATGGAGCGCAAGTGGGAGATCGCCAAGCTCAGCAGCGATGGCGTCGAGATCATCTGCATCCGCAGGCACATCCGGTCGATGCTTGCGCAGCAGCGCAATACTTTCTTCGCGTCGGAGCACGTCAAGCCGCACTGTTGTCACGCCAAGTGTCGTATCCCATTGCGTTCGGCGACTCGTCAGCAGCACGCGGCACCCACCGATAGGGGGACGCCACTGCTTGAGCAGGAGTTCATCCTCACAGTTATCAAAGACAAGTAAACGCGGCACGGGGCTCTGCCAAGCCGACGATACGAGTAGTACCTGCTCTGCAAGGGGGAGTTTACTGTAATCAGTACGCCATTCCAACAAGCCCAAGCTCCCGCAAGCTGCCACCTCAATGGATATTGTGCTAGCGTCCACAAAACTCAGCCAGAAAACGCCTCCGGCAAAGAATTGACCGTACCGATGCACAAACTCGCTGGCGAGCTGTGTCTTGCCAATCCCCCCTAAACCAATCGTTGCAGTAACTTGGCCGATAGATGTGGTGCCGCCAGCTTTTAATGCTGCTGCTAGTTGAGTGAGGTCATCAGTGCGACCGACGAATAATGGGTTGAGGCTTAGCGGCATGCGTGAGCCAGAAGGTAAGGGAGCGGGCGTAGGAATCGTATCGAGTGGCAGGGCTGCAAGCTGAGCGTAGGCTGCGTCAACTTCGGCAGGATCGATGGCCCCCGGCGGAGCATGCTGATAGACAACGTTGTAATCACCCGTGATTAGTGTGCTACTAATAACATCACCTATAACAGTAATGCTCCGCTCACCAGGTGATTCTTGCGATCCTGTCATAATACAGTCACACTCACTCTCTACTTCTTATGATACTCAACCAAGCTCGACTTTATCCATTTCCTTCAAAGAGGCGTTGAGATAGCATTTGGACAAAAAAACATCGATCAACGTACAATCCTTGAAGTGAAACCATGAATGTTAATGCATAATAAGAGATTGGGTTAATTGACCGAGCAAGACTTTAAGTTCTCTCGTCAAGATGATTTTTGATTATACGTCGAGTTTTTTGAGCAATCATCCTGGCTTTTTCAGAGTTTATACGTCTTTATGAGTAGTGGGAGCAGCTTGTCGTAGCGTATCAGGTTAAAGGCGTTAATGTCCACGATGCCCGACTGGTTGCCGTCATGCTGGTTCAACGTTTAATACAAAAGACTTCAGCCGCTACAAGACCCAAATCATTCCTGTACACCTCGACTCTGTAACAGCTTAACAGCAAAGCTAATTATTCTACAGGACTTACGCAACAGGCATGCGGCGATCGCACGCTTTCGCACCGGGTAGGTAGTCAGGTTTAGGCGATCGCGATAAGAGGAAGAGAGATTTTCATGTGTTCTGGTGTACGCAGTTCATCAAATCTTCAGAAACCCGGTAATTTTTACGAAACCGGGTTTCTCCGTTCTCACGAATCATTTAGGATCGCTATATAAAACATGAGAACGGGGGAGTATCTAACAAAAGCAAGTTCATCTTGGACAATGATGGCAGGAACACCTTTAGAGGGTGCTCCTACCGACTAAAACATCAATTAAGTAATGCTCGCTGCTACCTTTCCCCCAACCCCTCCCCTACGAGATTCGGGGAGTCAGTCTCCCCCGAACCTCGTAGGAGAGGGGGTAGGGGGGTGAGGTTTTTGATTACTGAATCGATGTAGAACTACAAACTAGAAATGCTCCCTAATTATGAATTCGAGAGCGTGAACACACCGCCATTACTGATAGGAAGGTCATAAGCGACTTGATCAAGTCCAATATCGGCAAGAGCGTCAGCATCTAAAGTCTTAAAGAAAGTTCCGCGCTGCTGAGCTGTTACCAGAAGAGTTGCACAATTTGAATTTGAGAGCGCGGATAGGAAAATTTCTACGTATCCGCGAGTTTCAAAGTTTGCATCTCTCAGTAACTGTGGGTTGTTAATAAAATCTGGTTGGACCACAAGTAAACTTGTGGCATTACTGGGAATAGTGAATGTCAGCCGTGCCTTGGTATTTTCTGCACCCAATTCTGGAACGAGTTGTGAATCGAAAACATTTTGCCCCGATATGTCAATGGCATTAATGATATCTTTAAAAGATGTAGGTGTTTCGGGGCGTGTGTCATTGGGAAATCTCAATGTAAATACGATAGATACTGTGACATCAAAGGAGTTGACATTAGCAATAGTCAAGAAATAGCCTTGAATCACTGTACGACTAAGTTTTGCAACATCAGCAGAAACAGGAGCATCCGTAGGAAACTGTGGCTTGAGGAGAAGTTCAAAAGTTGAAAGAAGCATGATTTTTACCTATTTAATGAAATTGGTTGATTGACTGCAAAAGTTACTGAAGTTAACAATGCCTGTTGAACACATTAGAACTTACGCATTGACAAACATCTGATTGTGTATAATCACTACCAGATGGCGTCATGTTAGATAAGTTAGTTTGCTTTCCCTGTGTATTCTTAATTAGGTTTCGGCAAAATTAACTTATGCACTTTTGGGATAAAGATCGCAAAGAATGCGCTTCACGATCACCCACAGACTAAACGACAGGACTACAGAAACCGCGTGTATCACCTACACAACTGCACTGCGCCTCGATTCAGATAGCTGCATATTTGTCTTGTGCGTAAGTCCTAGCTTTTTAAAGGCTTTTAAGCTGATATCAAAGCTGATATCAGCATGCTATAAAGGATGTTTTGAAAAAACCCAGAATTGGTTTCGTTTTTTTGGTGCTGGCTCCCGCGCACCTCGCCAGTGTAACCCACTAGCATACATTTGTACTATATTAGTAGGCTAGGGTGGGACGGTGAGGAGCGACTAGTCGTGCGTATTCTGCAATTGGGAAATACAAAAACATATTTACCAATTCAAATAACAAAACATGTTTTTACCAAAAATTCAGCACGAAGCGCTGAAAATCATCTTGGACGTAATGGAGAATGGCTCCCGATAGCGATCGCGTTGCGGCGGCATGGGCTAAATCTAGCGAACGTGTTACTAGGGGCAAGTAGTACAAAACCTCCGCTTGTAGTATGACAGAACATGGCTAAAACCGTTATTCTTTCGTTCCACTCTTATGGTGACTTTGGTAGATGAGTGTGTTTAAGTCTAGATCATTTCATAGGGAACGATAGCTGAAAAGTTCATGCAGCAATACTCTCAGTCTATCTTGCCCCTCATAACACACTCGCTAGATTTACCCCTAATAGCACTTTTTGTCAAGACTTCTTTTTACACATTTTAATGCGTTTGCCCTGGCTTCGGAGTGAAGCCCAGCGCCAGAGGCGATCGCAAAAAATCAAACACAAAAACCCCATTCCCCCAATGTAATACAATACTATAGATGTAATTCTGTTTTTGAGCTTTGAACGAACCTATTTTTGGAATGTCAAAAGCTTACAATTCTTATATTATAGGACTTACGCACTATACAAATTGAACATCATGTGTATTAACGGATAATGGTCGTTTCGGACTTGTAGGGGCGAACGGCGGTTCGCCCCTACGGTGGACGGGAACACTCTCATTTTTGGAAAAATCAAACGTTAAGCGTTTCTTAATTCCTATACCATATTTGATGATTTATGTCAATGCGTAAGTCCTTCCAACATAAAAAAATATTTAAGTCAAGCAAAAATCCTAACAAAATCAACATTTAATCTATACAGATATCTTATTAATCAAGAATGGCATTTTTTCGGAATTACCATTTTTACTTTTGTAGCTTATCAATGTCAGAGTCAATTTTATGAAAGTGCTGCTTTTACATTCGATGTACTAAGTCAGTGTGATGCAGTTGTTTTACTTGTTAGTGCAACAATACCTTTTAGCAGAACAGAAGGAGTAAATGTATGCCTATTCAACCATTTAGTAAAGAAATAGCTCTCTATCTTGCTTATGCTTCTAAATATACTTACAAGTTAAATACACCTATATCTGAAACTGTTAAAGAAACAATATCTAAATATAGCAAAATATTTGAAATTGAGCCATTTTCTTACAGACGCGGTGATCTATCAGGCTTTATAGGATATTTTCAACATCAAGATAACAAATATATAACCATAGCATTTCGAGGGTCAGAAAATATTGTAGATTGGCTTACAAATTTTCAGTTTATACAGGCAGAAAATTTTATTGGTCAAGGAATGGTTCATTCTGGCTTTACTAACTTAGTTGATGATTATTATAGCGAAATAGAGAAGATAATTGAAATTAAAAACAACAATAAAAACTTGAGGTTACTCTTAACTGGGCATAGTCTTGGTGGAGCAATAGCTATTTTAATGGCTACTAGATTTTCACCTTCTATTGTAGAAGCTGTCTATACTTATGGAGCACCTCGTGTTGGTGATGAAGTTTTTGTTAAATCATATAAGCCACTTCATTATCGTGTTGAATATGGCAATGATATAGTACCACATTTGCCATTGAATTATAATGTAATTCGTTTATTTGTCAACAATGGCTCAATACCAATTGAATATCAACATACTGGTTTTATCAAATATCTAGTAAAAGATAAACAAAAAATTGAAGATGATCCTGGACTTCTGAAGAGACTTGAAAACGAAATATGTATGGGAAATTTCACAGATTATTTTAGCCAAAAAAATATCCAAAAAAATCACTCTATAGACAGTTACATTGAATATCTAAATAAATTATTTTTTTTAGATGAAAAGCCTATAAATCTTAAATTTTTACATAAAGAAAATACAGATGAAAACCAACAAATTGATATTTTCATTAATAAAGCTATAAAATTAGCTGAATCCGTTTCTTATACTGATGTTGTTACTGAACTTCAGAAACTTAAAGAATATTGGCACTTACCAGGCTTTCGCTTAGGGTTTATTGGAGAGTTCAGCCGTGGTAAAAGTACCTTAATCAACCGTTTATTAAACCGAAATCTGCTTCCTGTCAGAGCTATACCTACTACAGGTTGCTTGATTTCAATTGTTGCAGGGAAACAAGAAAGTTTAAAAGTTCGTTCCTCTCAAAATGAATGGGAAATTAGGACAATAGAAGAATCCTCATGGAGCGATCTGTTAGTTAATCATCAAGTTAGTGGCAAGCAAAATGGAAGAACTGAAGTTTGTTTAACTGTCAATCATCCCTGGCTACAAACTATTGATATTGAACTAATTGATACACCAGGAGTAGGAGATTTTAGTCATTATAGTACTGCTTTACTATACGAAGTGTTAAGTAAATGTGATGCTGCTGTTATTCTTATTAGTGCAATATCACCCTTTAGCATGACAGAAGCAATCTTGTTGCAACAAGAAGTTTTAGGTTGTCATATTCCTAATGTCCTGGTTGCTGTTTCAAAACTAGATACAATTCGTCAAGCAGAAAAAGTAAGTGTATTTGAGAAGATCCGTGAGCGAGTAATGGAAATCTCTACAAAAATTCCTATTCTTCCTTTACATCCACTTGAGCCTACTACTTTAGAAAATGATGCTCTTGAACGAGTGCGAACTCAGATTGAACTAATGACGAGCAAAGGAAAGCGTCGGCTCTCACGTAAAATAAAAGTATTAAATCAACTGATATATTATCTAAATCTTTTAATTGAAATTGGTCAATCCGTAACCTCGATTGAGCTTAAGAATGCAACAGACAAGGAAAAAGTGTTAAGCCAAGCAGATCACTACATAAAAGAATATCAGCTTGCTTGGGAAGATATTTTGCGTAATTTTGAGCAACGGCGTAAACAGCATGAGGATAAATGGAATCAAAAAATTCTCGATTTTAAAGAAGATTTGAAAGTAGAATTATCCAGTAGTTTACATAATTACAACAATATTAAAAAATGGTCAGAATCAGTTCTACCTAAGTTTCTTAAGCATAAACTTTCATTTTTTAGAAAAGAACTAGAAAAAGATACTTTAATTGTTATTAATGATAATTTTCAATGGTTAAAAGATGAAATTAACCAAAAATTTACACAACAAATAGTTGCCAAAGATATTGATTTACCTGAATTGAATAATTTTCAAATTGATCCCGACTATTCTCCCATCGTAGTTAAGCTATCTACAATTATTGCAATGATATTCGGAGGTGTTACAGGAAAAATTATTGAATTACTTGGTAATCTATTTACCATTAATACAAGAGATCAACAAAGACGAACTTTGGAACAGAAACTGGATGAAGGAATAGGACAAGTTGTTGATCAGTATTGTCAAAATCTATCAGAACGTCTTACGAAATTTTATGAACAATTAATACAGGAAACCAAAAAGAATCAAGCAGTTTGGCGCACAGCTTGGGAAAGTAGCCTAAAAACAACTGTTAATGAGGGAGGTAAAGATCAATGGGAAAATTTAATTACTCAGGCATCTGCCTTGAAGCAAGAGATTCAATCTTTGGCGTGGGATGCTCCCGAAAAAACATCCTGAGAAAGGAACTCAAGGACTGTGATAAATACTAAAAATCAAGAAACTATAGATGAACTGGATGCTTTGACGGATGTTGAAGACCACTTGCAGTTTGCTGCAAATATAATCCAGGGAGAAGAGATTTCTACTGCGTTAAAAAGCGAAATTCATTCTCAAATTAACCAAATTCAAAAGCGACGTGGTGATCCCAATCTCTATTTAGCAGTTATTGGAGAATTTTCTAGTGGCAAAAGTACTTTTATCAATGCATTACTGCGAGATGATTTGCTCAAAACCTCAGTCTTGCCAACCACAGCTGCTGCTACTAAACTGCGTTACGGTAGTTGCCTAGAAGTCCAAGTACAACTTGGCGGAACTCGCTCAGGAACTATAAAAACCCATGTAAATAGTCAAAAAATCACTATCCCGTGGTTACCTGGAGTTAATGGTATTAATAATCGAGAGTATATTCACGTTCTGACTGCCAAAGATGAAGTTGCTAAAGATGTGAAACAACTCACTATTACCCACCCTGCTCCTTTTCTTGCCAATAGTATTGTCATTATTGACACACCTGGAACTAATGCCACCAATACCCTACATGGAGAAATCACCAGAAAAGTCATAGCGAACGAGGCTGATGCAGTAATTATTATTATTCCAGCGACGATGCCTTTATCCCAGAGTTTAGCTAGTTTTTTGGGGGGTGCTTTGCGCCCGTTTCTTCATCGTTGTGTATTTGTAGTCACACGTATGGATCAGATTAAGCAGCCGGAACATAGTGATGTGTTGAATAACTTACGATCGCGCCTTATAGAACGGCTTGGCATTAAACCACCAATCTTATACAGTTGTTCCGCGCAAGTGGTAATAGATGACATTACTGGTGAAGAACCAGTACCACCAGACTTACTTATGTGGAAACACAGATTTGAACAGCTAGAAAAATTAGTCGTTGACCGTTTGTGTCGAGAGCGCTTACTCGCCATATCAGAAAATGTCTTGCGTCTTTTGACACGATTATTTGAGCAGCTAGAGGGAAATTTGCGATCGCAGTGGGAAAATTATCAGCACCGTCAAGAAGCAATTAAACGAGAAATCATCCCGGATCTTGCCTTATTTACTGCTGAACAGCAGTTGTGGTGTCAGCGAATGCTTGACGACGCTATTTCAACAACGATAGCAAAGAGTGGTCAGTGTGTTGAAAAATATCGAGACAAAACTATATCAAAAATATACAACGCCATCTTCAATGCTAAAGATTTACAGGCGCTAGAGAATGTTGTCAAAAATGAGGCGGAATCAATCCTTAAAATAGCTCAGGATGAACTACAACAGGAACTGCAAAACAAAATTAAGAGTATCTCACAAGCAGCAATAGCAGCTAGTCGTGAGTTTGATAGCAAATTTGTTGAGGTGTATAGTCGGCTACAGACACTTGGAGGAGGGTTTGAAATTCAGAACACTATGCATGATGGTGTGCAAATCAACACATCTGATGTTTTTACTTCTATGCAATCACTTCAGGAACAGATGGACACTAAAGATGGTTTTGTTACAGTTGGAGGAATAGCTACTGGAAGTGTAATCGGCACTGCTATCTTACCAGTTGTAGGTACAGTCATAGGTGGTTTAGTCGGTCTAATTGTATCCGGTAGGATCGTGGGTGCTTCCTTAGAGAAACGTAAGCAGCAATTGTGGGACAAACTGCGCCCTTCACTGGATTCTCACTTTAACAGTGTGAAGAGCAAAACTGAAGATGAAATACAAACCTATGCACGCAGCATCAGTAATTTCCTTAAACAGCATATTAACCAATACATGGCTCAATACAAGGCAACTGTTGAGGGAATATTGCAAGTACAAAAAACAGAATTGCAGCGTTTGACTAACTTACAGACAACCATGCAAGCGGATCTCCAAGAAATAAACAGACGATGGAAATCTTTATCTGCAAAGCAACAAAAGCTAGCAGCAATTGAAGGTAAGTAAAGATGTCAAGGATTTTCTCAAAGCGCAAAGTGTTTTTGACAACCGATTAGTAGTTGTCGATTTCCCCACTCAGAAAGTGATTGTTTAATAGGAGAATTTTATATGACGATTGATCAACATCCTATGGATCTCAGTCAGTATCTTGACTCTTGGCTGCACCAAAGTTCGGTACTGGCAGAATCCTGTTCTGTTTCGGAGATAGTTTCCCAATTGCAAACCATCACAGAACGCTTGCGTTTTCCTGGTTTTCGACTAGCTGTTGTTGGTGAATTTAGTCGTGGTAAAAGTACTTTGCTCAATCGATTGTTGGAACGGGAACTGCTACCAACCAGAGCATTGCCAACTACAGCAACTCTAACTACTATTACCCCTGGCACAGAAGATAGCATGGTAGTTAGTTTTGACAATAGCCCAGAAGTGCATCGGGCAATAGATGCTGCTTCTTGGAACGACTTGCTAATAACTAACTCAGAGGGCAAAGATCAGAAAGTATTGGCTAAAGTCCAGCTCACCCTAGTTCATCCTTGGCTAGAAGCACTGGATGCTGAATTAATTGATACGCCAGGAATTGGAGAACTCAATACTACTCGTGCGGCTATTGTCTTTGATTTACTTAGTCAGTGCGATGCCACAGTACTACTAGTTAGTGCCACGCTACCCTTCAGTATGACGGAAGCTGCCTTTCTTGAACAAGAAGTGATTGGTAAGCACATTCCCCGGATTATAGTCATTATATCTAAGTTAGATACCATTCAACACGAACAACAAGAAGAAGTCATAGCTGTCACTAGAGAACGGATAGCCCAAATTTCGGCAGATATACCAGTTTTGCCATCTTATCCAGTTGATGAAAATACTTCCGAAACTGAGGCAATAGAAGCAGTGCGATCGCAAATTACTGCTATGGTAGCAGGAGGCAATCACAAAGTATGGCGCTCTCAGCAGGTAGCAAAACAACTCATTGATATATTGACTCAGTTGATTGATATAGGTTCTGTGGCGATCGCATCTGCCGTCGGGAGCGCTGCTGAACACGAACAGGCACTAAAAAAGGCAAAAACAGCAATGCGAACTGCTGAACTTCAATGGGAACAAATTCGCTTAGAGTTGGATCGGCGACGTATTCAGCACGGACAAACATTAAAGGAAAATCTTTTCAGTAGCAAAAGCACACTCATAGAAGTACTGAACCAAGAATTGAGTCAGACAGATAATCCCAAAACTTGGTGGGAGTGTAAGTTACCTTTGCGGCTGCGGCGGGAGTTATTTTCTTTAGGACAGAAATCCGAAGAATTCCTGCTTCAGGAAATTACTGATGATTTTGACTGGCTAACAGCAGAAGTATCTCGCATATTTTCTACTCAAATGACTCAGCAACCAAGTCAAACACAGGAAAATCTAGAGATAAAGCCTAACTTGCCACAGTTGGAAATGTCTCCCATTCAGCGTTACCGCTGGTTAACAAGACTTGGCGGTGGTGTTACAGTAATTGGTAGCTATCTTACAGGAGGGGCAGCGGTGATGGCGATCGCTCTCAGTCTGGGTGCGGCTATTCTAAGCGAACAATTCCTCAGTGACAAATTAGAAGAACAGCGACAACAAGTGCAGAAGAAATTGGAACTTTCTGTAGACAAGGCATTTAACGAATACTACGAGCGAATCTTTGAGCGACTGCGCCAGTTATATCAGCAAGTAGCAGAAGACACCCAACGCCAACAAGTTATTTGGCACTCAGCCAAAACGGCTGCAATTGAAGTAAGTCATCCAGACTCAGATGAACAACCTTGGCAACAAATGCTTGATAAAGCCTCTGCTTTGAAACAAGAAATCCTCGCAGCAGTAGAAACGTCCAACCATTAATTCCTATTTCCATCTGTTTTAAATTCTGAAATTTTTTGGAGGTTAATATGACTACCCACGAACAGTTCGACTTGTTTCAACAACGACGGAAAGCTTTAGTTGCTCTCATTCAGCGCCAGCTAGATGTATTAGATTCCCTGGATATGAAAGGTTGGAAAGAAACACTGCATAAATTGGAAACTCGTGTTCAGGCAGACAGCTTTAAAGTACTAGTTTTAGGAGAATTCAAGCGCGGTAAAAGCACTTTTATTAATGCCATGCTAGGCGCTGAAGTTTTGCCTGCCTATGCAAAGCCTTGTACCGCCATCATTAATGAGGTTAAATGGGGAGATCCCAAACGTGCTTTACTGCATTACACTAACTCTACAGATAATGGAGTCAAGCCAGCCAGCGAAATTCCCATCGATCAAATTGAAGATTATGTGGTAATTAAAGATAATGTAAGCGAAATCAAAGAAAATCCTTACGAAAAGTTAGAGCTATTCTGGCCTTTAGAAATTTGTAAAGATGGTGTGGAAATTATTGACTCTCCTGGACTGAATGAGCATGAAATTCGCCAGAAAGTCACAACGGATTACTTATCCACTGTTGATGCTGTTCTGTTTGTTCTCTCTTGTGAAGTTCTTTGTTCCCAAAGTGAACTTAGTTTCATAGATAATAATTTGATTAGCATGGGACATGAAGATATTTTCTTCATTTGCAATCGAATTAACCAAATTAGAACCAAAGAAAGAGAAAGTATTAAAGAATATGCTTTCTCCAAACTAGCTTCTCGTACCAAACGTGGTGAAGAAAGTATATTTTTTATTGATGCTCTTGGTGCGCTAGAAGGTCGTCTAGAACCAGATGAGCAGCGATTGAATCAATCTGGTTTACCTAAACTGGAAGAAGCGTTAGCAACATTTCTCACTACCCAAAAAGGACGACTCAAAATTCTCCAACCAGCTAAAGAAGTCAAAGGTGCAATTCGTGAGGCAAGGCGGGTAATTCCCGATCGTGAAACACTCCTACGCACCGATTTAAAAACCTTAGAAAAACGATATGAAGCTGCTCAAGAACCATTGAGATTACTAGAATTGGAACGTCAGCAAATAATTACCCGTGTATCTAACTTTATTGCTGATACCAAGCCATCTGTACAGCAAAAAACACAGCAGTTCTATCAGAAATTAGCTGAGACAAAAATCACAGAGTGGATGACAGAATATGAAATTAAAGAGCCAGTTAAGTTTTTGAAGTTTGAATGGGTGACTTCACAGATAGAAAAAGTAGTCGAAGAAGTTAAAAACCATCTTGCTAACAGGATAGAGACAGAATTTGCTACATGGCAATCTTCAGAACTACAACCATTTTTAACTGAGCGATTACAAAACCTCATGCTTGAATTAGAGCAAAGAGCAGAAGCATTTGTTAGGAACGTAGAAGATTTACGCGTTGATTTAATTGCTGGTACTTCTGCTTCCCAAGATGTAATCACATATCAAGAAGCAAAAGTGTCTTTACTGGAGCGTGTTCTTGCTGCTGCTGGAGGCTATTTGTTCGGCAATGCTGCTGCAGGTGCATTGGGAGCGGCTTTTGGTTTTCAAGAAATGGCGATAGGTCTAATTGCACAATGCGCTTTACTCGTTGTAACTGAAGCCTTTGTTGGTTTCAATCCGTTTATTCTGATTCCGGTTATGGTTGTTAGCGGTCTTGTCCAAGGTGCTTGGAAAATTCAGTCAACTAATGACAAAATTAAGGCAGCAGTCACTGAGAAATTTATCAACCAAATTCGTACAGATAGTTTCCAAAAAGCCGACGAACTCAGCAATGCTATCGTCCAGCAAATAGGCAAGATTAAGGATGCTGTTGACCAAGAACTCGGTCAGGAAATTCAAAATATTCGAGACCAGGTAGATTCTATTTTGTCAGAAAAGAAAAAAGGGCAGGAAAATGTCGAACAGAAACTCCATGAGTTGCAATCTATTCACAAGAATTTAGAAGCAATTGACAGCGAGTTAGATGAACTAATTACACAAGTAGCCACCATGTAAATTATTCTTCCCTTTCTTTAGTAAAGCCGGAACTTTCTTTAGCTGGGGGACGTAATACTATGGGCAAGGTGACAAAGAATTGAAAGCTAGTTTAGGTAAAGTTTTTAACTGAAGTTCCCCTCTGACAAAAAAGTGTAGTGTATGCATAGAAGGGCTTCCAGCGATTTTGACTCCAGTTTTACTGGGTACAAATTAGGCTAATACCCAGTAGACATTGAGCCGAGATAGCTGCATATTCGGAAGTTAAGGCTGAAAACGGTTATTCTGCTATATTTTGGTAACTTGCTACCTTTGTGTACTTAACACTGTTATAGGCAACGAAAAATCAAGCCTTTTCAGCCACTATTTCCGTTTTCGCACACATCTCGGCTCAATACCTGCTCCGTTGTCTGCCAGACAAGCGTCGAGCGTCTGGTCTACAATCTACTGTGTCTGCTCCTTGTCAGCCCAATAGTCCGGCGCTTATCTGATTACAATCTACTGTGTCTGCTCAACAGTCCGGTGCAAGTCTTGTTACAATCTACTGTGTCTGGTTACAATCTACTGTGTCTGCTCAGTTGTCTACCGGATAGTCTGGCGCAAGTCCTGTCTACAATCTACTTGTCTGGCAGACAACGCACGCCAATAGCCGTAAAAATTTTATTTTTTTGAAAAATTCCTATATAGCACAATACGGTTCAGTTAAGCTTCAAAGTCTGGTAAATTAAGGATTATTCCGAAGCATGGTAATTGAGTGTGGTACATCTCAAAGATTTCTCACTGTTGTCCCCAACGATACAAAGTAGCGATTTGCTGAAAGCGATTGAGCTTGCTATACCAGCGAAGGCAATTGAAGAAGCGATCGTCATCAGCAAGGCCAACGAAGAAAGAAATCGGGCGTTACCAGCACAATTGGTAGTTTGTTTACTCCTAAGAAACACATCCCATCGCAGCTTTATTTGGTGTAACCGTTCACAGGAATTGTCTCGCTACCGTGAAAAATAAGTACACGTAGATGGTATATTAAGAGGCATGAATGAAAACGGCCTCGCCTACGGAATTGAAATTTCCGACTTAGATTGGGAAAAGACTCCAGCCAATGTCAAGCAATTGGTGGAGAAAATGGGGCAGCACATAAAGCAATCAGCAAGATTGGCTTGCTGAACAAGAGGCCAAACAGCAGGAGCTATTAGAAAAAATTAATCGCACATCAAAGAACTCGTCATCTCCCCCCTCCTTAGATCCACTCAATGCCGAAAAGGTCCAAGAAAAAAAGACGACAGGTAAAAAGCGAGGAGGACAACCAGGTCATAAGGGTCATAGTCGCGAACTGTATGAGTTATCCGAGTGTGAAAACGTTTTAGACCACCACCCACAAACTTGTACCTGCTGTGGAGAAAAATTAAGGGGAGAAGATGTTAACCCCTACCGCCATCAGATTGTAGAAATTCCCCCCATCAATCCAATAATCATAGAACATCGCTTACACCAACTAATGTGCTCCGAATGCGGGACATTAACCCGTGCAACATTACCTGTAGACGTGCATCCAAGTGGCTACGGGGTAAGAGTAGTAGCTCTTGCCACCGTGTTGAGTGGACTGTACCGCCACAGTACTCGGATGGTGCAGAGTGCAATGCTTGATATATTTGGAATCTCGATGTCCTTGGGTACAGTTAACAAACTCAGACTTGAAGCCAGCAATTCAGTAGAAAGTGCGGTTGAATTCGACTCAAATATACGTCCAGAACTCCGAAGTAGTTGGGGCGGATGAAACAAGCTAAGTCCTGCGGAAACGTTGATGGATGCAATGCCAAAAAGAGTCTAGGTTGGCTCTGGGTCGCGGTTACACCACTAGTTACGTTTTTTGAGATTGCGCTTTCCCGTTGTGCCGATGCTGCCCGTAATCTCCTGGGTGAAGACTTTAGGGGTATTTTAAACTCAGACCGATATGCAGCATACAACTGGGTAGGTTTGGAACAGCGACAATTGTGTTGGGCACATCTGAGACGAGAATTCATCAAAATATCAGAACGTCCCGGAGTATCAACGGAGTTAGGAACGGCTCTGGTAAAACAACAGGAGAAATTATTTGAGTTATGGCATCGAGTCAGGGATGGAACTTTGAAGCGTTGGTAGCTTCGTTTTTAGTCCAACAAATTCGTAACTCCATCAAGTCCTCTCTACAAGAGGCTGCCTCTAACTGAGATTGGTTCCAAAGAAAAAACACCATTGGCTAAAACTGTTCGCACTTGCCGCCAAATATTGAAAGTTGAGCCAGCCTTATGGTTGTTTGTGGCTGTTGAGGGCGTTGAACCAACAAATAATGCGTATCCGTTAGAGCTATACGTCCTGCTGTGAGGAAAGCGACGTACCAGTTTTGGCTCTCAAACCCAGGCGGGTAGTCGTTTTGTACAAAGGATGTTAACTGTTGTTACTACTCTGCGGTCTCAGCGTCGAAATGTCTTGGATTTTATGACGGCAGCAGTAAGTGCTGCACGCTCTAATTCGCCAGCCCAATCGAGTGCTTCCTGACGTTGCTGATTAATCTATCGCAAGTAATCAATGCTGCTTAATCCCCATTTCTTATATCCGGTTATTTACCTCTATTCAATGTGGTGAAGTCTCTGGGATTAATCCCCGTAACTCCAAGGTCAGACTATCTCAGTATTCTACTGTTGGTTCGCGGTCGCCCCGTGGTCGATTAATTGGCAAAAATCTACACCCTTGAGAGTACCACAATGTAAGAACGCGCCATAACTCCTTCACGGACTATCGATGCATTGTGTTTTAGTCCGCGATCGCCCTTGTGGTCAATTACTTATTGCCTCCACGAGTGGTTCAGCAACTGGGGAAGATTGGGCGGCGAAGCGGAGTGCCGGGTGCGGGCTGCAAAAATCAAGGGTTGCTAATACCAAGTCTTGGTAGCCCGTACCCGGCACCGCCCAATAAGGGCGCAGCGGTCCCCAGTTGCGTCACTTACCCGAATGTACGGATACCTCTGGTTGACCAAGCGTAGATATTGAGAAATCTGCTCAAGGCACTGGGTGACTTACTTTTACTGTGTTGAGGTAGAGGATAACCCTGCGCTTCCAAGAACATTCCCAACATTGCTTCAAGATTTTCTTGTTGGTAAATAGAAGGCATCAATGACAGCAAAGTGTAGACTAGACTTTGTCCCGCGCCTAAGAATTGAAACCATTTTTCTTGCTTATCTATAATGTATTTCACGCCCTTTCTCTCATACTTTGAACATTTCCACAAATCGAGTCACTCTTATTATTAGCGATCGCATACGCCTACAACTCGCTACAAGGAATATCATGCCCTAACAAAACGTGCCATCAGATTTATGAGGAAATCTCGTATTTTTCTAATTTTATTAGTAGTTTAAATTACTTTAATACACATAAGCTTTCTGCCGATTCTAGTGTTAGATTTTTATACTCTTTATTTGTTTTTTACGGGTTTATTCGGCAGGTGCAAGATCTGAGCTACCTCATTCACTTCCGTACTGTGAACTCTTTGCTTGTTCCAAGGTAAAGACGCTCTCCCATCTCCCCACCCTACTGAGTATCCACCACCTAGTCGAGCAGCAGGAACATTGTCAAGAAAATGATACCCCGTCAACCCTTCCAATGTCTTCACGCTAACCCTATAAGCCCTCCAGTCATAGTTAATCCCTTGCTGATTGGGTACGTTCACAGCAATAACACGAGTATTAGCAGTAACACCACTACCAGGACGGTCTAACACTACAACCACCTTCCAAGTTGACTGGGGAATTGTCACCTGACCTTTAAGTGTACCCTGGCTGCCGTATGGACCAGCAATGATGTACAGTTCCTTGCCACGCCTTACAAGTGTGCGACAATATTTTTCCAAACCTTCCCAGGTATGCCGATTATTATCTGGTGTTTGGGGCATCGTATTGGTCATCAAAAAGGTTTGGGAATTATCCGAGGCATTGAGAGTGCGATCGCCCGACGGCGCAATATGTCCTTTATCATACCCCGACCTACTGTAAACACTAGGCGTTACTCGTTCCCAACCATTCGGCAATGTATCATCAGGGCGAAAATCATTCTAACGATCCATATGTCCCAACCATGACGAGTTGAGTTCCCAACTAACCCAGTTAGCTGTACCTTTGCTGCACAGCCAGTTGCAGCGAAGAGTGGGAATAATTTGATTATTTCCAGTATTCCGCCTGGGACCTACACTGTTAGCAATGCGGTTAATCCGCAGCAGTCGAAGGTATATACTGTGACAAATAAGGCGTGCTTGGTGAGCGATCAAACTTCAATTGGTAGGCCCTCAAAATTTCTGATCAGTAGACAGGGAGTCACTTTTCCCGTAGACTGGGCGTCGTTAACTGAGATTCCGGCGGCTGCTGTACCGAGCGTGTTAGGGTGCGATCAGCACAAGCCCAACTGTAAGGTTTTGTCATACCTCCCGCTACCAAATAACGAGTGTGCGATCCATATGGCAGTAAGTTATTTTGGAGAACGCGATCGAAGAGCGGAAATGAAGATTGGGTTGTGGGGAGCGATCGCGCAGCGCAGGATGAAGATTGGGTTGTGGGGAGAGAAAAAAGGCTGACCACCAAGCGTATTGACTTATAATCAGTGATAATACCACTTGAGGCAACTGAACGTGAACAGCCGAAAAGCAGTGTTAGTCGGGTTTTATGTACCTCCTGAACTAAAAGCGAAACTAGAGACATGGGCTAAATCTGAAAATCGAACAGTTAGCAATCTTGTAGCAACCTTCATGACGGAAGTGGTGAGACAAAAAGAAGCAAATAATTGTTCCTCTAGTTCACAAACCGCTCTTGATGTTTAAATCTCACGATGTTTTCAGCGTCAACTAAAGGTGATAGCGATGATTTACTGTCTTAATCCTGATTGCCGAAATCCTCAAAATCCCGACAGGATAAATTTCTGTCTGACTTGTGGCGCAGGGTTAGTATCGTTACTGCGAGAGCGCTATCGAGTACTTAATTTATTAGGCACAGGAGGTTTCGGTAAAACCTATTTGGCAGAAGATACTGATACACCCTCTCTTCGTCGGTGTGTGATTAAGCAGCTTAAACCAATTGCACATAATCCCCAAATTTACCAACTCGTGCAAGAACGATTTCAAAGGGAAGCTGCCATTTTAGAACAACTAGGAGAAGAAAATAGTCAAATTCCCAGCTTGTATGCTTACTTTAGTGTTGCTGGATACTTTTACTTAGTGCAGCAGTGGATTGATGGTCAAACTCTAACCCAACTCGTGCAACAGCAAGTGACGCTGAGTGAAAGTTTTGTGAGAGTAGCTCTTAAAAGCTTACTGTTGGTTTTGGATGAAGTCCATTCAAAAGGTATTATTCATCGGGATATCAAGCCAGACAACATAATCTTATCAGTTCGAGCTGACCTGCCTGTACTGATTGATTTTGGAGCGGTTAAAGAAGTAATGGGTACAGAGTTAAATTCTCAAGGTAATTTAACTAGCTCAATTGTGATTGGGACTCTAGGGTATATGCCCAGCGAGCAAGCAGCAGGTCGTCCTGTGTATTCTAGCGATTTGTATAGTTTGGGGCTAACAGCAATTTATGCACTAACTGGTAAACAACCTCAACAATTGAATACAGACTATACCACTGGTGAGATTCTCTGGCATCAATACGCTTCCAACCTCAGTCAAGATTTCATAGCAGTCTTGGATAAAGCAATCCGTTTGCATCCCCGAGAGCGCTACAAGAGTGCTAAAGATATGCTCGATGCCTTACAATCCGGTGCTGTACCAATACCAAGCACAACACCTCCTCAACCTGCTGTACCCAATGTTAGAGTCTCTGTCCCTGATAATCTGAGTTCTGATGTTGGTGTAGACTACACCCGACTCCGCAACTTGCTGAGTAGTGGAAATTGGAAAGATGCCGACTATGAAACCTCTTTGGTCATGCTCGAAGTTGTAGGTCGTGAGTCAGGTGAGTGGATTGAACCCAAAGAACTGTTGAATTTTCCCTGCACTGACTTACGCACCATAGACCGTTTATGGGTAAAATACAGCAATGGACGTTTTGGCTTCAGCGTTCAGAAGAAAATTTACCTGGAGGTCGGCGGTGTACCTGACGGCAGATTTTGTGAAGAAGCCTGGGATAAGTTTGGCGATCGCGTGGGATGGCGAGTAAGAGGAAGCTGGATTAGCTACACTTTGATTTTAAGCTACACGGAGCTACACGGAAGTAAAGCTCCTCGGGGACACCTACCTTACAGCGGGGCAATAACGCGGGGGTTTCGTTATTTCTTCTCTCGCATCGAGACTTGTAAACTGTAACATTTAGGCGTTTCAGAGTTTTATAAAGATTTGTTACAGCGTCCCTTTCCACGCAAGAATCAGCACGCCCTATCGGGAAGTCAAAAGTCAAAAGTCAAAAGTCAAAAATGAATACATTAATACATTAATAATTAGACTATTTTAGCACTTTGACATATTAATTTAGACTTAGTAATTATCTAAATTTCTAATACAATTAGACAAGAAAGTTGAATGACCTTTTGACTTTTGACCTTTGACTTTTGACTTCCCCGAAGGGGTGTACCTGGCACCGAGGGAAGAAAACAGTTTATTCTAGCGATTTGTAGAATAAATTTTACGGCACACATCCCGCACCTCAGTACTCTCCGTCACCCTCTGTTTGTTCCAAGGTAAACTCACGCCCTGTCGGGAAGTCAAAAGTCAAAAGTCAAAAGTCAAAAGTTTATTTATTCCATTTTTATCCATGTTTCAATTAAATTCATATCAAAAATTGGTATATAATTACTCGTTTCAAGAGTAAATTAAAATGGTAAAACATTACTATTTTTTGAGTCTTAAAATACTGATTTTTGACTTTTGACTTTTGACTTTTGACTTTCGCGCAGCGGTGTTTCCCCTGTGGCCGATATTTTTGGCAGAACCTACGATACTTCGCAGCACACTCTTCTAAAGTTCTCCCCAACTGCAAAAACGCCGGATGCCACTGCGTAATCCCGTCCGAAGTCAATCGATCATGAGTCCCATAATTACTAAAATCGTAGAAAAACCCCTGCTGCATTCCAGCTGCTTTGGGGTTAAGATGAATGTACCGTATTGTATTTAATGCTCTCTTATAATCCGTTTTCTCAAAGCCACTGCTGTGATATCTTTTTTCCCAGAAATGTCCCGTACGGTTAAGCATCCTGTTAAAACACATAGCAGTATACCAGTTGAGCCAGTGCATAATTTTGGGTAAGTCTTCAGGTTGTGCTGGTTCAATTAGGTAGTGAACATGATTGCTCATAATACATAAAGCATACAGTTTAAAATTAAACTTATCCTGAGCTTTTTTAATTGCGTATAGAAAAACTTCTCGGCATTCGTAACGACTTAATTTAAACTCACGGTTGTTGCACCGTACAGTGATGTGGTAACAGTAGTTGGGTTTTAGTTCTCGGGGTGGGCGTGCCATTATCTCGTATCAAACAAAACGCTTTTGACAAGAATATGTTACCTCGTGAGTAGCAAAAGCACTCCCAACCATCCCCCCAATACCCACTCCTCTCCCTGGATAGTTTGTAAGAGCGATCACACTCCCAACCCTCTCCTCAACACCCAATCCTCTCCCTGATAATTTGTAGGGGCGATCGCCTGAATGAAAAAATTTGAAGTGGTTAAAGAAATCTCGAACTTGTTTCATTACCTCCCGCATTTAGCCGTCTTCCTACTTTGTTAAAGACTGCTTCGTCTGCAACTTCTAATCCTTGGTCAAAGTTCATAACTGGCTAACGAAAAAAATTAGACTTCTTGCATAAGTAAACGGTTTGCTAGCAGCAAAGTTGAAGAAGGCATTCGGCTAAGGACGTTGAACAGAACGCCTAGGACGACGAATCAGCTCACCACCGCAATTCGGACATCGGAGAGAAAGGGCATCTTTTGCGCACGTAACGCAAAAGGTGCATTCAAACGAGCAAATCATTGCTATATCAGAATCCTGGGGCAGAGTCTTTTGACAGCGTTCGCAATTCGTCTTCATTTCGAGCATATATCAAATTCTCCGAAGAGAATACTATGGTTCTACTTCTTAAGTAATGATATCAAATCCACTTGCACCGGAATTATTTCTCTTTCCTCTCTGAGGCACATTTGTGCTTTGAACCAAAACTTGAGAAAAATTCTGAAGCATAACTAGAGCAGGAGTTAACGCTTTATTCATGCTTTCAGCCAATAATTAACATGAGACTCTGCATCAAATCATGAGCGTGTGTTTAATTTCTGAAGCATAACCAAAAAATGAGTTTAAAAAACTTTTTCGGACAAAACTTGTACAAAATAACCATGTAAAAATAGCATTTTATAAACTTTCATCCCAAGATATGATTCAAACGCTCATTTTATGATTTAAAGCCGTTGTTTTTCTAATAACTGAGTTTAAATATAATTTTTCAGTAGGGCAGCGATCGCTCTTAGATAACGCGATCGCTAATTCAGGTTATGGCTGAATAATAATGATAATCAAACTAGGAAGAGGGAGAAGAGCGTTGCTCTTCTCCCTCTTCCCATCCCCTACACGATAATCATTATTAATAAAAAAACTCGAATATTAAAAGTGAAGCATAAACTAGATACTCATGTTTGACGCATATCATGAGCTAAAATTTCATTTTTAAATTCAAGTCACAACATTGGGTTAATAGATATGCAGATACGGAATTCAGAATTGGGATACGAGTAACATCATAATCGAAGAAAAAGAAAGGAGGGCGATCGCTAAAATAGCTCCAATAATGTTGCTCTTGGCGATCGCCTATCTATCGTGGTGATTCTCAAGAGCGATGCCCAGGCACACACGGCACTTGAGCGTCTAGACCTAACTCCACTCCCTACTGAGTATCCATCCTACTCTCAAGCACATCACGAGTTGGGAAGAGCGATGCCTGCTCTTGGCTTTGCCTACGCACTCCCAACCCTCTCCTCAACACCCAATCCTCTCCCTGGATAATTTGTAGGAGCGATGCCTGCTCTTGGCTTCGCCTACGCACTGCATAAAGCACTGCCCAGTAGTGAGATCGCATCCAGTCAAGCCGATAACAGGGTAGTATGCGGAAACTCCCCCACTGCGATCGCTGCCAATTCTGTGCGCATGACCCCCACGAACTCTGTGCGGGTCACACAATTCATCGGATTTTCTTACTCAGTCTTACAACCACATCCTGTGGTAATGGATCGCTCACATCATCTGAAGGGAGACTTCGCCATACATAGCAGTGGTCAACCAATCGCACTCAAGGATGTAGAAGCAGCACCCGCCAAATCTTTTAGGGTGCGCTTAAAGGGGGTTTTTAGGTATTGAGCGCACCCTAAGTCGTAATTGCTTCAACTAAACGAGCGCTGGATAAATGTCACCCAGCGCCTGATTGTACTTTGTATTACTGCTGTTGCTGATTAATCCGCTTGATCAATTCAGCTTCAAATTCCTCATCTGTAGTGCAAACTACACCAGGACGAGCGTCTAGTCTGTCCATGTACTTATGGAACGCCTCGGTGTCATTGGGGTGGGTTCTAACATAAGTCAGTAGCTCTTTATCTGGCATTTGGTCAAAATTGAGTTGAGTCATTTAATTATTACGGACACATTGGGAAATATCTCTACTTCAATTGTCTCGCCAATCAATACGAAAATCCGTTTAGTACGCTCATCTAATCGAACTACGTTGACTGGTTGCATTAAATTGCTTGCTCTGACACATCGTCGATAAAACGCTTTTAACTGATAGGCGTGTTGGTTCCATTTCACCTCCTCAGTTGTTAAGTGATTTGTGTGTGCGACAAAGGAGTGGTTATTAAGCACTGTCCTAGGAGTGAGACAGTGCATTTAATCTACGCTTCTTCAGCTGCGTTCAATCCCGACTGTGCTTTTCACACCCAGAGTTCTTAGACTTGTGTTGGTTCCGCTGCCGCCTACTGTATGATTTGGTCTGCAACTGCTTCATTCTGCTCTTTATGTTTCAAATCCGTCATAAACAGCTACCGAATAACTGTCTAGTACCTCACGTCTTAATCGTGAAATCTTGACCTTTTTGGCATGAAAAAGCGTATCTGTATGCTTAATCCTGTATTCCAAGTCTACGGTTTTCTTGTAGACCTTCTTCACTATTGCTGCACACCAAGTCCAGTCGAGTTCGTCGTCATTACAAGCAATGCGCCGAGTGAAATAGCTGAGGCAAACGAGGTAAAACACTTTGTCTCCCTCAAGTATGGGGGAAGTGCTTCGATCCCCAAACAGCAACTGTATCTGTGGTTTCTCTTTTTATGGCTTGCGTTTGCTCATCATTAGTTGTAACAATCCGTTTTGGAGCACCTATACTTGGGTTGAGGTCAGCTTCTGTGTAGTGGTACATTTGGTAATAGTCCTTGTGATTGAGGTCTAAAACAAAGGCGATCGCGACTGTGGAAGGTGAGCGATCGCTTTTGTTTTGTCTCTCTTATATTAATGCTTTTTATGGCATAATACAATAACTTAAAAGCATAAAATAAGTTTTTTTTGGCTTGTCATTTTTCCTCATAAGGTATAATCTAAAGAACGAAGGAGGACAATTACATGCCTAGGGTTAGCAAATTACCTTATGCCTTTGTAGACTTATATAAAAGTCGCAAAAGTATAAGAAGTATGGATATGTCTATGATTAGGGAGAGGATGGAGGAACTAGGCATAGACCTAGCAACTCTAAACCGCCGCTACTGTGAGATTCGGCGTAAAAAGGGTGATACGACAGCAACCCCCGTAAATCGCAGGAATATGCTTGCTAAGGCAACATCTGATGACGGAAACCCAACGTTGGAAACTTTTATGGATATTGTCGCTGCTTTAGATGGCAAGGTTTTGATTGAATGGAAAAGTACAAAAGTAAGAGAGTTTGGAAATGATAGTGCAGCATAAGCAAGTCATAACTTTGACACAACTCGCGCTTCAAAACACTTATCATTAACGCAGAACTCTTCAGGTTCCCGTGGTGCGCTTCGACTATCCGGCAAGCCTCTTGAGGCGAGCCTGGAGTGGGAGCGTGATTTGTATCATTGGGGTTTTCTCGTTAACAAGATGCATCTAGGTTGTTAATGTGGCGATAGCGAAGCGCTGCCGCCAAAGGCGGATCGCATTATCGAACTACTCATGAAAATGCCGGAGAATATTGCCTTGTGCTGTGCTGAAATTGCAGGTGCGATCGGGTGGGGGAGAGAAGCGATTTACAAAGCGTTACAAAGACTCTCTCAGAGGGGAATTCTGAGTGTACGCCCGTCTACTACAGACCCACGACATAAAGTTTACAGATTGGCTGTAAATATGGGGGACACTCCCCCCTCACAGTTTGTAGAGTTGTCCAATGTAATCCCTGAAGTGGTTGAACAGCAAGGGTTAGAGGACATTGGACACTCATTGGACAGCGGTGTTGGACACCAGGGGGAAAGTATACCAGAGTTGTCCAACCAAGTCGAAACTACCGTGACTACCGATATTGGACACACGTTGGACAATCATGTTGGACACCAGGGAGAGTGTCAAAACGACGTAATTACGACAACCACTGACATTGGACACACGTTGGACAATCATGTTGGACACCAGGGGGAATGTCAAAACGACGTAATTACGACAGCCACTGACATTGGACACACGTTGGACAATCATGTTGGACACCAGGGGGAGAGGGTGGATGGTTTAGATAGGTCGGCAGTGGCAAATCAGGCTCTTATTCTCAGCGACCCCCTTCTAGATGCGGAGGCGTTGGAATACTTGACGGCTGGTTGGACGACTGGGTTTAAACAGGCAGTGTATGCACAGCTTAGTGAGGAGGTTAGAAGTAGGTTAAGGGAAATTGTGGGCAAGTTGGAGTGACCCGGATTCTTTTTTTGAAGTGCGATCGCAATAACCCACATTCATTGCCAGCTAAAACGTTCACAGAAACCTTAAGCAAGTTCAGTAATTTTTCTGGCTTAGTTTGTAGGAGCAATAAAGTAAAACTGAAGTAATAAATTTTATTCTAATGACCAATATCTTTATGAGATTTACGTCTAAAGTTTTGGCAGTTTTAACTTCTTCCTTGGGTTTATTTTCAATTAACTTTGCAGTTTCTCCACCTGCTCAAGCATCAGTTGTGTGTGAGACTGGGACAGCTAGTAATTATCAGAATAATTCATTGGCAACTTGTATTCTTGGACAAGTTACAAACATACAGGTTTACAGTCCCAGTTCAGGGTCATTGAATTTTAACTGCCAAGCCAAAAGATTTATATCTTTTGATGATAAAGCACAGTTTAGAAGTTGCCAGCTTTCACAGGAAATCAAAATTCAAAGAGGTAATTCAATTCAAATATGTCCAGCAGAATATAAAGTATATGTTTCAAGTTCAACTGATGGTGCTCAATCCATTAATTGTAGTCCTTGAGCGCCCTTGAGTAGCTCCAGTCAAGCCGATAACAGGGTAGTATGCGAAAAGTCCCCCAACGGCGATCGCTGCCAATTCTACGCCCAAGACCCTCACCTCGTCTGCGCGTTACATCCTGCTGGTTCTGGTGGCAGCACTTGCCTTGATTTTCGTACCGACCCAGATTTGGAGGATAAGCAGACATTTGAGAACCCCGAAAGCCTAAGCCATAACCAGGAGCAGTGGGAACCAGAAGGGGCCAGTTACTACAACGCTTAATTGATTGTGCAACCCCGACAACGTTGGACACAGGAGCAGCAGTTAGAATTGTTGGATAATCACCCGATGTTTACTGGTAAATGTCCCAGTTGTGGTACTTTCTTTAACAACGACTACACGGCGCGGGTACATTGGGACTGCTAGGAGTGCGGATGGATGGATGATTCGGTGTAGTACGGTTAAACCTCCATCGGGTCGGGCCTACCAATCCCCAATTCAAGAAGTTTGGCTTTGACATCTGACCACTCAGTACCGCAGTAGTAGTATTTTTTATCCAAGATATTAGCTATATAATAACCCTGCTTGCCACCGTTGATTCTAAATAGCTCAATGGCAACCTTCTTCATAGAAGTGTCGAAAGCAGCGTATATGTCCTCTTGAGCAAGCCAGGGGGCGTTCAACCAATTGACAAACGGTTCACCTTCCTTAAAAGCCCAACCATTTCCACGGCGTTCTATAATTCGGTAGTAAACGGGACGGATAATCGTAGTACTTGATTCTAACATAATCTAACATGTAAAATTATAAGGAAGATAGCCCCTAAGGGCTAGTCAGGGGCTATCAGCTTAATCAGTTGTTGTCATTTAGAGATTCTTGTTGTGGTTCATCTGCCACATCTTCCAAATCTTTTTTGACAACCTCTGAGTCTACGAGGTATGTTTCTCCAGCTACTTTATCTTCCTTCTCCCAATGTTTTAGAAGAGTGCGGATAAAGACTTTTACCGGATTCCAAAAACCTCGATGACCGTTACCATTTTTACTCAGTAATTACCACCTCCTTTTCTAAACTAATGGGGACACTAAATGTCCCCATATTTATTTTACACCACTAAGTCGAAATAAAATTATCCACTTTTAGAAGATTCACGGTTGTTTTTTGTAGAGATTAATAAGGTACCATTGGCTTAAGCATCCAACAACTGACCTGTTGATCCCTCATTATCATAGATATAGCCTAAGATTTGCGCGATTTCTTTCAGCTTATCTCCCGTTCCTGGTGCAACTCTTGCATTGTATTGATGCGGTCTAACTTCTTTCTCCCTGCCATAAGTGTTAACCATAATCAATAAAAAGTGGTTTACATCTATAAGAGAACAAAGAGTGAACCAAAGGTGAGGTTTACCAGACTGCGTTAGCGCGATTGTGGGTATCACCTACCTTTTTTGTACATGGTCAGCCCCTTCTCCCAAGGGGAGACGCTGCGCGAACGGGTTCGTCAAAAGTCAAGAAGAAAGGCAGAAGGCAGAAGGCAGAAGGCAGAAGGTATAATAGAATACAGTGGATGCTTAGACCCCCACTGATTCAAGACCACCAACCTCCGGTATGGTGGGGGCTTGGACCCGATTTGGTCAAGGCAAGACAGAGAGCAGAGATGTTGTAAAGTATAAAAAAATACGTATTCCTTCTGCCCTCTGCCCTCTGCCTTCTGCCTTGCCCGAAGGGCTGGTCAAAAATCAAAAGTCAAAAATGAAAAAGAGGGGGAAGGGTGAAAGGGGAAAGGGTAAAGGGAACCCCATACTTAAAAGCAGGGGTTTCAAGCGGTCGATCGCTGATTTTTATCGCACGAAGTGTCTCAAAAATCTTCTTTAATGTTTGACCTATTTAAAAATAGGGGCTTTATACCTTGTGGGGAAAAGTTTTTTTATCCTTCCCTTTCACCTTTACCCTTTCCCCTTTTCCCCTTTTCGGTAAAGGTAGAAATGGTAAAAATTATTTCAGACATTGAAAATAATCTCGAAATTGCCGAACTTAAAGCAGAGATATTATCAAAACTTAATCAAGGAGAGGTTTTGTTTGATATCAAACAATTAATATTTGATGAGCCTATTGAAAGCGATGTAAATCTGACATCGATAATCGATTTATTTGTTACCCAATTTGGGTATTCCCCTCTTGGTGTTCGCTGGAAAGAAATAAATCAAGAAGAAGCAAAAAAACTTTAAGTTTAATAATGAGGAAAAATTTGGCTTACTTTGTGGATATAATGACATTACAAGAAGCCGAGGAAATCGTTGTTAAGTTATTTAATTTTTTTCCAGGCGATCGCCAGTTTTTTACAAATGCTTTATTCGTCAATAATTATACCGGAATCAGTTCCTGGGACTCGATTACACAAGCAACATTTGATACTGGTGTTGTGATAGTAAGTGATAGATATATTGGGATACTTTGGGTTCAAGATGAAGATTAAAAGGCATGGCACTGGTTCTGTAATAATGGAGTGACTCAGGGAGGAATGAGGGGGTGTAACCCCTCAGGAATTAACCAATAGTATCAGCGACTACAGAATCACTGAAAAAGTAAACAGTTTAATCTGAATACGCTTCCATAGGCGGACAAGAACAAACAAAATTCCTGTCACCGTAGGCATTGTCAATGCGAGCAACACTAGGCCAGAATTTAGATTGGCGAGTCCAAGGTGCGGGGTAAGCAGCTTGTTCGCGAGAATAGGGATGATTCCATTCGCCGACGATTAAACTTTCTGCCGTGTGGGGTGCATTCTTCAAGACATTATCTTGGGTATCCACCTTACCCAATTCAATTTCAGCGATTTCCGCACGGATAGCAATCATTGCATCACAAAAACGATCCAACTCTTCCTTGGATTCGCTTTCTGTTGGTTCCACCATGATTGTACCCGCTACAGGCCAAGACACAGTGGGTGCATGGAAGCCATAATCCATTAAGCGCTTAGCAACATCATCGATTTCAATACTTGCAGACTTTTTAAGCGATCGCAAATCCAAAATGCACTCATGAGCAACCAGACCATTTTTCCCCTTATACAAAACAGGATAATACGGTTCAAGCCTGCGAGCGATATAGTTAGCATTGAGAATTGCGACTTTGGTTGCTTGCGTCAACCCAGATGCACCCAGCATGGCAATGTACATCCAAGAAATCACTAGAATGCTGGCGCTACCCCAAGGTGCAGCAGAAACAGCGCCCATGGAAGTTGGTGGTTGGTAGTTATTAGTTGTTAGTTGGTAGGTTGAACTATCCTCCCCACTCCCCACTCCCTCCTGGGGTTGAAACCCCAGGCTATCCCCACTCCCCATTCCCCATTCCCCACTCCCTATTACAGAATGTCCTGGGAGAAAAGACACCAAATGCTGTGCGACACCAATTGGTCCCATACCAGGACCACCGCCGCCGTGGGGGATGCAGAAAGTTTTGTGCAGGTTCAAGTGACAGACATCCGCGCCGAAATCTCCCGGACGACAAAGTCCTACTTGGGCGTTCATATTCGCCCCATCCATATACACTTGTCCACCGTTAGCATGAACAACAGCACAAATTTCCTGAATTTGTTCCTCAAAAACACCATGAGTCGAGGGATATGTCACCATCAATGCCGCCAGTTCTGTGCTATGCTTCTGTGCCTTAGCTTTCAGGTCATTGAGGTCAACATTTCCTTGCACATCACAAGCAACAGTCACTACCTTCATCCCACACATTACAGCACTTGCAGGGTTTGTCCCGTGTGCTGACTGAGGAATCAAACAGATGTTGCGGTGTCCTTCAAAGCGACTTTCGTGATACTGATGAATCACCAAAAGACCTGCGTACTCCCCTTGAGAACCGGCATTTGGTTGCAACGAAACTCCAGCAAACCCAGTGATTTGGGCTAGCCATTCCTCAAGCATCTGAAATAGCATTTGATAACCCCGCGTTTGCAACAGCGGTGCAAAAGGATGTATCTTGCCAAACTCAGCCCAACTTACTGGTATCATCTCAGATGTTGCATTCAGCTTCATCGTGCATGATCCCAATGGAATCATCGATGTAGTTAGGGACAAGTCCTTAGTTTCTAGCTTGTGCAAATAGCGTAACAACTCAGTTTCTGAGTGATAGCGGTTGAATACGGGGTGAGTCAGGTAGGGGGTGGTGCGCTTGGGGGGGAGGTGAGAAGCCGAGGGAGAAGTTAACTCGTTTAGGGAGAAGGGTAGGTCATCACCGAGAGCGAAAATTTGCCAGAGGTCGATTAAGTCTTCTTCTGTAGTGGTTTCGTCTAGGGAAATACCTACAGCAGTGGCATCGAAAATCCGGATATTAATTTTTCGGGCAAGGCATTCTGCTAAAATCTTTTCTAGAGGGCGTGTACCCAACTCCACCCTTAGGGTATCAAAATAATATTCAGAACTGATGCTGTAACTCAGGCGTTTAAGTCCTTCTGCCAGCAGTACGGTCAAGGAGTGGATATTCTCAGCTATTTTCTTGAGTCCATCAGGACCATGATAGACAGCATACATACTTGCCATCACTGCTAGCAGCACCTGGGCGGTGCAAATATTGCTAGTTGCTTTTTCCCGGCGGATGTGCTGTTCGCGGGTTTGTAGCGCCAGACGCAATGCAGGTTGACCGTGAGCATCTTTTGATACACCAACAATCCGTCCTGGAACCTGCCGCTTGTATTCTTCTTTCGTGGCAAAATAAGCTGCATGGGGTCCTCCGTAACCCAAGGGGATACCAAAGCGCTGCGTACTACCAACGGCAATATCAGCACCAAATTCCCCAGGAGGAGTTAGCAGTGTCAGGCTTAAAGGGTCTGCGGCTACCGTTACCAATGCACCCTCAGCATGGGCTTTTTCTACAAAAGCGCGGTAATCGTAAATTGTGCCATCACTGGTGGGGTATTGCAAAATTGCCCCAAAAATTGGTTGAGAAAAATCAAAAGTCTGATGATTCCCAACAATAATATTAATTCCCAGAGGTTTCGCCCGTGTTCGCACCACATCAATGGTCTGAGGATGACACTCACCAGAGACAAAATAGGTATTTGCTTGATTTTTGCAAACACCATAACTCATACTCATGGCTTCTGCTGCTGCTGTAGCTTCATCCAGTAACGAAGCATTGGCAATTTCCAAACCTGTCAAGTCAGTGATCATGGTTTGGAAATTCAGCAGTGCTTCCAGTCGCCCTTGAGCAATTTCTGGTTGATAAGGGGTGTAGGCGGTATACCAACCGGGGTTTTCCAGGATATTGCGCCCAATCACCGATGGGGTGATACAGTCGTAATATCCCATGCCAATGAATGAGCGAAATAGTTGATTTTCGGAAGCTATTTCTTTTAACTTGGTAAGTGCGGCGTACTCACTTTGTGCTTCTGGCAACTCTAGTGGGCGATCCAGCCGGATTGCCTGTGGTACTGTTTGGTCAATCAGGTCATCAAGGGTGGTGAAACCTAATACCTCAAGCATTTGCCGGATATCATCGGCTGATGGTCCGATATGCCGGTCTTGAAAAGAACTTAACTTCTGATTCTTCTCCTTTAGTATCTGCTGATGTTGTGACTTGGGACTAGGAGCGTTAATTACCACAAATTGCTCTCCAGACGTGACTACTTAATATTTTGCAATAATTCTATATTACAATACCCCCAACAGCCGAGTCAGGTGTAAAAAATCATCACTCCTAACTCTGAAGAAACACGGGAAGGAGGAGGGGGGGAGTAGGGAGTAGGGAGTAGGGAGTAGGGGAAAGAGTTTTTCTTTCATTCATTCCTAACTCCCCATTCCCCATTCCCCACTCCCCACTCCCCATTCCCCACTCCCCATTCCCCATTCCCCACTCCCCACTCCCCATTCCCCACTCCCCATTCCCCATTCCCCATTCCCCACTCTACCCCTAACTCCCTTCCACCTGAGCGCTATACTCAACAGCCGTCATGGCATCATCAATTTCACCAAGATGATTGACGCGCACTTTCAGCATCCACCCTTCTCCGTAGGGGTCTTCTGCTACTTGTTCGGGAGAGTCGATGATGGTATCATTACGTTCTATGACTGTGCCTGTTACTGGTGACTTCAAGTCTTCAACGGCTTTAACCGATTCAATATTGCCAAAGCTTTCTCCCTTGGTGACTGCATCGCCGACTTCTGGGAGTTCCAAAAACACAACGTCACCCAACTGATCTACAGCAAAGGCGGTAATGCCTATGGTGGCAATTTCGCCTTCTAGCCGGACGTATTCATGAGTATCTAGGTACTTCAAATCTGAAGGATATTCAAAAGTCATTACACTTCCTCTTCCACTTCAAAAAAATTAGCATGTTTAATGGTTAATGGCTAATAGCTAATGGTAATGAACCGCCAAGACGCCTTGGCTGACGCCACGTCTGACGACGAACGCGCAGCGTCTCCCCGAGTGAGAAGGACGCCAAGAAGAAGATAAGGAGAAGATGGGTAATCTTCGGTGCGGTTCGGGAGTAGCAATTAGCCATTAGCGATTTGTTGACCGATAAAACGGACGTTTCACGACAACAGCAGGGTAAGCTTTGCCACGAATTTCGATTTCTAGCTGTTGACCGACGACTGCGATCTGTGTGGGAACGTAGGCTAAGGCTATGGGATAACTGAGTGTTGGTGATAGTGTACCACTAGTGATTTCCCCGACGACGACACCTGTTGAGAGTACTTGATAACCGTGACGAGCAATGTTGCGTCCTTGCATCTGCAAACCTACCAGTCGGCGTGCAGTTCCAGCGGCTTTTTGGTGTTCCAAGATTGACCGACCAATAAAATCGCCTTTGGTATCCAAGTGAACTACCCAGCCTAAACCAGCCTCTAAGGGGGTTGTGGTTTCATCGATATCTTGACCGTAAAGTGCCATTGCAGCTTCTAGTCTCAGGGTGTCTCTTGCACCTAGTCCGCAGGGAACGACACCAGCATTGAGAAGATTCTGCCACAATTGCACGCCCACATCTGGATCTACCATCACTTCAAATCCATCTTCCCCAGTGTAACCAGTGCGTGCAATAAAGGCTGGTTTATCTAGTACTGTTGCTTCAAGGTGACCAAAGGCTTTGATTGGGGTTAAGTCTTCTTGTACAAAAGGTTGAAGGTAACTGCTAGCTTTTGGTCCCTGGATGGCAATTAAGACTTTTTCGGACGAAATGTCTTGAAATTTCACTTCATCTGAGTTAAGATGTTTTAATATCCACTCCTTATCTTTACTAGTAGTTGCAGCATTGACAATCATCACTCCTTGCTGTTCACCTGAGGAATCTTCACCTTGGTAGTAGAAGATGATGTCGTCGATAATTCCGGCTTGCGGATTCAACAATAAGGTGTATTGCGCTTGACCCGATTGTAATCGACTCAAGTCAGAAGGAACTAAACTCTGAAGTTGGGAAATCAGGTCTTTCCCTTGGAGGGTAAACTTACCCATGTGGGAAATATCGAACATTCCTGCTGTATTTCGCACAGCTTCGTGTTCGTGGCTAATACCTACAAACTGTACAGGCATTTCCCACCCACCAAAGCTGGTGAGACGCGCTTTCAGTTGTTGTGCAAGCTCAAAAAGAGGTGTTCGTGTCAGAGGTAGAGTAGTGTCTTCTTGATTAGCCACAAGTTGTTTTGCTGTATATAAGTTCACATCTTTATATCCTACATTAGCCACACCCACTGCTCTTGCCTCTGGATTTTAGGCTAAACGACCACTCACACGCTCTTTTAGACCCAATACCCGTGAATGAAAGCCCTCACCCCTAGCCCCTCTCCCAAATTGGGAGAGGGGTTGGGGGTGAGGGCGGTTCTGTAAATGTGCCACTTGCGTAAGTCCTACTATCAACTCAATATTCATTGATTCGCCAACAACATCACTACACCAGCTTCTTTTTGTCCAAAGTCCAATAATTAACACCGAAATAAACGTGAGTTCCATGAGCAGGTGTGATACCTTTCTATAAGGGACTTGCAGCTATTCTTCGATTTCATATGAGTGTTCAAGCAGCATACGATAATTGGTCAGCCACATACGATGCTGAAGAAAACCTGACACGCGATCTGGATCAAGTCGTCACCAGAAAAACCTTGATGGGTTTGAGGTGTAAATCAGTGGTTGAAATCGGCTGTGGTACAGGTAAGAATACGCTTCTGCTTTCACAAATCGCTGAAAAAGTCTATGCCATCGATTTTTCAGTGTACATGATCGAAAAGGCAAAAGAGAAAATGGCTTCAGAAAATGTGATATTTCTTACAGAAGATGTCACGAAGCAATGGAATTGCAGCAATGAGTCTGCTGATTTGATCACCTGTAATCTCGTTTTAGAACACATAGAAAACATCTCATTTATATTTTCAGAAGCATTTCGTGTATTAGTGAAAGGCGGATACTTCTTTATCTGTGAACTTCATCCATACCGACAGTATCGAGGAACACAAGCTAATTTTCAAAGGAATCAAGAGGTTATTAAAATCCCAGCATTTGTACATCACATATCAGATTTTTTTAATTCAGCTAAAAATCATGGTTTCCTGTTTGAGGATTTCAAAGAGTGGTGGCATGAACAAGATCACAATAAACCGCCCAGATTAGCATCATTGTTGTTCAAAAAGTAGCAATTTATGATAAATTTTCATGAGTTTGCCTTATCCTGACTCCTGACTCCTGTGTTCTGACTCCTATTCATTTCATGAATCAGTACCGCTCTAGCTGTCGCATTCAACGGCACTTTCAACCTTCTTTTACCATCCAAACCAAAAAACCCAAAATTTGCTCGATTGGAGGTAAAGGATAATCATTCAAATCTATTGTGACAACTTGTGACTCTAGCTTGAGAAATCGCCATTGTGTGCCACTGGTGACGCAGCCGTAAACAACTAAAATTGGTTGACCACAAGCTTCATTAAAGCGTTGCATAGCAACCATCTCAGCAATACACTGTCCCAGTCCCAACTTTAAATCTGCTTTTTTTGCTTCTACAACAACTATAGTAGGAGCTTCTACAGTTAATTGTTCTTTTGAGCGGCTAACTAAAAAATCGCAGACTCCATTGAGTCCTGCATCTATATCTACATCAAACTGTTCCCCAGAAAAAACGCTGATTTCTCTGTTGAGAATGCGTCGCATCTCCAAAAGTACAGGATTGATTATTACCTCGGAACGAGCCTTTTCTGTACCTACTGCTACTGCCCAAGGCAAATCTTCTAATATTGTTTCTAGCCTGGGAGTAAGGGTTATTGGTGCAATTGTATCTGGAAAAAATTTTACCCCCTCAACGATGGTGAGTTTCAAATCCCGCTTCGCTTTGTCGATGGTAAATTGGCTGTAGGGCATAAGAAACTATAAATCAAAATTTATCAAGGAGGAGTTAAAAACTCTATCAATTATTGTACCGTGCGATCGCTTGCTTCAACACGTAATTCCCACCCAATACTGCGTAGGATTTGCAAAAATTAGAAACCGGGTTTCTGGCACCTCAACTATTCAAAACCTACGCAGTATTGAATTCCGACCAACCAGGAACAATCCTGGCGGATGAGCTTGCTGAGCTTCGTATCGTGGGTGTTAGTTGTCTTGTTCTGGCTAGCACAGTGGCAAGGAATTGTCGATGCAACAAGAGATGCTAGTCCTAAATCAATCTTACCTGTAGTAGCTTTAATTACACCAGAAGAAAAGTTTGCTGTGTATGGGATTCAGCAAAATATCTGGAGCGAAATGGGTGGTCAAGTAGACTATGAAACAGAAAAGAGACTGTGCGATCGCCAAGGTTTGCGAAAAGAGGGAAACGAAGATCGCAGTCGCTTCGGATCCTACTTCACACCAAGAATATTTAGGATGATATACAAGCTTGCCGTGAATGTTGTGGCACCGAGGAAAGTGCAAACCGGCAGCGTCAGTATCCACGATAGCGCTATATTCTTCAGTGTTTCCGTCTGTAGTCCAGAACCGCTTGCCGCCATAGCACCCGCCACACCAGATGATAGCACGTGGGTGGTACTAATCGGCAGACCAAAGTTATCGGCAGCAGCGATTGTTGCCGCCGCCACTATTTCAGCTGATGCTCCCTGACCGTAGGAAAGGTGTTCTTTACCAATCTTTTCACCCACTGTCATGACGATCCGCTTCCAACCAATCATCGTACCAATACCTAGTGCCAAGGCGACGGCTACTTTGACGAAATTGGGAATGTAATTAATCTCTTTATCCAACAATGTCTGGTAGCCCGTTAGAGCCTTTCGCTCTTGCAAATCGTTAAGCTGGTTCTGCTTGTGTAGCTTGTCAACTGTTGAGGAGAAGAGATACATTTCACTTCGTAGTGAACGGCGATCGCTCGTTGAAAAATCTTTGAAACTCGTCTTACCAGACAATTTATTGGCGATCGCTTGGTTCTTGACAGCAAGCGCCGGAAAGATTTTAGCGCTGGCTTTAGCATTCGGCTTGTTAAAATTTGTTAGTTCATTAGTTGCTTGTTGGTCGTTCACAGACACTCCTAACCCATGGTGTGCGAGTATTGGTATCACAGAGCGTGACGTAGCAGCCACCATCGCCACGTTCGTGGAATTCATGTTCAGTGCAAATACACCAGGAAGGATGGCGACTAGAATAAGCGTCAACAGACCCATACCTTTTTGCCCGTCATTTGAACCATGGAAGAAGCTGACACCAGTACATGTGGTGATTAACAAAATCCGAACCCACCACGGCGGTGCCTTCTTTTCATCTGCTGGTTGGTACAACTCCGGTCGTCTGATTAACATCTTCGCTAGCAGCAGCAATCCTCCTGCCAAAACGAATCCCACAACTGGGGAAACCAATAGGGCGCTGAAGACGTCTTGTACTGGTTTCCAGTTGAGACCCTCACTTAAAGCATGGTCTGGCGATAGCAGTCCATGCGCTATACTGATACCCAGGATTGCGCCAATCAGGGAGTGTGAACTTGAGTTTGGTAAGCCTACGTACCAGGTTCCGAAGTTCCAGATGATAGCTGAGATCAAAATGGAGAATATCATCGCGTAGCTCGGACCCGATCCAACAGTATTTACCAAATCTGTTGGCAGCAGCGCCACCACGGTATAAGCGACGGCCCCGCTTGATAGCATTACACCTAGCAGGTTACACAAGCCTGACCACACGACGGCGACGGTTGGCTTCAGCGAGTGAGTGTAGATCACCGTGGCTACTGCGTTGGCGGTATCGTGAAAACCGTTGATGGCTTCAAAAAAGAGCGCGAGTCCTACAGCTAGCACTAAAAACACAAGAGTGCTTGCCGTTATTGTTTCTCCAAAAAGTTCCATATCAAAAGAAAGGGTGTGTAAGTGAAAAATATAAAGACTTAAATGTTAATTAATTTCCCTTGTACTCTTTATTACGGTGTGGCAATTCTAAATGAAAGCTCTTATTGCTTTCAAGATTTTCTTAGGTAAGCTTTTCCTATATGAATATAAACTTTTATTCCCAGTTTAATACTTCTCTCAAAAGAAATAGATTGAATTGTCGTATGAAAATAAGCTATATATAGCGATTTTTAATTTAGTGAGGTACATTCAAGAGTTAAGAAACCGCAGATGTACGCAGATAAATATGTACCGTCACCGGATGAAAACCGCTATAATATGAAATTTAGGTGTTGCTGATTTCAAGTATGAATCCGACTGTTGAGACCGTAAATTTACGGTCTGGTCAAGGAGTAGGAATTAAACGAAATAATTTTCATGACCGGGATTCAGCAACGCCGAAATTTATTTTCAAATCGAGCAGATAAAAATCACTCTATGGAAATAATTTTGCTCTTATTTTTGCAATATGAGCACGATCAGCGCAAGCATGAGCGCCCCGGAGGTAGGTGATGATGCAATACGGTGTTGAGGCGATAAAAATGCCTAATCCATATCTGAGTATTTCTGTCAATGCGTAAGTCCTACCCCACTCCCTATTCACAAACTTAGTCTTTTATACGGGTATTGATTTTTACATTCATAAAAATTTACATTTAAAGTTTTAGTTAAAAAGCCATAATTTCCGAAATTGTCACTGCACAAGGTGGATCTATCAGATATCAGTTCTCTGAATCTCAAGCATCAAAACTTTTTGGAGTAAGCCGTTAACCATACATTGCTCTTAACTACTTTTATATGCAGTACAATCGTAGAAACATCACGAATAATTTTCCCTTATCTTTTTACTTGGCTGTTGGAATATTTTTTGTGATTTTGGTAATTATTTTTCGCCCGTTTGCTATTGTCAATGCAGGAGAAAGAGGTGTTGTCATGAAATTTGGTAAAGTTCAGAATCAGATTTTAGATGAAGGCATCCACCCGATAATACCAATTGTTACATCAGTTAAAAGACTTAATGTTCGTGTTCAACAAAACACTTTTCAATCTGATGCTGCGTCTAAAGACCTTCAAAAAATAACTACAGAACTTGCTGTTAACTGGCACATAGACCCAATAAGTGCAAATAAAGTTTTTCAACAAGTAGGTGATGAACAACAAATAGTTACAGGCATAATAACTCCTGCGGTATCTGAGGTTTTGAAGGCAGCAACTGCTAAAAAGACAGCAGAAGAAATTATCGCTCTCCGGACACAGTTGAAAGAAGAAATTGATAGTAATCTAAAAAAACGTCTTGCTAATTATGGTGTGATAGTGGATGATGTTTCTCTGGTAAATTTTGCTTTTTCTCCAGAGTTCAACAAAGCTATTGAAGCGAAACAAATAGCTGAACAAGAGGCTAAACAAGCAGAATTTAGCGCTAAGAAAGCGACTCAAGACGCACAAGCAGAAATCAACCGTGCTAAAGGTCAAGCAGAAGCACAAAGATTACAAAGACAGACTTTAACGGCACAGTTGTTGCAACAGAAAGCAATAGAGAAATGGGATGGGCACTTTCCAACAGTTATAGGAGGCAATGGTACTTTGCCGTTAATTAATATTAATCCGACTAATTTCGCTAATCAGCCAAAACAAGAAAATCAATAGTTTTGGGTGTTGAGGAGGACACTATAGCAATCCTATTTGATATCTGAATAGAGGGGACAAGGAAGACTTGGGGGACAAGGGGGACTTGGAAGAGGTGTTTGTAAATCTGCGGAGGATTGCTATATAGCAACCTTAAATTATTTGTGAAAAATCTTAAGTGGTGTAGGGTGGGCACTGCCCACCATATGCTGTAGGACTTACGCACTTTACAAATCAATCATCATGTGTATAACGAAATTCCGCCGTTTGCCTCGTTCCCAGGCTCTGCCTGGGAACGTCATTAAGGGAGGCTCTGCCTCCCCTCCAATCGCGAGGCAGAGCCTCATTTGAAGAGCAATACAAGGCAGAGCCTTGTAACGAGAGATACACATAGTTTATTCTTTTTGTCAATTCGTAAGTCCTATGCTGGTTTTGGTGGGCAGTGCCCACCCTCCGTGTATTTCAAAAATCTGCGGAGGAATCCTATAGCTGATTCGTGAGAATTTTTGCTATATATTTGGCTTTGATTGCACCGATGTGAGCCAGGAAGTCGAAGAGTGGTTCAACTAGAAAAAGAC
>JADQBA010000458.1 GCA_016903675.1 Stigonema ocellatum SAG 48.90 = DSM 106950 | reverse complement strand
ACACTCTTTGCAGGCGCGATTCAATTACCACAAACGTCTCCTTTGTTTGGATACTGACTGGCTGCCAATAACTTCACAGAGCGAGTCTGTTCCCCTGTCTGCTGTCACTTCCTCTGACTTGGCTTATGTCATTTATACTTCCGGCTCTACTGGTCTCCCTAAGGGTGTTACCATTACACAAAATTCTATTTTAAATTACCATTACAGTATTGTTGAACGTCTCCAGCTGAAGTCTTGCAAGAACTTTGCTTTGGTTTCTACAATTAGTGCGGATTTAGGTCATACTATTATCTTTCCTTGTTTGAGTACAGGCGGGTGTCTTCATATACTATCCGAAGAAGTAGTTGCCGATCCTGATGCCTTTGCTGAATACTTCAGTCGCTACTCCATAGACTGTCTCAAAATTGTTCCCTCCCATCTAGCAGCCTTGCAAACCCAATCAGCCCAAAAATCAGTTCTGCCTCGTCGGATGCTGATACTTGGTGGTGAAGCCTCTAGTTCAGATTGGGTAAAGAGCATTCAGGATCAGGCTCCAGAATGCACAATCTTTAATCACTACGGTCCTACGGAAACTACAGTAGGAGTGCTCACCTATTGCGTCGTCCAAGAGTCGCTGACTTCCCGTTGTTCAACAGTTCCCTTAGGTAAGCCAATAGGAAACACAAAAATATACATACTAGACAAACAACTACAACCAGTACCAGTAGGAGTAGAAGGAGAGCTATATATAGGAGGAGCAGGGTTAGCAAGAGGATATCTCAAAAAAGCCAACCTAAGTGCCG
>JADQBA010000295.1 GCA_016903675.1 Stigonema ocellatum SAG 48.90 = DSM 106950 | reverse complement strand
TATTTAGGAAAATTTGACTTTTAACGTCGTATGGGAGTGTAGACTGTGAAAAAAAAGTGGTCTGTTATTTTTAACAGACCAGGACTTACTCACATGACAAATCAACCATGATGTGTATAACGAAATTGCTCCGTTTGCCTCGTTCCCAGCCTCAGGCTGGGACAGAGTTCAAGGATGCTCCTTATCCCGATTGTATGGGAGGCAGAGCCTTGTAACGAGAGACATACATAGTTTATTCTTTTTGTCAATGCGTAAGTCCAATAAGTATTTTTACTTGACTTATTGAGGTTGAGTAGCGATCGCTCTGTGGGTTTTTGCATACTACATTTTGAAGTGCGGAATGTGGGTTAGTAAGGAGGATTTAGTATTGGTTCGTTTACCAAATCATTCAAACCAACGGCTTGCAACAGCGCTGCCCAAGTAGTATCTTTGGGATCGCGACGATGCAGTTCTCCTGCTGTACTCAAAGCTTCAAACCAAATACCATTGGCGGCATATAAGGTAACGCGATCGCGTGGTGTAGCTTTCTCTAACTGACTCTTGAGGGCGGGGTTGAGAGAGGTTCTTTGAATCCAACCATCAGCAAAAGCAGGTAGTTCTTGCGCCTTACAGTAAATTTTGATATACCAATGATACTGCTTGCCAATTAAGAGCGGTGGTACCGTAGATGGAAGCGAGAAGCTGACAACTCCTGGCGTTTTAGGTAGTGTGACATCAGTCTGGTAGACCAACTTACCATCTTTGTCCCGCAATACAAACTTTCCCGGAAATGGCGGTTGATCGGGAACATAAAACCAGAAAGTGGGATGCGCCGCGATCGTTGTTCCCAACACCAATTTTGAATCTGAATAGACAGGTACTAAAGCTGTTAGCTGCTTTTGGGAAACAGAAGCAAGCGGCTTGTTCCGGTTCTCACAACCACGGCTTCCTGCTTCCGAACGCTGACCTGGTTCTCCAATGTCTGGTGGCGGGGGTGGTACAGCGAAAATCAATGATTCGTTTCCCCGGCGGTTTAAAATCGGGCTTTGCCCAACAAGTAGAGAATTGACAGGCTGTGCTTGCACGTCTATGCAGCTAAGGACTGCCCAACTCATAGCAAGGGTTCCCACTGCTGAACTAAAAATTGGACAAAGCTGTCCAAAACTACTCATTTTTCCACCTAACCAGTAATTTAGGTAGCACTTCTCTCAATTGAAAACCTCACGCAAAGGCGCAAAGACGCCAAGAAAAACTTTGCGCCTTTGCGCCTTTGCGTGAGGCTCAAAAACACACTTCATTCTCGAATTCAGTAACGCCAATGTTTTGTACAAGCAATTTAATCTCAATCATACCTCAAATTGTGAGAAATTAGCTGTCGCTGACTTTCTGAAGCAAGGTAAATCGCTACAATACCGCCAGTAAATACTAAAACCAAGGCTGACGGGACAAGGGGAACCCAACTGCCTTGGCACAAGAGGACTAAACAAAGAACGTATAAGACCAAGAGTGCGCCTCCACCCGCCAGTATGAGATATAGTCCCGACCCACAGCGCCAAGCGATCGCACCTCCAATCACAGACCAACCCCAAACCCACAACATATCGCCCCAAGCAGGCAAAACTGTTAACAAAGGTCGCCCATCTTTAACCGCACTCACAATTTGACTGACCATTTGCGCTTGCAAAATGACTCCTGGCATTTCCTGGGAACCCTGCTGGTCGTAGTAGGGTATTGGAATATAATCACGGAAGCTTCGGACGGTAGTACCAATGAGGACAATTTTGTCTTTCACGAATTCAGGTTTAACCGCACCCTTGAGAACTTCTGTAAGGGTGACTGTGGGGGCAATTTCTAAAGGGGAATGGCGGTAAGAACGGTAATTGAGCAATATTTGATAGCCCTCTGTATCTACTTGTTGATAGCCGCCCATGTGCGATCGCCAGCGCTTGAGGACGACGTTACCCAACTGCAATTCCCCAGCAATGTACTTGGCAGAAATACCTTCTTTTTCCAAATATTGGAATGCCAGTTGGGCGCTGAGGGCGTAGGGTGCAGTACAAGGGGATGTGGGGGCTGGTTTCATCGCTAATAAATGGCGACGCAGAACTTTGTCTGCATCTGGGACAACATCACTAAAGCCAAGGCGTGGTGGCGGAACTTCCGGGGGGGGTGAAGCACCGGGATCGTTTTTTGTGCTATCTCTAACTTTGCAAATCTCAAAGAAGTTTTCGGCAGTTTTCAAACGAGTGGCTAAAGAAGGCTGGTTCTTTGTTACAGGAAAATCACGATAAATATCCAAGCCAATGGTTCGCGGTTGCAACTGTGTGAGTTTCTCCAATAGTCGCGCTAGTGCTAGATCTGATAGCGACCCAATTCTATGCTGTTGCTCTGGCAGGTGAAGATCATCTTCGGTTACAGTAACTATTAACAGTCGCGGATCTTGCCCTGACTCTGGACGCGATCGCATTAATTGGTCGAAAGCCTGCAACTCCCATGTTTGCCATCCTCCCAGATGCCTTACCCCTAGTACATTGGCGGTTACTAGCAGGCTTAAAAGTAGCAAGGTTCCGAGGCGGCGACGGTGGAGAATTCGGGGTTCCGGCCAAGTCAACGGCGCTACGGTGGGATGTTCGCAAATCACTGGTAACCAACTCGCACTAGGATATTCGCTTTCTAGTCCTTCCAGCTTTTCTCTGGCAAAGCGAACCGCAGCATACAAAGACTGTCCAGAAGAAAAAGCCTCCAGAAAATGCTTTAAAAATTCTTGCGCCACCAAGTCCGGCACCGGTTCGCGCATCACAATTATTTGCGGAATGTGCAAATCGAATTGTAGCGATCGTGCTAATCCCAACCCATCACAGGAGTTGAAAATCGCCAACTGTAACCCGTTAGCAACGGCATTTCTCAAGGCATACTTGAGTTGGTCAATTGTTAAGTATTGTGTTTCATTAATATAGATGCGACCAGTGCCATCTTCGGTCTTGCTATGACCGGCGAAAAATAAGATATTCCAGGGTTGGTTCCACAGTTGGTCGTTGATGTCTTGACGTTTAGGCTGGTTCAAAAAGGTTATGGCTGCGCCTGGTAATTTTTCTAGCAGTTGCCGGTCTGGCTGCACATCAATACCGTCACTATTACCTAAAATCGCCAATATTTTAACTTTGTTTTTTTTAGTGGATGTCGCCAGTACAGGTACTTGTTCTGACTCTAGAACACTCAAAGTGACTTCAGCTTGTTGGTAATCTCGATCCACCAAATCCCACAAATGCCAGGGAAGTTTCTTTAGTTGCGGACAAGGAGTGCGAATCACCACCCGTACCTCGTCTGATGGCATTAAGTGTTTGAGCAATTTCTCCTGGATAGGGCGAAACGACTCTGATTGTAGCCAGTGGTTCAAGTGCTTACGCAATTGACTGGCTAAGTTTTGGCAGTCCTCGCGTCGCTGGGAAATAGAACCATCGTAAATAATTTTTTTGGCTTTGATGCGAGGCAACGTCCCTAGACTGCGGTAGGTTGACTGCCACTGGTCAATTGCTGTCAGCATATCTGGATTTGGGGGCAGACTGCCAGTAATTTCTGTACTGGGGCGATCGCCCTCCAACCCAATCTCCAGCGTTACCCGCACCCCCAGATCCAAATTACCATCTAGCTTCAGCACAACTAACTTTCTCATCACCTGCACTCCTATTGTTGTTCTCAACAGATGACAAAATCTTCTATAACCCTGACATCCCCTAGCGCCACCTTAACGCTAAAACGTTCTCCCACTTCGCAACTAAATTGTAATTGAATATTCTTATTGGTGTTTCTCGTCTGGGCTTCCATGACAGATGCTCCCTCAAAGTCCAGCACTATCAGATGGAGATTTTGTGGCAGGTAATTTTGTCCGCTTGTCGGATGTACTTCTACGATAATGTCCATTTCCTGCTCGTTGTCAGCAGGGAGGGTAACAACTAAAACTACTGCTTGATCGCTCATTTGTTTTCCTAAATCAATCAGCTTACCCCTGGTAATAAAAGTGCCATTAGCACTTCTCAGACTCCAAGCTGGATTCGCTCCTTGAGTGCCTAAAAGAGTCTCAATTTCTTGCCAACCTGCCTCAAAAATATTCTCCAACCATTGCTTCAGTTTCACAAGTTTATTATTTTGTGTAAGCAATTTATCAGACAATTCAGCTTGGTTCGCTCGAGTGAGTTCTTCTAAATACTCCAGTAAATTTTCCAAAGGTTGCAGTTGACTGATTGCTAAGAAATCGGTTTTTACCTGTGTGAAAAATCCTAGCAGCTTTGCTTCTCGAAATGATTTACTAATCTGCACAGCTACATAGCCAATTCGGTTTGACTGTGCTTCAGGCGGCACGTAGACAAACTGTTCCCCTTCCAACACCGGACGACACTCTAATTTACCTAGATTTTTTAGATCCAAATCAGCTATATCCATAAGTAGCTGCTGCACTGGGTTACAGCTATCACTTGCTTCCAAGTCTGTCTCGAACCCCATGTATTGTAGATACGAATTCACAAAAGATACAGATAAAGTATTGAGACGAAGTTGTTCGCCTTTCTCTGGGGTGGCTTGTTGTTTACACAATTGTTCAGCTAGCCGCCTTGCACCCGGAGATATCGGTCCTGTAAATGTTAAAAAAACTGTCTTGTTGCTCATAATTTTTTACCTGCCTAATTAAATCATATGAAATTTACAAGTATTCTCGCAATTTAGGAGCAAATCTTTTCACACACCGTTGGTAAAAATAATGTAACGCTCTAATGCCTATTCCCCATTCTGCCGAGATGTCTTTCCAGGGAACTCCGGAATACCTTCTTCTAGCTATTGCTTGAAAATTTGCTTCGGGATGACATTTTATATGTTCATTGATAAAAATTCCTTCTGGGTCATCTTCTATAGATTGGATGACTTGTTCATACAAAGATATAGGTTCTGGTGATGGGATATTTTCTAAATGAGACTTTTCTAAAATTATTTCATTTCCTTTGCCGATAATTTTGGTTATAGCCTCAGGAAAAAAGCGTTTAGTTAGTAGGAAATTCACCCAGGTCATGACTTCAGCGCGTTCTGGGTCATATTTCCTAATATTGTCATCTCGACAAAGATAAAAGAATAGGTTTTGTACCGCTTCTTCATAAATATCTTCATAAAGTAGTTGAAATTGACCAGTATAGGGACGGTAAAGTTTACCTGATAGCCAAATGGTATCAATCAACTGTGTTAAAGCCATCCTTCGCTCCTTGCTTGAAAGCGGGTGTTTTTGGGCAAGGAGTGCTAATTCTTTAAGTTGTGCATTTAGGGAGTCGTCAGTCATAAACTCGAATGTCATTGCAGGGTAAGCGCATCTAAATTAGTCTTGACAAAAACATCGGGTGATGCATCTACTTTGATTTTTGAAATATACGTAGGTAGGGCTAGTACTTTGTTAAGCTTGAATTTAGGACTTACGCACTTGACACATTGACTATCATATGCATTGTTGGCTTGTTAAGTTCAAAATCTTGCCCAGCCTCGTTCCCAGGCTCTGCCTGGGAATGCGATCGCTTTGAGGCTCTGCCGGACGATGTGATGGGAGGCAGAGCCTCCGATATAAGCATTACAAGGCAGAGCCTTGTAACGAGAGATAAACACAGTTTGTTATTTTTGTCA
>JADQBA010000445.1 GCA_016903675.1 Stigonema ocellatum SAG 48.90 = DSM 106950 | reverse complement strand
ACCTGAACCGTAAGTGTTACTGCTGATGAGGGATTGATCGACAACTATGTTTTCACCGCTAATTCTGGTTGTGCCTCCATTTGTATCGCCTAGAGTATCACCTACTAGAATTGACTGTCCGTTCAAGTTGATGTTCTTACCAACGATCGCGATCGAACCACCCCCGACTCCTGTAGTACTCACGAAGGATTTACCTGAAATCTGGGTGTCGCCAAGACTGGAAGCGTCAGGATAACGCAGCTTCCAACCAAGTTGTACCGGGACAAGATTCACAGTCGATTGGCTGTCTACGCTGCCTATTTCAATCCGTCCTGTTGGTGATGTGAGAACTCCTCCGGAGACAGACACTTTACCCCCCACCAGTGCTAAGGTTTGCCCAGAATTGACTGCCAATCCCGGAACTATGGGATCAAGTTGGGGACGTGTCTGTTGGGTAACAGTATCATATGAAAAGTTGTATCCTGGTTCAAGTACTTTAATTTCTCCTGGATTTGAACCGAATTGCAACCCCAAAGGAACGCTTACCGTTAATAGCGCTGCTGATTCTGTTGGGGTAGAACTAAAAATTGTACCATCTGCAAAATTTATACTTTTGGCTGTACTACCAATAAACGAACCGCCCACATTCAAACTCGCATTTGGTCCAAACATAATCCCCGAAGGGTTAATCAAAAACAGGTTCGCTGTGCCTAGGGTGTGGATTATCCCATCAATATTAGATATTGACCTACCCGTTACCCTGGTGATTATGTTCTGTATGTCAGCCCCATTGTGAAACAAAGCTTCGCTACCAGTGGGTACGGAAAACTCTTTAAAGCTGTGGAACAGATTACCCCCTGCTTGAGTACCACCTGTAATGTTTATGGTGCTGCCA
>JADQBA010000345.1 GCA_016903675.1 Stigonema ocellatum SAG 48.90 = DSM 106950 | reverse complement strand
TAATATAGATGGATTGATTCGGACTTTGTATACAGCTAACCTATTTGTGATCAATCCAAATGGAATTGTCTTTGGACCAAATGCTAGGCTCAACGTCGGCGGTTCATTTGTGGCAACGACTGCCAATGCAATTCAATTTGGGAATCAAGGCTTTTTTAGTGCTGATGTGCCGAATAATCCAGCGCTGCTCACAATTAATCCGAACGCTTTGCTCTTCAATCAAATTGCAGCAGCGCCCATTCAAAATAACTCCAGAGCATCAGCAGGAAAAAATCCGGTGACGGGTCTTGATGCTAATGGTCTTGGCGTTCCAGATGGTAAGAGTTTACTGCTTGTCGGCGGGGACATCAACATGGATGGTGGTAAACTAGTTGCATTTGGTGGTCGAGTAGAGCTGGGAGGATTGGCAGCAACAGGAACAGTAGGGCTAAATGTGGATGGCAATCTATTGAGTTTGAGCTTCCCCAATAACTTAGAGCAGGCTTCGGTATCTCTGAGCAATGATTCCAACGTAGATGTAAGTAGTGGTGGTAGTGGTAGTGGCAGTATCACTATTAATGCTCGCAATGTTACTTTTGGAAACAGTAGCCTAACTGCGGTAAATGCAGGCAATGTGAATATCAATGCCCGCAATGCTGTCTCGTTGGATGGCGCTACTTTATTTGCAGCTACCAATGGAAACCAGAATGCAGGCAGCGTGACTATCAATGCAGGTGATAGCGTTTCTCTAAATAATGGTAGTAATATTTCTAGTCAGGTGCAAAAAACAGGTATTGGAAATGGCGGTGTCATCAGTATTAATACTAGAGCGCTTTCACTGACAAACGGTGGAGGACTATTTGCCGATACCAATGGAGCGGGTTCAGCAGGCAGTGTGACTATTCATGCAGGCGATAGCGTTTCTCTAAATGGCAGTAACATTTCTAGTCAGGTGCAAGGAAACGTTCAGGGAAATGGCGGTGTCATCAGCATTAATACTAGAGCGCTTTCACTGACTAACGGCGCACAACTGTTGACCAATACCGATGGAGCAGGTGCAGCAGGCAGTGTGATTATCAATGCAAGCGATCGCGTGTCCTTGGAGAATGGGAGTGGTGTATACGACAGCGCGAACTCAAATGCTATGGGAAACAGTGGAGGCATCAGCATTACAACCGGAACACTCTCACTCACCAATGGCGCTACTTTATTTGCAGCTACCGATGGAAACCAGAATGCAGGCAGTGTGACTATTCATGCAGGCGATAGCGTTTCTCTAAATGGTAGTAATATTTTTAGTCAGGTGCAACAAACAGGTATTGGAAATGGCGGTGTCATCAGTATTAAGACTAGAGCGCTTGAACTGACAAACGGTGCAGGACTGCGTGCCGATACCGATGGAGCAGGTTCAGCAGGCAGTGTGATTATCAATGCAAGCGATCACGTTTTCTTGGAGAATGGGAGTAGTGTATACAACACCGCGAACTCAAATGCTATAGGAAACAGTGGAGGCATCAGCATTACAACCGGAACACTCTTACTCACCAATGGCGCTCAACTGAATACCTTAACCAGTGGACAGGGGAATGCTGGCAATATCAGCATTACAACCGGAACACTCTCACTCACCAATGGCGCTACTTTATTTGCCAATACCGCTGGAAATGGGAATGCAGGCAGCGTGACTATCAATGCGGGCGATAGCGTTTCTCTAAATAATGGTAGTAGTATTTTTAGTAATGTGCAAGAAAACGCTCAGGGAAATGGCGGTGTCATCAGTATTCATACTAGAGCGCTTGAACTGACAAACGGTGCAGGACTGCGTGCCGATACCAATGGAGCGGGTGCAGCAGGCAGTGTGAATCTCAATGCAAGCGATCGCGTGTCCTTGGAGAATGGGAGTGGTGTATACAACAACGTGAACTCAAATGCTGTGGGAAACAGTGGAGGCATCAGCATTACAACCGGAACACTCTCACTTACCAATGGTGCTCAACTGAATACCGCTACCAGTGGACAGGCGAATGCTGGCGATATCATATTAGAAGCAAGCGATCGCGTCTCCTTTGATAACAGTCGTCTGTTCACCAGTGCGGGGGAGACAGCCACCGGAAAGGGCGGAAACGTCAACATAAACAGTAGGGATATTTCCTTTGCTAATGGCACTATCTTGACTCTCGCTACTAGTGGAAAGGGGGATGCAGGTAATGCCACCATCATGACTCGGTCACTCTCTCTCACCGATGGCTCCCTACTGACAGCCAGTAGCAACAACTCAGCGGGGAAGGCTGGTAACATTTCCATCGAGAACGCTGAATTTGTCAGCCTTTCTGGGAATAATCCTATAAATAGACGCTCGACTGAAATATCTTCGGACACTAGAGGCACATCCACCGGTAGTGCTGGTAATATCACCATTGATGCCGCTGCCTTTCGTGTATCAGATGGGGCAATTATCAATGCAAGAACGACATCTAGTGGAACTGGTGGCAGCATTACGATTAATTCTAAGACCTTTGAGGCTACAAATGGTGGTGAGTTGATTACCACCTCCAAAGACAGAGCAAGTGCAGGTAACATTACGGTTAATGCTACCGACCGGGTCATTGTCAATGGCAGCGATCGTACTGTGAATGAGCGCAGGATCGCCTTTAAGGCAACAGGAGAGGACCTGGGAAATGTTGAATCTGCCAGTGGCTTTTTTGCTTTGTCTTCTAGTTCAGCAAGTGCAGGAGAGATTAAAGTGAGCGCTCCCCAAATTCGTTTAGACAACCAAGGAAAATTCAGCGCTAACTCT
>JADQBA010000279.1 GCA_016903675.1 Stigonema ocellatum SAG 48.90 = DSM 106950 | reverse complement strand
TGAGGTATGGGATTGTCCGTTCTTAGGATGTGCGATACGCTTTGCGTCAAGCCAGAGGCTTATCGCCCCATTAAATTTGGCGTTACTAGAAAATTAAACTCTGATTGCGAAGGTGATAGCAGAACTGTCCAGAGAGCAAATCAACCACGCGATAGCGAAGCGCTGCCACCAAAGGCGGATCGCGTTTAAAAAAATGCAACTGGGTAGGGCAAGGGAAGCAGAACTAGGTACGAGGAAATTAACAGGCGTAAACGGGATTGAGCCGAGATACGTGTAAAAAAGTGCCACTTCGCTATGACTACGGCACACCTACTGTAAAACCCAATCCTCCAATTTATGATCCGCCAATAGTTCCAACTCTGATCTAAAAATTGCTGCTAGGGCAATGTACCACTCGCAAGAGATGCAGGCACAAGCTTACGAAAATTAAAAAAAACAGCGGCGCATCTGCCCTGGCTGCCGACGGCGGGACATAAAAATTAGTGAGAGCGAATCTCCTCCAAATTCCTCCAGAAGGCTGGAGGAATTGGTTTATCTGCCTGTGGAAGTTGGCGATATTTGCCAAAAGAGCGATCGCGAACGTGAAGGCAGCAGTGGAAACGCCGTTTTAGATAAAGCATAGCACCCCATCACCAATGGTGGGTGCTAACCAACCAATCGCCCATTACCCGCCAACTTCCCCTCCAAAATTTCAACACGGCTCTGAAGCGAGGCTAAAGCAGTGGCCACCCCGTCGGGGTTGACTTGCCCCAAATATGCTGCGATCGCTTCCCTCACTATCTGTGCCTCGGTACGTCCACTAGCCACTGCTATCCCCTGGATTTGCTGTTGCCACGCCTGGGGTATCCTCGCCCCAACCATCGGTGACTCTCACTACCTACTTTGCTATCAGTTATGAATCAAGGGTACTGCATTATAGATGCAAACGGTGATAGCAGTGATATCATAAGAAATTCATATCAGAAATAGCTGAAACCCCTATTCTCTCGTAGAGCATGACTGAGGGGACATACACCTTTCCGGTGTTGTGGTCTGAAACGATTGACTTTACGTGCGTTCGCCAGTTGGCGGCACCAGGGGTTAAACAAAACTTATCGTTGCCAAACGCCAAAAGCCGCATTGTTTCGTGAACCCTTGGTGAAATGATTAATTCTCCTTATAGGCTCTCCGGAATGACCATAAGCTGCTATAATGCTTGACCTTGCATTGTCCCCTTCAAAAATGGGGAGGCTTACTCGCCCCAAGATTAATCTTGGTGACTAGACGTCGTATCGTATCTTTCCGTTGTATCCTAGAAGAAAATAGATTTTCTGCTCCAAGATGAAGATTGATCGCCATGACCAAGCTAAAATTTTATCATCAATGGAAATCTCGCGACTATTCACCACGGGACTGAAAACAGAGCGCGATCGCGTCCTGTTTGGCATCTGCCTCTACACTTCTAAGTTATGGCAGTGAGGATCATGGGAATGTGATGATCCCGATCACAAAGCTGAGCTTAGTTTTTTTTATAGAATTAGTTATGTTAAAGCTTTTAAGAAACACGAGAGTACTACAGCACGAATTAAAGTATATATACTTAATTGTTAAATTTAATTGAACACATCCCTGAGACTGAATATTATGAATAAGTATCTGCCCATGCAATTCAAATTCAACATTTACAGCTTGATCAAGTTGAGCTTATTAACCATCTTCGTATCATTAGGTTCTGAGTCTGCGTCAAAGGATTTAGTCCTTTAATATAAAATCTATACTTAGCTAGATATAAAAATATCTAATTAGTGTAGAAAGCCATATCTACCTAGCGTAGGAGGTAAATTTAAAATGGGACTCGATAAAGTTTTTTTAGTGTATCTTTGATAACTAACAAGTCTATGTTTAAATTTGTTAAAGGAATAGCACAAGGGATGACAATTGCGTCGGGAGTGAAAGATATTATTCCAACGAGGCATAAGGAGCCAAACCAGGTCACTAATGGTCAGCAGGTCTTTTTCCATGCTCCCCGTGGAACTACAGAAGTTGTTGTTATAGGGAACAACCAGGACGATATAGTATCAACCTGGAAAGGACATGCTGATGGCAACGGAAGTGCATTCACAAAAAACTGGTGGTTCAAAGGTGGTGTTGAAATCCGTTACGTACTTAAAGGCAGATGGTACGTAAAAACGGTATATGTACCGGGACGTGGTGAAGACAAGTTTCACGTCTACACTTAACACCAAACTAAGTAGGTAGGGGTGTAAAAGACAACTATGTAATCTTTATAAATTATTATTAGCCTTAAAAAAGGGCTATGAATTTTATACAGCAAGTACTTTAGTTTGCTTGCCACCCCTTGAGCTTTCCGAGTTTAAGTACAAATAAAAACTTATTTACTCGTGACATTCAGATTTCCAGGTAGAAGATATGGGCTTAACTCTTTTTTTAATCAATAATTTTGGAGAAAATTTATGACTACCAATTATCGGAATAATAATACCAATTCATACAATAATCAAGAAGAAATATTAGAAAAATTGCAAAAGGACAAATTATCAACAAATGATTTAGAGAATATAGCAAGATATGAACCTAAAACTATGATTCTCATTGTTGAAACCTTAAAGTATATGGCAAGAGCATATGAAAAGAATTCTGAAATCCAGTTAAAAATAATAGATGCAATTAGTAATCTTCTTGTACGCTCAGAAAATCTGTCACAACAAATAAAATATTTCAATAATAAAAATGACGAATATAATCAAAATATAAAAGAATGGTCAGATATCACAAAATCATGTATACAAACGCTAGCCATTATTGCTATAGATAATAATGAAACTCATTCAAAGAATGTAGATACTTTTAGTAGTACTGTAATATTATTAAGTTTAATAGGATCTGTTACTTATTTAGGTAAAAAAATTATAGAGGGGCTAAATGAGCAACCGTACAGAAAGTTACGCTAAGGCTGAAAGTCTTACTGTGTCGGTGGAAGGATAATATTGCCGTTTGGCACGCTTATGCTTCCAATTGTTTCCGGCAGCATTATGCTTCCAATGTCTCAAATTCTTGCAGGCTCTATATTAGAGTTCAATGCATTGAAATGCATCAACCTAAAAATGAAGTTTTGAAGTACCTTGTTTTGGCTTGTTTATCGTTCCATTTTTAGTTCCCGGCAATGTTATGGTTCCAATTGTTTAATTAGGGTTGCGATCGCAAACACCTAAGAATGAGCATTACAGCCTTTGTCGCGGCAATATTATGGTTCTAGTCGCGGCAATCCGCATGGGTACAACGACATACTGGACAAGCATTCTGCCAATCACTTTTTTGTACCTCAATCCGCAGGTGTCCATTGCCCTGTTCAAAGTACCAATTAATCTAAACCCTATTTGGTACAGCGATTTAAAATGGTACAGCAAGGGTTTGAAGCACCTAAATTTCAAAGACTTCAATTGGTACACCTATACGAACTGGTCTTCAGGATGCTGAAAGCGCTTGTGTTCAAGTCCAAGCGCGTAACTTTCTGCACAGCTGCTCATTTCACCCCGGATATCAGGAGCAGTCTTCAGATATTTTGACCCCGTTTTGAGTACAGCAATATCTGCTAATATTACTTAGCAGATATTTTGGCACCCTGACCAAACGTCTGTTTGGGAGGATAGGAAATTACTGCAATTGAACGTACCGCTTACCCTCAATTTAAGCAGCACCCTACTGCAAAAGAATTAGCAGAACTTTACACTCCGTCCCTCGTGGAAATTCAGTTTGCCAATACTAAGGCTCACGGTAATAACGGACGGCTAAGTTTGCTGGTAATGCTGAAAGCCTTCCAGCGACTCGGTTACTTTCCCCATCCAGATTTTGTTCCACTCCCAATTATCATCCAGCGACGCTCCATTCTAAAACTGAGTGCGAAGGTGTCAGCGATTCCCTCTCTACGTTCCCGTCGTCGCTACATTGAAGCAATTCGAGCCTATTTGGGCGTTAAACCCTATGACAATGTAGCCCAACAATTAGCAGCACAAGCCATTGCAGTTGCCGCAGCCGTCAAGGATCATCCTGCGGACTTGATAAATGTGGCGATTGAGGAGTTGGTTAAGGAGCGTTATGAGTTGCCAGCCTTTAGCACCATTGACCGACTGGCTGGCAATATCCGCTCCATCACCAACACTCGTTTGTTTCATCTCGTATGCGCCGGGTTATCCCAAACAGAGCTTGCTTACCTGGATCAACTAATATTGCCGGGGTCAGAGCAGTCAATAGCCACACTGAATTTGTTGAAATCTCCGCCCAAAAGCGCTACACTTTCACATATGCAGGAACTCCTGGCTAAATTTAACCAGTTGATGTCCTTTGGGGATGCCAAGCGATTGTTATCAGGCATTGCGAGCAGTAAGGTAAAGTCCTTTGCAGCACAAGCAAAAGCATTGGATATTTCAGAGTTTCAAGATATGAAACTCCCCAAACGCCGCACCTTACTGCTGAGCCTGCTGTACCAGGCTCAGGTGAAAACACGAGATCATTTGGTAGAAATGTTTCTCAAACGCCTGCGAACTATCCATAACAACGCTAAAGCCAAGCTGGTCGAGTTGCGAGAAAAGCATCTGGCACAGACTGAAGCCTTACTTGGGGTTCTGGCGCAGATATTATCCGTTTCTAGCGAGAGCATTGACGATGCAGCTTTAGGACAACAAGTGCAATCCGTCTTCACTGATCATGGAGGTCGACAACTGTTGTTAGAACGGTGTGAAGAGATTGCAGCTTACAACAGCGACAACCACTTACCCCTATTATGGCAGTTTTATTCTCGCTACCGCAAGCTTCTGTTTGGACTGGTACGGTCATTAGATATCCGTTCTACGACCCAAGACCAATCACTGATGTTAGCCCTAACTTTTGTGCTTGAGCAGGAACATCGACGAGGTAAGTGGTTGCCGAACGGTATTGATTTGAGTTTCATCGGCGATAAATGGCGGCGGTTGGTAGTCAAACGCCAAGACGATACTGAAGTTTTGGTTCGCCAACAACTAGAGATTTGCGTCTTCACTTACTTGGCACTCGAGCTAAAGACGGGGGATGTTTGTGTGGAAGGGTCAGAAAACTATGTAGATTTCCGTCAGGAGTTGCTCACTTGGGATGAGTGTGAACCGATGATGGAAGAATACTGCCATGAACTTGGCATTCCCTCAAATTCCGAAGATTTTGTCCAGCATTTGCAACATTTGCTCACTCAAACAGCAGAATCCGTAGACCAAATCTGTTCTGATGGTAAGCAGGTTACTATCAGCAAAGATGGGGAGCCTGTACTGAAACGCATTCCTGCCCAAGAAAAACCCGATGGGGCAGCAGCAATCTTAAGCAGCTATTTTGGAACGTCTGCCAGAGCGCAGTGTCCTGGATATCCTTTGCAATGTCGAGCATTGGCTCAACTGGACACGGCATTTTGGTCCCAAGTCTTGTTCAGAACCCAAAATGGAACAGCCAATGGAACGCTATATTCTCACAACCTTTGGCTATGGCTGTAACCTGGGACCGAATCAAACGGCTCGTCACACCCGAGGGCTGGTAACTTCCCACATGCTTTCCTACACCAACCGCCGTCACATTTCCGCCGAGACACTACAAGCAGCAATTCGCGATATCATCAACGCCTACAATCGTCTCTCACGGACAAAATGCTGGGGTAGTGGGACTCGGGCAGCGGCGGACGGTAGCAAATTTGAGACCTACGAAAACAACCTGCTGTCAGAATACCACATCCGCAGGGCGCGGTTATGGTGGTATTGCTTATCACCACGTTTCTGATAAATACATTGCTTTGTTTACACACTTTATCACCTGTGGTGTTTGGGAAGCAGTGTATATTTTGGACGGGTTACTGAAGAACATTTCAGATATTCAGCCGGACACGCTGCACGCAGATACTCAAGGACAGTCTGCACCTGTATTTGCGCTGTCGTATCTCCTGGGGATTAAATTAATGCCACGTATCCGTAACTGGAAGGATTTCACCTTTTTCCGTCCCACTGAGGATGCAGTCTACAAATACATTGACCCATTGTTTAAAGGTGTGGTTGATTGGAAACTGATCAAGACCCACTGGCAAGACCTGATGCGGGTGGTACTGTCGATCAAGGCTGGTTTGCTCATGCCTTCCACAAAACTTCGGAAACTAGGTAGCTATAGTCGTAAAAACCGTCTTTATCAAGCTTTTCGAGAGTTAGGGCAAGTAGTACGGACTATTTTTTTACTGCAATATATCTCTGACCGGGGACTGCGCCAACAGATCACTGCCTGCACTAACATTG
>JADQBA010000365.1 GCA_016903675.1 Stigonema ocellatum SAG 48.90 = DSM 106950 | reverse complement strand
CAGTTAATGTGGTTTGTTTGCAAATAATGTGGTTTCATTTGCACCCAATGTGGTTTTGAAACCCCTCTTATTTGCAGCTAATGTGGTTTCAATTTTGACTTGTTTGCGGTTTGAAGCGTTCTTGTTTGCAGTTCCTTACACTTATCTAGGGCTGAGCCAAAACAAACCAACGAATTAAGGTTGTTTAAAGGATTAGGAAACATTGCAGAATTCGCCGCCTATTTCAGTGGTGGATTGTTACTCGCTCTGACCTGCCGCCTAATCCCTAAGATGCTGATTTTCTACTTCATTTTGAAGGTTGGGGCAGTGGGATATTTGTGGCTCTCGCACTCCGATGCTGAAGAACATGTTAGAAAATCTTTGCGTTTGACGGGGCTAGCGATTGCATTATCTAGCATAGCTGGCTACTGGGATGGAATAACCTTAACAATGCTCATTCTTACTCAATGGCAATGGTTAATCGTAGCGCTGCTATTGGTTGGTATTGTGTTCGCACTCTTTAGGTTTGGGGGGAGGGCGAAATGATAGGAATTAAAGTGGCAGCACTCGGATTATTCGCTTTTGGATTGGTCGGCACAGGATTGGGTACATCCGATTTCTTGGATGCCAGAATACAATTCTGCGATACCAGCACCAATCCATGTACTTCGAGAATCTTTCCTGCATGGGTGGAGCTTCCCCAAAATCCCAAATACGTTAGATTCATTCCTGGTTCACCCGGCACTAAAATCTTTAGCTCAATCCTGGGGCTTTTTTCTTTCATTGGATCAATGATGTTGTGCAGAGAATTGGCTGAGCAAGAACCAATGCGCCAAAAGTTTAAGGTTGTAGCCAATGCTGAAGCGCTTCGGAAATTCTCAACTCAAACTGATTTAGATTTTAAGGTTTACACCCATAGGGCAAATTTACGAGCTGCTGAAGTAGCCTTCAAAATCCTTCAACCATACCAGGAGTCACAACCATTGCTGGAAGGAGATAGCCTTGATGACATTACTTCACCATCTAATAAGATTGCGCCAGAGGATGAGATGGTGACAAAAGACCATTACCTAAAAATTGGTACGACTGCATTAACTTGCCTGGGAACATTGACCCAAAGCACAATTCTCATCAGTACTCCCGGTGCTGGGAAGACTACAACCATGTGTACGGCTTGGGGAAGAATGCGTGAAAGATTAGGCGATTCCTTCCAAGCCACTGCCATCATTTATAAGCGTGATGATGCCAAGGCTTTTGAAGGAATCGCTCAGGTTTTGTGCTTCCCGGATAACCCAGAAAGGGCTGTTCTGAATATTTTAGGCTTTGTTCGCAACATGAAGGAAGGAGGCAATAAAGGCACAACGAACCGCCTTTTTATTGACGACTTCCTTAGTATCTGGGAGGAAATCTCAGCCAGATTCAAGGGTAAGTACATTGACGACGATGGCGAAATCACGGTCAAACGGACTGCCGATAACTTTCCTGTTATTGATTGGTTAGTTAGCCAGCTTAATGCAGTGTTTCTCATCGGTAGGCAATCTGATAATGCCTTATGGATTTGTAGCCATAGCCCCAATGTTGAATCTTTACCTTTTGTGAAGGATAAGAGTAGCCGGATTGCTGCTAATCTAATATTCCTGGCACGGCAAGACCCCAAAAATAAGAATGGGAATTACGAGGTGATTGAAGCCAACATCTCTAATCACCACCTAATCGCTAACGACGAGAAGCGCTCACAACTTAGCAAAATTCTCCCAGAATTAATTAGTCTCAGTCGGGAGTCAGGGGAGCCAATCATTCTTACTTCACATGGGCAGAGTGGGGGCTGGGAGATGGGCTTAGTTGGCAGCGAGATTCAGCAAGAATATGAGCAGTATAGAAAGCAGTGGGCGAGTGTTAGTCCTCCAAAAGATGAGGCGGTAATAGTTCAACCCCAGGCAGCAAACAAGCCAGATTTTGATGAATTACTATCAGAGATTATCAAAAGTTTCTCTGGTAAAGAAGCCACGAGAATTAGCAGAATAGAAGCTGGGTGTAACCGGGTACGCACTACCTTAGCTGATTTTGATAACGATAAAAAGAAGAAGATTTGGATATACCTTATTTGTAAGGAACTGCAAACAAGAACGCTTCAAACCGCAAACAAGTCAAAATTGAAACCACATTAGCTGCAAATAAGAGGGGTTTCAAAACCACATTGGGTGCAAATGAAACCACATTATTTGCAAACAAACCACATTAACTGCAAACAAACCACATTAGCTGCAAATAAGCTGTAATGCCTACCAGATATTGATTACAGCATTTTCGTGTTAGAAACTGTCCAA
>JADQBA010000061.1 GCA_016903675.1 Stigonema ocellatum SAG 48.90 = DSM 106950 | reverse complement strand
TCCCCATTCCCCATTCCCCATTCCCCATTCCCCATTCCCCATTCCCCATTCCCCATTCCCCATTCCCCATTCCCCATTCCCCATTCCCCATTCCCCATTCCCCATTCCCCATTCCCCATTCCCCATTCCCCATTCCCGTTTTTCTTCAGAGTTAGGAGTTTTCTTGTGAAGATGATGATTGAAACAATACAAGTAAACATTATCAATGCTCGAGTAATCGGTTACAAAGATTTACAAATGATCTTGGTGAATTCTCAGGGCATAATTGAGAAAATCCTGCCTATGGGTACAGAACTTCAAGGGATGACGCCAACGGACTTAGAGGTTTTGGACGTTGGTGGCGACTGGATTTCCTTGGGTGGGGTGGATTTGCAGATTAACGGCGCACTGGGATTGGCATTTCCCGATTTGACAAAGGAAAATTCTCACTTTTTAGTGAATATTGCGCAATTTTTGTGGGAGGTTGGAGTAGATGCCTTTTTACCCACCATTATCACCACGTCCGTAAAAAAGATTCAGCGATCGCTAGCTGCCATAGCCGATTTAAAGAACCTCACCCCCAACCCCGACAATATTAACAGTTTTTCCTTATCCTCTCCCGGTTTTGGAGGGAATGAGGGGGGTGCCCAGATTTTAGGAGTACATTTGGAAGGTCCATTTCTAAATTTTCAAAAACGCGGCGCACATCCACCAGACTTCCTATTACCACTAACCATTGAAAAAGTCAAGCTTGTTTTGGGTGATTACGCTGACATTGTAAAAGTCATTACCCTAGCACCGGAGTTAGATCCAACGGGTGAAGTTATTCCATATTTACGTTCTCTGGGTATTACCGTTAGTTTAGGACATACCCAAGCCACAGCAGCCCAAGCCCTTGAGGCCTTTGAACGGGGTGCCACGATGGTGACTCATGCCTTCAATGCCATGCCACCATTACACCATCGTGAACCGGGATTACTAGGGGCGGCAATTACCCATCCTGACGTTATGTGTGGTTTGATCGCCGACGGTCAGCACGTTTCCCCAATCATGATTCAAATCCTACTACGGGCTAGTGATTACGAAAAAGGGCTTTTCCTCGTCAGTGATGCCCTTGCACCTCTGGGGCTACCCGATGGCATTTATCCTTGGGACAGTCGGCAAATTCAAGTGAACAACGGCACTGCAAAACTGCTAGATGGAACCTTATCAGGAACAACTTTACCGCTGTTGGTGGGAGTAGAAAATTTGGTGAGGTGGGGAATATGTGACGTACCTCGGGCGATCGCACTCGCAACTGTTGCACCTCGACAAGTGATTGGTTTACCAGGAATTGCCGAAGGACAACCAGCCCACTTATTGCGCTGGTATCTTGATGAAGCCACCAAAGAACTATCTTGGGAGCGAATATTCTCTTAAGACTGCGCCTAAATACTTAGGATCTTGTATGACCGAAAATCTTAGGGCGCAAGCCCCTGACGTCAGACATGGGGTAGAGCTTGTGCGGGAATTTATTAAGCGTCAAAAATCTCTGTTTTTTTGCGAAGCTCCCACTCCTGTAAGTTGACAGGAGTGGGAGCTTCGTGGTACAGTAAAGTCAAACAGGTCAATTATTTTGTACCCTACCCCCGGACTAGGGGAAAGTTACGCCTCGGAAGTTATCAATCCCAAGTGGGTTGAGTCCAGGAACCACGCCTACGGGAATCACCGCCAATGTGTGGGAAACTCCGACAGTCGGATATGTAGGAGATACGGCTGAAACTCTTATAGAATCCCCTTGCCTTTAGGCATGGGGAGTGTCAAGCACCAGATGATCAGACGCGGGGAAGCGGGGACGCGGGGAAAATTCATTCAAAAATATCTTTGCGTAGGAAGTTTCTCCCCTGAAGGTGCGTCAGTCTCAACCCTTAACAGACATCTCCGGAAATGAGGTATCGACCCTGACTGTACATTGCCTACTTTGGAACTCCCAACATCCTCTTACCTTGATGGAATTAAACAATGGGAGCAGTTTTTACGCCGCAGGGTGAATTTTTTCTATAGTTGTGATGCAGTCAAGTTTGTTGATGTCGGAGAAGAAAATAAATGTTATCATTACCAGTGGCAAATTTGCCTTTACGAAGGTAATAATCCAGATTGGTTGGAATCAAATCTTCAAGACTTTTTTAAAAAAGAGATTCGGCGGGTGCGGAACGAAGCTGGATTGTCCAGTCCAGAATCAATCATCATAAATCCACCAGTAGACAAGCGCAAAAGCTAGTACCGCTTGCGTTCGTCGTTGAGATGAATTTGCATTTCTGGGACTGGTAGGCATGGCTGATCCGGTGCGCCCAACTGTAGCGCCAGCCATCACTGAGTGTTACACTTGACTAATTTGTTATGCAGAATACAACAATTTTAGGCTTTGCTCCCGAGAGCGGGATGAATTGGCGGGAAATTCGACAGTTCTGTTCTAGGTGGTTCGTGTACATGGTACTTTAAACCATTGAGAAACATTAAAAATTGAGTTTCATGAAAGTAGCTGACGATAAAACGATTGTTAAGGAATATTTCAATTCCACAGGCTTTGACCGTTGGAGACGCATCTACGGCAATGGCGAAGTCAGCAAAGTTCAGCTAGACATCCGGAATGGACATCAGCAAACTGTGGATAAGGTTCTGGACTGGCTCAAAGCTGATAATAATTTAGCAGGACTCTCAATCTGTGATGCTGGGTGTGGTGTTGGTAGTCTCAGTATCCCCTTGGCAGAAGCTGGGGTAAAGGTCTATGCCACCGATATTTCGGAAAAAATGGTCGAAGAGGCGAAGGAAAGAGCCACGGCAATGTCAGGAAAAACTGACAATCTTACTTTTGCTGTCCAGGACTTAGAAACCTTAACTGGCAACTACCATACAGTTATTTGTCTAGATGTTCTCATCCATTATCCCCAAGAAAAGGCTTCAGAGATGATCTCTCACCTCTGTTCTATGGCACAATCACGGATAATTATCAGTTTTGCGCCGAAAACCTGTGCACTTTCTTTATTGAAAAAAATAGGTAGTTTCTTTCCAGGAGCAAGTAAAGCGACTCGCGCCTATCTACACCGTGAGTCTGATGTGGTGAAAATTCTGGCAAGTAACGGTTTTTCAGTTCAAAGAGAGTCCATGACTAAAACAAGCTTCTATTTTTCCCGAATACTGGAAGCAGAGCGCCAAAATAATTCGTAATTTATAATGACGCTCGAGTACTCGCGCTTCGCTACGTTCGCCCGCTTGCTCTCCCCGAGTGAGAAGACCGTAATTCGTAATTATTTACCCTACGGCTGAAGCTGTAGGCTTAAAACAAGGAAAAAATTGTTTTTTTCCATTAACAAATTAATTCGCAAATACCGTCAATTACGAATTACGAATTACGAATTATAGCAATCCTATTTGAGATCCGAACACCTGAAGGGGCGTATTGCAATACGCCCCTACGAAACCTGGTTTCTCTGCGTTTACAAATCATTTAGGAGTGCTATAGTAATTATTCAGTCAGTGAGGTTAGAATCACATATAAAGTTCAAATTTGAGGTAGAATGATGAAGACTGCTGAAAAATTGGCAACGGGTTGGCTGCTGACACTCGGATTCATGTTTATGACGTTATCAGTCTCAGCAGTGATTGAAAAAAATACTATGCTGCAGTCAATCCCGCCAGGCATAGAAGTACCTCAAGATTTTCTAAATCAAGAAGCTATTCCAGAACTTGATAATACTGCTCTGTATGGTTTGATTTTTGGCGTTCCTACTTCAGTGCTGGGAATATGGATGGCATTGGGATTGTACCGTCAAAGTCAGCAAGAGAAAAAAGCGATGAAGCTAGAAACGAGCGATCGCCTACAATCTATTTTTTATCGCATGATTCAAGAAAATCATGGGCGCGTCACCATTTTAAACTTTGCCATTCAGTCACAGCTACCAGCAGCCACCGCGAAGCAATATCTAGATGAGCAAGCCAAACAATTCAATGCTAACTTTAAGGTAAGTGAAGACGGGGGAGTCTCATATCATTTTGATGTCTAAATAGGTAGACCCCAATAAAGCAAACCATGTTTTGGAATGTTTTTTGAAATATACGTAGGGTGGGCACTGCCCACCACATCCTGGTTATGGTGCAATACGCTTGGTGATAAGACCAAAACCCTTATCAGGACGGCAATGTAGATACCGTAAATTTACGGTATCTACAAGTTTTAAATTATTACCAACAATCCTTAACTGAACTGTATGGGTTTATGGTGGGCAGTGCCCACCCTACACTACTAACGACTAATAGCTAATTGTCTTGCTAATATTAGCTATTAGCGATTAGCAGTGAACAAGATGACGCAAATTTTTTTGAGCCTAGCCGCCATTTTAGGCGGTTTATCTGTTGCCGCAGGTGCCTTTGCTTCCCATGCCTTGCGGGAAAAAATTAGCGATCGCTCCCTGGAAATTTTTGACACTGGCGCTCGTTACCAAATGTATCATGCTCTAGCACTGTTGGTAGTGGCACTACTACTTAGTCGCACCGAGTCTCCCCCACCAACCCTGGTAGCTACTGGCTGGCTATTTATTATTGGCACTGTTATTTTCTCTGGTAGCTTGTATGCCTTGAGCTTAACTGGTGTTAAGTCTTTAGGCGCAATTGCGCCTCTAGGGGGAGCAGCCTTTATTGCAGGTTGGGGTGCTTTAGCTTTTGCCGCTTGGAGTATCAAAGGGGTGTAGGGGTGAGGGTATTATAATGTAAATTTATGTAAAGTATTTATAACCTGTCAACAAGGGTGGGCGATGGCGATCGCAGCGAAAATTTATCCAACATTTAGGAGTAAAAACCTTTACTATGTGCCGATTACTTGCCTACCTCGGTTCACCTATTTCTCTTGCGCCTCTACTATGGGGACCAGAACATTCGCTCATAGTCCAGAGCTATCAACCCCAGGAAATGCTTTCTGGGGTGGTGAACGCAGATGGTTTTGGTCTTGGTTGGTATCATGCTCAAAGAGATACCGAACCATTTACCTATAAAAATACGCTGCCTATTTGGAATGATATTAACTTACCAAATATCAGCCGTTACGTTGAGTCTGGATGTGTACTCGGCTATGTTCGCAGTGCTACACCAGGACAAGGGCTGGATTTTAGCAACTGTCAGCCATTTAAGTATGAGCGTCTGCTATTCACTCACAATGGTCGTATTCACAAGTTCCAGGAGACATTATACAGACCAATACGCAATCTTTTAAGTGATGAAATTTACCAATTGATTGGTGGAACTACAGATTCCGAACACATCTTTGCTTTGCTGCTGAACCAATGGCTTGCTAACCCTGGTAAAAGTTTAGAGCAGGCTTTACACACAACATTGATAACGCTGACAGAATTGGCACAGCGCTATCAAACCGATGTCAGCGCTAACGCGATCATCAGTGACGGACATCGCCTGATTGCTTCTCGCTTTAGCACAAAATCACCTGCGCCCTCTCTTTACTGGATCGCTAATGATCCAACTTTCCCCCAGTCCGTCATTATTGCGTCCGAACCCCTATTCGCTGGTAATTGGACTTCTTGTCCGGAAAATAGCATCATCAGTGTGAAAGAAGACCGTGATATCCGAATTGAGCAGATCTAGTTTAAAAGAGGCGATCGCTTGCGCCTTGCACCAGTGTCGTGCCAAAACTCTCACTCTTTTTGAGAGTATGGACGAAACTACCTTTTGTTGTCAAGCTCATCCTAACTTTAGTCCTGTTGGCTGGCATTTAGGGCACATTGCGTATACTGAGTCTTTTTGGATACTAGAGCGCTGTGCGGGCTTAGAGTGTTTGTTTCCGCAATACCGTAAGCTATTTGCAGCTGATGGTTTACCTAAAACAGAGCGTGTCAAATTACCAAACCTAGAGGAAATTCTAGATTACCTGGACACTGTTAGAAAAAAAGTTTTGGGTTTCCTAGAGGTGGCTGACCAGCAAGAACTTCTTTGGCACTTTTTGCTTCAGCACGAAAGCCAACACAGCGAGATTATCACCTTTGTGCTGGAATTGCAGCGACTATCAAATATCAACCATCAACTATCAGTTCAACAGGTCGTGACTGGGGACAGGCGACAGGGGACTGGGAAAGAAATTCTTTTAAGATTTGGTTGCGGTCTGAATCCCCCTACTGATAGAACCAGTCGCCAGTCGCCAGTCGCCAGTCCCCAACCTGCGGTTGAAAATCCAGCTTCCATGATTCATATCCCAGCAGGTAAATTTGAAATGGGTAACAACTCAATTCATGCTCTTGATAACGAGCGTCCCATGCATGAGGTATATTTAGAAGCTTATTGGATTGACCGCTACCCCGTGACTTGTGGGCAGTATCGAGCATTCCTAGAGGCGAGAGGCTACCAAAATCCGCACTGGTGGTCACAAGCTGGCTGGGAATGGCTGCAAACTCAGCAGGTGAAACAACCACTCTACTGGTCGTGTGATCCTACTTGGGATAATCACCCAGTTTGCGGCGTTAGTTGGTACGAAGCGGAAGCCTACTCGCGGTTTGTTAACAAGGGACTACCCACAGAAGCCCAGTGGGAAAAAGCAGCAAGTTGGGATGCAACAGCCAATCGTCGTCGTACCTACCCGTGGGGGGATGAAGAACCAACACTTGAACATGGTAATTATGACAACGTGAGAGGAAAAACAACTCCTGTAGATGCTTATCCTGCACAGGCTAGTGCCTATGGTTTGTACGATGCTTTAGGCAATGTCTGGGAGTGGACGGCTTCTTGGTTTGATGGTTACCCTGGTTTCCAAAGTTATCCTTACGTAGGATACTCCCAAGTTTATTTTGACAACCAACACCGTGTTTTAAAAGGCGGTAGCTGGGCTACTCGTCCTTGGGTGCTGCGTTCTAGTTTTCGCAACTGGTATCATCCTGGCGTGCGCCAAATTTTCGCAGGGTTTCGCTGTGTGAGGAGTTAGGAGTGGGGAGTGGGGAGTGGGGAGTGGGGAGTGGGGGAGTGGGGGAATGAGGAGTGGGGAGTGGGGGAGTGGGGGAATGAGGAGTGGGGAGTTATATCAAGTCCGGTTATATCCTTAGGATTACCTGACAGGCGGCTTACGCCACCCGTTATGAATGGAACAAACACCCCCATTCCCCCTCTTCCCCCTACTCCCCACTCCCCACTCCCCACTCCCCACTTCCATGTTTCGGTCAATTTCATGGGAAAATCTCAAAAGATAGCCATAATACCTTAGTCATCTAGCTCAAGCAAGATGTTATGGTGTATGGCTTTGTGTTTCACTGGCTGAGGGTTTCTAGTGGTGATATTTGAATCTCTGATGGGGATTTATACCTTCACCTCCTCCTAAATTATAAGCCGATTTATGGATAGTCTAATGACGATATCTCAAGCTGCCAGAAGCAATGTTAGTTCGCAAAATAGTGTTGAAGACCGCTTAGAAATACAGAATTTGCTACAAGCAAATCTCATTGTTTCGCCTACTGCTGGAGGTGATGTGATTAAGGGATTAACTCAAACAGCCAAATCCTTACCTGCTCGTTATTTCTACGATGACCGTGGTTCTAAGCTATTTGAGCAAATTTGTGAGTTACCAGAATATTATCTAACGCGGAGCGAGACGGCAATTTTACAAAACTACGCTGGTGAAATTGCTGAAACCACTGGTGCTTGCGAATTGGTGGAACTTGGTAGTGGTAGCTCTACCAAGACTCGTATTCTACTTGATGCCTATAATCAGCTAGGCTATCCCCTGCGCTATGTGCCAATTGACGTGAGTGCAGGTATGTTGGAAAGCAGTGCTAGGCAACTACTAGCAGATTATCCTTCACTACAAGTTCATGCGCTAGCAGGAACCTATGAATTGGCTTTGTCGCAACTCCAAGCATCGCAATTACCCACGCGATTGATTTGTTTTATTGGTAGCACTTTGGGTAATTTAAATTCCCAGGAGTGTGATGTGTTTTTCTCGCAAATCACAGATGCTCTCCAGAAATGTGAGTATTTCTTATTGGGAGTAGACTTGCAAAAGCCAAAACATCTGTTGTCAGCAGCTTATAACGATAGTCAGGGAGTGACAGCAGCATTTAACCTCAACATACTTGAGCATTTAAATTGGCGGTTCGATGGCGATTTTGACACAACGCAATTTGAACATTGGGCGTTTTATAATGAAACAGCGCATCAAATAGAGATGCATTTACGAAGTTTGCGCGAGCAAACCGTGGAATTACGCGCTCTCAATCTCACTGTTAATTTTGGCAAGAGTGAAACCATCCTCACTGAAATTTCCCGCAAGTTTGACCTCAACACTATTCAGCAGCAACTTAAAGCAAAGGGTTTAGTCACACAAAAGGTATGGACTGACACAAATGAGTGGTTTGGTTTGTTGCTTTGTCAGATACAAGCATAGGGCAATTCTGGCGTTGCAGATTCAAGGATAACTTGATAAGTCTCCAGAAATGATGTAGGGGCCAAGATGCTTGCGCCCCAAAAGCGGATTTCAACGAACGTATAATTAATTTTCCGGGGCTATGTCTATTGCCTCATACACGATATCAGATAGCTCTCCGGAGTCTTCATAGCATGAGAACCCAAAGCAGCGTTAACCAATAGGACGATGACCTGGATTTACTGCATGAATATACTCACTACCAGATGAGGGAAATCCTCTTTTATAAGAAGCTTCTTCTGGTTTACCCCAAGCCAACTGCAAAATTATTTCCAAAAAGTTAGAATTCTCCCACTTACACAAACTTGCCCATTCTGTTCTCTGAGAAATTCTTTCCACATCAGGTATTATGATTTGTTGGTGTTGTTTCCCGTTATTAAAGCTCAAGTACAAGTCCATCCCAGAAGTGACTCCATACCAAAATTCCACTAGGGATTTTTTTGTATCTTTTAATATATCTAAGTCACTAGGTAACGCAATTAACTGAGAATCCACTTCTGGATAGTGTAAGGTTTTGGCTTTGACCGTCACCTCACGCCAGACAATGCCTGAAACTAGATGTTTTCTTTGATAATCGTGAATGGTATCTCTAAAATCTTGATAGGCGGAGAACTTTTGCAAAGCATTGGTTCTAATCAACGGATCTATGACAGGATTACCAGAGTCGGTTACCCCTAACTTCAAGCGCTTCCCCATTAGGCAAGCTTGGCGTTCATCAGCCAAAATTTGGATGAGTTCCTTGGTAGTATAAACCTTTGACATCACAAAACACTCTATTAGTTATTAGTGATTTAGTCATTAGTTATTCCTTTTTAATTTAACACCTCCTGATTTTTCTGGTATTGTTAAATATTATTGCTTAAATTGAATTTATCTTTAGTAGTTAACGCTACTAACAAATCGGGGAACAAAATTTCTCGAAGAGACACGGGGCTACGAGACAAAGAAAAGCGGAATCTTCATGCCCCGTGTCCTTTCTCGACAGCCCCAAGGGTTTAATATCCCAAGTGGGTGCTTTTTTGCCCTATTTCAGTTGGGGTTCAATTCCCATCAATTGACTCCGCGTCAGGTGCGTCTCTTGCTTGAACTCTCTGCGGTAACTTCTGGCTGTGGGTAGATATAAAAATATTCTTTTATACTATATTACTGTCAGACTCGTTGCTAAATCGACTTTTTGAGGTAAGAAACGAATGACTAATCAAACACAGTCCTCAACCCTGTTTAGCCCTTTTGATGTGGGAGGGTTGACCCTCAAAAACAGAGTGGTAATGGCTCCTTTAACTCGAGGGAGGGCTGGATCAAAGCGCATACCCAACGCCCTAATGGCAGAGTATTACGCTCAGCGGGCAACAGTTGGTTTGATAATTGCGGAAGCTACCGTAATCTCGAAACAGGCGCGGGGTTGGCTAAATAGCCCTGGTATTTATTCAGACGAGCAAGCACAAGGCTGGAAGCAGGTTGTAGATGCAGTACATGGTCACATGACGCCGTTTTTTCTACAACTTTGGCACATGGGGCGAGCTTCTCACAGTAGTTTTCAGGAAGATGGTCAATTGCCAGTTTCCGCTTCTGCCCTTAAGCTTCAGGGAGATTTCATTCACACTCCCATTGGCAAACAGCCCTATGAAACACCCCGAGCCTTAGAGACGGATGAGGTACCTCTGGTGGTAGAGGATTATCGTCGGGCTGCTTTGCGAGCAAAAGATGCTGGTTTTGATGGGGTGGAAATTCATGCAGCTAATGGTTATTTAATCGATCAGTTTCTGCAGTCTAAAAGCAACCATCGGACAGACCAGTACGGTGGCAGCATTGAAAATCGCTATCGTTTCCTCAAAGAAATTGTAGAGGCTATCCTGACTGTATTGCCTGCTAGCCGAGTAGGAGTTCGGCTATCTCCAAATGGTGTTTTTAATGACATGGGTTCTGAGGATTTCCGGGAAACCTTTCTTTATGTGGCAACGCAGTTGAATGCTTACGGTCTGGCTTACCTCCATTTATTAGATGGACTAGCATTCGGCTTTCACAAAATGGGAGAGCCGATGACCTTAGCTGAATTTCGCAACGTGTTTACAGGTCCACTCATGGCTAACTGTGGCTATACGCAAGAAGCAGCCGAAGCTGCAATTAAGGATGGTAATGCTGACTTGATTGCCTTTGGGCGACCATTGATTAGCAATCCTGATTTAGTTGAGCGTTTTGCTAATGGCTGGCCTCTAAATCCGCCTGCTGATCCAAGTGTCTGGTATTCTTTTGATAAAGAAGGCTACATCGATTTTCCCACTTACCAAGAATCTCTTGCCGTTAAAGCATAATATAGCGGCTCTCACTCAGAGTACATACAGAACGCCCTCAAGATAGCCCAAGAAAGGGCACCCCTCTCCCAATTTGGGAGAGGGGTTGGGGGAGAGGGCCGATATCACTACTTCTCCCAAGTCCCCCTTGTCCCCCAAGTCTTCCTTGTCCCCATCATTTATTTAGTTAACTCACTATTCAACTCATTAAAGGAGCGCCGCTTTAACGTTACTGATTCAGTACGCGGTAGCAAATCAAACGCTTCCCGAAATTTGTCGTCTATCTCCTCATAAGGTACTTGACCCTTCTTATTTAAGAGTACTTCACCTGATTTATTAAACACTACGACTTGCGGAACACCCCCAGAGTAGTAATAACCTGGTTCCGTGGGACTGTAAGTTTCTTTGGGTAGGATGGTATCCACATTCACGGGAATAATCTCTGCTTGCCGACCATAAAATTCTTGTACTCGTGAAACCACAATGGCATACTGCTTACAATCACTGCTGTCATCCACGTAAAACACCAACAGCGTAGGTTTATGCTCCGCTAAAGCCTGTTTCAATGGAATTTTAGCGGGAACCAGTGAACCATTACCAGCATAAACCACAAAAATATTGCCATCATATCTGTCATTATTGAGATCCGCTAATGCTGACTGCATATCTATGAATAATAGGCAAGCAAGGAGCAGGAATATGGCTAAAAACCGCCGCCAGTCTAGAATGAGATTGTGTAAAAATGGCAACTTGATGCTATTCATTGACAGGAACCTTTGTGGGAAACAAAATTAAACTTGTAGATAGGCTGCGACTGGGCTTGGCTGTATTAGTAGCAAAAAGCGTAACCTTGGGAGTGCGATCGCTACGTTTAGGTTCGGCTAGTGTCTTACCTGGTTCAATAGCCCGTCGGATCGAACCCCGGTTATTGCAATTATTAAGTCAGCAAGTTAAAAGTGGAGTTATTCTAATTGCTGGTACTAATGGTAAAACTACCACATCGCTACTGTTAAACACCATACTAGAGCGCAAAGGCTATGGCATCGCTTACAACTCTACAGGCGCAAATCTAGAAAATGGCTTGATGACTGCGCTCTTGGAAACAACCAATATAGTTGGTAATATAGACGTTGATTATGCCATTTTGGAAGTAGATGAAAATATATTACCAAAGGTCTTGGCATCCATCCAGCCTCGGATTATCCTTTGTTTAAACTTGTTTCGTGACCAACTGGATAGGTATGGAGAAGTTGACACCATTAGTAAGCGTTGGACAAAAATTATCTCTACCCTCCCGCCAGAAACGGTTGTCATTCCCAATGCTGATGACCCAACTTTATCTTATCTTGGGCAGCAATTACCTCAGCGGGTGTTATTCTTTGGTTTGAATGAGCCAGAACAGTACCTTGATGCAATTCCTCATGCTGTTGACTCTATCTACTGTCCCAACTGCGGACACTCCCTGGACTACAAAGGTGTTTACTTGTCCCATTTGGGGGATTTCCACTGTCCTAATTGCGGCTTTAGTAAAAGTCAACCGACTCTCGATAGTCGCAAATGGCCCCAAATTCTTATCGGCTTGTACAACAAATATAATACCTTAGCCGCTGCTACTGCTGCTAAAGAACTGGGTATTGATGATGCTACCATCGAGGATACTATTAACAATTTCCACGCTGCTTTTGGTCGTGCAGAAGAGTTAGAAATTAATGGCAAGCGAGTGCGAATTTTGTTATCAAAAAATCCTGTTGGGACAAATGAAACCATTCGGGTTGTGACTCAAAGCACTGACAAAACTACGCTGTTAGTGTTAAATGACAGAACGCCTGATGGTACTGATGTGTCCTGGATTTGGGATGTAGATACAGAGAAATTGGTGGAACGAGGAGGTACTTTAGTAGTGAGTGGCGATCGCGTCTATGATATGGCGTTACGTCTGCGCTACAGTGAAAATAAGGGTACGAGTGATTTAAATTTGATTGTGGAAGAAGATTTACGACAGGCGATCGCCACAGCATTAGCCCACACGCCAGATAATGAAACCTTACACATTTTACCCACCTATTCAGCCATGTTAGAAGTGCGAGAAGTGCTAACCGGGAGGAAGATTCTCTAAATTGGGGAGTGGGGAGTGGGGAGTGGGGAGTAGGGAGTGGGGAGTAGGGAGTGGGGAGTAGGGAGTGGGGAGTAGGGAGTAGGGAGTAGGGAGTAGGGAGTAATGATTGTTATTCCCCACTCCCCATTCCCCATTCCCCACTCCCCATTCCCCATTCCCCACTCCCCATTCCCCACTCCCCATTCCCCATTCCCCATTCCCCATTCCCCACTCCCCACTCCCCATTCCCCATTCCCTATTCCCTTAAATTTATGAGTTCTCAAGAGTTTGAATTAATAATTGGTTGGTTGTATCCGACGCTGATGAGTACCTATGGCGATCGCGGTAATGTCATCTGTATTGAACGCCGTTGTTTGTGGCGAGGATTTAATGTTAAAGTACTACCACTAGATCAAAACGCAACAGCAGCAGATATCCGTTCGGTAGATTTGATAGTGGGTGGTGGTGCACAAGATCGCCAGCAAGAAATTGTGATGCGCGATTTACAGGGTGCGAAAGCGGAAGCACTGCGCGAAAAAATTGAAAATGATACTCCAGGAGTTTTTACCTGCGGCGCACCCCAATTGCTGGGGCATTATTATGAGCCTGGGTTTGGACAGAGAATAGAAGGGTTAGGTATATTGGATATGGTGTCGGTGCACCCTGGTGAAAACACCCGTCGCTGTATTGGCAATTTGGTCGTTGAAGTGACAGCAACCCGTCTAGCCCAGGATTTAGAACAGATGACGGGTAGTAAAGCCTATTTGATTGGTTTTGAAAATCACGGGGGACGCACCAAGCTTTTAAAGGTGGAAGCTCTGGGGCGTGTGGTGTACGGGTTGGGCAATAATGGTGAAGATGGGACAGAAGGCGCGTTTGATCATAATGCGATCGCTACCTATTCCCATGGTCCCTTGTTACCAAAAAACCCCTTTGTCGCCGATTGGTTGATTCAAACAGCTCTCAGGCTTAAGTATCAACAGTCTATCTCACTATCACCTCTAGATGATAGCCTTGCCATGCAAGCGCGGGCAGCAATGTTTAAGCGTCTGAAAGTCAGTTTACCCCATGTGGTAATGTAAAAAAAAGCAGAAAAGCACAAGGAGAAACTGCAATGAACGAACTCGTACAAAGATTATCACAAGGGGATCATCCCGTTGAAGCAAGCTTAAAACCTGAAAAAACAGTTGCAGCATTCAAAGAAAGTATTGACCGTGGGTATGTTCACATTAAATTCACGAATACTCAGGGGGGCACTGAACTCGGTGTTAGACTTGATCAACAGACCTCCAATTTGAACGAGGCTGACTTCGAGCATCAAGTAGGAAAGGTTCACCTGGTTGGTAACCTAACGCTGAATTACGTGAAAGTTCGATGTATAGCAGATATTAACCTGGAAACACTTGAAGGCAAAGGGCATCTCGAGCCAGTAGAAGGGGCCTGAATCCCCGAATCTACGGAACCTCTACGATAAACGCCTAGGACTTACGCATTGACAGAAATCGTTAGATATGGATTAGGCATTTTTAGCCCCTCAACGTTTGATTTCTTAACGAATGACAACCATCATCACCCACCTCCGGGGCGTATTGCAAGTAGCCCCTACAATGACCATTATCCGTTGGTTCATATGATGATAAATTTGAGAGCGTGCGTAAGTCCTAACGCCTACTCCCGAACCGCTACAAGATTACCGATTTTCTTCTCTTCTTTCTTCGTGTACTTCGCGTCTTTGCGGTTCATTCAAATAGAATTAGGTTTCTACCCACTAATTTTGATGAAAGCCATGAAGAAACACAGCATTTTATTTATTCCCCTTGCCATGCTTCTGTTTACGACTACGAATTGTATGTACAGCAGTGCGAGCACCCCCAATCCCGTCGTGTGCGTGAGTGGCTCTGGTAATGCCATTAGCGAAAACCGCCCTGTCGAAGGCTTTTCATCTGTGTCGGTGGAGGTAGCTGGTAATTTGATTGTTGAACAAGGCGAAACCGAATCCCTGACGATTATAGCAGACGATAATCTGTTACCACTGCTGACATCAGAAGTCAGGGATAGTCGGCTCATTCTCACCACCAATGCCAACTGTATTCAACCAACATCCAATATCACCTATAGGGTGACTGTCAAGAACTTAAACGCAGTAGAAATTTCTGGTGATGTCACTGTTGACCTCCAGAATATTAATACTGATCTTTTAGATATCTCTGCCGATGGTACAAGTCGCTTCACAGCATCTGGTAAAGCCGACCAGCTTAAGATATCGGCTTCTGGAACCCTTATATTCAACGGCGAGAATCTGTCAAGCACGGCTGCAAAAGCGGATATTAGTGGCAGTGCTCGTGCGGTTATCCAAGTTAACGACACATTGGACGTGAATATCCAAGGTGTAGGATCGGTCGATTACATTGGCAATCCAACGGTAACCAAAAATATCCAAGGTATAGGATCCGTCAGACAAAGATCGTAGTGAGGTTCTAAGGGGAATGGCACGCTTGTTAAGACACAGCGCTTTTGTGGATCGGTTCCCAGCTTGGAAGCTGGGAACTCATTCTGGGAGTTATAGCGGATTTCAACCGGGTGAGGCACACCTAATTGTAGGGGCGCAAGGCAAGAGCGCCCCTACAAACGTACCTCACTGACTCGCAAACCTCTATAAATCCCTATTCTGTGTTCCGTTTATTAATGGCTGCTGTGGGTGTAGGTGGTGTGATACTGGTAGCAAATTTTACTCAATTACCTGCGGGAATTTCTCCTGTGGCAATTGCGATCGCAGTTGGTGTTTCTGGCGGTATTGGTTTATTCTTTGGTGTTGTTCCCGCACATCGCGCTGATAAACTCGACCCCATCGTGGCGTGAAGAAGCACTTAATACAATTCAAAAAGAATTGGCGATGATAGAAAAGGCAATAAACTTAAATGGGACGTAGTATAGTTAAGTGAAAACCATGCCGGATTTCAGCTTTTAAATACTGCTGTTGCACTTTTCGCCACTGCTGCCATAACTGGTAAAGATTCTCCCTTAATAAAGTAGCAAGAGTAGGAAGCTGAGTATGAATTTCTGACTTGAGGACATCCATCAACTGCTCAGCTAACACTACACTATCCTGCATCCCTCCCAAAATTTCTTGTATATTTTTCACCTGCCTTACGTAAGCCGTGTAAGACTCGTCGTATAAGTTAGAAAATACCTCCATCTGGTAACGTAAACCCTTAGCTTGTTTGCGTAAACTATGGAGAACTTCTCCACTTTTTGCCAATTGATGCTCTACCTTCTCTACTTTCCAGTCCTTGAGAATCACTATCTCCGATCCCTCAGCTTGGGTTCCCACCAACCAACCAGGGTGCAGCAAGAATCCACTTACCTCTGGTAAAAGTAGATCTGCACAGACTTCCTGAATTGGTAAAGATGCGAGTGATTGATAACTTGGTTCTTTCAACCATTCCCTCAATTGCTGTTTTACAGACTTGTAACGCTCATCCTTTAATGTTGAGCGTACATCCTCCAGCACATTTTCACGTTGTTTATCCAAAGCATTCAAAGCTGTTTGCAGAACTTCCTGTTCTTTGTGGGGTAAATGTGGTTGATAAAGGTTTTCTATAGTTTCTTTAAGCACGTCCATATCTCGGAGATTGCCTAGACAACGGGCAATCTTACCGATATTTTTATCACTCACCGATTTTGGCAAATCCACAGCTTGGTCAAACCTACTGACAGCAGTACGTAAGCGACGCAAGCCCACTCGCATTTGGTGAAGTGCTTCTGGATCTTTATCTTTTTTCACTTCTTTTTCCCACTTGAAGGCACTCTTAAAGTGTTTTTGCATCGCCAAGTAAGCGTAGCTTCCAAGAGTTTGGTCTTTTTGTTTGACTTTAAATGTCATAACCTGTAATACACCTTGATAGTCATATCAGTGTAGCTGAATTTGGGGATGAATAATAATTCGTAATTCGTAATTCGTAATAACCTCATGAATCCAATTTTTAATTACGAATGATGAATTATTTTGATAACCCTACAATCAATATTTTTATACCGTCAATCAACAACACCGTAATATATCATTATCTTCTACATCTGCGTTTATCCGCGTGCATCTGCGGTTATATTTTTGGATAGTCAGAAACTATTAACCCTAGAGATTAGTAGAGATTGCCTGTACAGGACAAGTGGGAATACACTGTTCGCAGACGATACAGCGCGATCGCGTAAATGTCAGCTTATAGGTTTGCGGGTCAAGATTTAACGCTTCTGTAGGGCAAACTCCAGTACACAAGCCACAGTGAACACACAAATCTTCATCAATCGCAATCTCCCCTAAAGCTTGGGAGACACTGATGCTATTCGCTCGCATCCACTCGATCGCTGCATCCAACTCATCTATATCCCCCAAGAGTTCCACGACAAGTTTGCCAATTTGATTCGGGGCGACTTGAGCGCGGATAATATTTGCAGCTACATTGAAATCTCGTGCCAGTCGGTAGGTGATTGGCATCTGAATGGCGCGTTTGGGGAAAGTAAGGGTGACTCGTTTTTTCACGTTGGGATTCTAGGGATATATATCTATTTTATAATTGTCGTTAGACGAATCGGTGGCAATACTGCGTAGGTTTTGAATAGTTGAGGTGCCAGAAACCCGGTAACTTTGGCGAAACCGGGTTTCTAATTTTTGCTGATCCGAGCAGTATTAGAATCGGTGGGGCGCTAGAGAGAAACAGGAGTTAAACTGAGGAGGAGTGTGCTTAATAAGAGTTAATAAATTTGTTATGAGTATGGATTCACCTGTCAATTCTCAGGAACAGTCTCAATCGCCTGTTGGGGCGCGGGTAAGAAATTTTTTAATTGCAATTGTGGCGATCGCCCTCACAGTCCTTCTTGCCTTGGGACTACGCGCTGATACAACCGGAGCTTCCCTTGCTAAACTGGATCAACACTCTACACCCCTAGAAGTGGCTTTGACCAACGGCAAGCCATCCTTTATGGAATTTTATGCTGATTGGTGTACCGTCTGCCAGAAAATGGCATCGGATATCACCGAGTTGGAAAAGCAGTATAGTGACAAAGTTAATTTTGTCATGCTGAATGTGGATAATACCAAGTGGTTGCCAGAGATGCTGCGGTATCGCGTGGATGGCATTCCCCATTTTGTGTTTTTGAGTAAGGATGGGGAATCCATAGCCCAGGCGATCGGCGATCAACCCCGTACTATCATGGCAAGTAACATAGAAGCCTTGGTGACTGGTTCGCCTCTACCTTATGCACAAGCTACCGGACAAGTTTCTAAGTTCTCAGCGCGTGTTGCACCAGTGAGTAGTCAAGATGATCCCCGCAGTCATGGGAGTCAGGTGGTGAATTGAACCGCAGATGCACGCAGATGAACGCAGATGAATTTGGATCTATCTGTGTGCATCTGTATTCTTTAGACTGGATCTTGATACGAGTCCAAGATACCACTGCGGATCATGAGTTGGGGCCAGATTAACAAGAAAAAGCCCATCCATGTGAGTACAGGCAAAGAGACGAGAATAGTGAACCAGACGGTCTTAAATAGTAGCCAGCTACCAGAAATTAGGGTGACACTTGTGAGTAGTATAGACCAGGGCTGACACCACCAGGGTTTGTATTTCCAGGGACTGACAGGCTTTTGTTCAGGCATTAGTTTGTTGAGGAATGAGCAAATAATCTTTTACTATCCTGATTGTAAAAGTAGAGACGCGATTAATCGCGTCTCTAAACGGTGCCATTGCCTAAATTTTTTCGCAATTGTACGCTTCTCGGTGTTAGTGTCGGAAACGCATAAGGAATTAAGTACTCTCCCTTAGGAATTTGAGGATTGGTATTGTGGTTTCTGACTTCATAACCTATACTTCGTAAAAATTGGAGGTAAGAAAACACATTTTCTGTCTTAACTCCCCACAGTGATGCCAAATTTTGAGATGATAGTTGAGTTGCAACTCCTATCCCCCTCACTACACATTGAACAACACGCCAAAAAAGATTAACTTTCAATTCAGGGTGAAAATTCATTACCCCACTCATCCGGACATCATATTGGTAATAGCCAGATAGCTGAACCAAGTCAGCCATCCCAGTGATTTCGAGGAGTTTTTCCTCAAAAGCTTTCCAAATTGCTGTAAATAAATGCAGGTCTAAATCATTAGCACAGAGTTTTACATGAAGAGTGCTAAGCACCCAATTTTCATTACCCCAAGAAGGGAATACATCAATAACAAATTTATTTTCTTGCTTCCAGGTATCACCAGCAATCTTTGCTGCAATTTTCCAGCAAGAATTATTCAGGTCATATTTTAGATTTATCTTGATGCTGTTGGGAACTTCCTGTTCAGTCCAAGCAAAATCAGAGGACAAAAATCGCACGGATTGCCCATCAGTGACATCGCTGTTCGATGTTGGTTTTTTAGTGCTACTCAGGAACACCCCACGGGCGGCACGCCACCCGTTATGAATGGAAGAAACACCACCATTCTCCCCTCTGCCCCCTAATCCCCAAAGGGGGCCCCGAGTTCCCCCACTCCCCACTCCCCACTCCCCACTCCCCGTGTTTCTTGAGAGTGCGATCGCTTCCTTAGCCTTTTGAGCATATATTTCTGTTAATTGGCGTTTGCGTTGTCTAAATCCGAGTTGCTTGCTTGCTGGTAAATAATGCATGGGAAATGGTAGCGCCACACCCATAACTTGATCTAAAATACTTAAAGCTAAAATCCTACCCAACTGGGGTGGTACGGAATTGCCAATTTGTTCAATACAAACTTGGCTATTTCCCACAATTTCATAAGCATCAGGGATTGTTTGCAGTCGCTTTAGTTCGGCAATTGTAAATTTGCGGTTTTCCCAGCTAAAAGGGCCAGTATATTGCCCACCTTGGGCTTTAATAGTTCTGACTGGCATTTTAGGATCAGCTTTGTACAGAAAATCAGAAAACTTTGAACGCCAGCTAAACACTGGCTTAGGGTGTCCCATTTCTGCTGTGTAAAAGCTGTAATTTAGCCCTGGTGGTATATCTGTAAGCAAATGTCCATAGCGTCCTCTAATACCTGAATCTGCATCCGATGTATCGGCTTCTTTAACTGCGTTTCCTGCTGAATAAAAAGGTTCTCCATCGGGGGAATCAGGACCATGAGTGGGATAGGGAAATAGATAATTTCCTTCCCTTAATCCAACAATAAATAAACGTTCTCGATGCTGTGCTACCCCATAGTCAGCAGCATCAAGAATCCGAAAAAAAATTGTGTAACCTGCTTTCTGAAAACATGTTTGAATTTCTTTCCAAGCTTCCCCTTTTTGCGCTCCTATGATTCCATAAACGTTTTCAAAAAGGAATCCTTTCGGCTGGAGTGTTTTGAGTAACCGGACATACTCCTGAAACAGAGTACCACGAGCATCACTGGTTCCCGCAACGCCAGATGCTCTACGTCCAGCAGCAGAAAAAGTTTGGCAAGGTGGACCACCAATAATAAAATCTACTTTAAGATCAGAACTGGGAAAAAATTTTCTAATATCAACGCAAATCGGCTGAGAACCTTGCAACCATTTTCCTTGTTGAGAGTTTTTCTCTAGCGTCTGCACATACTTGGCTTCAAGTTCAACCATTTGAACAATCTCAAAGCCAGCATCATGAAACCCGATGTCGAGTCCGCCACCTCCAGAGAACAAACTGAGGGTTTTTATTGGAGAATGACCCTGTCTGTCAAGCCAGTTGCGAAGAGATTTACCAAAATTATCGTATAACGCTGGACTACGGCTGACGCCGAGAACACGCAACATTTCCTCAAACCAAGCAACTTTGTCAGGGTAGGCATCTAAATTTAAAGGCAGGGACACTTGTTGCATAGGGGTAACTGTAACTTAATTCCTAGTAGTCCTTCTCATCAACGAAAGCCTAGTAGAACTTCTCCGCGTCGGTCCACACAAGCGCAATTTTGGGTTGGTTGAGTACTAGTACTCTGGCAAGTCAACTTTTATGGGTTTGTAGTGAGGACTTTAGTCCTCAAAAATAGGAGGACTAAAGTCCTCACTACGAACAAGTCATTCTACCACCTCACGCACTAACTGTGCCAACTTTTCAGCACTATCACGAACTGCGATCGCTCTCGACCTCTCCCCCATATCCCGCAAATCTTCCCCGAACTGCAACAAATTCAACACCTTAGTTTGCAGCAAAACAGCAGTCAGCGTTGACTGCTGAAACATCAAAGCCGCACCTACCCTTGTAAAAACTTCTGCATTGTAGGTTTGATGGTCTTCGGCTGCAAACGGGTAAGGAATCAAAATCGCTGGTGTTCCACACACCGCCATCTCCGTTAAACTACCAGCCCCAGAACGAGTTATTGCTAAATTCGCTCGTTGCAACAACGCAGCCATATTACTGTAAAATGGCAAACAAATATACTGCGGATGCTTCAAACTCTCAGCATCTGGGTCTTGATCCCCAGTCAAATGTACAATCCAAGCACCTGCATCAAACCAAGCTGTGGCACACTCACGCACCAATTTATTGATAGCAACGGCACCCTGACTACCACCAAAGACGACAATCAAAGGAACACCCTCAGGAATAGGTAAATCTAGCGTTGCTTCAATCCCCTCATCCAGAAATTGAGAACGTACCGGAGTCCCTGTGTAGACAGTTTTGGCGCGGGGCAAATATTTTGCAGCAACTTCAAATCCTACAGCTACCGCATTGCACCAAGGTCCCAAAAAGCGCGTGACTTTACCTGGTAAGGCGTTAGACTCATGGAGAATGACAGGTAAGCCTACCAAACGGGCTGCAATGACAGCAGGTCCTGCAATATAACCCCCTGTGGTAAATACGCCCTGAAATTTCCCTTGTTGCAGCAGTTTCCGAACTTCCAGAACTGAACTGATAAGTTTCCCCAAGATGCGTAGAGACGAGAGTCCGAACCTTTGCTGGAACCCTTCAACTACAATAGTATTCAATGGATACTGCTTGGGAACGAGCTGAGTTTCAAGTCGATTGGGGACACCAAGCCATTCGATTTGATAATCTGGCAATTGTTCAGCTAGTGCGATCGCTGGAAACAAGTGCCCACCAGTTCCACTGGCAGCTATGAGTAGTCTTTTCGGAGCTTGTACCATCAAACCATCTACCGTATCAGCGCCTAGGTTAACTAAGATAAAACAATTTCCCTACGTTAGAGTAGTCAAATTGCCAAACAAACTATCACCAATGCCTAACCTTATTACCTTACTACTTAGACGGCTACCAAATTCCACCACCAGTCGGTGGTTAATTTTGTTTTTCCTCACAACGACCTTAGCCAGTGGGTGGAAAGAAGCACAAGCCACTATTCCCCAAGATGCACCCCCCCAACTGAATAACATGTTGACACAAATCGACACAGCCGCAAGCCGTGGTGATATCAAAGGGGTGATGCAGTTCTACAGCCCCAATTTCACTCAAGGGGATGGATTAGACCGCCTAACTCTTGAAAAAGCCTTGAGTTCACTCTGGAAGCGCTATCCACAATTGAAATACAGCACCCAGTTGCAATCTTGGAAATCGGAAGGTAATGCTGTAGTCGCCGATACAGTGACTACTATAACTGGTTTACCCTCTGCTAGCAGTGAGAACTTGACTCTCAACGCCACCATTACATCACGCCAGCGCATTGCAGGTACACAAATCCTTCACCAAGATATTTTGTCTGAACGGACTCAATTGACTTCTGGTGCCAAACCACCCCGTGTGGATGTCAAGTTACCGGATCAAGTCAAAGTTGGGGAGCAGTATAGTTTTGACGCCATCGTCCTTGAGCCACTGGGTCAGGATTATCTACTAGGTACAGCACTAGAAGAACCAATCCAACCAAACAAATATCTTAGCCCAACACCCATAAAGTTGGAATTGCTCACATCCGGCGGACTTTTTAAAGTTGGACGCGCATCTACTCCTGGTAGCCAATGGATTTCTGCGGTAATCATGCGGGGAGATGGCATGACAATGATCACTCAGCGTCTGCAAATCGTGAAGTGAATTATGAATTATGAATTATGAATTATGAAATTTTGTTACGGGTTAGGGGGGTAGGGACAAGGAAGACTTGGGGGACTTGGGGGACAAGCCGCTACGCGGAAATTCAAAAGTCAAAAGTCAAAAGTCAAAAGTGTTTTGAATTTTGACTTTTGACTTTTGACTTCCCCTTTGGGGCGGGTGTTTATCATTCCTCCACGGATTGCTATAATTCATAATTCATTCATAATTCATAATTCATAATTCCTCATGTTTTCAATTCAAAATCAAATTGTGTTGATTACTGGTGCAAGCAGTGGTATCGGTGCTGCTTGTGCGAGAGTGTTTGCGGGTGCTGGTGCAAACTTGATTTTAGCTGCACGACGATTGGAACGTTTGCATCAGCTTGTGGAGACGTTGGATGGAAAGTCAACGCAGTTCCATTTGTTACAATTAGATGTACGCGATCGCTCTGCTGTAGAATCTGCTATCTCTACCCTACCTCCTTCCTGGTCTAACATCGACATTCTCATTAACAACGCTGGTCTGAGTCGCGGTTTAGCCAAACTTCAGGAAGGCAACATCCAGGACTGGGAAGAAATGATTGATACCAACATCAAGGGTTTGCTCTACCTCACACGCTCTGTCACCCCCGGAATGATTAGTCGTGGACACGGTCATGTGGTCAATCTAGGTTCCATTGCTGGACATCAAACCTATCCCAGTGGTAATGTCTACTGTGCTACAAAAGCAGCCGTGAAAGCTATTTCTGAAGGTTTGAAACAAGATTTATTGGGAACGCCTGTGCGGGTAACTTCTGTAGATCCTGGTATGGTGGAAACAGAATTTAGTGAGGTACGCTTTCACGGGGATGCAGAACGTGCTAAAAAGGTATATCATGGAGTAACACCCCTCACACCAGATGATGTTGCTGATGTGATATTTTTCTGTGTCACCCGACCTCCTCATGTCAATATCAACGAAGTTATCCTAATGCCAGTTGACCAAGCTAGCGCAACTCTGGTGAATCGGCGAAGTGAACCTTAAGCACGCTTCCACTGATGGATAAACCAATTCACCACTGCCAAAAGCTTTTGTTCTTCAGGTGGCGTATGAGGTTCTTTGCCAGCAATGGGGAAGAAGTAAGCGATCGCATATGCAAAGACCTCAACATCCGTCTCTTCCACATGGTAAAATATCCCGGCTGTGCATCCTTCCTGGAGAATGTCGGTTATAACTTCCAGCATCAAGGCTGTTTCCTCTTCTATCCGCTTGGGAGCTAGCTGGGTCACAGTTCTGGCAATTTCAGCAGCGTGATCCGAGCCTTCACGAGTTGCTTTGGCAGCTCGAAACCGTTGCAGAACGTAACGCCTCAGTTTCTCGTCAGAGGGCTGGTTCGTCTCAAGAATGGCGTTTGCAAATTGCCGATGCTCATCATTGAAGGCTTGGGTACAACAGAGAATGATTTCATCCTTGTTTTTAAAGTAAAGATACAACGTGCCCACTGACAAACCAACGTCTCGAGCGATTTCCTGCATCGTGGTTTTTTGAATGCCGTAGCGGTAAAAACGGCTTTTGGCAGCAGCGAGAATAGCCAGCTTCTTTCCAGGATCTAGTTTTTGCATATAGGGCTTTACCGTCGAACCAGCCTCATCGGAAGGTCATTTTTGGGTCGCAAGGTGAAGGTCGGATCTATGGACACAGGTTTGTCAGAGGCTGGCTCCAGATGAAAGCGCTGTGCTAGGGTGGAAAGAACTAGAGTGGCTTCCATCAGGGCAAATTGGTTGCCAATGCAAATGCGGGGTCCACCACCAAAGGGATAGTAAGCAAACTTGTGACGCTTTGATGTTTCCGCTTGTGTAAACCGTTCGGGGTTAAACTCCTCAGGATTTTCCCAAAACTCGGGGTGCCGATGGGTAAAATAGGCAGGCACCAAGACAAGCGCCTTTTTGGGGATCTGATAGCCTTGGATTTCATCCTCTATCATTGTCTCTCGGGGCAGTGCCCAAGCCGGAGGAAACAGGCGCAGGGTTTCCTCAATAATCATCCGGGTATAAGGAAGCCGAATATAGTCGTCTGGGTTCGGTGGACGGTCATTGAGCACGATTTCAATTTCGTGTTGCAGCTTGGACAAAACTTCAGGATGCTTTAAGAGCAAATGAAACGCCCAAGCCAATGTCACGCTGACCGTTTCATGACCCGCGACTAATAAAGTCATCACTTCATCTAAAAGTTCTTGGTCGCTCATCCGGGAGCCAGTATCAGCGTCCTGTGCCCCCATTATCATAGCCAACAAATCGTGGGGTGTGCTTTGTTGTTGCCGACGCCCACGGATCAGGTTCATTGCAATCCGGTTCAAGGTATGCCGATTTTGAATGAATTGTCGATTTTGTGGCGTAGGAACCCAAAGCGGGAATTTGAAAAGGGTATTGATTTGATCATCAATAAACTTTGTGGTACGGCGAAAGGTGTGTGTAAACGAATCCACATTCTCACCCATATCGGCGCTGAAAAGGGCTTCTCCAACTATCTCTAGGGTCAGTTGCTGCATCTGTTCAACTAAATTGATAACGCTCCCATTTGGATAAGACTCCCACATTTCAACTCGCTTCTGTGCAAAGCGGGTCATCACTGATGCGACATTCCATAGGCTTTGCTGATGAAAGGCAGGTTGCATCAATCGTCGTTGACGCCGCCAGGTTTCTCCTTCACTAATTACAATCCCTTCACCGAGTAGCAAGCTCAATGGTTTACTGGCGCGAACAGCCTTTTTATATGCCTGACCATGACTGTTCAGAATGTGCCCCACCGCCTCCGGATGCACAGCAAGATACAAATCCAGACCCGGTAAGACCTTGAAGTGGATCAAATCACCGTATGTTTTCCAGGCTTGTCCATACGACCCCAAGCGATCATCTCGGTATGATTTCGAGAATGCTATGTATGCAGACGGACCAGGAGGTGTTCTACTGATAGCCATCATGTCACCTTTTTGAATAATGAATAATATCTTGTATTATTCATTATAGAACACTAAGCTGTTCCACATTGAACTTGCATATTTAATTGTATAGACTGTCAACCGTCAACAGTCAACGACCCTCATAGCGTGATTGTGCAATGAATATGTGTTTTAGCAAAAAAGAGCAACAGCACCAGCGTCTACTGCAAGCGAAAAAGCTACTGACACATCTTCTGCCACAAAGCCAACTTCAATGCCAGCAGGTGGATTCGACAAACTATTTTCTTGAAATCCTTGTGGAAGATTAGACTTTGCAAGTTTATTTGAGGCAAAGGCAAGTGCTGTTCCGCCGGTTTCCATCTCGGCATATTGCCCACTCTCGTGAATAAACCGCTGTTTTAAGTCAAATGCCCTCTCGTAAAAGGTAACCGATTCAGCAACATAATTGACGTAGAGAATTGTGTAAGAAAATTTCATCTTGAAAATTGGGAGTAGTTTAGACCTTAATATAGTACATATATACTATAGTGCAATCTTTGCTCAACAAAAATTAAATATGAATTCCACATACTCGTTATGACTATGAGTTAGTGTAGAGAGGTGAAATCAACAAACCCCAAGTCTGTGATGGCTTGTTACTAACCAGTTTTAGAGCAAAACCTATCACAGCCGTGGGAGTTTTGCCGATTTCACTGCAAATTATTCTCATAGAGCGATCGCAAAGAATCGCTCTGGGGATGACGTGGAGGACTTCGTCACGCGTGTCGCGGATCGCTGTGATCTCTATCTTACAGACATCCTCGTGTCTGGTGTGTCAATCCCAACCCGTCAATTCAAACTTGACAGACTACTAGCTAAGTCTTGGAAAGAGAAATAAATAAATAAAAAGGAACCAAAAATGAACTTTACTCGCTTTGAACACATCAACTTTTCTTGCAAAGATATTGATGCAACCAAAAGGTTTTACCAAACCCTGTTTCCTGACTGGTATGTGCGGGCTGAAGGGGTGTTCAACGGTAGTCCCTGGATACATTTTGGCAATAACCAATTTTATCTTGCTCTGAATGATAAAACTGATCAAGAGCGAGTGCATCAGCCCTACGAAAGCATTGGTATAAACCATGTTGGCTTTGTCATTCCAGACGGGGAAGCCATGAAAAAACTGCTTGATGCTGAAGGCATCGAATATTATACTTTGACAGCGCCAGAAACCAAGCACAGAGTTTATGTCAATGACCCAGATGGCAACGAAATTGAGTTAGTGGAATATAACCCTGAGTACGCATTGAAATAAATTTGTTAGTGGTGAGGAGTGCGGTCTTATAGTTCTACTAGCACTTGTTCGCAGACGAAAAAACGACAATCTGAGCCTATGAGTATTTGAGCAAAACTAGATTGGCTACTTAGCAATGCTGAGAACAAAATATTGGTATCAACGACAATTGGCTGTTGTACAGACACTAAAGACTATCCTACAAATTTCTGCTTGATTTTTGACCACATATCGCGATCTATCTCCTCAGCTAGGGTGGCGGCTTGCTCTACTGTTAGATTGCTCCGCTTTCTTATTGTCTCTAACTCAAGATAGTCTAAGAACTTGCTCAGGGTATCTTGATCTATAATATCCCTGTTGAACCTGACGATGATGTCTTGATTGTCAACCGTAATATTATACATTGCCAAGTCTTGCATTATATTCTCCTGAATGGTGAGTGGATTTATTTGAGGTTAAAGCCCTGTTCTCTCAGGGCTATTTCATTCTAAACCAGAGCCGTGAACTCAAGTCGTGACTAAGAGATCAAGTCCGAAGCAAGCCGCCCGAAATGTGTATTGGTTTAACTGGTTGAGTTACGCGATCGCAGTAGGACTTTTGGCAGGGGCTACCCGCGATGCAATTACTAAGGTTGTTCGTGACTGGAAGTTGCCAGGATTTACAGCAGTTTTCACCTAAATGAACCACACCGTTTGTAGGGGCGCAAGGCAAGAGCGCCCCTACGACTGTGGTCTATTTACCTGAAAATGGCTGTAAGTAAACATTTATTACTTATACCAATCTGCGCATCTTAACGTAACTGTCAAAATCGGGAGTAGGGAGTGGGGAGTAGGGAATGAGAATTTCGCTTATTACGGTTGTGAATGCAAATTGGTATTACTAGACATAGTCGTGAAAAACAATGTAGAGACGCGTAAGCGTTGCGGCACGAAGTGCAATTTCGTCTCTCTACAAGGGTTCTAGACAACGCATAATTAATTTTCACGACTATATCTACTGAAGGAATTTTTAACCAAAAAAATCATATTTTTATGCTTTAAAAACGTTATATTATTAGCTCGACTTTAGCTTTGAGTTGTTGAGATGCAGTTCTTTACCTGCGGTAAAGAGTGGAGTGGGGAACGTTTCGATATGAACTCGAAATTCCCCTACAACCAAATTGAGTACAATTATGGTTGCATACCCTTTCTTTAATTACCCATGGACTTCTCGATAACTTTTAACCCGATCAATCTTCTAGTACCCACATACACACCTGTGTTTGGGGACAACGCGCAAGACTTGATAGGTACGCTTAAACTGCAAGTAAGCCCCACGGGTATAATTGTCGTCAACAGCCTTGACGATGTAGCTGATACTAGACCAAACGTTACCACCTTAAGGGATGCTATTAATCAAGCGAATGCTGACCCTGGGGAAGATTTGATTGTATTTGACAATTCCTTATTCTCCACACAACAGACCATTAACCTGAATTTGGGAGAGTTGGACATTGTACATAGTTTAGATATTATTGCCCCACAAGATCCGCTGACGGGTGGGAACTTGGTGACGGTAAGTGGCAAGGGTGCCTCGCGAGTGTTTGAGATTGAGTCGGGAGCAACCGTGTTCCTTCACGGGTTAATTGTTACTGATGGCAAGGTAATCAATGACGATGGTGGTGGGATTAAGAACTCCGGTACTCTCACCCTAGATAGTAGCATTGTTCGTAATGACTCTGCTGTTAACGGTTCGGTGAATAACGTCCTGACTGGTGGCAATGGTGGCGGCATCTATAATAGCAGCAGTGGCACTCTGACGGTAAACAACACCACCATAAGTGGTAACTCAGCAAGCGGTTCCTTGGGCTTCGGCGGCGGCATCTATAATAATGGCTCTGTGAATCTGTGGAACAGCACCATCAGTGGCAACTCGGTAAACAGCACCTACAATGGCAGCGGCGGCGGTATCTACAACAACAACAGTGGCAGCATTGAGGTGAGCAACAGCACCATCAGTGGCAACTCGATATCCACTGAGTACAGTAGTAACGGTGGTGGTATCTGGAACAGTGGCAAGGCTGAGGTGAGCAACAGTACTATTAGTGACAACTCGGTAAACAGCACCTACGGTAGTAACGGCGGCGGTATTTGGAATAGTGGCACCACTCAGGTAAGCAATAGCACCATAAGTAGCAACAGCGCAAGTGCTAAACGCGGCGGCGGCAGCCAAGGCGGCGGTATCTCTAACAATAACGGTGGCACCCTGAATGTGAGCTACAGCACCCTCAGCAGTAACAGCGCCAGCGGCGGCACAGGCAACAACGGCGGCGGTATTTTTAACAGCAGTGGCATCGTGAATGTGAGCAATAGCACCCTCAGTGGTAACTCGGCATCTATTATCGCCATCTTCGGCAATGGTGGTGGTATCTGGAACAGTGGCACCCTGAATGTGAGTAACAGCACTATCAGCGGTAACGGAGGTAGCAGCAGCGGCGGCGGTATCTGGAACAGTGGCATCGCAACGGTGAACAACAGCACCCTCAGTGGCAACTCACAACCCCAAAACGGTGGCGGCATCTACAACACTGGCACTCTAAAGGTGATCAATAGCACCATAAGTGGTAACAGGGCTATAAACGGCGGCGGTATCTATAACGACAGTGGTACCCTGACGCTGGTATTTAGTACCCTCACACTCAACCAAGCCGCTAATGGTGGAGGCATATATAATGCTACTGCTTCTTCTTCTGTTCCTACAAACTCTGCTGTAGTGCGGAACACGATTATCGCCGCCAACCTCTTGTATACGAGTCCGAACACTGTCAACCCTGATGTATCAGGCACTTACACCAGTGATGGTTACAACCTAATTGGTGACAGCACCGGCAGCACCGGATTTGATCAAGCAAATGGAGACATTATAGGCACAGCCGACTCGCCAATTGACCCTCGCTTGGCTCCTTTGGACTTCTATGGTGGTCCCACCCAGACGATCGCTCTCCTCTCAAACAGTCCAGCTATCGGTGCAGCCGACCCAATTGTATTAGATACAGACCCCATCACCGATCAGCGTGGTTTACCCCGTCGTTCTGCTGAAGGCAAAGCCGATATTGGAGCGTTTCAATTGAGTTAATTGGATCGTCCCAAGCGTTAATTGGACCTGGTCGATAGATGACTTCCACGAGTTTCGGTCATTTCAAACAACTGCTGAGCATTGCTTCTCAGAAAAGCATCAAAAAGCACTTGCTTACCAGATTCCACCTCCACCATATAGCGCTGGGCAATTTCATAATAAGCGTATGTCCACGGAATCTGAATCTCTGTATCCGTAGAATCATTTAAGACTGTTACCATCTCAGTAACTGCTTGAGTTGCTGTTTGCCGTAAACCACAAGCAATATTGCCCTCTATCTCTGCTTTCATCGGTACACCCAGGTCAGTTAAACCACGGACAGTAGTATCAATATCGGGGTATTTTTCAGTATTTTGACGGTTGACGTAACCTGTAAAATGGTTAACTGCATAACCGTGCAGCAACACCCAAGCACCATACTGTGTTACCTTGTTAACTTCTTCCACAAGAGAATGCTGGGGAGGATGCCAAGGTCGGGTAAAGACTTTTTGGAAACCTAACCCTCCATCCTCGTTCCCTATGGGCAAAGGAAGAGCAAAGTTCCCCTCGTACTGGATAGAAGATACTGTTTTATGGATGAGTTGCGCTACCTCTTCTGGCAATTCATCCACGATCAACTCGCTGATAAACAGCTTGGGTAAATCTAATTCCTCTTGCTGAGGATGGCGATAGTGACGGGCGTAAAGATGAGTTTCAGGAAAATCATACTCCCCCGCCGCCTCGTAACCCAAAAATTTAACAATTGGCTCAAGATAGTCAATACCTAAATTCACTTGACCCTGTGGTCTATCCACCGTTGTACGCAAAGACCGAAAGGCGATATGGTCATTCTTTACACTCCCACCAGCAGCAGTAATCATTTGCTGATAGATACGGGCATAGCTTACCCTAGCGCTATATTCTTGCCAAAGTGATTCCCAAAGTTTCATGGAGTTAGGAGTTATACCAATTCGTAATTCGTAATTCGTAATTCGTAATTAATAAATTCAGGTTTCATTACTTGTTTTCGGGTCTGAATATGTTGCCAGATTTTAGAGAAAATGAAAGAAACACTGTCTTTTCCCCCTACACCCCTACACCCTTACACCCCTACACCCGTGTTTCTTGAGAGCACCCCACGGGCGGCTGACGCCACCCGTTATGAATGGAACAAAGACCCCCATTCCCCCTCTTCCCCCACTCCCCACTCCCTATTCCCTACTCCCCACTCCCGTGTTTCTTGAGAGTTCAGTTAGAATATTGAGAGCAATTTGGATTTGATCGCTATCAATAACCAGAGGCGGACAGAAGCGAATGGCGGATTTACCACAACCAAGTAATAACAGACCCCGTAAGAAAGCTTCTTGGAGAATGCGATCGCGTAGCTGTAAATCAAAATTACCCTCATCGTCCAGTAAATCTAACGCTACCATCAAACCTTTACCTCTTGGCGACGAAACTCGGTGAAATTGCTGCGAAAGACGACGCAAACCAGCTTGCAATAACTCTCCCATCTGCAAAGCGTTAACCATCAAACCACTTTCCAGCAGTCGCAGGGTGGCAATACCAGCAGCACAGGCAACGGGATTGCCACCGAAGGTGGTAGCATGGGAACCGGGCGGCCAAGTCATAACTTCCGCACGAGAGAGAATTGCTCCTAAAGGTAATCCACTGGCAATACCTTTGGCAGTAGTAATGATATCGGGCATAACACCCCAATGCTCAATGGCAAATAGACGACCAGTGCGTCCCATCCCAGATTGCACTTCATCAACTACCATCAGAATACCATAGCGATCGCATATGTCCCGGATGCGCTGCAAAAACCCATCTTCTGGCACAATATAACCACCCTCACCTTGAATGGGTTCCACAACCATCGCTGCTACCTCAGATGGTGGTATAATTGTAGGAAATAGCTGTTCTTCCAGGTAATCCAAACTAGCGTGAGTACCGTAAGGGATATGAGTTATCCCTGGCAAAAGGGGACCAAAATGTTCCCGTTGCACTGCTTTAGAACCAGTCAGGGACATCGCCCCATAGGTACGTCCGTGGAATCCTCCCAAAAAGGCAATGATGAGCGATCGCCCTGTATAATATCTAGCAAGTTTGATAGCACCTTCGTTAGATTCCGCCCCAGAATTTGTAAAAAACACCCTTGCACTCTTGGGGAACGGGGCGCGGTTTGCCAATTTCTCCGCCAGTTCCACCATGGGTTCATAATAAAAATCTGTCCCCGACATATGTAGCAGCTTTTCAGCTTGGTCTTGAATAGCTTGCACAACTTCCGGGTGGGAGTGTCCCGTAGCAGTCACAGCAATTCCTGCGGTCATATCCAAAAACACATTCCCATCCACATCTTCCACCATACAGCCCTCACCGCGAGCTACAACGAGTGGGTAGTCACGGGTATAAGAAGGAGAAATAACAGCGCGATCGCGTTCTACTATATCTCTAGCGCGAGGTCCAGGCAAAGAACTTACCAAGCGAGGCGCACGAGGTAAAGAGACTTTAGATTTTAACTCGTTTCCAGACAATGGGGAGTAGGGATAGCCTGGGGTTTCAACCCCAGGAGGGAATAGGGAGTGGGGAATATTTAGCATTAAAAATTAGAATGGTATAAAATACTCTACCAAGCGTCCTATTTGCTTGCGGTATTCCCAAGAAATGTACAACTCCTTAAAAAATAATTTTGTATTTTATACAACCAACTCCCATCAAACTAAACAATATATCAAATACAAATTTTGGCGTTGCTGAATTTATTAATGAATTACGTTTAGTAGAGACGCGATTAATCGCGTCTCTACGATCAGCGTGATTTCACAATTCATATCTTGATTCAGCAACGCCCTAATTTTTCATAATTCATCATTCATAATTCATAATTCAGCTTCACGATTATCAATCTGAGCACGTTGCAGACTTCCCGAAAAATCAACATACACAGTTTTCCATTCCGTAAAAACATCCAAGACAGCAGTACCAGCCTCTCGGTGTCCATTTCCAGTTTGTTTCACACCACCAAAAGGTAAATGAACCTCTGCACCGATAGTCGGACCGTTGATATAAGTTATACCTGCTTCCAAATCGCGCATAGCAACAAAAGCACGGTTGATATCACGGGTGTAAATTGAAGAAGAAAGACCGTAGGGGGTATCATTGAGGATAGCGATCGCCTCCTCAAAAGAGTTAACCTCAATCAATGTCACCACTGGTCCGAATATTTCTTCACGCGCCACCCGCATTTGGGGGGTAACATCGAGAATAGTTGGTCGAAAAAAGTAACCTTGCTGGAATTGTTCCTCATGGGCTATCTCTCCACCCATTAACACCTTGGCACCCTCTTGGTGAGCAATCTCCAAATACTTGCTCACACGCTGAAGTTGAGAGGCATTCACCAGTGGTCCCACATCGGTGTTGGGATCAGTACCAGCACCCAGACGTAACTTGCTGGTACGCTCTTTGAGCATAGCAGTAAATTTCTCTTTAATGTCACGGTGGAGGATCAGACGACTAGTTGCGGTACACCGCTGACCAGAAGTACCGAATGCTCCCCAAACTGCGCCATCGAGTGCTAATTCCAAATCTGCATCTTCCATGACAATCTGGGCATTTTTACCCCCCATCTCTAAACAAACGCGCTTGTGAGTCCGTCCGCAAGTTGCGCCAACAAAAGCACCCGTTTCCGAAGACCCGGTGAAAGACACCAAATCAACATCAGGATGTTCAACTAACGGTTTCCCCGCTTCTTCACCCAATCCATGCACCAAGTTGATCACACCTTTAGGCAACCCAGCTTCTTGAAAAATCTGAATCAGCTTGGTTGCACAGGCGGGGGTATCTTCGGCAGGTTTGAGAATGACCGTGTTGCCACACACCAAAGCTGGCATAATTTTCCAGCAAGGGATGGCGACTGGGAAATTCCACGGAGTAATCAAAGCACAGACCCCGATAGGCATTCGTACGGTCATAGCAAATTTGTTGGGCATTTCCGAAGGCGTGGTTTGTCCAAATAATCGCCGCCCTTCGCCAGCACTGTAAAAGGCGCAATCAATCCCTTCTTGCACATCTCCCCGCGCCTCTTTTAGGGGTTTACCCATTTCCCGACTCATCAACTGGGCAAGTTCTTCTTTATACTTGACTAAGAGTTCTCCAACGCGAAAGATGTATTCTGCTCTTGCTGGAGCGGGAACAAGTCGCCATGTGCGGTATGCTTTGCGAGCAGCGGCTACCGCAGCATCGACATCAATGGCTGCGGAACGGGGGAAAGTAGCAACAAGTTCACTGTTAAGAGCAGGATTGCGACTTTCTAGGGTGTCTACCGATGCAGCACTCAACCATTCACCGTCAATGTAGTTTTGGCAAATCAGCGGTTCGGTCATAACCAAATCCCCGTTATGAATGAAAAAAAACACAACCACTCCCCACTCCGTACGGGCGGGGTAACCCCACCCCTACCCACTCCCGTATTTCTTCAGAACACCCCGCAGGCGGCGCACCACCCCCTATGAATGAAACAAACACCCCTACACCCTCACACCCCTACACCCCTTTCTTTCTTCAAAGAACCATCAGCGTATAACTCTAATGGTACTAGCTCAATTTTACCATTGACTTTAACTCGAGAGTACACAATTTTTACCAATGGAGAATTGTTCTGATTGTAACGCAAAGACATAATTAACCGCCTTTTTTCATGATTTTGTTTTTTTGCAAAAGCTTTATTTGTAATAAATCAATCTTTTTTTTGCAAATTTCTTCACTTCTTATCTTTAGCAGAAACAATTTAAAGATAAAGCTAAGATAGCTCCCTCCTCAATAAAGATTTGAAAAAAGATTGAATTTCGAGTATCTTCTACTAAGACAGCAATCCTCTTTGATTTGTGAAAACGGCTGGTGTGCCAATGTAAAGATGTTACATGTAAAGTCTTTACAGAATTTTAACGAATCATTTATGATTGCTATAAGTCAAAAATCAGCAGTCTATCAAGGGGGGTATAATCAGAAATTAAACTCACCCAAGACTTTGATGTTATCAGCGAGTATAGTACTCGTTACGGCTTTGCTTACATAGGTAGGTAGGTATGCTCAAAGCGCAAATAAACATAACTATATCAGTCCGTGCGGGAGTTGTGAAAGTCCAGAAACCCGGTTTCTTAAAGAAACCGGGTTTCTAAAGCATAAAATTTTCACTCTTGTAATAGGATTGCTATATATAGCAAGGATAAATGATTTATAAACACCTCTCCCTTGTCCTCCTTGTCCTCCTTGTCCCCTTTGTTCAGATCTCAAATAGAAGGCTATATATCAACTTCTGTTAAGATGGTCTAAACCTACTAACAACGCTCCAGCCCCAAAAGACAGTTGTGTTTATTCACGCCGACTTACTTACTTCATAGCCACAGGGTAAAATTCCATCAACCGCTCTTGAATGATCTCATGAAAACCGCCACCCAACTCCAAGTTCGCCTCGATTATTACTATCAGCAAATCAAGAGAATAATCCTTTCCCGTCAAAACCCGATTACTGGTTTGCTACCTGCAAGTACGGCGATAACTGCTCATGGTGATTATACAGATGCTTGGGTACGTGATAACGTTTACAGCATTTTAGCGGTTTGGGGACTGGCACTAGCATACCGCAAGGTTGACGAACACAAAGGACACGCCTATGAGCTAGAACACAGTGTCGTCAAGCTGATGCGGGGGTTGCTATTTGCCATGATGCGACAGGCGCATAAGGTAGAGGGATTCAAGCATACACAATCGCCTCTCGATGCTTTGCACGCCAAGTATAACACCACTACTGGCGATATCGTTGTAGGGGATGACGAGTGGGGTCATTTGCAACTTGACGCAACCTCCATATTTTTGCTGATGCTAGCACAGATGACGGCTTCAGGATTGAATATAGTTTATACTCTTGATGAAGTCAATTTTGTCCAAAATTTGGTTTACTACATTGGACGAGCTTACCGCACACCAGATTACGGCATTTGGGAACGAGGCAATAAAATAAATCATGGGAAGGCAGAACTAAACGCCAGTTCTGTGGGCATGGCGAAAGCTGCCATGGATGCTATAAATGGGTTAGATTTATTTGGCGTGCGGGGTAGTCAAGCATCGGTCATTTACGTCCTGCCAGATGAAATTGCCCGCGCTCGGATTACACTAGAGTCTCTATTACCAAGAGAATCGTCATCAAAAGAAGTTGATGCAGCACTCTTGAGCGTTATAAGTTTTCCAGCGTTTGCTGTGGAAGATATAGAGTTGCGCGATCGCACCTTCAATGATATCATCAACAAACTCGAAGGAAAATACGGCTGCAAACGCTTCCTGCGGGATGGACACCAAACAGTTTTAGAAGATCCTCACCGCTTGCACTACGAACCAACAGAACTCAAACAATTTGAGCATATTGAGTGCGAATGGCCTTTATTTTTCACCTATTTAGTTCTAGATGGGTTATTCCGTGGTGAACAAGAGCAAGTCAAGCGTTACCAAGAGCGTTTAGAGTCGTTAGTTGTTGAGCGTGATGGTTTACGTTTGCTGCCAGAACTTTATTATGTCCCAGAAGAGAACGTCGTTGCTGAGAAATTAAATCCTCAAAGTCAACCACGTTTACCTAACGAAAATGTCCCTCTGGTATGGGCGCAAAGTTTGTATCTTCTCAGTGAAATGCTTAGTGAAGGGTTACTCGCAGTGGGAGATATGGACCCCTTGGGAAGACACTTGTGCATGGGAAAACACCGGGAGGTCTTGGTACAAATCGCCTTATTGGCAGAAGATGAAGATTTACAGGGAAAACTGGAAGTTCACGGGATTGAGACGCAAACACCCAAACAAGTAGCACCAATCCAAGTACGTCTAGCCAGCGAACTCTCATCTGTGTATACCCAAATTGGGCGCAACGACAAACTCGGTTTAACTGGGCGTCCGGTGAGGCGTTTGCGTAGTTTGACAACATCGAGAATCTTTCGCATTCGCGGCGAAACTATTGTCTTTTTACCTTCGTTTTCAGATTCTCAGCAGTTTTACTTAACCCTTGATTACCATTTTCTGGTGGATCAACTGAGAACTGAACTCGCTTACATTCAAAAATATTGGAGTGATTTAGGGCGTCCAACCTTAACTTTCATGTTGACTCACACCATGTTGGAAACAGGTAGTGAGGCGTTGCTGGCTTTGATGCAGGAACTGAAGGAAGGTGTTTGTCATGGTGTGCAGGTAAAATTGGGGCGGCTTAATCAGCTTATGCTGACAAGTGCAATACAACGGATCGATTTTCTCCACAATTTTGAATTCTTCCAGTCGTCGGTGAAGGACGCTGAACCTCGTTTATCTTACCTAGGTTATCATCCAGAGAAAAACTGGCCTTTAGGGCATAGCCAAGAATTTCAGATGGAGTGTGAAACTAACTTGGAGTTTTTGCTTTCTTATCTGCGTTCATCGTCCAATCTCTATGAGCAAATAGAGTTGTTACAGACTTTGATTCGTTTGCAAGGACTTGAGTTTGATACAGGCTTCGGCGGAACAGGATGTCCTGTCACGGTGGCGGATTTGCTGGATGAAGTGTACACCAAAGCGGGGGATACAGGTATTTGGGGAGTTGTGCGTCGTGGTGCTGGGTTGCGACAGATGGTTGATATCGGTTTGTCGGAAGCGGTAACGATTATTTTGGTGCGAGGTAAGCAAATTGCAGTGGGGAAGGCTTATAGTGAAGCATCCCTGATTACTGTGCCGATGTCGCACAACGAAATTGCTGAGAAAATCAATCATTTTTGTGGTGAGGATATACGCGATCGCGTCCTAACTCAAGAAATCCTCATCTATCTGAGTACCTTAATCAGCGCGGAACCGGAATTGTTCAAAGGACTTCTGACGCTGAGAGTCGGATATCTCATCCTGTTGATTACTAGCAAATTAGCACGGGAATTGAACGTCACTCAAGATGAAGCCTATGAAAAATTGATGCAACTTTCGCCTTTTGAAGTGAAAATGCAGTTGCATCAGGTATTAGTTGAATATGCTGGTATGAATAATCTGTTACGCCAGCAGGAATCACTCCAAGTCAAGCAAAAAGAAAGTGAAATTGATTGGGTGGTGGAACCAGTACTGGCTCTTGAGATAGAAGTGCCATTAGGCGGTTGGCGACGGTTTCGCGAAGCTGAGGGAGCAACGGGACGTGTGCCAAAAAACTTTTTTCAGGAGGTTTGGGGTCTTTTGAAACATTGCAAAGGTATAGTGATTGGTGATAAGCTAGAGAGGCGCAATCGTTTGGATAGTGAGTTGATGCTTTCGGAGATGACCGCAGGAGAGAAAAATTTTGCCCTGCGAGTGGAGCATCTGCTGAATAAAATTGAGGCTGCGGAGTATCGGCGAGTTTGTATTGAGACTTTGATGGAATTGGCGGCGATCACATCAAATAACCCTGAGTTACAAATTGAAGCGTATATAGTGTTGGATGTGTTAATTGGTCATGCTGTGCGATTAGCATGGTTGGAAGGTCATCCCCAAAGAGGCGATCGCTATGATGAGGATAAAGGAAGTGCGTGGCGATCGTTCTACAACACCTCTCCCAGAGATTGCGCGAGTTATATTTTGAAGGCCTTTAGGTTCTTGACAGAATTTGAGCAAGGTAGCGCAGTTGAATTGGTACAGGCGTAGGGTGCGTTAACGAAGTGTAACGCACCCTGCACCTACACAAACAAAGCCCGCCTACGCGGGCTATAGAATAGGAGTAACACATCGTGGATATTGAACAAGCCTTGCTAGAGCAAGTTCGCTCACTCACCCCAGAACAGCAACAAGAAGTCTTGGACTTTGCAGCCTTCCTCCGGCAGAAGGCTTCCTTCCGCTTGAAAAAGAAGCGTGTCCCTGGATTACATAAAGCCGACGGTTACTGGATGGCAGATGATTTTGATGCCCCACTGCCAGATGAATTTTGGCTGGGAGAAGCATGAAATTACTGCTCGACACACACACCTTCATCTGGTGGGACAGAGAACCGGAATTAATTCCGTCTGCGACCCTCACCCTGATGCAGCAGGATGACACTCAGCTTGTCGTCGGCATCGTCAGCCTGTGGGAAATCCAAATTAAAACTCAAATCGGCAAGCTTACATTACGCTCTCCTCTTGCCGAAATTATTGCCCAGCAACAAGCTGAGAATGGGATTATCCTGCTGCCAATTACCTTACGACATATCCTGGAATTAGATCATCTGCCACAGCACCACAAAGACCCCTTCGATCGCCTGCTGATTGCCCAAAGCCGCTGTGAAGCTGCAACCCTCGTTAGCCGTGATTCAGTCGCATCCAGAATACGACAAAGGAAATTGGAAAGAATAATGCAAACTTTCAACCTCGATCAAACTATCACTGCTTGGTCATCCATTGCCGAAAACGTTTTTGTTCCTCATACTGAAGAGGAGTATGAGCGCTTGGTTGAGATGCTTGATCGCCTGATCGATCAAGTTGGCGAAGACGAGAGTCATCCTCTTGCGTCTCTAATGGAAGTTATTGGTGTCTTAATCGAAAACTATGAAACTGAACATATTCCTCAGCTAGAGGAGATTGTTTAACTTTACAAACAAAGGGCGATCACTACCTAGCATCCGATCGGAAAATAGTCAAAATCATCCGGCTTATTGTCCCTGACGCCGCCCTCATTATACCTGGAGTTTAGACTAACGGTGGGCGATCGCTTGAGGATTCAGCCTTTCAAAATCTCCATCATTGCTGTAGTTAAATCCACTTATAGACACTAGCAATTTTGTACCGCCGTTTCTCAGTATTTGAATATCCCCTTTAACTGTCGGTCCTGTTGCATTAAACTCAAGCTCCATCTGTGATAGGTTAAGAAAACTGTGCGTTTTTCAAGGGGGTAGAGGAAAATAACCAACTAGCCCACACCTGTAATTTGATACCATTAATCATCAGTGATAGGTTAAGATAACTGCACTTTCGTCAAGGGGGGTAGAGGATGCATATGATAAATCCAGCTTGGGGAAAGGCTTTCGCTATGATTGAAGTGGAATGTTCATTTGAGGGGTTTGGCTTCATGCAACTGTTCGAGTATTTCAACGTGCTTGCACCCGATGACATCCGGCTCAAAGGAACACGCATCGGAATTGAGAGCATTCTTTATGAGTACATCTATCGCTGCAAAACACCAGAAGAAATTGCCGAACAATTTCACACGGTGACGTTGGAACAGGTTTATGCGACGATTTTGTATTACTTGCATTATCAGTCAAAGGTTGATGCGTATCTGGCAGATTGGTTAGAATTTTCTCGAACCATGCGCGAAGAACAACAGCGCAATCCGTCTCCTGCGAGGATAAGGTTTCGGCAGATACGGCTTGAAAACACTCCAAAGCAGTTACAGGAAAGCTAATGGCAATCCGGTATCTGTTGGATGAACATCTCAATCCGGCATATCGTTCTCAACTCGTGCGGCGTAATCCTGATTTAGTCGTGCGGATCATTGGAGATAAAGTACGCAAAACGGTATAAGTTTAAATTTTCACATTTTTCGTGACTATTTGTGCGATAAATTTTATACTTAATCGAATTATAAAAAGGGGGAAGGGAGTGCCTGCCGATCGCCGCCTCTCCATACAATAATGATTATCATTTTTCTAAGCAGTAGATTAAAATCTTATTACCCTGACTTCCAAATTAATAATAATAATTCTCCTCCGCCCTCTAGTAAACTCTCTTAAAAAATAGTTCTTATGTACTAAATACATCCGTTTCGTCAGGGTGTGACAGTTGTGGGTGCGGAATGTGGGTTATAAGCATTACCTGCTAAAAATATTGATGAGAACTACTTCTTTTCACTGTCATAATCATTACACAAGCTTGCTGTACCCGCCTTCGCGATTGCTACAGTAATCCAGCCGAAAAGCATTGGGTCTAGTGGAATCATCAAGGTTCCTGATAAGATCGCGCCAACTAATACGGGTATAATAGTATTCGCAATATTAAAAGTATCATTAGTCAGACTTTTTAAACCTGGACAAATGTATTCTTTAATATCTTTTCTCCGAACTATTTGTTCAGCTTCTTCTTTTGATTTCTCAGAACCGCTGGAATAAGCTTTAATTTGAGATTCATCCAAAGATTCCGAAAAGGATATCAATTCAATGGCTTTTATAACTTGTTCTCTGAAAATGTCTATATTAAATTCCTTTTGATCTGCCATTTTATACTCTCCTCTATATCTTATTCATTATACTACTAAAAAAGTGATTAATTCAATATTTTTAAAGTTGCATAACCTATATCAATATAACCTTATAGAAAAGCTTTTTATATAAGTACTAACTCTATGTCTAACTCCTTCAAAACTTTATAGATTGGAATGGCATAGGTTAATCCACATTTATTACGTCCTCCTATCTCTGTACCTGCAAAAAGTAGAGCCACTGCATAACCATCTTGATTTACAATAATTGAACCACTATCTCCTCTTCGGCTGAATGCTTTATCTCCATTTCCTTCAATTGCAATTATATTATTAAAAATACATCCTTTTAGATCATTACTGTAATTCAATGGGATACAATCCATTTCCGAGGCAATAACTTTACCCCAAGTAACACCAGTGGTCCGTCCTACTTTGCTAACCACGAATTCTCGGCAATCATCCATGGCATTGTTTAACTCCTGTTCATCATAAAAACCTCGCAACGAAATATTATTACTAAGTTGAGATGGGTTTTCCACATAGTTATTGTTGACTGTAGCAAGAGCCGCATCGACAAAGTTATTCTCCTTGTGTTTCAAGGGGACAAATTCCTTTAGACATCCAATCTGGTCTGTATCTTCTTTCCCCTCATCTTCTCTTGCCGGTTGTATAATAGCATCACCAATCTTTGCTTGATTGATATTTGCCAACACGTGGCTGTTACTCAAGATTAGTAGCTCTGATTGACCACACTTCCTGACAAAGCAACCGAGAGTTCCTGTCTGAGCTAGGGGATCAAAGTGAGATATAGATACTCCAACGCATAAAGGGCGTCTGTGGTCCTGCTTTCCAAAGCTTTGCGGAACCACAGAACCAGTAATCCGAATATCTACCTCTCCCTGCGGCACGGTATCCAAAACTGGTTGAATAAGATCAATATCTGATTCATCACGTATATGTACAGCAAGCTTATAATCCCGTTTGTCACTTAGGTGAATCCCTAAGCTAGGAAATACAGGCAATGTTTCATTTCTATAAGGACTGGAGGAATACGGTCTAATTAATTTCTCTACAACTTGTTTACTAGCACGTTCTTTTAACTCTTTAACTCTTTCTAGGCGCATAATTTTTCAGTTATTTACTACATCCTAGTAGGAAAATTTCATACCAGGTTGTCGTCAAAAGTTTCAAAGGGTGTTGGTTTTTGGGTGTTGGGACCCACGCCTAAAGACGTGGGATTGGAACAATGACGCCGTATTTCTTGCGCTGCGCGTCTTGAAATACATCTTTTTTCTTGATGGGCTTTAAACCCACCCCTGAAAAATTTTCCCCTTTCCCGACACCCTACCCCCTTTTTTTATAAAATAGTCAGAGTAAGAAAACTTGCTTCCGCAAGAACTTTACATTGCAGTCTTACGATTCGGATCGCAACTTTGTATTAATTATAGGACTAATATTTGATTTATGAAAAAGATCCGTACATTTGAAGAGTGGCAAAATCAAAGGTAGTGTGTCGGATAAACCAGTTGGATGAACGAAAACGCTTAACTGCTGCAAAAGTATCGGAGTTGCTTCTAGTTTTGGAGCATCCTGAATTGCCGTTGCATAATAATCCTGCTGAATTAGCTGCTAGGACTATGGTGCAGCGACGTAATATTAGCTACGCTACTCAGACTACTGAGGGTACTAAAGCCTGGGATACTTTTATGTCTCTCGTTGCTACTACTCATAAGTTAGGAATCAGCTCATACTTGTAGCCTTGATAAACCAGTTTGACTGCCAACGCTTTCCTCACCTGACGCGCATCTGGGCGATCATCTATAAATTCTTGTAGTTCTATGATCGCGGCTTGTAAATGCTGGTTTATCATTGTTCGTTCTTAGACAGATATATCCCTCCGTATTATCTCGTAGTCTTTTTCAGAAATCAAATATGATTCCTATATATCCGCTATAGTAACACAAAAGAACGTGGATAGAAGCCTCTATGAGGCTTCTATCCACGTTCTTTTCTTTCTTAGAACTTAAGAAAAATTTTATGTTTTCTTATTATGGGTAATATTACGGAAGCTGCGACGAGGGGCAAAGTCATCTGTAATGATTGCTATAAAAGCTCTTTCACCTTTGTGTTGGAACTAAATGGCGATCACTGTTCACAGCTGTTTGAAGTTCGTGTTTGTATTGGAGTCGGAATTTTGGGGCAAAAGAAATGTACCACTGAGTACTTTTTAGACATCAAATTGTCACTTATTTAGACAAAGTTCCCACTTTTCAAGACAATTCGGTACTTTTCGTCGAGTCCCATTAAACTATACGGTTTAGTTTGCCCTTGGTCGCAGCCTCCGCAACACTACCCCTATTAAAAAGCATAAGAAATGCCAACAACTTCAGTTAACACTGGCACGTTATTTACTTTTGACGGAATTTTAACGTCGTTTGGCAAAGGCCTGGAAAGATGAATCTTTACAGAATAACCATTTTTAGAGTTAGTAATACCCACACCTGCTAGTTCCGGACACTCGCTGAATTTGGAGAGTAATTCCTCCTTTGCTTCTCGAGCCTGCACTCTGGTAGTTATTTGTTTTTTATCCATATCAATTAAACTCCTGAGTGGGCTATTTCCGGGGGACTGTACCAATCCACAGGAAAATATTCTGAAAATTTTTGTAAACGTACTATCTAATATTTTCGATAAAGCCAGTTATTTGCAAAATCACACAAATCTAAACATCTTAAACATCATTTATCGATTTAGTTTCGTGTTAAGGTTTTGGTATCTCCTGCAAAATGTGCTTCTTTCATTTGTTGCTAGTGATCGCCACTAGTTGGAGGCTCATATCTTGCACCTAAAAATTTGAATGTCAATTCCGCGACTAAGTAGAAAAGGACGCATTCGTTCTAGGTCAAGTAAAATCAAGCACAGAAGTAATTGGGGTAGGCAAGCGATGAATTGCAATTTGTGCAGCTTCTTCCCAATTAGGTAAATTTGTAGTAGCGATCAATAAATAAACCCAGTGAGCCGAAATATAAACAATCAGTCATAGCACCAACCAAGAGTAAAGACATAAAAGCGTTTCTTGACCAAAGCGATGTAACCCAAACCGATGCTTCGCAATGATTTGATTCCCTATGCCCATTGCAAGAATGTTTTTTCAGAGTTTATTTACTTCTCATCACCTAGTGTAGAACAATCGCCCCTAATTATGAACGCAGTAAAGTTCCGGTAACGTTCCGGTGAAGTTACTTCTATGGTAAAATCCGCATAGAGATTGACATATTAGCCTAGGACTTACGCACTATACAAATTAAGCATCATGTGTATCACGGAATTCGGTTGTTTCAGACACAAGAGCGCTCGCCCTCAAACAGTAGAATTGACCACATGGTAAGGGCGGGGCAACCCCGCCCCTACGGTTATATTATGGTCAACCCAAATGAAAGAAAGCACTCTTTGCCTGACTCATCCCACTGCATACAAGACTATTTCTGTCAATGCGTAAGTCCTATAGCCTATGAACTTTGAGGAAGCGTTGGAAGTTGCTGATGAAGCAGTGTTCGTGAACGTAGGAAGAAGGCTGAGTAAGGTAGAAATCGCTATCCTCAAAGGCTCTTGGGATAATCTGACCTACGAGCAAATCGCTTCTGAAGCTAGTTACTCGGTGGCATATGTGAAGCGACATGTTGGTCCGGAACTGTGGAAGTTGCTTGCCGAAGCATTGGGCGAGAAGGTTAGCAAAAGCAACTTTCGCTTTACTCTAGAGCGCCGATGGCGCAAATCTAGGAGGGCAGAGGGTGCGGGGAAAACTCCAGAGAATTCAGTCCAAAATCCAAAATCCAACCCCCCTCTGTCCCCCCTCAGCCAAGGGGGAATAAAGGGGGGTGCAGACTGGGGAGAAGTGATCGATGTCTCTATGTTCTATGGACGCACAGCAGAACTCGACACACTAGAGCAATGGCTGACAAAGGAGCGTTGCCGATTGGTAGCGTTGTTGGGAATGGGGGGAATTGGGAAAACCTCTCTGGCTGCTAAGCTAGCGCAACAAGTTCAGGGGCAGTTTGACTACTTTATATGGCGATCGCTCTACAATGCCCCACCACTTTTTGAGCTTTTGGCTAACTTAATTCAATTTTTGTCTACAGATCGGGTTTTAGAAGCTGATTTACCAAACAGCGTAGACGGCAGAATCTCGCGACTGCTTGAATATTTGCGCTCTTCACGCTGTCTGATTATTCTCGACAATGCTGAAACAATTCTACAAAGTGGCACTATTGCTGGAAGCTATCGAGAAGGCTATGAGGAATATGCCCAATTTATCAGACTAATAGGAGAAGTTACCCACACTAGCTGCCTCGTGCTGACTTCACGAGAAAAACCGAAAGAAGTGGCGTTTCTTGAAGGAAAAGCACTACCAGTTCGTTCATTACAACTGAATGGTTTAGAGGTGGTTGATGGGCAAAAAATATTTGAAAATAAGGGGTTCTGGGGATCTGAGTCAGAATTGATATCAGTAATTGAGCGCTATACAGGTAATGCCTTAGCCTTGAAGATAGTTGCCACAACAATTTTAGATGTTTTTCATGGTAATATTTCTGAATTTCTCAAACAAAATACGGTGGTTTTTGGTGATATTCACGAACTTTTAGACCAACAATTTTCGCGTTTATCAAATTTAGAAAAGAATATAATGTATTGGCTAGCAGTTAATCGTGAGCCTGTTTCATTATCAGAATTGCAGGATGATATCTTGTCACTGATACTACCCCAAAAATTGCTAGAAGCTCTGGAATCTTTGATGAGACGCTCCCTGGTTGAGAAAAGCACTAGATTATTTACCTTAAAACCTGTAGTTATGGAGTATATAACTAATGAATTAGTGCAACAGATTTGGTTAGAAATTACCAATCATAATCTTGATGTGTTCAAGAGTTATGCTTTAATAAAAGCCACAGCAAAAGACTATATCAGGGATATTCAAATTCGTCTTATTCTTCAGCCAATTATAGATGGGTTGTTAAAGAGTTTCGGCACTCATAAAAACCTAGATCATCAACTTAGTAAAATTTTATTAACGCTGCGAGAGACATTTCTGCAACAACAAAGTTATGCACCAGGAAACATCCTGAATTTGCTTTGTTATTTGAAGGCAGATATAAGTAATTATGATTTTTCGTATCTCACTGTTCTGCAAGCAGACTTGCGTAATGTAAATTTGCACAATGTAAATTTTGCTCACGCTCATCTAGCTAAGTCTGTCTTTGCTGAAACCTTCGGTGGCATTTTGGCGTTAGCATTTAGCCCCAATCAACAATTTTTGGCGTTCGGGGATATGAATGGTGAGATTCGTTTGTACCAAGTTGGTGATTGGATTCAGTTAAACAACTTTAGAGGTCATATTGATTGGGTATCATCAATTACCTTTAGCCCTGATAGTAGTATCCTTGCCAGTGGCAGTGAAGACCAAACAATCAAGCTTTGGAATGTCATAACTGGTCAATGTCTCGATACCTTACAGGGACATTCCAAGGGGATCTGGTCACTCGCCTTTAGTTCAGATGGGCAAGTGCTGGTTAGTGCTAGTGATGACAAGACGATCAAGATATGGGATGTCAATACTCGTCAGTGTCTCAAAACTTTGCTAGAACATGAGAATATGGTACGAGCAGTCGTTTTTAGTCCTGACGACAAAATATTAGCTAGTGGTAGTGTGGACAAAACATTGAGGCTGTGGGATGTGAGTACTGGGGAATGCTTGAGAACTTTGTACGGACACGATGAAGGGATCTGGTCTGCTGCTATCAGTCCAGATGGACGCATACTTGCTAGTGCTAGTGGGGATCAAACGTTGAAATTATGGGTTCTTAACACTGGTGAATGTCTCAGAACCTTGCAAGGTCACTCCGGTTGGGTCATTTCAGTTGCATTCAGTCGAGATGGGCAAACCTTGGCTAGTGGCAGTTGGGATCGGATGGTAAAGCTGTGGAATGTCAGTAACGGTGAGTGTCTCAAGACTTTGCCAAGACATAATAATATGGTTCGAGCAGTTAACTTCAGCTTTGAAGGTAATATCCTCGCCAGTGGCAGTGATGACCAATCGTTAAGACTATGGGATGTTACTACTGGTCAGTGTATAAAAACTATACAGGGGTATAGCAATAGGATCTGGTCAGTTGTCTCCAGCCCAGATGGTCAAATACTGGCTAGTAGCAGTAATAAAACGGTGAAACTGTGGGATATCAACACTGGTCAAAGCTTCAAAACTTTTATAGGGCATGGCAATGAGATCAGGTCATTGGCTTTCAGTCCTGACGGTCAAATGCTGGCAAGTGCCAGTGAAGACAAAACGGTAAAGATATGGAATGTCACAACTGGTGAATGCCAAAGAACATTGCTTGGACATACGAATTGGGTCTGGTCAGTGGCTTTCAGTCCTGACGGTCTAACTTTGGCTAGTGGTAGTCACGATCACACAGTAAAGTTATGGAATGTCTCCGATGGTAAGTGCTTGAGAACTTTATATCAAGAAAATCACGGAGTTTTGTCAGTAGCCTTTAGTCCAGATGGTCTAACTTTGGCTAGTGGTAGTCACGATCACACAGTAAAGTTATGGAATGTCTCCGATGGTAAGTGCTTGAGAACATTACAAGGACATACAGGTTGGGTTTGGTCAATCGCTTTCAGTCCTGATGGGCACATCTTAAGTAGTGGTAGTGGAGACCATACACTAAAGTTATGGGATGTCTCAAATGGTAAGTGCTTGAGAACATTACAAGGACATACAGGTTGGGTTTGCGCGATCGCCTTTAGTTCCGACGGGCGAATCTTAAGTAGTGGTAGCATGGATCAAACAGTAAAGCTATGGGATGTCTCTGATGGTAAGTGCCTCAAAACTTTACGGGGTCATAGTCAACGAGTTTTATCAGTAACCTTTAATCCCAGTGGGCAGACTCTAATTAGTAGCAGTGAAGATGAGACACTGAGAATTTGGGATATTTCAACTGGTGAGAGTATAAAAATGCTAAGAAGCAAAAGACTTTACGAGGGTATGAAGATCGCCAACGTTACTGGGTTGACGGAGGCGACAATTACCACTCTCAAGACCCTAGGGGCGATTGAATGTGAACTGGACACAACCAAAAATGGGTGAGCGAAAAAACCTGAGGTGGCAAAGTTAGTTCAAGTCCTTCTAGATCTAGTTGATAGTTGGTATCCAACCGCCATCCACACGCAGGTTTGCACCGTTAATGTAACCAGCAAGAGGACTAGAAACAAATGTAACCAGATTCGCTACGTCCTCAACGGTTCCCAGCCTCCCACTGGGATTGCTCATCATCCCTTGCAGCATATACTGCTCAATCTGCTGAAGAATTTTGATCAAGCTAGGAATATTCTGGATGCTGTTATTCAGAAGCCTCAATTTTCTACCTCTGACCACAAATCTTATAGTTTGCACATCTTACCGGGAGAAGAATTATCTCTAGATAAATTTCGAGACCGAGATGACTTTGATGATTATACCAGAGTATTGCTTTTTCAGCAACTCCTCGACCAAGTCATGGAGAAATATGATTACATTTTTGTAGATGTAGCCCCTACCAACGAGATCCTTACCCAATGTGTGCTAAATTCTTGCGACACTATCCTAACGCCTGTGGACTACAGTAAGAAATCTTTGCATCATGCGGTATACGTTTATCAGGAAATAGTTCCTAAAACTCGTCGTGTGAGGACTCAAAAAAGCTTATTACGTATTGGTCCTTGGAACTTGGGCTTGGTATTTAGTAACTGCCCACTTGACACTGGAATTCTATTAGAAAATCGTATCCAAAAGGAACTAAACGATCTAATCTTTACAGGAAAACAGTGCAAAACTCGTTTGAAAGCATATGCCCAAACTAAAATAGCAGAATTTGAGCGCGTTCCTGTCATTTGCTGGCAGAACTCCCCCATCACCAAGCTTTACTCAGACCTCGCCAACGAAGTATTTCTTACCCACAACTTTGTAGACCATTAAATATGTCACTACTTCAGCAAGACGAATCTCCGCTAGATATTGCACTTGGTCGGGTTCTACGAATTCCCTGTAAATTTATCCAAGGACAGTCCAGCGCCCCCCCCATTTTGATCAAGAACATATCTCAACAACTGCAAGCAACAGGCAAAAATATCCTGCCCGTAATTATCAAGCAGATGGGTGAAGACAACTTTATAGCCACTCAAAACGTTCATATCTTAGAAGCGGCTCGGCTGGCAAAATTAGACTTTATTTGGTGCATCGTCGTAAATGACCAGATGCAGTCTCAAGTGCAAATTGAGTCTGGACAGATTTTACAGGTCAACATTCTCACAGCTTCTGAACTGGAAATTATTGACACTCTGGAGTATATCAAAACCCATAGAGCAGGGTTCAAAACTATCAAGCCTCAGCAGGTGGCTTTAGCTATTGTTGAGTATAGAAAAACTAAAACCCCAACTAGCTTGTCTTTCCTTACCAAGCTAAGATGTGGAATCGGTAAGGCTAAAGTGGTTCCACTATCTGAATTTTTAGTAATTGCCTAGCATTTAGGGGTAGTTTTTAGTCAGTCGAAAACGAATCTCACGCGCCATCGACAGCTAAGTGCGACCTTGATACTTATACCCCAATACGGTTCAGTTAAGGGTAGGTGAGGTCATAGAAACCCGGTTTCGCAAAAGTTACCGGGTTTCTGGGCTGGTGCTTAACTGAACTGTATTGACTTATACCCGGAAATGTTAAGACTTACGTTAGAGCTTTTATGGCAGATGCTGGATTAGATGTAGCAACTGTCACTCGGAGGATAATTTGTCCGGGTTAGGAAGCATAAGCTGTAGTATTAGACTGCGGCTCCCTCGGTCAAAGGATCATATAAAGCAAAGCTACTAGTTTTTTGCAGCACAAAAGTGTTATTATCCTTAATTAAATCTCCAGTACAAACCACTGGCAGCCTCTCCTGATAAGCAGTCCGAGCCTGATTGTATTCAGATTCACTTAGAGAAAGGTGGATTTGCTGGGGCTTTCCCACAACAAAGCCAATAATTGTGACATTGCCTGGATGATTTCGTTCTGCTAGTCGAATCACCATCCCCTCAATTTCGGTATTCGGGACTTTTGTAATCAGATCGCTCAAAATGTCTAACTGAGAGCGTCCTTCAACTTTTTCCAGAGTTGCCAAAATTTCCACCATCCGCAGCGCAAAAGAGCGAGTTTTCGGGTTTAGGGGTAAGGTAATATCAAATTCCTCACCCCTAGTGGTTGAAATAACCCAAACTGTTTCAGAATTACCAATTTGACTCTCTTGTTGCCAACCCCGTGCTTGTAGGTAGGTGGTTAATTGTTGGGGGTCTAAATTCGAGAGAATATCCGGGTCACGCACGGTAACTATCATATTGGTTCTCCTCTAGCAATTTGTTGCATCATAGCTTTCAAAGCTTTAACGCTGAAAATATTTTGACGGGGTAAATAGACAGTGACAGTAGTTTGATTTTCAGTTTGTGGTTGACCGCGTATCGACACCCAGTAAGCACAACGCTTCAAACAAAGCTCAGTTTCTGATTGTTGCAGCCAATCTTCTTTTGAGTCAGGAACCAAGACAACGACTAACAAAAGGGGATCATCGTCGGGATTGTCGTTTCTTAATTCATCATAATTTTTTATTTCGAGAGGAAATCTAACAAAGTCATGATCAAGTAATTTTTGGGAAGTACATTTCACTTGCAAATCAAGCCGAGTTCGCCGTCTGGAACCAGGCACCATAAGTCCTGTAATGGTTACATCAACCCCCACAAAATCTAATGGTCTGGGTGCTATTTGGAATGAATAACCCGCAGCAGACGCCAGCGCATTGATGTAAGCATAGCTAAATTCCTCTTTCTGGGTAGTGATGTACATTCAACTGAGATTTATTCTAGATTCTTTATTCTGTATTCAAACATTCAACACAGCAACATCTTGGGTAGAAATCAGGGCAGCGATGTGATCGTACTCTTGCTGCACAACCGAGACAGGCAATCGATTCAATCGACTCTCCAGCACGAAGGGAATGACCGTTGGGAATTGAGCAATTTGCGACACCCACCAAAATTTTCACGACTATGTCTAATGCGATCGCCTCCCATACCTTATGGTAAGTTTCTCGTACTTAACGAGTTACAATTGCGCTATAAGTCTCAAATGCCCAAGCGGATGCGGGCTTATGCCGCACTGGCAGAAGAAAAATATAAGCTGCCGACCTATCCAGTACTAGTTAATATCCTTAAAGAGAGTGATGCCGAAATTCCCACACGCTATGAGTCTAATTTTGCCGGCTTACAAGCGCGTCAAGACTATCGCGTCATCAATCTTTGGGAAGTCGATGTGGAAATAGCTTTTCAACAACCGATACTCTATGAAGCTTCCCTTTGTGCCAATCCTCAAGGGTGGCGC
>JADQBA010000082.1 GCA_016903675.1 Stigonema ocellatum SAG 48.90 = DSM 106950 | reverse complement strand
CCCACCCGCTATGAGTCTAATTTTGCCGGCTTACAAGCGCGTCAAGACTATCGCGTCATCAATCTTTGGGAAGTCGATGTGGAAATAGCTTTTCAACAACCGATACTCTATGAAGCTTCCCTTTGTGCCAATCCTCAAGGGCGGCGCGGAAGAATCCACAATACAGCAAGCTTTGCAAGTTCTCCGCGCTTCGGAGTAATTGAGTCAGTTAGAAACTGTTCTCGGTTTTTTTGCTAGTTTTGTATTAGACAGTGCTTTAGTTCAGCAAATCATGAGGTGGGATATGGCAGTGTTAAGCGAATCTCCTTGGTATCAGCAAATTTTGCTAGAGGGTGAGGAACGAGGTGAGCAACGAGGACGGCGAGAAGAGAGGCTGTCGAGCATTGAAATGGGTTTGGAGTTAAAATTCGGTACTGAGGGATTAAAATTGATGCCAGAAATCTCTCAAATTGCCGATTTAGAGCGATTGAAAGCAATTCGGGAAGGGATTAAAAGGGTGAATACTCTAGAGGAATTACGGCAAATTATTTGATGTATTAGATTTCGCTTTGTATTCACGATTCGGATATCTACTTGCTGTGAAGCGGAATCTTCACTGTGAAAGTTGTCCCAATCCCCTCTTGGCTTTCCACAGAAATTTCCCCCCGATGGATATCCAGACACTTTTTAACGACAGCTAGCCCTAGTCCTATGCCGACAATATCTCTAACATTGTAGCCACGATGGAAAGGCTCATACAGTTCTTGTAGAAATTCCTGTGGAATTCCAATACCTTCGTCTTTGATTTGAAAGCTCACGGATTGGGCTTCGCAACTTAAGATAAAATTGATATTTCCCCCCTGAGGTGAGTACTTAATTGCATTGGAGAGCAAATTGCTAAGAATCGAGTAAAGTAACTTTTCATCCAATTCCCCATGGGTACATCCACCATAACTGATAAATTTAATCTCATGCCGCTTCTCACTACCTAAATGGATATCTTCTACTAAATTGAGACAAAATGCTTCTAGATCAATCAGTTCTGGGTTGCATTCTAATTTTCCGGCTTCTGCTCTTTCTATTGTGAGGATATCTGTTAGTAACTTGGTCATTAGCTTAGCAGAAGATTGAATACGCTGTAGATTTTTGAGTCGCTTCGACTCTGTCCATTGCTCACTATGTTCTGCCAGTAATTGAGCCGATCCCAAGATGATACTCAAAGGTGTGCGAAATTCATGGGAAACCATTGAAAATAAGCGCAGCTTGAGGTCGCTCAGTTCTTTCTCTTGGGCTAAATGAAGCTGAATATTTTCTGCTTTTTGGCGTTTCACCATTTGTCTATAAAGCAGGGCATACACTCCAAACAGAATTGTAAAGCTCAAAAAAATACTAAGGAATTCTATGAGTATTCTATAGCGGATATTATATTCGGATTTTCTAATCCACCGATCTAATAATTTTTCCTCTTCTCTTTGCATTTGGGTGATGACCATTCGGATTTCATCTCGGCTTCTCTTGCTATGAGCAATCAAGGGAGCTTGATCTGATATCGCTGATTTACCCAACTGATACAAATCCATAGACTCTTTAAACAGAATCTGTCTTTGGGAGATTAAGGATTCCAAAGTGGCAAGCCGTTGCTGTTGGCTTTTATTTGCCGCATTCAGTTGCCGCAACATTTTGATTTTGGGAGCAATACTTTGAATTGCTATGTTATAACGTTTTAACTCTGACTCATCTTTGAGTAGAGTATAACCCAGTAGGTTGGATTCAGAATCTGTTAAAGTGGCATAGATATCTGTGAGATTTTTGATAACTTCATGAGTTTGCTTTACTTTATTGGCATTCTTAATTAATTTAATTGCATTTTGGTAAGAGATAATGCTGTCAATGCCTATGAGTAGCAATGCCAGACCAAAGCTGATTGCATTCCATTTTCCTAGGAGAGACCACTTCATGAAAAATTCAGTTTCATATCGGCAATAATCATGGAGTTTAGAGGAGTTATTTCTTGAATTTACCCAGCTTGGATAAGGTAGGCTTGATCCAATCCCAACGTAGTACATTATGTAGCAGCGTGTACAAACAGGGGATGATAAATAAAGTCAGAAGTGTGGCGATCGCCATTCCAAAGAAAACAACAATCCCAAGGGGTTGCAAAAACTCCGAACCTTCGCCAATACCCAACGCTAAGGGGAACAGTCCCAAAATGGTAGTCACTGTTGTCATCATAATAGGACGCAAACGCTCCTTGGCAGCTTTGACAATGGCCATTTGACGTGTACAACCATCCTCTTCCCGAATTTGGTTTGCCAGTTCTACCATCAAAATTCCAGCGTTGACCACAATACCTACTAATAGCACCGCACCGACTATTACAGTTGCGCCAAGGGCTGTTTTAGTAATATAAAGTCCAAAAATCCCTCCAGCCAAGGCTAGTGGTACTGTAAACATAATCACCAATGGGTCAATCAGCGAATTATACTGCACAGCCATAACCACAAAGATAAGGAACGTTGCTAACCCTCCTAAAGTTGTCACAGAGTTTTGCAACTGCTGAGTTGTTTGTTGGGCAGAACTTGGCAAAATGGAAACGCCATCAGGTAACTTTACGCTTTTAAGTACCTGATTCGCTTGTGCTATGGCTTCACCCAGAGTAGCTCCCTCGCTAAGATTACCTGCAATAATAAAAGCTTGACGCTGTTGAATTCGTTGAATCTCTCCTGGTGCTTGACCTTCTTCAATACGAGCAACATCCGAAAGGCGGATTTGTTGATTGTTATTTGTAAATAAAGGTAATGATTCTAGCTGAGAAGGACGCTGTATAGCTTCTTGCTTTAACTCCACTCGTACATCTACTAAGCGGTTACCACGTTGAATTTGCGTAGGAACTGAACCTTCTATCGCCGTTTGAATTGTTTCACCAATTTGCTGCGCTGTCAGTCCCAAAGCAGCTACTCTTTCCCAGTCGGGAAGGATTTGCACTTCTGGTTGACGAGGGTCAGCATCAGGTCGGAATCTAGCTAATTTGGCTTTTTCCTCCAAAGCTTGTTGAACTTGCCTACCTGCCTGCTGTAACTTTTGATAATCGTTACCTTGCAAAATCACATCAATTTCTGAACCTTGAGCTGGGGTATTCGTCAAGATTAAACCGCGTACTTGACCAGGATTGAGGCGGAGCAAAATTCCTGCTAAATTCAGTTTGTTAAATTCCTGATTCACCCGTTTGACAAACTCCTCAACATCTTTGTCTGGTTTAAGAGTGATTGTGCTGTTAGCGCGTAAAGGATTTTCTGTTGTATTGCTGCCAAACAGAAAACCTCCTACAGTTGTGAAAACATAGTCGGTTTCTGGTTGTTTCTGTAAGATTTCGTCTACAACTTGCATGACTTTCTGAGAAGTTTCCAAAGGTGTACCTGGAGGAAACTGGACTCTTAAATCGGCTTGTCCAGTATTGATGCGTGGTAAGATTTCTTGGGGAATTTGACCTGCCATGAACAAACTGCTACCGCCCAGAACTAGAAAAGTTATGATAACGACGAGCAATCTATAGTGTAAAACCTTGCTTAAAAACCTGCTATATACATTTGTGGCATCCTCGAAACGGCGATTAAACTGTCGTAACAGCCACAACTCACTCACACGACTAGACCAAGGGATTGCTAAAAGTCGAGACGTCAGCATCGGCACTACCGTGACAGCGACAACAAGAGAGGCTGCAATTGCAAAGCTAATAGTGAGAATAAGTTCATTAAATAGTAGTGAGATAAAACCGCCAATCAACAAAAATGGCACCACTGAAACCAAGTTGGCTGCGGTGGCTGCAACTAAAGCAGATTCTACTTCTTGGGAAGAGGCAATCGCCGTTGCCATAAAAAATTTTGGATCTTCCCTCTGCTTCCCCCTCTTGTTCTGATTGGGAGTCATACCTGTTTTTTCAGCAATGTTCTCCAAAATCACTACCGATGTATCAATTGCTTGACCAATTCCTAAAGTTAGTCCAGCTAAACTAAACACATTTAAGGTTAAGCCGAACAGCTTCATCAAGGTGATCGCCGACAGAGTACACAGTGGAATTGCCAAACTGATAATCAATGTTTGCCTCAATGACCCCAAAAATAACAGTACTGCCACAGCAGCCAATAATGCTCCAGAAATACCCGAAAAAATCACATCATTCAAAGAATTACGGATGAAGCGAGATTCATCTGTCGTTGGGGTCAAAATCATGTCAGATGGAATGAGACCGGATTGACGCAATTGTTCAATTCGCTGCTTCACTCCATCTACAACCGTAATTGTATTAGCATCAGGTTGCTTTTGGATCGAAACTTTTACAGATGGTTGACGATTCAAGTAGACAAATATTCGCTGTTGTTCTGTACCATCTATCACTTCAGCAAAGTCTCGTAGATAAACACGACGGGGTAGTAACGAATTGTTAATCGATGTATCACTGTTAGCTGAAGAAGCAACTGCAAAAGAGAGGTTTTCTATTTCCTTGGCATCTCGAAATCTTCCGATAGTGCGGGTTAACGGTTCAGAATTTTTACCTAAAATCCGACCACCAGATATATCCTTGTTACGAGCTGTGAGTTCATTCAGTACATTTGTTAATCCAACACCAAGGGCTTGCAGACGGTTTAAGTCAACAAGCACCCGCACTTCTTCTTCAGCAGCGCCAGAGACATCTACTGCGGCAATCCCTGGTACAACACTGAGTTCACGGGATAATTCTTCATCAGCAAACACCCGTAAATCTTTACCTTGTAAAGAGGAGGATGTTATTGCTAATTCGTAAATTGGCTGTTGAGAAGGATCAAATTTAAATATACGCGGTTCTTCGATAGTATCTGGTAGTTGCCCTCTACCTCTGTTAAAAGCAGCTGTAGCATCGTTTAGAGCTTGGTCAATATTTCCTCCTGGTTGGAAAAATAAATCGATACTAACTTGTCCCTCACGAGTACGAGAAGAGACTTGTACGACATTCTCTGTCGCTGATAAAGCTTCTTCTAAGGGTCTAGTGATTTCATCTACTGCAACTTCCGGTGATACACCAGGCGCTTCTAGCCGAACACCAATTCGCGGATAGGTAATTGACGGCAGTAAATCTACTTGTATTGTTGAAGCAAGAAATATACCAACAACAATCACCGCCACAGTAAGCATCAGTGTGCCAATGTGCTGGCGGATCGAAATAGCACTAATACTAAATCCGCCTCCTTGCTTGATCGGCTGCATCTCAATTGCCCCTTTAATACAATTTGAAATTTTAGATTTTGAAAGATGGGCTAGCTTTGCCCATCAAGGATTGGGTTCCGAAAGAATCGAAAGGCGCACGCGATCGCCATCTTGTAATGGCTTCCCACTGCGAGCAACAAATCTCTCTCCTCGTTGCAAGCCAGACAAAATTTCTACGTTGCCATTAGCTTTTTCGCCAAGGGTTACAGATCTGGCTTTAACTGTTGTATTATTTTCTGCTTGTGTCACAATAAACACAATCCCCTGACGATTTTGAAAAGAGGAGGAAGAGGAACTGCTCCCTTGTTTCCCTAATGGCTGAATTGCAATCTGAGGTACTATGACTCGCTGTTGCATCTGAGTGTCAAAGTTGACTCGCGCCAACAAGCCACTCCCAATTTTCCCTCCACTGTTAGAAATCATGACCTCCACTGGCACTAAGCGAGCCGTTGCGTCCGCATCTGGGGAAATGCGCGTAACTTTCCCAATATATGTTTGGTTGGGCAATGCATCTAACCGCACTTGTACAGACTGCCCTAAGCGAATGTTTGCCAGTTCTTTTTCGGAAACTTGAAGCAGAACTTTTGCACTGCTGAAGTCACCAATTCTCAAGACTTCATTACCTGGTTGGAGAAGGTTTCCTGGTTCTGTCAACTTTGCTAAAATTACGCCAGTAATTGGAGATGTTAACTGAGCATAGGATCTACGCTCTTTGGCTTGGGCAATCACAGATTTTTGGACCCGAAATCTACCTTTCGCAGCAGCAACAGCTTGCTGTTGTGTACGGACTGTTTCTTGAGCTGCACGTAGGGCTTGGCTTGCTGTAAGACTTTCAGTACGTGCTTTTTCGGCTGTTTGTTGTGCGATTGCCCCTTCTTTTGAGAGTAGCTGCTGCCGTTGTGAGTCCGCCTGTGCTTGCACTTGTATGAGCCGCAGTCGTTCCACCTCGGCACGGGCGTTACTCACTTGAGCGATCGCCTGTGCTACTTCTGAGTTGAGAGATGCTAGTTGTGCTTCTGCTTGATTTAATGCCGTTTTGAGCAAGGCATCATCTAACTGACCAATGACTTGTCCATCTTTGACAGCGTCGCCCACATCTACCTTCAAAGTCAACAACTGCCCTTCCGCTTGCGATCGCAGTGAAACGGTGCGAAATGGTACAGTAGTGCCTATATATTGTGGTTGTTGTTCTAATAAACTAGTACGGGCAATCATGGCATCCACAGGCTTTGCATCATCTGTTTTTTGAACTCTGCTAGGAGGCTGAGATTGAGCTTCAGCTAATTCCTTTGAAAGTGAACCGCAACCTACGCTGAGTAGTCCGATGCTCAGTACATAAGCAATCAAAATCTTCTTTTTGTAGACTATGGTTTCTAGTACACAAACTTGGTTGAGTGCTACTTTAAGTAGCCGATTTCCTGCAAAAATCATGTTATTTTGCTCTTGAGGTTCCCCCCGATACTTGTACCTATAAAATTTGTGAGCGCAACTTTTAGAAAACAGTTGTTTGGCATCTGTCTTGGTTCACCTTCATCTTGAACATCTTTCAAAATTGCCCATACCCTGAACCTAACCAAAACAAGTTGAAAAATCGGGGAGTAATCGGGTAGTAATCGGGGAGTAAGCAAAGTCTCTGGTGTTTGTTGCGCTCATTGTCGTAGAGGGTCAGCCCCGAAGGGGATTGACACTCTCAATCTCTATCCTAGGAAGTACCTTTTGGTGGACACTCTCAATGAGTCGATTTATGTACGAATCATCCATATTTCTGCTCTTCAAAAAGACGTATCGTTATTTCACAAGATTGTACGGAACTTATCTTGCTACCCGATTTATACCCGATATTTCCCCGATTTTTCAACTTCTTTTATATAACCTTAGAGCATAGACTAGATCTTAGCCATGCGCATCTTAATTGTTGAAGACGATGTTCAATTAGCCGAAATGCTGACAGAAGCACTGACAACTTATCAGTATGTAGTGGATGTTGTTAGGGACGGGAAAGCAGCATCGGATTGGGTCGAGTCGCTGGAGTATGACTTGATTGTGCTGGATGTGACGCTACCCAAGCTAGATGGGGTGACTTTTTGCAAACAGTTGCGTCATCGTAATTCCACCCTTCCTGTCCTGATGTTAACAGCTCGGGATACCATTGCTGACAAGATTGTAGGCTTGGATGCAGGGGCAGACGACTACGTGGTGAAGCCGTTCGACCTGCAAGAATTGATGGCGCGAATTCGGGCGTTGCTACGTCGAGGGGGTATCCCAGCGACAGCGACATCGACACTATCTTGGGGTAGTTTGAGCCTGAATTCAAGTACTTATGAAGTTACTTACGAAAAACACGCCCTGTGCTTGACTCCTAAGGAATACGCTCTCTTAGATTTGCTGGTTTCTAATGGTCGCCGGGTGTTGAGCCGCTCTGGTATTATTGAGCGGATTTGGTCGTTGTCAGATCCACCTTCTGAGGAAACTGTCAAGTCTCACATTAAAAGCTTGCGGATGAAGCTTAGGGCGGTTGGCGCACCTGAAGATTTGATTGAGACAGTTCACGGACTAGGCTACCGCCTGAAGCAACTGACTTAATTGATGCATCTGTTCCCGATTACTATTTTTCAAGTAATTTTCAAAACTGCAACATCTTGGGTAGAAATCAGGGTAGCGATGCGATGGTACTCTTGCTGCACAACCGAGACAGGCAATCGATTCAATCGACTCTCCAGCACAAAGGGAACGACCGTTGGGAATTGAGCAATTTGCGACACCCACCAAGTTTCTTGTGTAATGGGGGAGTGGGTGTCCAGCCGCCCATCATTGTCGGAGATGTGAATTTCTAAAAGTCGCTCTGGTGGGAGTTCCAACCATTGCTGTGCTTGCAGGCTGTGGTGATGCCAAATGTTGAGGTGTGCCAAGTCAAGGACGATCTTAATTTCGGGGGCATCTTTGCAAAACTGGGCAACTTCATCGGCATTGTCCAAAAGGTTTTCCTGACCACTCGTGGGGAGTGTTGGATACATCGTTTCGACACCGAGAACAATGCCTCGCGCTTGACAAAGCTGGTGGAGGCAATAGACGTTTTCGAGAAAACAAGCATAGGCTTTTGGGCGATCGCCCTTCGGGTGGTGGGCTAAAGCCAAATCACTTCTGGTTGAAAAATTTCCACCATGCACCGAGTAGGCTGTGATGCCTAAAGAAGCTAACCAGTCTGTCAGTCGCTGGAAATAGTTCCAGTCTTGTGGTTGTGCTAGATTGAAAGGATGATGACCATCGCCCCAGACGAAGGCGTGGTGTGCCCTATACACCATCCCTTCTTGACCAAAATCCTCGATTGCCTGCGCTGCGTCGGTATCAGGTCGAGGACCGATTGCCAGTTCAACATACCGAACTCCTGCCTCCCAAAACACCGTTAATGCTTCACGGGTTGGCACTCCACCGTAAGCAGACAAACTCAGATACAACTCCATTAGTCCTCCTGTGTTAATGTATACTCAAAGTTTGCAGTTCTAGGCGTCAGGGTAAACAGGGTAGAGGCATACCCCACCAACACGCTCAGTTCCTCAGTCAACTGGCTTCTTTGAGCCTCTGGGTGTCCTATTTTTCTGAGCAAGTCATCCACATCATCTAAGATGTAATAGTCGATTTGCTCTCTCAAAGAAGACTCTGTCTGCTCATTCAGGTTGTAGATGCGTTTGTAAGGCACTTCAACCAGACGTTGAACATCGCCTAACCTCAAAGATAGAGAATAGCTATACAGAATATGGGTGCGCTCGTCATCATAAGCATCAGGGTCTGACTGTGTTTGGTAGTTGCTTAAACCTACTGGTAGATCGAGGGTTGCCAACAACCAGGTAGTTGGATCGTCTGCGACAGTAAACTTAGATTTCTGGGCGGACCAGTGATCGCGCTTCATCTGTTTCAACTCCTGGACAAACGCGCTCAATTCCGGTGTTGGCAACAAACACCTTGCATCGGTAGCAAGGGCATCGATGATGCGTTTCAGTTCTATCGCCTGTGCTTCCACCAGTGCCTGTTCAGCGTCACGAAGTTCTTGCATTCGTGCCTGTACTATTTGTTGTAGGGCTGCAATTTCAGGATCGAATCGGCTGGCATGATTTTGCACGAGTGCTTGATAACTCGAAAGCGGAGAATCAGAATTGGTCATGGCATTCCTCACTTAGAAAGTGCGCATTATTACTGTTGCAGTTGGCAAGTTCTGCCAACCATATCTATGGTACTATAGTACTATAGTACAAAATTATCACTTAGCAATTCATTTTGATAATTATTTTGAGATTATTCAGTGCCAGAGCATTCCAATGCCTATGCCATCAGGTGCGATGATGTCTCATCTAGGCGCAATACTGCGTAGGTTTTGAATCGTTGAGGTGCCAGAAACCCGGTAACTTTGGCGAAACCGGGTTTCTAATTTTTGCAAATCCTACGCAGTATTGCATCTAGGCGTATCTACACCTGGTTACCCATAACCGATAAGAACTTCCAGGACTAAGGTTGTTCTACAAATTTTCTCCAGATGCCAAAGCAGCACATTGCTGCACTGCTTGCACTAAATCATCTGGAGTGCCAATATCCAAATAAGTTCCATCAAGAAATACTTCTGCTTCTACGTGAAACCCCTGATGAATAGCAGCCTGAATGACATTACCAATGGGTAATTCTGGTAATTCTGATAACTTCTGATTAGCCTTGAGATCTAGAAGATACTCGTGTAAAAACTGTGTAAAGGCAGGTGTCCAAACTGCAATAGCCCACATGTAACGCAAATTTGACTGGTGGGGTTTTTCAATTATCAGGTGGACTTTACCTGAGGCGTCGAAATCAACCATACCTGCTTTATGTGGTTGAGTGGTGGGGAATAATCCTAAGACAACGTCGGCGTTGCTTGTCTCAAGACGTGCGAGTATCTTCACAAAGGCATCTTGAGGTTGAAACAAAATATCAGGAAAACCCAAGGCTACCACTGCATCTTGGACAAAGGGATAAGCCTGATCTAGGGTGAAAGGGACTCCATAAGGCAAACCCATGATGAGATAGCCTAAGCTCATGGAAAGCATTGTGCCATCTCCAAAATATGCGGGAATATCCCACTTACCTCGACGCAGTATAAAATATGCCTTATCAATGCCCGCTAGTTGCATTTTTTCTAGCAGATAGTGACAAACAACTTTCGGACGTAAGTTACATTTATTACTAATATAATGAAAACCAACCGGATACAACTCTTTGCTAACAGGTAAAGGAGAAATTCGTGTAGCCTGTCCACCAGCAGGTAGCAGCCCAATGATTTGGCGCTTAGTCATAAGTGATTAAATAAGGGTGTAGGGGTGTAGGGGTGTGAGGGTGTAGGGGATGACAAGCGATCGCATTTTCCAAAAACACCCTGCCCATAGACCCAGAAGATACTATAGCAATCCTATTTAAGATCCGAACTTGGGGGACTTGGGGGACTTGGGGGACTTGGGGGACTTGGGGGACTTGGGGGACAAGCCGCTACGCGGAAATTCAAAATTCGCTCATTCAAAATTCAAAATTTAAAACAATGCGTGACTTTTGAATGAGTGACTTTTGACGAACCCTTTGGGGCGGGGTGTTTGTAATTCCTGCGCGGATTGCTATAGCACCATTACTGAATTTATAGTTTCAAAAACTCAAATCTTTGATGTACTCATATCAAATCCGTCTAATTAGACATGCGGAAAAACTCCCCGCGTCCCCGCGTCTGGTTGTCTCCACGTCAGTCCTAACTATGTGTAATTATCCGGATTTGATATCATTGGGTTCCCCTACACCCCCACACCCCCACACCCCTACACCCCTACACCCTCTAAAAAAAATTCCCCCCTCCTCAACAAGTGTAATAATACACACACAGTCAAAGGAGAGGGTGATTAAGTTTTATTAACCGTGTGACACTACTTGACGGGGATCGCATCAACATCGATAGTGTTGGCAGTAGAGGTAGATCCCTCGGCTGTATTGGCCGCTGTGGGGTCCACATTATCCTTACGTGCTTTGAAGCCTTCAATCATAAGCTGAGATACTTCGGAAACCAGCAGTGTCAACAGAAAGACATCGTCAAGTTCTCCGACAATGGGCAGGAAGTCTGGCGCAATATCAATGGGGCTGACAAAATAAAGTAGCGTTCCTAAAACTACCCACCAGCGGTACTTAGGGTTACGAAGCAAATTGCGATACCAATTGTAAACTGCTTGAATTGAAAATTTCATTATCTTAACCTCCAGTTACCTCTTATTTTGCCAAAATTATGCTCTAAACTTCCTGTGGGAATAACCGCCCTAACTTGTCTAGAAGACGCTACTCGTAATTTGTCGCTAAATTCATACTCCTAAGAATTTCTTCAAGTATGAAAGTTGTGCATTAATCTCTAGTATTAAGCTGATTAATATGCTTTGGGATAGTGGTATGCCTGAATGGACGGAGGAAACCTAAAACAGTGGATATATTAACTCTCTTTCGCAAGGTCGGACCAGTCATATGGCCGTTGCTTTTCTTTTCATTTTTGTGTTTAAGTGTGATTTTAGAGCGTCTGTGGTTCTGGTTACGAATTTTGACCCAGGAAAAGGAAATAGTTTCTAGCGTTTTGGATGCAGCCCATGATAATTGGGGAGCAGCTAAGGAAATAGCCAAACGGGCAACTGATCAACCTATCGGACGTTTTCTCTACGCTCCTTTAAGTCTACCAAAAAGCAATCCAGAAATCTTCCGGCTAGCACTGGAGTCAACGGCAGAACATGAATTGGCTCAGATGCGCCGGGGAGAAAAAGTTTTGGAATTGGTGATTGCTGTTGCGCCTCTACTAGGATTGTTTGGTACAGTTTGGGGGTTAATCAGGTCTTTGGAATCAATTCGGATTGGAGATTTGGGAACCGAATCCACCGCAGGGGTGACTACTGGTATTGGAGAAGCCCTTTATTGTACGGCAACGGGGCTAGCGATCGCCATCTTGAGTCTGATATTTTATCGGCTATTTCAGGCTCTTGTGGTCAACCAAGTCAAAGTTTTTCGCAAGGCCGGAAACGATTTGGAAATGCTGTACCTACAATCACCTCCTGAGTTCACCAATAGTACAGGTTCTGGTACGCTGCCACAGGTATTGGTACGGGAATCCCCACCAAATACCAATCCTCCCCGCAAGAAAAGCAAAAACAGGTTCTCCCAACCCCCAGAACCACCACTGGGATCTGATTCATCCGAACCGAAAGATAGTCAAGAATTTAACTCCTGACCTAGGGATACCATAGAGACGACCATGAAAATTAATCTACATACTCCCATTGAAGAAGCCCAAGTTCAAATCATTCCCTTAATTGATGTCATTTTTTGTATCCTGTCGTTTTTTATTTTGGCTTCGTTGCAATTTACTCGCCAGCAGGCGATTAATGTTGATTTGCCTAAAGCCAGCACAGGTACAACATCTAGTAGTAGTTTATCGTCCCAGAAAGGACAACAGCTATTACCTGTCAGTATCGATGCTATTGGTCAAACTTATGTAGAAAAACAGCCGATCAAAAGGGAGCAGTTAAAGGCAGTTTTACAGGATTATATTAGAAAAAATCCCAAAGGTATTTTAGTGCTAAATGCTTCTCGGTCAGCAACTTACAATGATGTCATAGATATGTTGGACTTGCTGCGACAAGTAGGGGGCGATCGCGTTTCTCTGGGAATTATACCAGGTCCCACAAAGGATACCAAATCCGCTCCTCCCCCTCTTCCCATCAACCCCGGTGCGCCAGAAGCTGCACCTCTACCAAACACCCCTCCCGTCCTTCCCCCAATTCCTAATCAAGTTCCCTTACCCACTGCACCCGGTCAACCTCAAACTGGTCTTGGCCTCAACTCAGTCAATCCTGGCACTTATCCTGTACAACCAAAAGTACCAGTAGCACCTAGGAGGAAGTAAGGGCAATACGGTTCGGTTAAGCATCAGCCGACCAAAACTCGGTTGCGCAGGAGTTACCGGGTAACTCATGTTTGTCATCGAAAGCATCTACCGTTAACCAAACCGTATGGGAAGTAGGGGGACAAATCAATTAAAATTTTTTACATTTTTAATTCTTCTGCTCCCTACTCCCCACTTCCCAAACCTAAAAACATACAAAATAAATTCCAGCTTAGGGCAAATCTCTGGTAATTTACAGATACTTCTAACCATAGAACGAGCAATTTCTCGCCAATAGCCGTTTAAGTTTCAGGGTTTGTGGCAATGGATATTCGGACGATTTTTATTGTTTGGGTGGTAACAGGTTTTAGCTTGTACATTATTAGCAAAATACCCCCCGTAGGAGTTGAAATTGATACTCCAGAGAGGGCGCTGATTTCCGCTGCTGTTTTCGGTATCCTAACAGCAGTAGTCAGACCAATTTTCCGCGTCTTATTTGCACCATTCAATATTGTCACGGTTGAATTGTTATCCGGGTTTTTTACATTTATTATCACCGTTGTGTGTTTTGTACTTGCAGCGAGGTTAGTAGAAGGATTCCGCTTGCGCTTCGGTATTTGGAGTGCTGTTATAGGGGCTTTTACTCTATCTATTATCAGCAGCCTAATTTATGCATTCTTAGGAATATAAAGTTGGCGTTAGGAGTTAGGAGTTAGGAGTTAGGAGTTAGGAGTTAGGAATTGTGAAGAAGTGTTCACTCCTCATTTATTCTTTCTCACTCATCACTCATCACTCATCACTCCTAACTATTCCTTGGTCGTTGGTGGAGCAAATGTGGTACTTGATTGTTGAGTACGCTGTTCGCGTTTTTTACGATCAGCAGCGAGCAGATCTGCCATAACCACCAAGGCTTGTGCCATCTTGTCTAAGTTAGAACGGTATAGCTCCAAATCTTTATTGAGTTTATCATCAGATACGTGTAAGCCATTGGCAATAGTTTTCAGCGCCTCAGTGCGTTGCTTTTCATCTTTGACTAATTCTGGATCTGACAATTCCAACAAAGAAAATAAACCAATAGCAAACAAGCGGTTGTATTTGAAGTTAGGATTGTTGGCGATCGACAAGAGTGAAGATTGCAACTCTGCATCTCGCACGTCAGGATCTGTTTGGCTTAACCACGCAATTAATTCTGTTGCTGGTAAGCTTTTCGCTAAACCTTGTAACCTTTCAGCATCCTGTTTATAGCGTTGTGGATCTTCTTGTGCAGCCTGAAGGAGGGCGTTAAAAATCGACTCCTTTTCCCGTTCTGGCTGGTAGCCTTGCATGAAACGCTCAAAGGCAGTGACGACGCCCAAGGCATAAATTGAGTTGTACCGAAAATCGACATTTACTGAAAGCAGGTGCATTTCCACCATCAACTCTTCCACAATCCGACGATAAATTGTATTTATCGGACGGGTGTGAAGACTGTAGAAAGTTCGCTTTGTATCAGAGACAGTACGGACGTTATTCACAAATAAAATTTACAGGGCAATGTATGTTTATTCTCTCGCTTCTAGGCGACTTTGCCAAGTTTAGGTTTGTACCAGATACTTATTAATTTACAATGGATGCTAAAAAATAGGGGTGTAGGGGTGTAGGGGTGTGGGGGTGTGGGGGTGTAGGGGTGTAGGGGTGTAGGGGTGTGGGGGTGTGGGGGAGAAAAACAAGAGGTGTGTTGTGCTGAAGCTTTATTCTTTTATTCCTTAGGTTCCCTTACACCCCCACACCCTTAAACCCCTACACCCCTATTCCTTCCCTTACACCCCCACACCCTTAAACCCCTACACCCCTATTCCTTCCCTTACACCCCCACACCCTTACACCCCTAGTTTATACTTTATGATAGAATTTCTTGCTGACTACTTGACTGGTGAATTTGATAATCGGGAACAAGCTCTGGCAGAACCTGTTTGGTACGTTCATCTACGATTGTGGCAAAGACGTGTACCTTTGTTCTGTGAAGACAGCATTACTTTGTTTGCCGAACAAGCCAATATTACTAACCTAGAACAACCTTACCGTCAGCGAATTATGCGGCTTATGGAAGTAAGCAACCCTGATGCACCGCTGCGAGTACAATACTACATGCCTAAAGACCCAAGGGCATTAAGTGGTGCTGGTCGCAACCCTGCTTTACTCAATAGGTTAACAACCGACCAAATAGATCTACTACCCGGCTGCATTCTCAACGTCAAAGAACAGAAACTAGCCGACCACCGCTATAAGTTTGTTGCTACCCCACCTCCAGAAACTCGTTGCAACTTTACTTATCTTGGCAAAACTGTGCAAGTTGCACTCTCGTTTGAAGTTACTCAAGATGAATTTATTAGCTATGACAAAGGAATTGACCCAGCCACAGGAAAAGCTACTTGGGGAGCGATTTTAGGACCATTTCGCTACACCAAGAGAACCGGGAGTGGGGAGTAGGGAGTGGGGAATGGGGAGTGGGGAGTGGGGAGTGGGGGAGATAGGGGAGATAGGGGAGATAGGGGAGTAAACAATTATTCTTCCCCATCTTCCCCATCTTCCCCATCTCCCTCATCTCCCTCATCTCCCTCATCTCCCTCATCTCCCTCATCTCCCTCATCTCCCTCATCTTCCCCATCTTCCCCATCTTCCCACTCCCCATTCCCCACTCCCCACTCCCTACTCCCCATTCCCCATTCCCCACTCCCCATTCCCCACTCCCCACTCCCTACTCCCCCACTTTTGTCAGCTGGCAAGACTGCGAGGTACACCTTCTAAAGCTGCCTCCTCAGTTTCAAAGATTTCAAAAACTGTGTCCATCATAGTGACTTCAAACACCAGTTTGGCTTCTGGATGCACATTACAGATGCGGAAACTGCCCTTAACTTTATCAGCATCGCGCATTCCAGCTACTAAAGATGTGAGACCAGAACTATCAATAAAATTCACCTGACCGAGATTCACAACTACATGACGACTGAGTTTGGAAATACATTCTTGCAACTTCAAGCGAAATTGCCAAGCTGTGGTGATGTCTAGGCGACCTGTTGGTGTCAAAACGATAACAGTATTTCCATCTTGGCTTGTATAAGTTTTTTGCTCGATATGGATCACTAAGCTTCCCCTTGGCATTCTCAAAATCGACTGGTTGTTGGTTGTTGGTTGTTGGTGGTTGATTGTTAAAAAAAAGACTAAATATGAACTGATAACCACTAACTAATAACTACTAACCTTTGACTCCGCCGCAGCCACTCATACCTCTTTGAGAAGATAACTGGCTTCCTGGCAGGAGATGTAACTATAATAACCTTTTCTGTAACTTATTTAGTTATATCACCAACCTCAAGACTTATTGACTCTGTAACTAAAAGTGTCTCATTTGTTGCTAAGTACTTCTTTTTAAGAGTATAATTTAAATAACATAGTATTGTGTACCCTGAGAATACTGAGTGCTGAATGAAGATGACTGAACACTGAGCAACGCCAGTGGCACACTAGTACCGCACTCGCCTCTACGTAATTCGTAATTACCGTGACTATCAGGGTTTTAGACATTTCAAATGGGTGGCTTATTTACGCGCCCCCTGTACTAGTCGCTCATGGGGAGCCACTGCGGTGGTGTTAGCGTAGCGGTAGCGACGTAGGAGCGTCGGCAGTCCGATCCCGAAGGGGGTTTCCCCTATGAGGAACTGGCGTGCATAGTTCCCCGGCATAAAGCAAGTGGCGTGGAAAGCCCCTATAACAGCACGCTGGCTCCTCAAGTTGGGGAACCAGCCTAGGCTAAACGGTCTTCAGCACTCAGGATTACTTGGCGTCCAGTGCACCCAATCTTGAGGCTTAAGGAAGGTTGTGTACAACTCGGCTTCAGGGGAATTTGGTTCTGGTTGGTAGCCGTATTCCCAGCGCACCAACGGCGGTAGTGACATCAAAATTGATTCAGTACGTCCATTGGTTTGCAGACCAAAAATGGTACCTCGGTCATAAACCAAGTTGAATTCTACATACCTTCCCCGGCGGTAGAGTTGAAAATTCCTTTGACGATCGCCATATTCCATCCCATGTCGCCGTTCTGCAATTGGTACGTAGGCCTTTAAAAAGGCATTGCCACAGTCTTGCACAAAGGCAAACAACTCTTCCCAACTGCGTGGGGAAAGACTACCAAGTTGGTTGCTGTAAACAGCTGCTGTACCATTTGCATCGTGACCGCGATACAACTGACCCTGACCATCTTGATAATCAAAAAATAGACCGCCAATACCCCGCGTCTCGCCACGATGTTTCAGGTAGAAATATTCATCACACCAGCGCTTGAACACTGGGTAATACTCTGAATGGTGAGCATCACAAGCCTGCTTAAAAGTTTGATGGAAATGAACCGCATCTTCGGCAAAGGGGTAGTAGGGGGTTAAATCAGCACCTCCGCCAAACCACCACACTGGTCCCGCCTCAAAGTAGCGATAATTCAGGTGAACAGTTGGCACGTAAGGATTGCGAGGATGTAATACCATTGAGGTGCCTGTGGCATAAAAGTTATGTCCTGCTGCCTCTGGTCGTTGCGCTAAAATAGAAGGAGGTAAATGGGAACCCCAAATTTCCGAAAAACCTACACCAGCTTGTTCAAATATTGCACCTTCACGTAGGATGCGCGATCGCCCCCCTCCTCCTTCTGATCGCTCCCAGCAATCTTCTTGAAAATTCCCTACACCATCCAGATCTGCCAGCCTTTGAGTAATTTGGTCTTGCAACTGTTGCATAAACTGACGCACCCTAGTTTTAGCGTCAGTTGGTGGCAAAGATGTGCAAGGTGCTGCTGGCATTGTTCGGGTTTGGGAGTCGGTCAACATAAACTCAAGAACCTAAATTACAATTTTGGTAAAAACAACAAATTTTTTTCTTGTCAATTTACTGGTAACAAGGGCATACAAGCACCCTAAAATCAATGGCACTTGTTACCACTACTGGAAACCAGAGGAACTTAGTACAGGTCGGCGTAAATAAGCTGACCATCTGCAAGAGATTAAAAGCCTTATTTTCTAGGCTTTTGACTTTTGACTTTTGACTTTTGACTTCCGCCTTGCGGTAGTAGTGCCTCCCCAAAGAGTTCTTTTATTAGCACTCAAGCATCTGGGCAAGACTAAAGTTATTTTCCCTCAAATGGGTATATGGTTGTATGCTACCAATGGTTTTTTCAACTTTTTGATAAAAAATTGCGGTAATTCTGAAAATCCAGAAGCCTCCAGATTTAGGATGAGATACACCTCGGCATCTCAAGCTGATAATTGTAATGTCATCAAAGACCAAGATTTCCACTTTCTGGGAAAAACTTCATGAAAAGCCGAGTAGGGGAAGGTTGAATCGCCGAGGCATAGTTACCAAAAAGCGTATAGCCAGGAGGATTAGGTAATGCGAACTTGGTTGTCCAAATTCATCCACCGCAAAAGGCGTCGGGTTTGCCTTTCTCTAGTGCAGACCTATAGAGAGATTAGTTCTGCTTCTGTGGATGAACTGTGGCAAAAGGTGGTTGACTTAGCTGATGTTTCCTGGCATCCACTGTTAAAAAGTACCAACGTTCCCTACGGATTAGTACCCAAACCCGGATTTATTTACCAGGCGGTAACGCGCTTGTCGCCAATTCCCATTCGTATTTTTGTGGAGCGCGTTAATCCTCGGGAGTTGCTGAGTGTAAGAGTGCTGGCGATTCCTGGCATAGAGGAACGGGTAACTTATCGAGTAGAATCCACGGTTTGTGGTACTTGTGTGTTTTATTCTGTAACACTACGCGGTTGGTTGTCACCTCTGATTTGGCCATTTTCCCATCCTTATGCAGACCGCGTGGCGCGAGCCTTAGTGGAGGCTGTTGAGGGGACGGCATTGCAAGCAGTGTCGTCCAAGAGAAAATCCCTCAAAAACAGTTGTTTTGATGTTTAGCAACTGGTTAACTGCTAATTGCAATTAGCAGTTAGGCAGATCCAGAAAAATACGCTTTGGGCCCTGTCTTGGTGGGTTACGACTACGACGAGGATTTATCTTGAAGGCTTGAAATTTATTTCGAGTAAGTGCTTTAGCAGAACGTTAAGATCCGAGAAGATAACATTTAATTTTCGTTAAGATTTGTTACGGAAGCAAGGGTAAAAAAATTATGTACGATGTTCTCGATTTCCAGTCAGTTTTAGAAGTGTTGCGACCAGTGCAAGACCCAGAACTCCGTAAAAGTTTGGTAGAACTGAACATGATTCGCAACATCACAATTGACGATGGTAAGGTTAGCTTCACTTTGGTGTTGACAACACCTGCCTGTCCATTACGTGAATTTATTGTCGAAGACTGCCAAAAAGCTGTTAAAAAGCTACCAGGGGTGATGGATGTATCCATAGAGGTGACAGCGGAAACACCCCAGCAAAAAAACATCGGTGATACCTCCTCCGGGGTTCGCCAACGCACTGACGTTCCTGGCATCAAGAATATTATCGCCATTTCTAGCGGCAAAGGTGGTGTGGGTAAAAGTACAGTGGCAGTGAATGTAGCAGTTGCTCTAGCACAAACAGGAGCAAAGGTGGGTTTACTGGATGCTGATATTTACGGTCCCAATGATCCCACCATGCTGGGACTTGGTGATGCTCAAATGATAGTGCGCTCAGAAGAAAAAGGTGAAGTTTTGGAACCTGCTTTTAATCACGGCGTCAAGTTAGTTTCAATGGGCTTTTTGATTGACCGAGATCAGCCGGTGATTTGGCGTGGACCTATGCTAAATGGAGTCATCCGCCAGTTTCTCTATCAAGTGCAGTGGGGGGATCTGGACTATTTGATTGTGGATATGCCCCCAGGAACGGGGGATGCCCAATTAACTTTGACACAAGCAGTGCCGATGGCGGGAGCAGTGATTGTCACCACACCCCAAACCGTGGCATTGTTAGATTCTCGCAAGGGCTTGCGGATGTTCCAGCAGATGAACGTGCCCATATTGGGAATAGTAGAAAATATGAGTTATTTTATTCCCCCAGATATGCCGGATAAGCAGTATGACATTTTTGGTTCTGGGGGTGGTGAAAAAACAGCATCTGAGTTGGGAGTACCGCTCCTCGGGTGTGTACCATTAGAAATTGCCACCAGAATAGGGGGTGACAGCGGTGTTCCTATAGTCGTTGGCGAACCAGATTCTAAGAGTGCAAAAGCACTAAGAGCGATCGCCTTCGCCATTGCCGGCAAAGTATCAGTTGCTGCTTTAACATAGAAACTTGAATTTTTATCGTTAAAATGCCCAAGACCTAGAATCTTCTATTCCCTAGATGGGCAGCCCTCAATCTTACCTCACCAGAGGAGCTATTTGCTAACGGCAGAATAATACCACGTGGATTACCCAGAATTCATCGCCTCCCATGAGTATATATAGCAATCCTATAGTAGTGAAAATTCCATGCTTTAGAAACCCGGTTTCTTAAACAAACCGGGTTTGGGGGACTTTAACAACTCTTGCACGGATTGCTATAAAAGGGGAATTCTTGCCGAACACTAGTTAAAAATCTCAAATAGAAGGTCGAAAATGGCACAATGTTGTTAAAACGCTCCATCCCAAAAATTCGCTGGTCTTATTGGGTGAAACCTTGGCAACAAGTAGATTGGCTGCTACTTAGTTTGCCAGTTGCTCTCACCATATTTGGCGGCATTATGATCCGCAGTACAGAATTGAACCAGGGATTAACAGACTGGTTGTGGCACTTGGGTACGGGTCTGATTGGCTTGGCTATAGCGCTGGTGATAGCCCTTATTCGTTACGAAAACCTAATTCAGTTGCACTGGGTAACTTACGCAATTACCAATATTAGCCTGTTGGCAGTGATGATAAGTGGTCACAGTGCTAAAGGGGCACAGCGATGGATCAGCATCGCTGGCATCCCTGTGCAACCATCGGAATTTGCTAAAGTCGGATTGATTATCACCCTAGCAGCTTTGTTACATAAGCGCACCGCTTCTGGTCTTGATAGCGTTTTCAAGACTCTAGCAATCACTGCTCTTCCTTGGGGGTTGGTATTTTTGCAGCCAGATCTGGCAACATCGTTGGTATTTGGCGCGATCTTTTTAGGCATGTTGTATTGGGCAAATGCCAACCCTGGTTGGTTGATATTGATGATTTCTCCAATTGTGGCGGCAATTCTGTTTAGTATACCTTGGCCCTTCCCCATAGCCTTCTCAAAAGACCTAACTTTCGGACCGTTAGGGTTAATTTGGTCATTTACTATGGGTGTGGTTGGTTTGCAAACTCTCCCTTGGCGTCGATTTGCCCTAAGTGGTTTGGGTGGATTGAGTCTCAACCTGCTGGGTGGTGAATTAGGACTGTTTGCCTGGAATCATGTATTGAAAGATTATCAAAAAGACCGTCTCACTTCATTTATGAACCCCAATGCCGATCCCCTAGGTGCCGCCTATCACCAAATACAATCTCGCATTGCCATTGGTGCTGGGGAATGGTGGGGATTGGGTCTGAACAAGGGTCCGATGACACAACTGAATTTCGTTCCCGAACAGCATACAGACTTCATTTTCTCAGCTGTGGGCGAAGAATTCGGTTTTGTTGGTAGTTTGGTAGTTTTGTTGATATTCTGGATGATTATAGCACGCCTATTGCATATCGCTCAAACTGCCAAAGACAACTTTGGCTCGTTGTTAGCCATTGGCGTTTTGTCGATGATCGTGTTTCAGATGATTGTTAACATTGGTATGACTGTTGGTTTAGCACCCGTAGCGGGCATTCCCCTTCCTTGGTTAAGTTACGGTCGTTCCGCCATGCTGACAAACTTCATTTCCTTAGGACTAGTAGAATCTGTAGCCAATTTTCGACAGCGGCAAAAGTATTAATTAGGGGAAGAGGGGAAGAGGGGAAGAGGGGAAGAGGGGAAGAGGGGAAGAGGGGAAGAGGTGTTTGTTGATTGGTGTTTGTTGATTGGTGTTTGTTGATTGGTGTTTGGTGTTACTACCAACAACTAACACCCAACAACTAACACCCAACACCCAACAACTAACACCCAACACCCAACACCCAACACCCAACACCCAACACCCAACCACTAATACCCAACAACTATTAAGCTAGTAATAGGAAACCTAGAAGCTAAAGACTATGATTCTACCTGGAGCAACTGTTCGCGTTAAAAATCCGGCAGATACCTATTATCGCTATGAAGGACTCGTGCAACGGGTGAGTGATGGTAAAGTAGGCGTACTGTTTGAAGGTGGTAACTGGGATAAATTAGTTACCTTTCGTCTGTCAGAATTGGCATCGGTAGAAACCACCGCAGGACGGAAAAAAGGAAAATAAACTGGTTAGTTGTTAGTTGATTGTTGTTAGGTGTTGGAAGCAAGACCTAACACCTAACAACAAACAACCATCAACTAACTCAGCACTACTATGCGTCTCCCATTACCACAGTTCTCTAGTCGCGATCGCCACCCCGACCACATTGCGGAGGTGATTGAAACCACTACTTGCGAATTTTTAGCTCAGTGTTTAGAACCGGAAGACTTGAGCTTTCCCCCCATGCCTCCCTTTGGAAGCTGGGTCTGTTCTAGAGATGAAGAGTCGGGCAATCAAATTTATGCTGTAGTGTATCATGCAACTACAATGCCCATAGATTCGGTACACAGGGCAGTGGCTTTGGGACTATCTTTGCAGGATTTGCGCTCTGAACAACCTCAAATTTTTGCCATGCTTAAAACCGAATTTCGTGCTGCGATTGTCGGATTTGAGCAACCTGTAGATGCTATGATAGTTAATAATCCGGTGTATCAATATTTGCCTCCTCGTCCCCCGCAAATTCATCAAGCTGTTTACCGCTGCGAAGGGGAGGACATAATTAGATTTACGGAAAAGTTAGATTTTTTGTGGACATTACTACTTTCTGTAAAAGGTGTGCCCGTGGAGTCTTTGACAGCAGCAGCTATTCGAGAAGTTTACAAGTTACGCAAAGCTGACCGAGAATGGTTAGTCCAAGCCGGACGTACCCTAAGCATGCTGCTTAAAGACGACTACGATCGCTTACGGTTCATTTTGAGTCAAATCCACCCATAGTTACTCCCTCGACCAAAGTTGATGTAATCTAGTTAAAATTTTTGATTTTTCATCAGGGCGGCTTCTGTAATTGTATTGATTCACAGCGATTCCTTTAAGGAATGGCCGATTCACCATCGCTTTCTGTGATCCTACCTATGGAACTGATATCACAATTTCTTGCTCTGGAACACTCTGACCAAGTTCTCGGCAAGGAACCAATTGTTCCCTTCGCCATTCTACTGGTAGTCATACTAGTTGTACCAATCTTGTTTGAGCGCCTACGTTTACCAGGATTAATGGGTTTGATTGCATCGGGGATAGTGCTTGGTTCTCATGGTTGGAATCTATTGCAGACACAGTCGCCGATCATGAACCTGTTATCAGACATTGGGTTAGTTTACTTAATGTTTGTCGCAGGGCTAGAAGTTGATATTGCGCAGTTTCGCCGCACGAAAAATCGCTCTTTGGGATTTGCTTGCTTCACCTTCGTCGTTCCCGTAGTGGTGGGAACTGCTATAGGGAGAATTTTTGGCTTTGACTGGAATGCTGCCATACTAATAGGCTCTTTGTTCGCTTCTTATACCCTCTTGGCATATCCCATTATTAGTCGCTTGGGAGTGGTGAACAACCTAGCCGTTACCGTTACAATGGGAGCTACCATTTTTACTGATATTAGTTTACTGGTAGTATTAGCTATTTGTGTAGCCATTCATACCGACAAACTCAGCTTTTGGCAAGTCATTACCTTATTGAATTCCTTAATTATCTACTCCCTCGTTGTTTTAGTGGGCTTTGATTGGCTGGGTAAAGAATTTTTCCGGCGGTCTGGAGACGACGAAGGAAACCAGTTTTTGTTTGTCCTTCTGACCGTATTTCTTGCTGCTGTTGGTGCTCAACTAATCGGGTTAGAAAAAATTGTCGGAGTCTTTTTAGCGGGTTTGGCTGTCAATGAAGCTGTAGGGGAAGGACCAGTTAAAGAAAAGGTCGTGTTTGTGGGCAATGTGCTGTTCATTCCCATTTTCTTTGTTAACCTTGGCTTGCTGATTGATGTGCCCACCTTCTTAAAAAGCATTAGCACCCTCGAGTTAACGCTGTTTATTGTAGTTGGTTTATTTACTAGCAAATTGATAGCGGCTGTATTAACAAAATTGGTTTATCGCTACAACTGGCAGGAAATGCTAACAATGTGGTCCCTGTCAGTGCCCCAAGTAGGTGTAACGTTAGCAGCAACGTTAGTAGGATATCGGGCTGGGCTACTGAATTTAGCAGTATTAAATATCACCATTTTTTTAATGCTGTTCACCTCAGTACTAGGACCTTTGATTACCAGTAAAGTAGCCGTAGGTCTGACTAGAATACCAGAAAAGGCACAAAAATCAACAACCCCCCCTCCCCAAAACCAAGAAAAAAGAAACACCCCTTTGACGATAGTAGTGCCAGTCTACAATCCGCAGACGCAACAGTATTTAATTGAAATGGCGGCATTATTGGCCCGACAGGCAAATGGTAGGATTGTACCTTTAGCGATCGCGACTGCTTTTTCTCACATGGATGCACCCCAGTTGTCAGCCTCTGTGCAACGAAGTGAGCAGTTACTGGCAAAAGCCACTGCACAGAGTCGAGTATTAGGTGTGGAAGTAGAACCATTGCTGCGAATAGATGACGCCTTCGCCCAAGGAATTAGCAGAGCTGCTCGAGAACAAAAGGCTAATTTAATTATCATGGGCTGGGGTAAACGTACTGGGTTAAGAGCGCGTTTATTTGGGAATGTGATTGATAACGTTCTCTGGGCGTCCCATTGTCCAGTGGCGGTGACTCGTCTTATGGAATCACCGAAAAAATTTCAGCGCATTTTGGTCCCTGTGGAAAACTTAATGGCACCGTCATTGCAGCCTGTGGAATTTGCCCAGATGCTAGCAGAGGCAAATCAAGCACAAGTTACTGTGTTGAATGTGTGTGAACGTCGTACCAGTTCAAGTAAAATCGCTTCGAGGCGATCGCAACTCTCCCTGTTGGTATCTACATTGACTTTACCAAATCCACCGGAAATTCAAATTATTGCCCATGAAAGTGTCGCACAAGCGATTTTGCAAGCTGCGCGATTATATGACTTGGTGGTGTTGCCATTTATCCGGAATCGTACAAGTCCTGGTGGGTTAGCCATTAGTGACGTGACCACCGAGTTAGCAAGGCAACTCACCTGTTCTATCATCATGCTCGGAGAACCCCAACGCACTCAAACAGCAGTTCTGCAAACTGGGGAAACCACCACAGCTCCTATGTCAGAAGGAATCATCTGAGCGTGCTTCATTGGGTGAATCTTGTCCTGCCTCGTTCCCAGGCAGAGCCTGGGAATGATATCTAGGAGGCTCTGCCTCCCGGTTTGACGGGAGGCAGAGCCTCCTAGAAGAGCATTACAAGCCTAGGCTTGTAACGAGAGATAATTCACAGTTGGTTCTCTCTGTCAATGCGTAAGTCCTAGCAGGGATTTTCCGCTTGTAAGTTAAAAATTTTGCGCAATAAACAGCATCGACTGCTTATCTGACTCCGTGACACAAACGTGTTTCTTAGCACTAAAAGATAGATTTTTCGATTTACTTTTTCCGAGAAAGAGAACTAGGAGCATACTTGATTAACTCTTCGATATTACGTCGTATTGTGTTGCAAATCGCATCCAAGGGAAGGTCATTTGGGTCCTTGCCGAAAGGTTCTTCAATTTCCGAGCCAATTTCTTCAAGACTCAATAATGTGAAGCTCACAAAAGCCACCACTGGACCCGTCCACCAAGTCAAATCATTGACTAATTCAAAAGGCAATATCAAACAATAAATTAACACCAATTGCTTGAGTCTAATAGAATATATTAAAGGTAGTGGGGTTTTCAAAATGCGTTCACAGCCCCCCAAAATATCTACCAACTCATCCACCAACTTATGTAAGCGAGTCAGCTGATAGATATTGAGACAATTACGGTCATGCTGATACTGCAAATAATCCCCAATCCAGAAGGCAATTTCTAGTGGCGGATGATTCATCTCTTTGAGTTTGAAATACTGGAATGAGGACATCAATGACGCTAGATCATCATTCACAGGTTCTCCCCTTAAATGTAACTTCATCGACACTGCAAAAGCAACTATTAACCTTATTGTTACCTCTTTTTCTACTCGATCCTCAGGTAACTGCTCTTTAACTACTATGCAAATATCACGAGCCAAGTTACGAGACGCATTGACTAAAGAACCCCATAGTTTACGACCTTCCCAAAATCGATCATGAGCTGTATTGGTACGGAAGACCAATAACAAAGTCAAGCCAATATTGAAACTCACAACACCACCACTAAGGACACCACTCTTCTCTGGGAATGCTGTGGGGACACCAAAATGGTGAAGCAGTGATACTAAAAAACCAAATAGACCATAAAAGAGTACCGAGGACAAAATAACTGGAAGAACTGATTTTTCTAGTCGAAAAATTACTTGAAACAAGTTCAATTTTTCGCCAGTGTAGAGGTGATACTTTTCTCCAAATGAACTATAGTTCCCACTTAAAAACTGTTTGAGCCATTTCAAGCTATTATTAAATTTTGACCGACTCATCTATTCCACCTGATAATAATTTCATGGAGAAAGCTTAACCTCTATTTTCTGACTCCCAGACCTTATACCAGCGAATGAATACTTTCTCTAGTTCAATCCAAACAAACATCAACGCACTGAAGCCAAAGCAAATTGCCATTTCCATTGGACTGAGGAAGTGGGTGTCGAAAAAATTTCGTAGAGGTTCGATGTAAACTAGCATGAGTTGCAAAATTGTTGTCACTGTCACTGCTGCTAGCAAAAAAGGGTTAGAGAAGGGATTTAACTCCAGCGATAGCCGCAAGTTTGATCGCACTGCCAGAGCATGACCCATTTGCGCCACACATAAGCTGGTGAACACCATCGTCTTCCAACTATCTTTATCACCTTGATAACCGACTGCATGGGTATGGCTGTATGCCCACGACATCAAAGCGATGGTAATAATAGCAAAAATAACGCCAATCCGGACTATATAAGATCCCAACCCCCTAGCAAAAATACTCTCACGGGGACTGAAGGGAGGTCGTTGCATCACATCCGGTTCAGAGGGTTCCACAGCCAAAGCCAGAGCTGGTAAGCCGTCTGTGACTAGGTTCATCCAGAGAATTTGCAGCGGTGTTAGGGGAACTCCGCCCAAGCCCATGAGTGGTGCAGCAGCAATGGTCAAGACTTCCCCAATATTGCTGCCCAAGATATATTTGATAAAGCGGCGAATATTGGTATATACGACCCGACCTTCCTCGATAGCGTCAACAATTGTGGCAAAGTTGTCGTCTAGCAGTATCATGTCGCTGGCCTCCTTACTCACATCGGTGCCAGTGATCCCCATGGCAATACCAATGTCGGCTTGCTTGAGGGCTGGGGCATCGTTAACACCATCCCCCGTCATGGCAACGAATTTGCCCCGCTTCTGGAAAGCTTGCACAATTCGGAGTTTGTGTTCTGGGGCAACGCGAGCAAAGATGTTAACTAGGTCTACTTGTTGCTCGAGTTCTTCTTGGCTGAGTTGCTGCAAGTCTTGACCAGTGAGGAAGCGTACGGTTGCGCCATCGTCTGATTTGGCAATCCCCAATTGACTCGCGATCGCAGTTGCCGTCAGCTGGTGGTCGCCAGTAATCATCACTGCTCGAATCCCCGCCTGCTGACACTGCTTCACCGCTGTTCGCACCTCTGGTCGTGGGGCATCCAGCATTCCCACCAGCCCCAACCACACCAAATTCTGCTCTGTGGTTTCATCTGAACCTGACGAAGGAAGAGTGTCCAAGGACTTACAAGCCATACCTAATACCCGCAGACCACGCGCTGCCATTTGGTTATTCTGCTGGAGGATACTAATTTTTTGCTGTTCGGTCAGATGTTGGCTCCCGTCAACTACCTGATACCCAGTGCAACGCTCTAAAATTATCTCTGGCGAACCCTTCGTGAACATGAGGTAGGGGCTTCCCCAGTGGCTAGGGTCTGTTTGACAAATCACACTCATGCGCTTGCGTTCGGAAGAAAAGGGAAACTCTGCCAAGCGGGGCATTTGACGACTGAGTGCCTCTTGGTTAAGCCCTGCTTTACCAGCAAGGACAATCAATGCTCCTTCTGTGGCATCTCCCAGAATCTTCCACTCATTGTCCTCATACTGTAACATTGCGTCATTACATAGCACACAAGCCATCAGCAGGAGTTGAAGTTCTGGCTCCTCTTCGGGGTGGAGTGGTTGTTCTTGGGAACTTTTGCCGTTAGTCTCTGGCTGAAATTCGCCTACGGGGGTATAACCCTCACCAGTGACACTATATGTATGAGTTGCCGTGTCTACTTGTTGCACAACCATTTTGTTTTGGGTGAGGGTGCCGGTTTTATCCGAGCAGATCGTGGTAATGCTCCCTAGGGTTTCCACCGCTGGGAGTTTACGAATAAGTGCGTGACGACGCACCATCCTTTGCGTTCCCAGTGCTAAGGTGACAGTGATGACGGCAGGTAAGCTCTCAGGCACAACAGCAACAGCAATACTCAAGGAAACCTCTAACAAGTCTTCCAGTTGACTGAAGCCTTGAGTGATAATACCCCCTATCACAACCACCGCCACCAAGATTAAGGAGCCGAAAACGAGAACATTGCCAAGCTGGGACAGACGCTGTTGTAAGGGGGTAGGCTCAGTTTCCACTGATTGGAGCATGGTGGCAATTCGCCCCAGTTCCGTCTGCATCCCAGTGCGAGTTACAATAACTTTGGCGCGTCCTTGGACGACTTCAGTTCCCTGATAGACCAGATTGAGGCGATCGCCTAGGGGCGTTTCTGGAGCCAGTTGTAAGTCTGTTTGCTTATTCACCGCCAAGGCTTCCCCGGTGAGGGTCGATTCCCGAATTTGCAGGTTAGACTCTTCGAGCAAGCGACCATCTGCCGCTATCTGCACCCCAGCTTCCAGAAGTATCACATCCCCAGGCACAAGCGTTGAGCCTAGGGCCTCGACTACTTTGCCGCTGCGCACAACTTTCACTATTGGAGCCGCTAGGCGCTTGAGAGCCGCTAAGGCTTTTTCTGCTCTGCTTTCTTGAAGATAACCTAGCACCCCGTTCAGGATGACTATAGAGGAGATGGCGATCGCATCCTTAGGAAACCGATGTGCCCGCAGATCCAAAATTGCAGCGACTATTGCCACTGCAATCAACATCAACAACATGATATTTTTGAACTGATCCAGCAGGATGACCCAGGAACTGCGACCGGCGACTTCCTCTAGTTCGTTGGGACCATACTGCTGGAGACGCTGTTGTGCTTCTTGCGAACTTAAGCCAGCAGTTGCATCACTATTGAGCTGTGAGAGCGTCTGGTCAACATCTAAGGAATGCCAAGCCGTGTCTGGCAAATCTACAGAATGAGCTGACATGGATCCCTTCAGGGAAGAGGTATTTCGTGGACTAGTCGGCATGTTGTTTAGTAACCCGGTCAAAGAAATTGCCCATCTCCAGAGTTTACCTCTTGGAAGTCGAAAAAACAGGTACAGATAGGGGTAACTTGCGGTCTTTGGTTCTCAGGTTTTATTATGTGTATCAAATCTATCACGATATCATTCCTTTGTAGAGGATTTCAATACCCTAGAGGTAGTTTCCGAGGTTCTGCTAGTATTGATTTTGGTAAAGCTATTCCGACTTATTGCCATTGGTCAATGTTTGAGTGCAATTTCTAACCTAGATGTCGCCAAGTCCAGACCCCATCCCCAACACTTAGAATGATCGTGCCGCCAAGGAGTAGTCACTAACCGGAGTAATCCGGAGTTAATCGGATATAAGCGTCCTGTAGCAAGGCTCTGATTAACCGCTACACCAGAAAAAGCGCAAGCTACGTTTTTAAGATCAATACCTTAATGGGATTCGCTAGTCCCAAGCGGTTAGAGGAGGAACATAGCCAATTAGTGTGGTGTAACACCTACTTCAGTGCCAAGTCTTAAAAACATTTTCAAAGCAAACTAAACCCCGAAAGGGTGGGAGAAATCCTACATGATTACTAATTCAGTTTTTGTCGTTGATGAAAATGGTACGCCACTACAGCCAACTAACCCAGGAAAAGCAAGGATACTGCAACGAGAGGGTAAGGCTAAAAAGATTAGATTGTACCCTTTTACAATCATGCTTCAGCATGAAATAAACGTGTCAGTAACCAGCGACCTAGAATTACGTATTGATCCAGGATCGAAGTTCACAGGACTCTCAATAGTCAACCTAAAAACCAATACCACTATTTGGGCGATGGAATTAGAACATCGTGGTCAGCGCCTTTGTGAAGACTTGCAAAAACGTGCAGGTTTTCGTAGGGGTAGACGTTCTAGGAATTTGCGTTACCGGAAAAAACGGTTCAATCGTCATAAGCCAGATGGTTGGCTAGCCCCAAGTTTAAGGCATCGAGTATTAACAGTTGAAACCTGGATAAGACGCATAAAAAAATATGCTCCCATTGTTTCAATTGCTATCGAAAGTGTAAAGTTTGATCTGCAAAAAATGGAGAATCCTGATATCTCAGGCGTTGAGTATCAGCAAGGTACACTCCAGGGATACACCATTAGAGAAGCTCTACTAGAACACTGGGGACGTGACTGCGTTTATTGTGGTGAGAAAAACCAACCATTAGAGATTGAACATATTAAGCCCAAGTCGAAAGGCGGTAGCAACAGATTCTCAAACCTGACATTATCTTGCACAAAGTGCAATCAAGACAAAGGCAACAAATCAATTGAAGAATATTTAGCAGGCAACCCAACCTTGCTTCAAGAAATTAAAAGTAAGCAAAAAACACCTTTGAAAGATGCTGCTGCCGTAAACTCAACTAGAATTGCCATATTATCAAGTGCATCAAAGTTTGGAGTGCCAGTAATAACAGGCGATGGAGCTTCAACTAAAATGATCAGAATAAAGTCTGGACTACCCAAAGAACACTGGATTGATTCAGCGTGTGTGGCAACGGATAAAACCGTCAAACTAAACGTTTATCAACCACTTAGGGTTAAGTCAACAGGTCACGGAAGTAGGCAGTCAAGGCGAGTAAACTCCAAAGGGTTTCCTGTCGTCTCTGTAAAGCTTGGCTTAGACAACTTGAAGGTTGTTACGTATATCAAGCCAAAGGAAGAATATAAACATTGTCGCGCTGGCGATTACGTCAAAGCGACACTAGCCACTTCTCGTAAATCTAAGAAGTTTGACGACTTGGGTGAATACATCGTCAATGTAAAGGCGGGAACTTATCAGTGTCGCATCAAAACACCAAATAAAACAGGCGCAGAGGTTGTAATCAACGGTAAACGGGTATCCGTAAAACAAAACTACATCAAGTTTATTCATCGCAGTGATGGCTACTCGTACAACTTCACTCAGATTAACCGGGCTTTACTCCAAGATCAGGCTATCTAGTGACACGACGTGATTCCTAGTAAAAGTTTCATGGAGCAAACCGAATTATTGGAAAGAAATCAAACTTTAAGCAAGAATTGGGAATATTTGGCATTCATTAGCCAATAAATCTGTTATGATTTAAAAAAATTACCCCGAAGTTACGGCTAATCACCAATATCTTAGTTCGTGCGGGTAAATATATTTTGTTTGTTATTCCTCAAAGCCTGGGTGAAAGCAGTAGGGGCGTATTGCAATACGCCCCTACTGCAATCCATGCAGCAAATACGGATAACGGCACGATTAAAGGTAAGGGCAAGTGGTTCCGCCCATGTGTTCTCGACGTGTGGATTACCCATCAAATATAGTAGCAACAAGTTTTGCAATGGCTTAAGCTGGGCTTACCCATCGGGAGCGAGAAGAGGAAAGAAGTTACAAAAAGTCCGTAAACTTCCAACTTTCAGGATCACAATAAAGAATGACTCAGATTCAGGGTTTATCCGAACAACAGGTGTACTCACTCCGAGCTAATGGTCAAGGCAATAACTATAAAGTCAAGGCAAGCCGATCATACATTGAAATTTTCCGCCAGAACGTATTAACGTTCATGAATAGCATTCTGTTTGGGATTGGGTTTGTTCTAGCCATTTTGGGACGACCTGGGGATAGCTTCGTTAGTGTCGGGGTGGTGTTGCTGAATGTGATTGTGGGGGTAGTGCAACAAAGTCGCAGTAAGTATGTACTTGACCGAATCACCCTGTTAACCAGCCCAAAAGTGACTGTTATCCGTTCTGGTGCCAAGCAACACATTAACCCCAGTGAGGTGGTACTGGGCGATGTGCTACAGGCTGTTCCCGGAGACCAGATTGTGGTAGATGGGATTGTGATTGGAGATGGGCAGATGACATGTGATGAGTCATTGCTCACTGGTGAGTCAGATCTCATACCCAAGCACCCTGGTGATCCAGTTTATTCCGGTAGCACAGTTGTCAGCGGTAGCGCCCTCTACGAAGCCCAAAAAGTTGGCATAAACTGCTTTGCCAACCAATTAACTGCAAGTGCCCGCGCTTTTCGTCAGGTACAGACCCCAATTCAGCAAGAAATCAATGTGGTAATCCGGGTGCTACTGTTGCTAACCACCTATTTCTGGGGCTTGCTGGTTGTAGTCTCCATCTTAGAACACATCCCGTTGGTGAAAAGCGTGCAGATGGCAGCTGTCATTGGAGCATTGATGCCCAACAACTTGTTCTTTGTGATCACGGTGACATACTCTCTAGGTGCAGTTCGCATGGCTCACACTGGGGCACTCGTGCAGCAGATAAATGCCGTGGAATCCCTCAGTCATGTGGATGTCCTCTGTCTGGACAAGACAGGTACTTTAACCGCAAATCACCTGACCTTCAACTCAGTGTATCCAATAGGTACGGAAGCTGCTTCACTGAAACACCTGTTAGGAATTTACGCTGCCAGTACCTCTGCTGGTAATCGAACTAGTGAGGCTCTAGCAGTTGCTTGTAGCGAACAAGCAAGACCCTTCAAGGAGGAAATCCCCTTTGATTCAGCCCGTAAGTGGAGTGCAATTGTCTTCGAGCAATCTGATATTCAAGGCACTTATGTACTGGGTGCACCAGAAATGCTTCAGTCTAAAATGCAACTTACTAAAGACGTAGAAACACAGATCAGCGAGTGGACTCACTGTGGACTGCGGGTACTCCTGTTTGCTTACCACCCACAGCCAACATCTCTACACAATGATAATGGACAGCCGCAGTTACCAACTCACCTGATTCCGTTGGGTTTGATCAGCTTCGCTGATGAGCTACGACCCAAAGCACTGGAAACCCTCTACAGCTTTATGAAAGCTGGTGTTCGACTAAAAATTATCTCTGGTGACAACCCACAGACTGTCAAGGCTCTGGTTATTCAAGCCGGACTAGATCCAAATTTGACCGTGGTTTCTGGACCCGAATTAGCCGCGATGGATGCGGTACAGTTTGTCCACGCAGCAGAGACAGCCACTATCTTTGGTCGGGTTACACCACAGCAGAAAGCCCAGTTAGTCAAGGCTCTACGTAGCCTGGGACACTATGTAGCGATGATTGGCGATGGGGTGAATGACGTGATGTCTCTCAAAGAAGCACAGCTTGCTATTGCCATGGAAAGTGGTAGCGCTGCTGCTCGTGGTGTTGCAGACATGGTGTTACTCAAAGATTCATTTTCCGCACTGCTACCAGCCGTTGAGGAAGGTCAGCGCATTGTCAACGGCATCCGGAGCATTTTAAAGCTATTTCTCACCCGTATCATATATCTGGCACTCTTGATCGATTCCGTAGGCGTAGTGAATATAGATTTTCCCTTTGAACCCAAGAACAACTCATTACTGGCATTCCTTACTGTAGGCATCCCGCCATTTGCAATGGCAGCTTGGGCTCGTCCCGGTAGAGCATCGTCTGGGGTCATCCGCTCTATCCTGCATTTCGTACTGCCATCTGGATTGACACTGTTCTTGGTAGCAATCGCAGTGTATGTCGGCTACCTGTTTAAAAGTAATAACCAGATGATCGCCCAGAGTGCTTTGACTAATGTTGCCGTACTGTGTGGACTCTTACTCATCGTCTTTGTGGAGCCTCCAACCAAAGCTCTGGTAAGGGGTACTCCCTCGAGTGGTGATTGGCGACCCACTATTTTGGCGGTATTCATGTTAGGCGTGTATGTAACGATTATAGCTATTCCCCGTCTCCGTAGATTCTTTGAATTGGTTTTATTGGATAAGAGCGACTACATCCTCATAGGGGGGATAGTCATTCTCTGGGGTTTCTTCCTCCGGTTTATCTGGCGCTATCGTCTGCTGGAACGATTTTTGAGTGTGGATTTCACAGAAAAATGAGCGCTTTGAATCGTGAGCATGTGAGGTGGAGCTGCATCAGGTGGGTAGAGAAAATCGACTTCCACAAGCCGTCGTGTACCCGGAGGCATTTTTAATTGGATGAGGGGTTCCCCCATCTCCCCTCCTCGTTGAACCAAATGCCAATATTTGGTTTTTGGGAAACCTTGGTCGTCATTGTACCGGATGCGAATCGTGCCTCTAAACAGGACAGATGGCTTGGGTGGCCGTAAGAAGCGCAGTCCCAGTTTGCTCAAATTGTCTTCCTTGATGGGTGTTTGGAAGAGTACGTTCACAGTCTGTTGCACACCTGTGTTGTTTATGAGCGGCAGAACAAGGTTGTATTCAATACCGTAGTTACCATGAGCTTCATAAGCTGTGCCAGGATAGCGCACCAAGAGTTTTGCACTTTGGTCTTGGCCAGTACCCATTTTACCAGCTAGGAGGGTATTCACACCATAGGAGAAAGCTTGCCCTGATGGGGGAATGGCAAGGTCGGGGCTGCCTGAGTCGGTGAGTTGCGATCGCCACCTATCCCCCTCAGCAACAGCGGCTACCCTACCATATATTTCTGGTCCTGTCAAGTCATCAGGAGGACTAGGAGGTTTTTCACGCGGTCCAGCAAAATCCCCATTTTCTAATAGCGTCTGCCATTCTTCTAGAGTAGGTGCCCTTTCACTACCATCTGGATTGGATTTAGCAAACATAGCAAGATTCGCCATGTAAACAGGACCATTGCTGTACAACCGCAGCAGAGTAGAACGCCCATTCAGCGGTGGGTTGACCAGACGCACCGGAATGGGATGATTCATTAACATCCGACTTTGTTTGGGTGGAATCACCAACTGATCTGGCCATTCTTCCTGTCGCCTCCCCCTCAGCAGATCATCCATAGCGCGATCGCCAGGTCCTGCAAAAATCTTGCCCAACACATTGTCCTGCATCGGGGGAAGATTAATAAAAGGCGCATCAGGCTGGCTCAGGTAGCTAGCTGCTTGCAATATATTGATAGTCACAGGACGCGAACTAGGATTGTGGACAATGACCCCCAGGTAAAGACTCCGCAGATTATTTGGAGTTTCGATAGCCCTAGCAATGTGGTGAGAAAACAGATCAAACCGTCCCTGGAAAGGAAAATTCAAGTGAGCATCAGGCACCCGTTTGCCTTGTGAGGGAAATGTAGACAACAAGATACCTTCAGTCTGAACCACCTCTGGATTATTGCTATTAAACACAGGCACTGTATCCACCTTACCAGGTAAAGGCCGTGTCTGCTGGGGAACGAAGATTTCTTCTGATACAGATGTAGGTTGTGGCACTGCTTGAGCCAGAAGCAAGTAAGAAATCAGGTGTAACATCAATCTGTGATCCTGAAAGATGGAAGTTATCGGAATTTATAGTACCTAAAACCAGCCCTTTCAAGGTGGGTGAAAAATTGGGAAAATCACGTCCACTTTTCGGCATTTGACCTTCGTGTTCTTCGCGTCTTCGTGGTTCAAAAAGATTTTTAAACCGCGAAGACACGAAGAACACGAAGGAAATCCAAGTCTTACGACTTGCACATTGAAAGGGCTGGTCCTAGTACCTCTTTCTTTTCTTGGCGTTCTTCTCCCAAGGGGAGACGCTGCGCGAACGCGTCTTGGCGGTTCGTTAAAAAAAATTTTCACAACTCAAATAGGATTGCTATATACCAATTGTTATGTAACAAAACAAAACCATGAGAAGGTTCTGGAAACTTCCCTTAGTCTGTAGTACGGTAGCCACTTTAGTCAGTGCAAATTTCGAGGTTCAAGCAGTCGAAAAGCGTCTTGTGACCGTTGACGATCAATTTGCTTTCCACCAAGTAAGCGATCCCCACATATCCCCAAACGGAAACTGGATTGCCTACACAGTGGAAGATGTCGATCTCAAAAACGACACCAAGGACTACCATATATACATGACCTCATGGGATGGCTCCCGCACCTTGCGTACCACTACCGGAAAGGATAGTGGACACTCCCCCCGGTTTAGTCCAGACGGGAAGTACCTGGCTTTTCTATCAAGCCGACAGTACAACGGCCAGGGCGACCAGATTTGGCTGATGAACCTGACAAGCGGTCAGCCAAAGAGGATCTCAAACATCAACGGAGGCGTTTCCGATTTTGTCTGGTCCCCCGATGGCAAACGGCTAGCCGTTGTCGCGTCAGACCCCGATCCCAAAACCTCTGGACAGAAGAAGACCCCGCCGCCAATTGTGATTGATCGCTTCCAGTTCAAGGAGGATGGTGTTGGATATCTCGGAAAAAAGCGCGATCACCTCTACGTATTAGACTTGGCAACCAGCAAAGTCAATATTCTGACTCGGGGAGAGTTCAACGAGTATTTGCCCTCCTGGTCTCCAGATAGCAAAAGAATCGCCTTTGTCTCCAAACGGGGTGCTGACTTTGATCGCCACAACAAGTGGAACGTCTATATCATGGAGGCAAAGCCAGGGGCAAAGCCACGCCAACTCACCACCTTCGATGGACCAAACTGCGATCCATCTTGGGGTAGCCGACCTGTGTGGAGTCCAGATGGGAAGTTGATCGCCTACCTCCAGGGTGGTCCCGAGAAGCTAATTGAGTACGCAGTTTACCATCTCGCCGTCATCCCAGCCGCTGGTGGTACACCCCGTCTTCTCTCTGGGACTCTCGATCGCAACGTAGTCAAGCCGCACTTTACAAACGACGGTGCATCGATTCTTTTCCTACTAGAGGACGATGGAGTTGTACACTTGGCAAAGGTTCCAGTCGCGGGGGGCAAGGTGGAACGGGTGGTTGGTGGACGCCGGACTGTCAGTGCCTTCGACCTAGGGCGCGACGGGAGGATAGCTGTGCTGTCCTCTACACCACAGGAGCCGAACGAGGTCTTCGCCCTCAAGGGTACCTCTGTTCGTCCATTGTCGCACGTAAACCAGGATCTGCTCGCGAAGCTAAAGCTGGGTAAAACGGAAGAGATTAGTTTTACTAGTCTTGATGGCACCCAAATCCACGGATTTATGGTCAAGCCTCCCAACTTTCAAGTAGGCAAGAAGTACCCGACCCTCCTTCGTATCCATGGGGGACCGGTGGGGCAATACGTAAACCAGTTCATGTTTGAGTGGCAGGTCTTCGCAGCCCACGGCTACGTTGTCGTGGCTGCCAACCCGCGTGGTAGCGTGGGGCGGGGGGAGGTATTCTCCAAGGCTATCTATGCTGACTGGGGGAATAAGGACGCTCAGGATATACTCGCCGCAGTTGATTACGTTGTATCACTGGGCATAGGTGATCCGTCACGCTTGGGCATCGGTGGGTGGAGCTACGGTGGTATACTGACTAATTATACTATCGCTCAGGATACCCGGTTTAAAGCAGCCATTAGTGGTGCAGGTGCATCAAATATTCTAGCAGGATATGGCACCGACGCCTATGTCCGTGATTACGAACAGGAACTGGGTGTACCGTGGAAAAATCTTGACACTTGGTTGCGTCTGTCCTTCCCCTTCCTCCATGCCGATCGCATCGTCACACCGACCCTGTTCTTGTGCGGCGAACTGGACGCTGAGGTTCCCCTGCTAAACTCTGAGCAGATGTACCAAGCGCTCAAGAGCCTAAAAATTGATACCCAATTGATCATCTACCCTAGGCAGTTCCATACTCTCAGCAAACCGAGTTACCAGCGTGATACACTGTTGCGTTACCTCGCTTGGTACGACAAGTACCTAATGTCGAAAACCGCGACTCATTCTTCTTAATCTATTTGTGTTTTTTAACACTCTTAAAGTTAATTTAAAATCCGACTTTTGGAAGGTAGTTTTTGAAAATGTAATACAGGTAGTATTGATTCTAGACATTGTGACTTATTGTTGAAATAGCACCCTAACCTCCAACCTGCATTGGGGGTTTTTTTATTAGAGGTAGGTGGTAAATGGTAGGTAGTAGGTAGGATCCCCCCATCTCCCCATCTCCCCATCCCCCCATCCCCCTATCCCCCCATCTCCCTACACCTTGAGACTCAACTTCGATGCGGTGAAAGTGTTCGGAGTGTATCAGAAAGATGAGTCTACTTCGTGTACCAATAAATATTAACAAATATCAGAAAAATTATGAAACTGAAAAATCAGGCTACGACGGTAGTGATAGCATCTTTTTTGCTGACAACTTGGATGGTAGCTTCTTTTGCAGTCAATGCCATAACCTCCTCTGAGTCAAGATTTGCTAAACCAATTATTGTCAGTAAAGCTGAGTTCGGGATTTTTAGAGTTGACAATAAAGGTAAAGTTACTTTTCTTCTTACAAATAAAGTGCCACTCAATGAGGGAAACCAATACGGGTGGCGTATTTGGCTTAAGGACTACCAGGGCGAAGTGACGTGGCGAGAAGTCCTACGACTACCAAAACTCCCAGAAAGCTGGAGTACAGATAATGGTGACAATTTTTCAATGACACCAAATGGCATCCAAGGGGTGACGACTCGCACCCAGTCTGCAAAAGACGGTATAATTCAAAACTCTTGGACTATCCTTCGCGGCGATCCCATTGGTAAGCATACAATATTCGTCTACATCGCTGACCGTCGCATTGCTTCTTTTGAGTTTGAGGTTGTTCCAGTTAAAAAGTAAAATTTAAAACATATTCACCACTATGTCTAAATGAATACAAAGATTAAATGTCCTATTAATAGACCGTTCCTAGTGCTTGGTTCCAGCGGTCAAGTGGTGACAGAAATGCAAAAAGTTCTGAATCAACGGCTTTTGGAACTACCATCTTTTCAAAAGGAAGTTTCTGTTACAGGTTACTTTGGTCAAAACACCCTAATTTTGGTCAAATATCTCCAGTGTATCGTATTTTTGCCTGTAGATGGCATTGTGGGGCCAAAGACTTGGGCTTATATGTGCGAAGGAGTAGCCAGCCTGCCACAACTAAGTCTAGGGAGTACTGGTCCACTGGTGAAATCTGTACAGGAGGAACTGAACAATACTCAGTATTATTGTGGTGCGATCGATGGTAACTTTGGAGCAAAAACAGCCTTGTCTGTCAAGGCCTTTCAAATATCCCGTCACTTACCAGATGATGGCATCATTGAACAACAGACTTGGACTGAGTTAATCAAGTTGGATACCCATGTCCAGCGCTGTGAGATGCAAAGGGGTGTAGGGGTGTAGGGGTGTAGGGGTGTGAGGGAAAAATATGTTTCTTTGATATGTTGCGATCTGCGTTTCGCTTTACTCGCAACGCTTACGCATCCGAGGCGATCGTTGGAGGCTCATATCTTGCACCATCATCTTATTGCAAAAAAAACAGCCTAAAACCCTTATTATTGCGTAGGGTGGGCACTGCCCACCAACCCTTATTGAGAAGGTGCAAGATGTCAGCTAACAGGTTGTTTGAAAAGTTGTTGGCGGTATCGAAGCACTTATTGATCGGAACTAACCCGAATTAAAAAGGGGGGAGGTGGAATCAAAGTCCCCCTTTTTAAGGGGGATTTAGTTCTATCTAAAAGGAATCAAAGTCCCCCTTTTTAAGGGGGATAATGGGGGATCTATTTGATACATCACTAAAGACTTAGAAAACATCCTCTCACAAACGCCGAATAC
>JADQBA010000366.1 GCA_016903675.1 Stigonema ocellatum SAG 48.90 = DSM 106950 | reverse complement strand
TTTCCCCAATACTTGGGTAAGCAGATAGCAAATGAAAAGGTCAAAAGGAAAAGGAGACAGGAAGAAGACTTACGGAGTTTGCGGTTTTTGTTGGTGGTCATACTGAAAAAAAATTGGGAATGATAAACTAAACAACTCGGTGAATAGTTGTTTAATAGACATAGTCGTGAAAATTAATTGTGCGTTCGTTAAAAGCCGCTTTTGGGGCGTATTGCAATACGCCCCAACATCATTTCTGGAAATGTCTAATGAGTGTCCAGTTGACTCAACGGACATATCTCAAATCTGTCGATTTAAGTAAGTCGTCAAGAAAAACTAAACTATGAGAAAGACTTTGGAAATTAGCGGAGCGAAACCTTGCTGGGTTTGAAGATGACGTGTCTTATAAAAATTGGGCAGGCTTCGGACAAAAGAGTAACAAGTCCTACTGTTAAAAGTAGAGCTTTCAAGACTGCCCAATTTTGAGAGGATTATTCAGATGAATTGAACCGTGATGTTGGACTAGTACCGCTGCGCGAAAGTTAAAAGTCAAAACTCTTATATATCAAGGCTTTTGGCTGTTTGAAATAGTTGCTTTATTTCCGCCGCGTTGTACTAGTACCCTCATCGTTTAACGGTTGCGATTTGTAGTGCTTCCTGTTTGATAATTGATAGCTTAGCTACCTTCACTGCTATCTCACATCAGTAATTTACACAATAATTTGCCGGATTTTTACACATTTAAGAGCGATCGCATTCAGGCAACCTGGGGGGGGTAACAAGCGCTCTCAAACTTTTCCTCTGTAAAGAATATAGCAATCCTCTTTGAGATCTCAACAGAGAGGACAAGGAAGACTTGGGGGACTTTGAGGACTTGGGAGAGGTGTTTATAAATCTTCCACGGATTGCTATAAAGTAGCTGCTCCGGGATAGCGATTAGCAACGAGTGAGAACGCATCAAAAGTTTTAAGGGAATGGCAGGCTTGTAAAGCCCAAAGACTTATGTAGCCTCGTTCCTAGCCTGGAGGCTAGGAACGAATAAAGAGAGGCTCTGCCTCTTGTCAAGAAAGAGGAGGCTGCGCCTCTAGGAATGGTTTCCCAGCCTGGAGGCTCTTAACCAGTTGGGGCAAGGGCCGTATCTTAACGAGCGTGCCATTCAGTTTTAAGGGTCTTTCTATCATCAACACTGCCATAAAACGCCGAGAAACATTTGTTTGTATCAGCCGGAACAGAGCATTTCTGTCTTTGAGAGTCAGAGAGAGCGATCGCACCAGTACACACACATTTGCAGGAAATCAATTACAAAAATAGGGTGTAGGGGCGCTGATTACTGTAAGCGCACTGCGAGTTTTAATTGCAATTACTAGCTCCTGTCCATACAAACATATTTTTGCTGCTGCTTATAGATGCTTAAAAATGCTCCCGAACACCGCTTAATGTACAGTCAAGGTGTATTTCATTTCCCTTCAATTAATAATATTTTGAGCTTGATTTTATCCAAGTCTAGTTTTGAAATATTTAATTTTATGAATAAAGCATTTTGATTTCATTAAAATGATGAATAAGGTAATTATTTTATCTTTTGAGATACAGGTTTATACTTAATTTATCTCCCGATTTAAATTTCAATTGATGATGTTTCAAAAAAATGTCTTACATCAGGTCATGTAAATTGATTTTTTATTGCTTGTGACAAATTCAGGTACGGTCTCCCCGAGTGAGTAGACCGTTGTCAAGAGGCTACAAAGGTTGACGCGTTTTGCCAGACGTACCTTGGTGCGGATTTTTTTTTGGATGAGTGAGACTCAATTTAGATGTCTAGTAGGCACCGACATTAATGCCAGTACTTGCTTGACGTTGCAAGCCATCCTTATCGAACTGTGCATACTGACCAATGTTTTGTGAGCCAAGACCAATAGCAGGCGATGTAGATGTGAGATGGAAATCATTGCCATCTAAATTGACAAATCTCACCGACGGAACTTGAGTGTTGTCATAAGCGTTGAGGTTCGTAATTCCACTGCCACTTTCATAGAGGTTAGCAAACTGATCCGTGAATAAGTTGTGATCCAAGGTAAGTTGGTCCACACTTTCGATAAACCCATTCACGTAAGAGCTATTGGCAAAGATATTGTTGCGAACCAGAATGTCATAAGGTGTATAACCGCCATTGTAATCAGCGCCATCGATAGAAATGGCTTGGACATTCTTGACAACAGTATTGTTGACAATTTCAACGTGATTAACATTACTACCTACGGCAATTCCTTTACCACCATTGACTCCCTG
>JADQBA010000180.1 GCA_016903675.1 Stigonema ocellatum SAG 48.90 = DSM 106950 | reverse complement strand
TACGGAACCTTCCACTTGAACATGGACGAGCGGTTAGAACTAGATGCTGCGTAAAGTGAAAATATTTTACTGAAACCTAGTAGGGGTAAAGATTACAGCCGTCGCGTGGCGGCTGGTGTCAGCCTCGCTACTTTTATGCCTAGTAGCTCGGCAGGTATGGCGACATTTAGCGAAATTGAAAATAAGCCAGGGGAATAGCCAAAAGAGCGATCGCGAACGTGAGGGCAGCAGCGGAAACGCCGTTTTAGATTGAATAGGGGTCTAGCCGGGATACGTGCAAAATGGGACACGATGCAAAGTTTTGTTAAGATGCTTGCTTTAATTCCAGTTTTATGAGTAAAAAAAAGGGGGATTTACGAATTGAAGGTGGTTTTGGCTCTCTAAACTGATCGGTTGTGAGAATAGCTCATGGCGATCGGTTCCGTAGGTGCCCCAATTGCAATCGAGCACGTAGACTCCAACAACAATTACTCGCGCCGCGTGTTGACGAGTAGTCAGCTAAATTAAAACAAAAGCCCCAATCTCATCTAATGTCTGCGGCACAGTATCCAAATCAATCAAATAATCACCAAATCGTTTAATATGACTAGTCATGTATGGACTCAAAGCGGCTACATCTTCACGAAGAATTAAATAGCCATCACGTTTCAAATCACGCAAAATATCAGTCAAATCCACCACGTTGTGGAAGATAACAGCATTCGCAATCAAATCGTTATACTTGATCATCTTTTCTTGTTCTATGGGGTCATTATGAGCAATAATTCCAAACCCTCCAAAGCCAAACCATTTGGAAAAGCCGTGATACGATTCTACCTTGTTGGTTGCAGCAGTAATTAAGGAGCGCATTTGTATATCGAAAATATACAACAACAAAAATACTGTCCTGACGACTCGTCCCAATTCCTGGAATGCTTGATAAAGTCTGTTCTTCCGACTGTAGTTTCCCAACTTTCTCAACAATAAAGCTGAAGAAATTTTCCCGGTTTGAATTGAAAGTACAACCTGTAATAAATCTTGCCAGTGTGTTTCAATTATTCCCCAGTCAATAGTATCCTTAAAAAGAGAATCAATATGTTTATAAACAGTATTCTTATCAGGACGATAAAAATTCAAATCTTTCCAGTTGCGAATGCGGGGCATTAACTTAATCCCCAACAGGTATGATAGTGCAAATACAGGTGTTGATTGACCTTGGGTATCAGCATAAATAGTATCAGGCTGAATATCTGAGAAATTTTTCAATAAACCTTCAATAATGTAAACTGCTTCCCAGGTTCCACAAGGAATAAAGTGGCTAAATAATGCCACATAACTATCAGCTACATGGTGGTAAGCAATTCCACCATAACCACCATAGCGAATGTGATATTCAGACAGGAGATTTTCTTCGTAAAGTTCATACTTTGTCCCATCTGCTGCTGCTGTTGTACCGTCGCCCCAAATTTTTGGTATATTCAAAACATTGTAGCGGTTAATTATATCAGTTAGTGCCTTCTGAAGTTTATCTCCACTTACATGACGCCGATTCACAAACGATAACTCTTTGGCAGTTACCACTCCCCGCATATGACGTGCTGCCTGAGTTGCTCCCAAATTACATCCATAAGTAAAGGTAGTTAGAAGATAACGTTCAGTAGCATGTTCTAGTTTTGGATCAGAACCACTCATCGGCCCAAAGTGCCGCGTAAAATTAGTCCAGTAGTCTACATTTCTCAGGATATCGACAAGATTACGTTCGGGAAATCTTTCTTCAACTGCTTGTGAAAGAATTTGAGCAGAAGGGCTTAATTCAATCCGAGATGGTCTTTTTAAAACTGGCTCTCCCGAAGCGTTAATTACAATCTGTCGATTATCTGAATAACCTGCATCTACCGAGGTAGCAGTATCTATCAACCAAGATTTTAATTGTGCTACAAACCCAGAAGCTGTGTCAGGAAAACCTAAATTCTCACAATATTTAGCTACCAATGGTTGACATTCTGACCAACTAGCTAACTGCTCTCGGTAGTCGGCATAGTCTTCGCTTCCAATGACACAAATGTCCGCTGACCTAAGTTCTGCTTCTAGATAGGAGAATACACAAACTTCGCTTAGGACGACGGACAATTTTGTTTTTTTCTCCTTGTTGAACCTTCAATAGTTTCAGCCACTGTGGGGAAGCAAAAGATAAATCTAACGTATCTGGAAAGAACTCAGTACGGCGATTTGCATTTAATTGTAAAAACTTGACAGCCTCGATAATAGTTTGCTCTTGACTGGTAGACTCAAACTTTAGCGCATTAAGTAATCGGAAAAATGCACTGCGATGACTCTTGTAAAATCGCCATATTAAAGGGAGATAGTTATTCCCCTTATAAGCGTTAACCCCCTCACATTCATTTAATAGTTGCTGTGCTCCCCCAACAGGTTCAAACACCTGATAACAAAGCTGAATCACTTCCGTATCTGGTGGCGGCTCGACGAATACCTGTAGGACATTACTAAAAACACCCACCAATTTTTCGATAGTTTCTTGGTTTTTCTGTCGAAGTTCCTCTAATTCCTCTTTAGCACTGTTATGAATAGTCCGCAATATGAGTGAGAAACATAGATACTAAGTTATCTCTGGTTTGCACTTGAGCCGCGTAAATTAAAGATAACAGGAGTGTGATACGTTTTGGCTGATTAATCTCCTTAACTTCACTCTTCTTCTAATACTCTAGCTTCAGCCGCGAAATGTTGGATTTTTGCTACTGTAATATTGTTGAGAAATGCTTTGACCTCTCCAAGTGAATCAAGCCAAGTTAGATGAACAATTAAATCGTTAAGATGGTCACGGGTTGGACGTTTTGGTAGCTGTTTCAAGTCATTATAGGGACTGCGTCGCTCAACAGAATGACTAGACAATAAGTCATTCAACCTCTGTATATAATCATCCTCAAGTCGGCTAATTACCAAAGAAAATAGCTTTTGGTTAACCAAAGTCCTCACCCGACCTACCAATCGGTCTAAAGTGTTAAATCCAGGTAGTTCATACCGTTGCTTAACTAATTCCCCAATGGCTACATTGATTAAATCAGCCGGATTATCCATCACCTGCGCAGATTCGTAGACAGACTGAACGCAAAAGTTCCGTGCATTTTTGTCAAAAGGATTAATTTTAAGATACTCACGGATAGCCGTTCGATGCCGATACATTGTTTTAGAGTTTTCATAAACCAAACCTATTTCAGTCGGTAGTTTTAAACAGCCTCTTACATGATTTAATATTGAATTAGGGACTTCAACAATCTTGGGAAAATAACCAAGACGCTGGAATGTCTTTAAGAAAACTACCAAGTTTAAAATGTTACTCTGACCGTTGGTAGTGCTATAAGCAAACGCAATTTCAGATTTTGTCGGAGTGTAAATTTCTCCGAGTTCTTTGGTCGTGAAATAGCGTTTGAATCTGGGATAAGCCGTGCGTTCTATAGATGTCACAAAAAAGTTGTAAAAGAATAGTCAACAGGTATTGGACTAGAAAATTTAGCTATTGGGCGCGTGTTACTCGGAATAAGCAGTGCCGCAGCTGGGACAGAATCGATGTTTAAAGTCAGTGATTGCTTCAGAGCAGTTACGACAGCGAGTACGTAAAGTAGTACCACAAGTTAAACAATACTTGGCGCGTTGCATGAGCCACACCGGATCTGGATTAGTACCAGGAATCCAGCATTTCGGACAAAATTGCTTCTTTTCCACTGTCGATACTGGTTGACCACAAAGCACTGCATCCAGATACTCAATAGGTATGGACAGTGCTGACGCTAGACCAGTTTTAGTTTTTTGGTTAAGTCTTTGGGTTTGACCGCGCTCAATCTTACCCATACTCTGAATGTGAATTCCCGCTCTTGTTGCTAACTGCTGTTGGCTCAAATGAAGTCCGGATCGCAATCGCTGGATATAGTTGTCCAAGGTTTCTCCTAGTCTTGGGGCTTGCTGCTCTGCTAAAAAGTACATGTAAATATATAAATTTAGTAGATAAATAAGTATATATTATTGACAAGCGAGTTAAGAAACAAGTCAACTCAGATGTGTAGTCACTTGTCAATTACTTTAGCTAGATTAGCCAGAGAATTTTTAGACCGTCCAGGCTTGAGTAAGAATACACGGGATTCTTATGAATTTACCTTGATGCCCTTGTTAAAAGAATATGGATGGTGGTCAGTGAAAATCATCAGCCGACAGGAACTTTGTGATTACTTGAATCGTTTGACACATATTCGTCTTACCACCCATCATCGTCACCAGGCTATCATTCAGGCTCTGTTTAATTTTGCCGTAGAGCAAGGGTATTTAAGTAATAATCCGATAGCTGGTCTAAAAAGACGCAAGCCTGATCCAGAAAAAGGAGAATACGGAACTGATGAAGTTATCCGCTACCTTACTAATCAACAGCTTACGATTTTGTATAAACTAGTGGCGATGGATTTGAGAATGAATGCTTTGGTAAGGTTGCTTCACCGTACCGGAGCAAGAATTAGTGAGCTATTAGCGTTGGATTTGGAGAGTGTTGACCGAGGTTCTCGGAAATTTCAGGTGGTTGGCAAGGGAAATAAACAGCGGTGGTGTTTTTACAGCGACGATGCGGCGATCGCTCTTGAAAAATATCTCCGATACGAGAGGCATCCCCTTTGCAGTGCGCTTTTTACGGCAGAGCAACCATTGACGGGAGAGGTGACTCGCTTAAGTTACCGCCGATTTCATAAGTGTTGGAGTGATTTAATTGCTCAGAGTCCAGTACTCGTGGGAATTCGGATTCACGATCTGCGGCATACTTTCGCAACTGAGCGCGTCGGATTGATGGGGATTGAGACGCTTCGTGCATTGATGGGTCATGAGAACATACAGACTACATTGCGTTATCAAAAAGTTACATCATCCCGAGCCGAAGAAATAGCACAACTTGCTTTAGATAAACTGACCAAATACTAGAATAAATTTCTCCAAACTAAACAATACAGTTTATACATTTTTCAATTCCATTATATAACTTAGAGAATTTAAAAAGAGTATGTATTGTACTCCGCCTCAAGGGAATAAGTTTTTCCTTCTTTTTATCCACATAACTGGAATTAAATCAAGCGTTTTAACAAAACTTTGCATCGTGTCCCATTTTGCACGTATCCCGGCTAGACCCCAAATTGAAGTATGACGACATCGAGGTTAAACAGGCGCACAGTAAGGATTAGGAGCGTACTACACACGATGAACCAAAAATTTAAACTAGTTTAAATAATCACGCTTTGCTGACGTAGGCTCTATGGCTGATAAAGAAAGGGTTTCGAGCGATTAGTTAAAACTCCTCAGATACTCTGAGTGAACAACACTAGAGATTGCAAGGAATTTTATTCTAGCGAGATAAGACAGCCTATTGCCATGATTATTGACAGATGTCAACTTGCTGTAGGTCGATTGCTATTTAGAAACAAATACATAAACTACTATCAGTACGCGAATGCGTAATGTTTTCTTTACAGATACTTCTGATAATCATGGATACCAAGAAAGTTGAATTGAAATCTACAGATTTGTTTGAGGATTTAAACGACGACTTAACGGTAGTTGTAAATGGTGGTTATAACGGTCTTAATTATAGTTATGATTTAAATTTAATAACTTTGGAGGTTAATGTTACACTAACGTCAGGGTCTACAGACCTACACGTAGCAGATTAGAGTACAAAAGGCTGATGTAATAGAGTTGTTGTTTTTCACTACGACAACTCAAAAGTCTTTCCTGACGTAGAGCCTATGCTTGGTACAGAAACTGTTCCAAGCGATTAACTCGATTAATAAAATATTAGAAAATGGGACTATAACGACATTTATATAAAAACTTAAAAACCAACTAGCAAATCTTACAAGAGTAGTAAGCTACTAGTTGGTTTAATGATTATTGAAAATGAAAGATAAAACAACTGCATCAAACAAAACAAATCGTCTTAGCAGGAGATCAGACACGACGTGTCGAAAGAAACAAGCTTAACTACACAGGTTCAAATCTCCATTGTTGATTATCAGTGCCTTTGTTGTCCCGCTGAGTGATAGCCGCTCCAGCAGCAGTGCTAGAATCCTCTACATTTAAAACTTTGTCGTTTGGTTTGCTGATGAGGTAGAAATAGCCATTACCAGCATCTTTTAACAGCCATTTGAAATTATCTAATTTCTCGTTAGTCGATTGTACGACAGAGCCTCCATCGGTGTTACCACCAGTCGTAGCTAATGCTTTACCGCTGTGTTTAATTATAAGGTAGAAGTAGCCACTACCTGCATCTTCTAACAGCCATTTGAAATTATCTGCTTTCTGGTTATACCATTGGAGAGCCCCGCTTCCATCAGCAGTAATACCACCAGTTATAGCTAATGCTTTTTCGCTATTTTTGTTGACGAGATAGTAGTATTTCCCTGGTGTAGGAAGTGGTGTCTGAGCAATTGGTTCAACTGACAAAGTTTCTAGTTTGACAATCAGGTCATCAAAGTCTTGATCTCCTCCCCCGTACATATCCTCAAAACCGTATTGATTGGGTTTATCTGATGACACCTTAACGTGAGATTTTTGGTCGGGGTTGGCTGCTGTATCGAAGAAGTAAGCCAAGGGTGGTTCAGACCCTTTATTTGTGGGGTTCTTCTGTAAGAACTGGTCTGGAGTTCCGTTGGCAATCAAGAATACGCCATATTTTGACCCACCCGGTAAATCGTATTTAAAGGTCTGTCCTTTTTTATATGAACCTTTATCAACATCTGCTAAAGGAATACGATTTTTGACCACAGTTTCAGCATAATTAGCAGCGCCTGGTTTGACTCCTGCTACGCTGCCATCATCGTTGATTTTGAAGATTCCAAAACTATTGTTATAGCCAATATCGGCTGGAAGATCGACAGTCACCTGAACTTTTGTGGTTTTACCTGGTTCCGTGGAGATAGTACCATTCTTATTATCAATGGGAGTTGGTTTTATTGTTGAAGGTGTCTGAGCGTTAGCGTTGGAACCTATTGCTGTGAAAGGCTCAATGCCAATCCAATTGACATGCCAATTACGACTATTGGCAATCTCTGGAGTCAGTTTTTCGGTGTCATTCTCCGTTGTGAGATATATACGAAAGCCTTTTGCCGTCGCACTATAAACAGCGCTAATTCCAGTGAGTTTCCAATGGTTAATGGTGCCTAAAAGTGAAGTTACATATATTGGTGTTTGAGTAAATTGGGCAGCACTAGTGTCAACATCTACATAAACACTATAGTCGTTATATCGCTGCCAGTTAGTTGTACCTGGCTGAGTTCTTCCAGATGCGATCTTGCTGTCGGTCAATACGGTGTTAACAATGCCAATGGCAGAGGTTGTTTCAGCAAAGGCATTAAGAGTCATAGAAAAGAATGTACTGACAAATAAAAGTGCTGCCAGAACAAATGAACTGAGCTTTTTCATGGTTTTCTTTTTTTAAACTTAGTAAGTGATAAGAACGTCACCTGTGTTTGAAACAATGTGAGTCTTTGATGGAATGCCTATACAGGCATCAAGTAACCATCAATTACACTATTTCTATAAAAGAAGAATAACAAATAAAACTTACTCCATCAAGCTGTGTTGAAGTATACATATTGCCGTGGCTTATGGAAAATCAAAAAATAAATGTAAAGTTCAGTATTTGTTCAAAAAGTCAATGACTTTATTTTGCAACAATTGATGATTTTTTTGATAAATACTATTTTGAAGTATTTATGTGTACCATAGGTTGTTACAAATAAGTATTAGAATAATAAATGAGTGACTTGCAAATGTAAGAGAATGTTTTAAAAGTTCTAACCAATGGTTGCTAACCTTCCGAGCATGGTTAGTTGCTTATCTACCTAAAAGCTTGCTACTAGACTATGTGTGTCTTCTTGCTAAGGTGTGATTTTTATCATAAATACATGAGGTAGGCTGTTTCATGTAATCATTTTTACAAAGATTTAAAGAGCGTCATGACTAACAATAACCTGAAGAACAAACCGGACAAACTGAATAATTTTCTAGAATCGAGTAGCATTGAGGAACTGGACGATGCGGCTTGTGTTGCAGTGAATGGTTCAGGGCTTTCGTTATCGGCAGAAATTCAATCAATTAAACTTAAATTATCCGCGACTCTCTTTCCTAATTTAAATCAGCCAATTCTATGAAAACCTTAACATATAAGCGTTCTGGCTACATTTAAGAAATGTAACAGCACTGCTTTCCACCACAAAATCAACTATAAAGAAGACGGAGAATTTAGCATGTCTAACAATAACCTGAAGAACAAACCGGAAAAACTGAATAACTTTCTAGAGTCTACAAGCGTTGAGGAACTAGACGATGCGGCTTGTGTTGCAGTGGCTGGTTGCGGGTTTATTACTCCAGATTTCCAACCATACAAATTCTCACCATATGATACAGACGAAGCGGTTTACATATGCCTTGATGAGAAGAAGAAAGGGCTTGGCTAGCTTGATGGGCTTGGCTGATTGTGAGATGCGGTGGCTTCATCTTCATCTGGCTTACGGTGCCATATGTTTCCTGAATAAATCTATGGAAACGGTAACATAAAAGCGTTCTGGAAACATGTAAAGATTTGTAGCAGCACTGTTTCCCACCATAGAATCAGGTTTCTATTGATTCGAGCGATTGGATACCAGGCACGGCTCTGACTCATTTGTCATAGTCGTGGCTCTTTCTGCTTACTATATCAGTAAACTGTTGCACAAGTGTAAGTACCGCATCTAATGGGGCGTTCTTTAAAACAATCCCACTCCCACATACTACACTACAAGTTTCATCATCCAATTCCTCAACACCATTAGACTCTAGAAAAGTATTCATTCTGCTCGGTTTCACGCTAGAACCCTTATGCTCAAAATTCTTCAACGCATTGTTGTAATTAACCATAAAATCCTTTAAATGTTGTAAAGCGTGTCGGTGTTCTGAAGTACTTTACAATAGGCAGTTTCTTATAAAAATCTCACCGTAGCAGGAAAAGACCCGTAGGCTATCAGTACTCCTTTAGGTACAGTATTAGCCGAAACTGGCAAGGTTGAAATTGATAACACACCTCGCCACGTCTTCATTAGAGGGGAGCAATGCGATTTTGTGGGATTGGGTCTTAATTCTCAATAAAAACCAATTTTTCGTTGCGATCGCCACCCGAAATAGGTGATGAGCGTACCCATCGGCTCTAACCTTGAATTAAGCTATTGGTTTCTCACCATGTTTTTCAAACAAGAGGTTTAACGCTTCTGTCAATAAAGCTTGTACCGTAGTTTCTTTCTCTGCTGCCATCCTTTTCAACTGAATAGCTACCGCTGGATCAAAATGACCAGCTATTGTTCGGGTTCCTTGGCGACTTGGTGGTAACGGATATTTTTGGTTTTCTTGCGGCTGTTCTTCTTGTGCTGCAACCTCGGCTACTGGGGACTCTTTAGCCTTATGTAAAGCATTGCCTAGTTTCGTCGTCTTCTTTGGGTTCATGTCCACTCCTCCACTTTTTTACACTTTAACTTGTGTACATGTCCACTTGTACAAAGCATTAATTTCTTTTGCTGCTTTACCTTTTGGCTCGTATTCAATAGCGGTTAGCCCATCTGTGAGCGAGCGAACGAATGCGGATCTATGCCCAATTTTGACTGGGGCAACAGCTATACCATAACCAGCGATCGCTTCAACGGCTTCATCTCCCAGTGACCCTTGGGGTGGAACACCATTGAGAACTGCGGCGGCAACAGATGTTTTTTTCGCTAGCTTAATCAAATCGATAGTGTCATCAATGGCGCGTAAATCCACAATCGACGGGCGGCAAGGAACCAAGATTAAATCAGCTGCACGAATAGCAGCAAGAGCCGCTGTTTCTGTGTGTGGGGAGGTATCAATAAAAACCAAATCTGCCCCCTCTTTTTCTGCTGCTTCTAATACCTTCTCCAGTCGGGAAGCCTGAGCAGAAACCACAACGGGGAATTCTGCCGAGCGAGAATCTGACCACTTTGCTGCTGATGACTGCGGGTCTAAGTCAATAATTGCTGTTTCCTTACCTGCTATTGACGCAGCAACAGCTAAGTGAATTGCAATAGTTGACTTCCCGCTCCCACCTTTTCTCGACACGATTGCTATTACTTTCATATAAAGAAACTCTCACACCTACACAGTTGTACTTCTATACATGTCCACATGTCTACAATTATCAGATGAGAGAGGACATGGATCTTATAGCCAAGTGTAAACCATTTCCCTCGACTCTCCCGGACGGCTCCCACCTGAACAGACCAAAAAAAAGACCTTTCAGAAAGCGATTTAAGGGGCTTAAAATGAATTGGCGATACAATACATCAAAATCATTTTTTCCCATGAATTGCCCCTAGAATCGCATTCGCTCCAAACGGGGTCACTGTGACGAAACACGAAATTTTGACGAAGGCGGCTGAAACTAAGATGGTGTAAGCTTTATAGAAGATTGTCCGCTCGTTATTAAATTAATGGTAATACTCCCATTGACGACAAGCTATGACCCCTCTTGACCGTATAACCTATCTCCAAAACCCCTCATACCAAAATAAACTTACGACATACTAGAAAGCAGTTAGAAAAGGCTTATAAGCTAGTCTTTACGGAGTCAGCTAAGCCACCTTGGAGTTTTTTAGCGTATCTCTTGCAACCAGAAACTCGCGTACACTGCACCCACAACAAAAGAAAACTAGAGAACCTACTCACACAGCACTGCCCAAGATACCTGGACTACAAGGGTAAGCCACGCTGGTTCCCACAAAGTTACTGGAGTACAGAGTCGCGGCAATTCTGGCTGTACTTTTATGCCTACAAAAGTTTACTTACTCTCGGTGAGGAAATTTGTGATTTGAATCATAATTTGACCAAACGGTCACGAAATACTTCAAAAGCAGTTAGGACAAGATATGCTTCATAGTTGAGCCGTGAGTTCTAAAAAATTCCCGAAAAATGCACAAAGTCAACTTTCTTAGGTAGCAGTTATATCCAGGTTGGGCGGCGGCGAGGGGGTGGGAGCGCAACGCTATTGTCATATTATGTCGTTCTAAATATTTTCCTGAAACAACAACAACAATGGTCTTCAAAACCCACTTGATGCACCGTTGTTCATAGATAAGTACGACTCGTTTCACGACGTAAGCGACGTGAGCGACGTAGGTGAAAAATGAAAGTGAGAGCGGGTGCGCTTACCAAGAGACACCAGACAGCATATCACTGCCCTTTAAACTGGTGCTGAGTGAGTACCCCTTTGAGAGACTATTTCATCGCTGTGAAAAGCATAAACAACGTGAAATTATTACCTGGTATACGTTGTGAGCGTTATGGACGAGATAACTGCTAAAACGTGTAATTAGTGACCACAAGTATTGTACCTTCGTTGGGGTCACAACCGCGACAAGGAGCCATCAAATTCAACTTATCATTCCCAATCGCTACAACCCGCATTTTCACGTTGGTCTATTAATCCTGCTTATGTAGCGAGTGTGATTACCAACTACAGGTATGATCCGCTCTAGGCTTAGAAACCAACGCATCTATTTCCACAATGTCCATAACTCAGAACAGCGCAAGTCAAAGAAAGCTGTCATCGACTTGAGCAGTTGCGGAAGCCATACCCATTTCATCTGGCGACGCTCTTGGGGAGAGACACACCACTGACAAGCAACGTAAAGACTTTGAACAGCAGCCAGTTTATAGTCGTTTATCAGTTGCTCCCAATCGTAACCAGACACACCATTGCTTAAAAGATTTGTATGATATTCGCGTAAGATAGGAATTTCTAATTGCCGTCGCCAATTGGGTTCCCACCAATGCACCATCATATACGCAATATCGCTGACTCCCAGCCAAGTAGTTAGTGACCAATCAAACGGCTGGCGGTCAATCAGATAAATTTTTCCCTCTCCATTTAATGGATAAAGAATATTACCAGGGTTAACATCACCGTGAATCAATGTGAAGCCAGATGAGTTGGAAGTGCGCTCAATCATCTTGCCTGGATGGTACTGAAACACATCCATAAGTACTGACTGCCACTCTCTATCAATTTCACTCCTAACCTCCGACAACATTGGTAGTAATCCTGGTTGGGCATGAGCCACGTATCGCTCAATTTCACTGTGGCTGGGAATATTAGCACCAATGGCCTCTAACTTTTCGCTTCCCCACCAATGTGCGTGCAATGTAGCTAGGGCTTGAGCAACTGCACATCCGTATGCAAGTGTTGGCTTAATTTTCCAACTAGGACTATGGCTTGCAGATAGGTCTTCCATGAGAATGTGATAGCGAGGAGGGTTCTGTGCATATCGTGCATGGTAGCTTATCGGTAGCGGTCGATTTATTAGATCAATGTAATCCCGCGTATAGTAATTGACTTCTGAATCTCCAAAAGTAGTATTATTGCCTAAACACATTTTCAGCAACAGCATTGCAGGCGTTGTACCAGTTGCTCCTTGTTTATATTGAGGCCGGATTTTTACAATCCGGGCATTTTCACTTCCTTTGACTTCCATAGCAAAATCAAGGACTTTGCCTGTAACCAGTGCGGCACTACCAATAAGCACTGAATTGAGCCAGTCAAGAGTTATTTGACGAATATCAGTAATGACTTCACCATTCATTTTTGTAAGTTAAACTTTATGAATTTATGTAATACATTTATAATACATAATTGTGTTATTCCGTGGCTATAAGCCGTCCCGGACTGGCGAACGCGCTCAGTGCCGATCAAAACGCCTGTGCTACTGTTCATTTGAACCTCACATAAATGGCGTAACAAGAGCGCTACACGGAGTTTATAACCCTCACAACAGTCGAATAAAAATCCCGTTCAATCTGAATTGAACCATATTTTAGTCACTTTGAACCATATTTTGTCTTCTTATTCACTATGAGTCGTGTGATTTGAACCATAGCGTGACCAAAAGTTGCCAAGAACCAAATTATGATTCAAATCACAAGTCGGTTATTATGCCGTCGAATTTTTCTCTTTTTGGTTTTGAAAACTTTAGGATCTATTATGATGCAAATTTAGAACACGCGGTCACGATTTGATGCAAAACTTACTCATCCGTTTTGACTATAACCCTTGAAATAGCGTTAACTTTTGGTCAGGGTATGATTCAAAATTTGGTCATCCGGGGGGTAAAAGCACAAAATTCAACAGCGCAAGCCTTCTGGCTATACCTATGAGGAGTGGGTTGACTATGATGAGTGTGTCTGTGATGAAGATGATTCTGACTGGTCGGATGGCTACTGTGGTTGTGATTTACCAGCTTGTTTAAAGTGAGGAGACTTTTTAATTTCCCCCTGTTCTAAATTTACTGTGACTTGGCTATCACCTGGGAACCTGTCCAAAAGGGAGCAACGGAGTTTCAATACTTTTCGCCACCTATTACACGAAATACCTCTTTTTTGTAGTCCAGCCCTAGAACGCTGTTTATGGTGCTTCCGCATAATTATCGCGTAAGGATTTGAGATTTTTACGGATCGTCGCTGTTGTGGGATGATCTACCCCTAAGCTAAGTTCAGCAATTGACAATGCTTTTTTATACAGTGGTTCCGCATCTTGGTACCTTCCTGGGTTATCGTAGAGATAAGCCAGGTTGTTGTAACTGGTGGCGACAGAGGGATGCTCTTCTCCCAGCAGGCGTTGCAATAGTTCTAATGCTTTTTTATACAGAGGTTCCGCTTCGCTGTACTGACCTTGGTTACGATAGAGTCCTGCCAGGTCGTTGTAACTGGTGGCGACAGAGGGATGCTCTTCTCCCAGCAGCCTTTGCCTGAGCAATAGTGCTTTTTTATACAGTGGTTCCGCTTCTTGGTACCTTCCTTGGTCAGAGTAGAGTACTGCCAGGTTGTTGTAACTGGTGGCGACAGAGGGATGCTCTTCTCCCAGCAGGCGTTGCCTGAATTCTAATGCTTTTTTAAACAGAGTTTCCGCTTCGCTGTACCGACCTTGGGATTCGTAGAGTCCTGCCAGGTTGTTGTAACTTTGGGCGACATCCGGATGCTCTTCTCCCAGTAGGCGTTGCCTGAATTCTAATGCTTTTTTAAACAGTGGTTCCGCTTCGCTGTACTGACCTTGGTTACGATAGAGTCCTGCCAGGTTGTTGTAACTGGTGGCGACAGAGGGATGCTCTTCTCCCAGCAGCCTTTGCGTGAGCAATAATGCTTTTTTATGCAGTGGTTCCGCATCTTGGTACCTTCCTTGGGATTCGTAGAGTAGAGCCAGGTTGTTGTAACTGGTGGCGACAGAGGGATGCTCTTCTCCTAAGCGGGATTGTACTACTGATACACATTGCTTTAACCAAGGTTCTGCTAGAGCATATAATCCCTGTCCAGAATAAAATCGGTCTAACCCATAAAAAACCCAATATAAATTTTCATCACTGACTGCATCAATCAGATTTTGTGCTACCTCTGCTAAATGTGGGATATAATCTTTAACTCTTGTAATTAATTCCACAGTTGGGTTCGAGGGAATATCTTGGGCGATCGCCACCATTACCTTTACAAAACCCCGTTTCAAAACATCAGCTTGTTCTAATGCTGCTAGCTTAACTTTCAGAAACTCGCGAATTAGGGTATGGATTCTAATTTTATACTCACCAGATGTATCCTCTACCCATTGAATCAAGTGAAATCCATAGAGTTGCTCATTCGCTGTCTGAACATCAGCATCCACCCAATTGAGCAATTCACTTGCAGACTCCACCCATTCCCAAGCAAAGATATTTGGTGCAAACAAGCTTAATAATGCGGCAACACGCTGCGTCATTTCATCAAGGGAGCGCCAGCTTAATTCAAATGCGGCTAAAACTCCTCGCTGTGCAGTGCTGAGATTTTTTTTCTTGGAATCGCTGACGCTATTAATCGCTTCATCTGAGAGTCGTTGTGCTTTCAAGCGCTCTAACATCTCGGCTAACTTGTAGTTGGGAGGTTTTTTCGCCACATACCTTCCCACCAATTCCAAACCCAGAGGTAGATAACCTAACCATTCACACAATTGTTTAGCTACTTCCAGTTCCCTTTGTACTCGCTTTTGACCCACGAGTTTTGTCAATAATTCCAAAGCGAATTCTGGTGACAGCACATCTAAGGAAATCTCCTCAATATTAGGGTCTAGATTCCGCACCCGTGTTGTCATCAGCACCCGAAATCGGTTAGCCCTTGGTAGAAAATCTCCACAACCCTCTAAAGATGTGACATCATCTAGTATGATCAGTGCCAACCCCTCTGGTGGTTGCCAATGCTGCCAGCACCACTCCACCTGTTCAGTCAGACTCAACACCCTTCCACGAAAATCTTGTTGTGGGACTTCCAATTTCATCTGAAGCTGCGCGAACTGCACAATCTCCACAGCTAAATCTGATTCTCTGGCTGATAACCAGCAAATACCACCAGGGTAATCAGCTTCATGCTGTCTTGCGTATTGCGTTGCTAATTCAGTTTTACCAACTCCACCCATACCAGCAACAGCAGTGATGGCAACAACGCCTCTTTGTTGCAACCTATCACGGAGTAGGGTCATCTCATGCGATCGCCCTACAAAGTTAGCAGAGCCTGTAAACTGAAGATTATTTGGGGGATTTAACTTTGTCCGGTTCCCGTCGGACGACTCCAGTCAAATATTGAAAGTACTATTACGTTGGTCAATGGCTTGAGTTTGAGCCGCATTAATAGCTTTTTGGATGTTTTGAATAAAAGTGGGAGTATACTGTAGTTGAGATTTCTCCACAGCTTCTTTTATTTCTCTCAATGCTTGAGCATAGTTCAATGGTGGATTAGCGGATGCTTCAGCTACCAGTTCCTGCACAGCTTGATTTACTTCAGGATGAGCAATAGCTGCTGATTCTACCTCTAATACAGCTTTACCGTAATCGAGTGCTTGAGAGGGGGCTTTTTCAATAGCAACTACGGTATGGGGAGAGTGTTTTCTGAGCGTGATCAGAAACTTACCAGTTTTATCCCATAAAGCTTCGCCTACCTTTTCGCCCGTTTTTTCTAAAGCCTTAGTCGCAATTACAGTCCCAATGGCGATCGCCCCAGCAGTCAATGGCTCCATATGCTACCTTAGTTTCACGGCATCCTATCTATTTATTACCACAGAATCTTGGTCTTGAATTCCGGATTCCAACAAAGGGCATTTTCTTGTAATACATGCCTCAAAGCATTAATTTCTCGTGCTGGTGAGTGACCGGAAGGTGGCAGCAACTCTTGCTTCAACAGGGGGGTGGGGGTGCGGCGGTATTCAAAGAGCCTGAGTTGGAGGAATATTTCAACTGTGAAGCAAGTAGTGGATATAACGCTCCCAAACGTAGAGAAGGGGAACGTCCTCAACAATACCAGGGTCGAGAATTCTCAGATTATTCCGATTTGGTGTGGTTGGGCGATGTCCAAACCCAGATAGAAGGCATATTTCAGTTTGGGTATGACTCTCGATGTAAGCAACTGCTATCCCGATCGACTGCTTGATGCCTTTGGGATGATGGACCTGCTTAAGGATACTGTGAAGGAGGCGGCACAAAATGCCCTTTGCCATTGCCAACAGAGTACGTAAAAGCTTATCACTGCCACGCTTTACTCCTGATGAAGGCACACCACTGGCAACTGTGGCGGATTACTATAATAATTTAC
>JADQBA010000284.1 GCA_016903675.1 Stigonema ocellatum SAG 48.90 = DSM 106950 | reverse complement strand
GTAAATTATTATAGTAATCCGCCACAGTTGCCAGTGGTGTGCCTTCATCAGGAGTAAAGCGTGGCAGTGATAAGCTTTTACGTACTCTGTTGGCAATGGCAAAGGGCATTTTGTGCCGCCTCCTTCACAGTATCCTTAAGCTGGTCCATCATCCCAAAGGCATCAAGCAGTCGATCGGGATAGCAGTTGCTTACATCGAGAGTCATACCCAAACTGAAATATGCCTTCTATCTGGGTTTGGACATCGCCCAACCACACCAAATCGGAATGGTCTGAGAATTCTCGACCCTGGTATTGTTGAGGACGTTCCCCTTCTCTACGTTTGGGAGCGTTATATCCACTACTTGCTTCACAGTTGAAATATTCCTCCAACTCAGGCTCTTTGAATACCGCCGCACCCCCACCCACAATCACTTCGTCAGGTAGGAAAGTGATTTTAGAATCAAGCCACTTGGCTCAAGCATAGTCCGTGCCGAACTCCACCTGGACGAAATGACCCCCCACATTCATGCTTACTTTGTCCCGTTGGATGACCGGGGGCAACTGCGGTGCAACCACTTCTTTGATGGCAGGCAGAAGATGCGAGAGTTTCAGGATTCCCATTATGCCGCCTTCCAACACCTGGGGCTGGAACGTGGCATCAAAGGCAGTGTCGCCAAACACCAGGATATTAAGGACTTTTACAGCATTGTTGAAGAAGGTGTTGATCTCGACAGGGATCAACTAACACAAAAGCAACTTACAGCCAAAGCAGCTGATCGGGATAGGGCAGTCCAAAAGAAAACCGAAATGGAGCAGACTGCTCTCTTGTTGGTGAAGCAAAACGAAGCGCTGCAACAAAGAATTAAAGAACTCGTTACCGAAAACTTTAAGTGGCGACAGCAGGCTGACTTACTACGCGACTTGCCCCTAGAAGATGTGGCATGGCAGTTGGGGTTGACTCAGGACACCAAAGGAGATGGTAGATGGAAGGGTACTGGACACATCATTATTAATATAGATGGTCTCAAGTTCTACAACTTCGCCCCCGGTGTTGACTCCGGTGGTGGTGGTGCTATCGACCTGGTAATGCACGTCAACGAGTGCAACTTCAAGCAAGCGATCGCCTGGTTGCACGATCGCTTTGGTGAAGAAGGTATGCTCAAGGCTGTCACCCACCACGCCCACAACCAAGCTACGGAGATTGCCCAGTTTGAGCCTTCCCCCCAGTTCACACTACCAGCAGAGGATGAAAACCAGTGGAACGCAGTACACAAATACTTGACCCAAAAACGTGGGTTGCCTGAAAACATGGTAGTTGCTCTTAAAGAGCGGGGATTAGTTTATGCGGATCATCAACAAAATGCTGTGTTTCGCATGAGGAATTTAGATGGTGAAACCACAGGTGCATTCCTCAGGGGAACCAGGGGTGAGGACAACACATTTATGGGGTATGCCAGAGGTACTAAACGTACTGAGGGGTGGTTTTATATAGGCTCTGGTGGGCAATCAACCTCCGAAGTCCAGAGAGTTGTGCTGTGCAAATCCCCCATCGATGCTCTGTCACTGGCTGCAATCGAAATTCAAGCACAGTCCGGAATGCCCCTTGAGAAGACCATGTACATGGCAGTTGATAGCACCAGGAGCCTGCCTGTGGAGTTCCTCAGAACCATCCCCAAAGTGGTAGCCGCCGTGAATGCTGATATTGCAGGGAATGAGACAGCCAGGGAGATTCAGGAACTATTGCCAACTGCACAGAGAATGCAACCCAAAGTCAAAGATTGGAATTCCGAACTATTAGAGAGGTTGCGGCAGAAAGAAAAACAGAAGCAGCAGCGAGGATTTGAGAGATAAGTCCACAATCACGCTTGAGCGGGCGTTGCATATGGCGCAACTGGAAACCGCTGCGCTCGAATTGCCGGTGCCAGCCACTGCCAATTGATGATCTTGGGTGTGGCAGCACTAGCCGTTGCAGGCAGCGGCTGGCACTCCGCAGCGCCGGCAATTCGTTTCCAGTTGCTAGACCTTGGGTTGGGCTTGGCTTATTATGGAGAAACCCCCAAACGAATTATTACGCTGTCTTTCAGTAGGTTTCGCTACGTGAAAGCGACGGCGGGAGAGAGAGGGAAGAGAGGGCGGTGATGGATGTTGCAGTTGGTGCGAGTGAGGGGTTATTCTCAATAATCTTTATTATTGACAAATTGCTTCTCTAGGATGCCCATAAAACCCTCTATTTTTTAGTGGGCATACAAATCCATCAAAATTAAAACATCCAAGGATTTGCCTCGTAAATCGCCAAAAGTCCCGGACGACGATTAAGTCAAAGATCCTTAATTGCTGAACCTTTGCCTTAATATGCATTTAGTCGCAAACATCTAACTTATGATGTAAATTTATTAAACAACAATTAAAATTTAAAAAAAATATGAAATTAGTGAAGCTTTGATAAAGAGATCCATTTTCCTTCGCAGAGCGTTTAAGATGAAATTGTAATTAGTTTTTCCTCTAAAAAAGGACCAAAACTTTTGGTTTATTACGAGGAAAACAAGAAGAGCGAAGAGTTTAAAATTTTATAAGAGGTTGCTTAAGCTAGAAATTAGCTTCTTTAAGCTGTTCCCCATTAAATTAATAATAATAGTTTCATAACCTCTTCTTAAAGTAACGTTGTGTGTGAGTGTTGAAGGAATAAATATTAGCAACACAGAGTGGTAGGAGTCCAATAACTTTTCTTGTGATTGGCTCTGCCAAGTACGCTTTAAGTCGAAGAAAGAGTATTGCTGCCTTCACTTGAGTAACTCTCCTATTACAGGTGGTGTCGCTGAGAGGATGTTTGAAAAGTTGGGATGGTGGTAAAAAAGCTCTCTCAGTATAAGCTGTGAATAGATAATAGACAGCACCGAGAGAGCAGCATGAGTAAAGCATACCCCAGTAACCTGACCCTGGCACAATATGAGTTGATGAGTGACTTAATTCCAGACGCAAAACCAGGAGGTCGTAAGCGTGAAGTCGATATGTGGTCCGTCCTCAATGCGATCTTCTACATTATGGTAGAAGGAGTGAGATGGCGATCGCTACCGGGAGATTTTCCCGCTTGGCAGACAGTCTATACATATTTTCGCAATTGGCGTAAAGACGGAACTTGGGTGAAGATTCATGACCGTCTCAGGGAATGGGTTCGGATGGAAAATCAACGTCACCCAAGCCCATCTGAAGCAATCATCGACAGTCAAAGCGTCAAAAGTGCTGCAATGGTGAGTATTGCAGTGGGCTATGACGCGGGTAAGAAAATCACCGGACGCAAGCGATTTATGACAGTTGATACCTTGGGGTTAGTCTTGCGAGTTTTGGTGACAGCAGCCAATATCGGTGAGCGAGAAGGGGGAAAACAAGTTCTTAAAAGAGTCAAACAATCTCCACGCCAGGCATCTCGTCTGACAACTATCTGGGTAGATGGTGGTTTTGACGGTGAGCCGTTTATGCAGTGGGTCATGGATTTTTGTCGTTGGATTATTCTGGTAGTTCTTCGACCAGAGCAGACCAAGGGCTTTACCTTGCTCAAAAAACGTTGGGTAGTGGAACGCACCTACGGTTGGTTGATGGGGTCTCGGCGATTAGTCAGAGATTATGAGTTATTGCCCGAAACCTCTGAAACTTTTATCTACCTTACCATGATCCGTATTATGGTGAGGCGACTTGCTTAAATTTTGACTTCCTAAAACTTTTCAAACACCCTCTAATTATGCTATGCTCATTTTATTCTTGTAAATAAAACTAAAAACTGATTTTATGACTGATATAGAGCCACTAGATTCTGTAGACATTAATATAAAATTATTTTTTAATCGCTTTGTTAAGGCAGCTGAATCAAAAAATGAACAAGAACTAAATGAATTAATATCTGATCATTATAGTAGCACAACTTTGATGAATAGAAATAAAAAAGATCTTGTATCTTTTATTATTAGAGGTGTCCCAAATATACCTTTATTAAAATTAAAGCTTGATGCTGAATTTTATGAATTTAATTTTTTCAAAGAAAAACAGGAATGCACTCTCATTATAAAACCTAAGTACGCTTTAAAATTTTTAGGGATAATAAATTTAGCAGAGGGAATATTTGGAAGATCTGAAAAAGTTTATGTATCGTTAAGAAGACATCCAGAGACAGGACTATATTGCGTTGACAGAATGGATGATGTAACCCAAGTTGATCGTTAGAGGGTGTTTGAAAAGTTTTGAAGAGTTAAAATTCATGCTAATCGTCTCACCATGATGCGGATCATAGCAAGGTAGATAAACGTCTCCGATGTTTCGGGCAATAACTCAACGTCTGTTGACCAATCGCCGACACCCCATGAGCCAACCGAAAGTACGCTCCACCACCCAACGTTTTTTGAGCAAGACAAAGCCCTTGGTTTGCTGCGATCGCAGAACCACCTGCACAATCCAACGACAAACGTTCATAACCCACTGCATGAAAGGCTCACCGTCAAAGCCTCCATCTACCCAAAGGGTTGTTAAACGAGATACCTGCTCTTGAGACTGTTTCAGTCGTTTGAGAACTTGTTTTCCCCCTTCACGCTCACCCACATTGGCAGCTGTAACCAAGACACGCAAAACTAACCCTAAGGTATCCACCGTCATAAATCGCTTGCGTCCTTTAATTTTCTTGCCTGCATCAAAGCCTACTGCTTCATGCACCATTGCCGCACTTTTCACGCTTTGACTGTCGATAATTGCCTCTGATGGACTCGGATAGCGTTCCTGCTCAATTCGAGTCCACCGCAGGAGATGATCGTGAATTTTCAACCACGTCCCATCCTTGCGCCAGTTGCGAAAATATGTGTACACTGTCTGCCAAGGAGGAAAGTCCCCAGGCAAGGCTCGCCATCTCACTCCTTCTACCAGGATATAGAATATCCCATTGAGAACTTCCCACATATCAACTTCACGCTTGCGACCACCTGGTTTAGGTTCTGGAATCAGGTCACTAAGAAATTCATATTGGGCGTGGGTCAGATTGCTGGGGTAAGCTTTACTCATGTTGCTCTCTCGGTGCTGTCTATTATCTATTCACAGCGTATACTGAGAGAGTTTTTTTACAACCTGACCGACTTCTCAAACACCCTCTTAGTGTCTTCCTAGAAAAACATCCTACTACAGAATTATATTGGATTGTCAGAATGGATGAGCTAGACAGAAACCAAAAAATTGAAGATAAACCCATTTAAGAAAATAAACCCATTCAAGATGATACAAATAAAGACTGAGAGCGCCTGTTTGTATGACTTGGCAACAAATCTAAATAAAAATTATGTTTTATAAATATCGGAGTTACTAACAAAAACATTAAAAAAACTGATTTTCAATCAGTACATTAGAGATTTGACTTATAACATGAATTATTTTCTCTGGAGGAATTTGTACTATAGGGCTAATAACCTCGATAATTTCATGTGTAATCTTGTGCAATCGACCTACTGTGCTTTTGACATCCATTTTTGAGACCTCCTCAGTTTTTTGCCCAGGAGGTGTAAACTTAATTAAATCTACAGGAGAGCATTCAAGGGCTGTACAAAGATTGTCTAACAAATCGCCGTCAATGTGTGGCATCTTCTTATCTTCTGAAGTGCGTAAACGCGAGACTGTGTTCGGATGAACTTTAATCTTATTAGCAAGCTCTTTGCCTGAAATCCCTCGTTTAGCTATTATCTCGTTCAATTGCCATTCAATCATAAGTCATCTACCTACAGGAATACTTTTTATTTTGGCATATACACCATAAATAATATATTTTTCTTTTTATTAGAAAGCCTCAGTGAAAAAACACAAAATATAGTGTAGTTTGTGACTGAAAATTCAATAGCTACCAAATTTCCATGATACGTTTTTATGTTCTGACGCTTTACATCCCTTATTACATGGGGTGTTAGTACCATTGGAGCAGAAAACCGGGTTAAGCTTGAAAGTCTTAGTGTGTAAGGTTTTTATTGAAGGTTATATTAGCTGATTTTTCAAGTTATCAGGTAGCTGCTTAACGAGAAAACAAGGGTTTCAACATTAAAATATTTTTGTATTATCTATGTAATAATGC
>JADQBA010000423.1 GCA_016903675.1 Stigonema ocellatum SAG 48.90 = DSM 106950 | reverse complement strand
GAGGGGAGTTCATTGTAGCCGTCGTGTTTGAGCAGAGCGATCGCCTCTTGCTCAGATAAGCCAGCCACGGTATTGAGATCGACAGTCGAAACCATAATCCTGCTTTTTCCTATGAAACATAAAAAACAGATCAATCTGACTTGATGTTAAATGCCAACTTTGAGGAAGTCGTGAGTTTAATTATCGATGCTTTCATTAGTCCATATCGAATAGGTGACGCATTGTCCCCTAAAAATTAGGTTCGGCTTATTACAACGAGTAACCGACTACGCCGACAGATAAACATTCAGAAGCCTGCCGTGGAATGATCTGAAAAAAATGAGGCAGCCTTATTGAAAACTAATTAGTCTGAACACCAAACACACCGATCTGGAAGGCTGCCTCATTTTTTTGGATTTGTGCGTCGCCCCAAATTTTTTACGTGTAAGATCCCGTGAAAGAAAAGGTGCTTTAAAACTACTACGAAGTGTCGGTCCTGGGATGTTATTAATGTGGGACAGGGGCTTGCATTCCTTCTTGATGGTTTATGCAGCAATCAATCAGAAATGCCATTTTTTAGGTCGTGTACCTGCTCATGTAAAATTTGAGGTTGTTAAAGCTTTTGACGATGGTTCCTATCTAAGTTGGATTGCCCCTGATGGTAAGTCTAAAAAGAAGGGTGCAACCCGAATTCCAATTCGTGTAATTGAATATATTATTGAAGAAAATGGTACAGAAAAAGTTTATCGTCTAATTACAGATTTAATGGATATTGCAACTTTTCCAGCTTTGCTTCTAGCTCAAGAGTATCACCAACGTTGGGAGGCAGAGAATATTTTGGAGTCGATAGCCAATCAGTGGAAACAGCAACGATGATATCCCAAGAGGTGGCGTTGCTGAATTGAAGTATGAAATGAAAAAATGGGGTACTTTAAAACTCTTTCTCTTTGCGCCTTTGCGCCTTTACGCGCGTGTAAATTCATACCGTGATTCAGCAACGCCCAAGAGGTAGGTTATGATGCTGTAACAGAACCACGATAAGCGCCGCGCCACTCTCCAGGAGCCATGTTAAAGGTTTTGCGAAACAAGCGAAAGAAGCACCATGCATGACGATACCCTACAGCTTCGGCAATGTAACTTATTGATTGGTCGGTTTCTTGGAGTAGGGAACAGGCTGCTACCATCCGGCGCTGGGTAATCCAGCGATGCACACTCTGTCCTGTCCGACGTCGCACTAAATCGGTTAGGTAAGCGGAGGAGTAATCAACTGCCTGTGCCAC
>JADQBA010000328.1 GCA_016903675.1 Stigonema ocellatum SAG 48.90 = DSM 106950 | reverse complement strand
AAATAAATTTAGGGGATTTACCAAGGACGTAGTATTTCTTGCGCTATGCGTCTCGAAATACATATTTCTTTCTTTTTTCATAAATAAATTTAGGGGCTTTAAACCCTGTGACAGAGGGCATTTCTTTACTTTCTTTCCTTCAGCATAGCTGCCCTCTGCCCTCTGCCTTTCTTCGGTAAATAACACTTTAAATCGAGATATTCGTTGAGAATAATTACAATCATCTGCTGGTAACGACCAGATAAAATGAAGATGATCGGGTAAAACAACGGCGGCGGTAATTTCAAAGGGTTTTTCTTTCCGCATTTTGGCGATCGCCTGACGTAAAAGCGATATATTCTCAACATTTGAAAATAGAGGAATTCGCCGATAAGTAACTAAAGTTAAAAAATATACTCCTCCTGGCACATAAGAACGACGATATTGAGACATATTAAGATTGTGCTGATAATCGTCTCTATTAGTGTATTTCTAGTTTGTGCTGTGGGCAAATTAGGGATGATTTCCTCTAAAACCGACAACAAAATATAGTAGGGTGGGCAAAATTCCAATATTTGACAATTTATTGCGAAATTATGTGCATTTGCCCACCCTACCCCACTACTACGTCCATGAACCAATTAATTACGGTAAGTGCGATCGCTCTTGTAGGGTGGGCAAAATTCCAATATTTGACAATTTATTCCAAAATTATGTGCATTTGCCCACCCTACTCGCTACTTGTTTATTGTTATCTGCAATTAACCCCCGAAAACTTTCATTTGCTCTAATTATTTCAAAATCTGAATCATTTTTTGCCGTCTCTATGCATTCGATATTAAGGTTAATAGCAACTCTTAGGTTCTCAAGCGCTAAGTCAACATTACCCTGCAAAGCATAGCAGCAAGCTTTGTTGTACCAGAGATTGTCATCATTTGGCTGAAATTCCAAGGCTTTGTCGTAAGCAGCCAGCGCTTCGGGATATCGTTTTAAGTAGTACAGCGCAAAACCTTTGTTGAACCAGGCGGAAACTCTATCCGGCTTTAATTCTAAGGCTTTGTCGTAGGCAGCGATCGCTTCGGGATATCGTTCTTTGTCAATCAGCGCATTGCCTTTATTGTACAAGGCGTCGTCATCATTGGGGGCGATTTGATATGAACCAAGCCAGACTGAACCTACCCTAACTGCGTACAAAGTATCACCGTCAGATGTTTGAGTTATACTGTAAGCTGTTTTTTGAAGTACTTCTACTTCTTGGGGTGTTAATTCATAGAATTTTTCCAGATGCACAACATCATCTATACGTAATTCCCATGTTACGTCATGCAGATTGTAGCGATTTGAACTATACTCTTGATAGGGGAATGATTGGTCTTGATTTTCTGGGAGATCAAAAACATTTTCGTACCAATCAATTCGGTCACGAATACCTGCAACGACTTGTGATTTGTAAAATCGTGGATGAAACAACCAAATTCTTAAGTAAAAAGGCTCTCCTCTTTCTATAAGTTGCTTTTTCCAATTGTGGTAAATTTCTAACATCGCATCTTCGATTAACCTTCTGTACCACATTGGCGGTGATGCTTTTACAGATTGAATTTTGGCATGATCATAGTTAAAGTCATTAATACCAACGTTGAAATTTCGCTGTTTCCATTGTTGAATTTGTCTAATCCGTCTTTTCCAACCTCTAACCTTCTTTTTAGACCAGAAACGATTGAACCCTTTTCCCATAGCTCTTTGAATCTAAGTAAGTAGCATATTATAAAAGTACCCATTCGGGTAATCCCCAATCTGTGGTAAAGATAAAACTTCTACCTGACTGGGAATGTTATGGTGTTCATTAGACATCTGGTGAAAATTAATTATGCGTTACCTGAAACCCCTGGTAGGGGCGTATTGCAATACGCCCCTACATCATTTCCACCAGATGTCTATTAGCTCTTCTAAGAATTTTACCAAGAAATTGCCACTGATCGCCACACTTGATTGCGGGATGCTCAGTAGAGTTGCATCCATTCCCCAGCAAACCCGACGCTCATTGAGAACATGAAAATTCTCCCAGAAAATGCTATTAATATGTTTTGGTTTGGCTGTGGGATTGTCGCTGATGAACTTAGTGCCATCAATAGCAAAAGATACTGATCGTGTATTTCATCAAAGGCTAAAACACTTTCAGTTTGAGAACCCGATTTTTCGTTGAGATGATGATATTCTGTTAAAACTTCTTGGATGATTTGACGATAATGCTTTAATCTATCCATTAGACATCTCGCTCAAGGGTAGGCATTGCTCGCGCATGAGTGAAGGCGATTGCATTCAGGATTTCCCGAGCTTGGGTTTGCAGTTGAGAATCGTTTGTCGTCATGAAAACTAGAAGGCTGATTCCACACAAATTATGTTCCTACAAATTCTGTCATAGCCTAGTATCAAATATAGAAAGAAACGACCCGAAGTTTAAGGGCGATCGCTGCTCTTCTATTTGAGGGAACGAAACCTAACAAACCTACCCATATTTTAAAATAACATTGGTAAGGGTGCGTTACACACGATGTTTCGCACACCACATAAGCGGCGACTCCGATCATGTAGAATGCTTTAACGCTTCTCAATTCCTTTTATTATAACATCATAGTGCGATAAGGGTATTTTAAGAAAATCAACTCATCGAAAAATACCCGTTACGCCCTAGCAAATTCAGTATATTGTCTAACATGAGGTGGATGAAACGCTAAAACAATTTCCTCTCGTGGAATCCCTTTGACCAATAAATCTGTCGCCACCCCATTTTCTGTCCAATCTGACTCAATCCAAATTTTGTCATCTTTTAAACGGATATGAATCATTACACTTTTAATTCGTTCATCTTTGTGCCAGCCCATCAATAGTAAAAGGTACTGATCGTGTATCTCATCAAAAGCTAAAACACTTTCTGTTTTGAAGATCGTATTAATCCCTTTATTGATAGCCTACCGTGACATTTCTCTGCCCAACTGCATCAACTCACTCTGGTAACGCGAAACACTCGTGATTTTGATGATTGTGGTATTTCGCTGTTCAATCCATTTATATAATTTCTATCCAACCTACGGGTTGGTATTAGACATAGTCGTGAAAATTAACTATGCATTACCGAAAACCCTTGTAGAGACCGTGAATTTACGGTCTCTACATTTCGTAGAGTGACCTGCTTATATAAAGGTTACAATGCAGAAGTTATTGCCAGACGGCTAAATCACTTGACAATAACCCAAATCTATGGTAACTTAACCTACAATATGGATATCGTCTATCGGCTGCAAGGCGTTGAATTTGAGTGGGATAGCAATAAAGCCGAAAGTAACCTCGAAAAACACGGCATTACTTTTGAAGAAGCCACAGAAGTTTTTTTCGATCCCTTCTACCAAAGTGGTGACGCTACCCCAACCAAAGCCTTTAATAGGGAGCAACGCACTTTTATTCTTGGGTATTCCCTTGAGCCTCGCCTTTTACTCGTTATCTATGTAGAACGAGGAATACGAACCCGGATTATTTCTGCTCGGACTGCTACTCGTACTGAAAAGAAACTTTATGAACTTGCCTGAAGAAGAATTTACATTACAACTACACCCCCGCACTCAAGAGACAGTCTCTCTTGAAATCCCAAAAGATACCTTAGATTCCCTCAAAAAAATAGCCCAGAATCGTGATATGACGA
>JADQBA010000128.1 GCA_016903675.1 Stigonema ocellatum SAG 48.90 = DSM 106950 | reverse complement strand
CCCCCACTCCCCCATTCCCCCACTCCCCCACTCCCCCACTCCCCACTCCCCATTCCCCACTCCCCATTCCCCAAAATAGCGTTATTATAGCGTTTGTCGCAGTAAGTGATAGTATGCAAAAACAGCGATCGCTATTAGTGTTGATTGTATGCCTGGTAATCGCGGCTATTGCAGCGATAGCCACAATCTCTGTACCTCTGGGACTGGATTTACGGGGAGGTTCTCAGCTGACAATTCAGGTGAAGACAACACCAGAAATTAAGCAAATCACCGACCGTGAATTGGAAGCCGTCAAAACAGTTGTTGAAGGTCGTGTTAACGGTCTGGGTGTGTCTGAACCCATAATCCAAACGGCAGGCACAGACAAAATTCTAGTACAGCTGCCAGGAGTCAACGATCCCCAAGAAGCAGAACGTGTGCTAGGTGGTACAGCGCAACTGGAGTTCCGTCAACAAAAGCAAGGTACGGAACCGCAATTGTTTGCTTTGCGAACATTTGAAATTCAACTCCAAGCCAAGCAGGCTGAACTGAAAAAAACAAAGGACACAGCAGCAATTGCCAAAAATCAACAAGAGTTGCAGAAGAACTATCAAGAGATTGAGAAATTATTTGAAAGCACAAACCCACCACTAACTGGGAAATACCTCAAAGATGCCTATGGTGAACCGACTCAAAGCAACGACTGGAGTGTTGCCATTCGATTCGACTCTAAGGGTGGTGAACTGTTTGCCCAAATAACTAAAAACCTAGCAGGGACGGGACGCGGAATTGGTATTTTTATCGATAACAAACTCATTAGTTCTCCCACTGTTGAGGCACAATTTGCCGCCACTGGTATCACTGGTGGACAGGCGGTAATTACAGGTCGCTTCACCCCACAACAAGCTAAAGACTTAGGCATACAGCTACGTGGTGGGGCATTACCCGTACCAGTCGAGATTGGAGAAATTCGCACAGTGGGAGCTAGCTTGGGTAAAGATAGTATCCAAAGCAGTATTTATGCTGGCATAGGCGGATTAATTTTAGTATTAATCTTTATGGTAGTCTACTATCGATTACCTGGTGTAATTGCTGATGTGGCTTTGGTCATCTACGCTGTGCTGACATACGCCTCCTTTGCTTTGCTAGGTGTCACTTTAACTCTCCCTGGCATAGCTGGGTTCATTCTCAGTATTGGTATGGCAGTTGATGCTAACGTACTCATTTTTGAGCGCACTCGTGAGGAACTACGGGCTGGCAAAACTTTGTATCGTTCAGTAGAGGCTGGATTTCACCGAGCTTGGTCTAGTATTTTAGATAGTCACGTGACAACATTGATTTCCTGTGCAGCACTTTTTTGGCTAGGAACAGGTTTAGTTAAAGGTTTTGCTCTCACATTGGCACTGGGTTTAGGGGTAAATTTGTTTACAGCTATTACTTGTAGTCGGACGTTACTTTTGCTGTCATTAGGATTTCCTGCTTTGCGTAAGCCGGAACTGTTTTGTCCTAATCTGCCAATGTCTATCAATTCCAAGGCGGAGGTGGCACAATGAAAATCAGTGTAATCAAACAACGTTCGCTGTGGTGGACGCTTTCAGGGGCAATGATTCTCATCGGGATCATTGCCATGGTCATTTCTTGGCAAACCTTGGGTGCACCACTACGTCCCAGTTTAGATTTTATTGGTGGGACGCGGTTACAATTGGAACGGGATTGTACAGAGGCACAAAAGTGTGATCAACCGATTCAACTGGCAACTGTTACCCAAGTTGTGGATGGTCAAGGACTAGGCACCAGCAGTATCCAAATTGTGGATCAGCAGGGAGTATCGATTCGGACAAAGGCATTGAATGCTGACCAACGCACAAAGTTACAAACAGCTTTGAGCGAAAAACTAGGAGCTTTTGATCCGAAAAAGACCCAGATTGATACCGTAGGTCCGACGCTGGGTCGGGAGTTGTTTTCCAATGGGTTATTGGCGCTTGTAGTCTCGTTTATCGGTATTGTTATTTACTTGAGCGTGCGCTTCCAGTCAGACTACGCTGTCATCGCCATTATTGCCCTGTTCCATGATGTGTTAATTACCACTGGGTTTTTCTCAATTTTGGGATTAGTGCAAGGTGTTGAGGCTGATAGCCTGTTTGTGGTTGCTATTTTGACGATTACTGGTTTTTCCGTCACAGATACTGTGGTGATTTACGATCGCATTCGGGAAATCCTCCATCTACATCCCAACGACCCCATCAACAAAATCGTGGATGATGCGGTAAATCAAACCCTCACGCGATCGCTCAATACGACTTTTACCGTGCTGCTGACGTTGTTTTCCCTATTCATATTTGGCGGCGAAACCCTAAAAAACTTTGCCCTCGCCCTGATTATTGGCTTCACAATGGGGGCTTATTCTAGTATTTTTATCGCCAGTCCCTTACTCGCTTTATGGCGATCGCGCACAAGTCAATCCACACCCTCCAAAACTACCGAGTCAAACGCCAATGTTTAGTAGTTAGTAGATAGTGGATAATTAACTCCGCGCCTCCGCGCCTCCGCGCCTCCTAACTCCCCCACTCCCCACTCCCCCACTCCCCCACTCCCCCACTCCTCACTCCCCACTCCCTAGCCTATGGATGAAACTGAAAATTCTGACCCGTCTTTTGCTCAACAAGTACAGAGGCTACACCAGCTTCAGGTATACGGTAGGTGGTTTTTTGTCAGCTTTTTATGGCTGAGTGTTGCACCTGTTTGCTTATGGAATTTACGAGCAGAAATTGCACTGTGGCGACAATACTTTACTTGGGTGGCGGTACGATATGGGCTTTTTGATCATCCAATGGCTACTCTTGGTCTAGCTTTTTGTGTTGGGATGACCACTGCTGTTTTAGTGTGGCAAAGTCGTAATATCTTACTGGGGCTACCACCGCACGAAAAGCAACGCCTAGAAAAACAGGTTTTTCATATCCGCCAGCAGGGACCGAGTCATCCCTTGTGGAAGTGGGTTTGTCATTAAATCTTGAATTATGAAATTTTAAAGTAGTTGCGATATACACACGACAGGGGGCATCTTGCAAAATATGAGTTAACAGTAATTAGGAAAAATTCATGAATTATTCTCAGATTCGGTTTAGCGATCGCAAGTCGGAAATTCACCTAGACCAACTCCAAGAATTGTTTAACCTTTCAACTTTTTGGGCAAAAGGTCGCAGCATGGATGATCTAAGGGTAGCAATTGCCAATAGTGAACCCGTGGTTACTGTATGGGATGGTGAACAACTCATTGGCTTTGCTAGGGCAACTTCTGATGGCATATACCGCGCCACTATTTGGGATGTAGTCATTCACTCAGAGTATCGTGGTACTGGACTGGGAAGCAAGTTGGTGGAAACGGTTTTAAGTCATCCCCGGATGAATCGGGTTGAGCGTGTCTACCTAATGACCACTCACCAACAGTGCTTCTACGAAAAAATTGGTTTCCAGACTAATTCCACCACTACAATGGTGTTGTATAACCAATCTAACCTGAGTTCCCCAACTACTGCTGAAATCCAGCTTCAGGAATCACTAGGGGGATAGAAACTTGCAGCCGTGCCAGAGGGGATTCTGGTTCCTTGAAAATGGAGAGAAGTTTGGCAGAAGGATCTCGCTCTTGCGTCTTCGGAGGAGCAAGAGGAGCGAAACTTGGGACAGAATCAACAATTTCCAGCTTTCCTCCCATTGCTTCCAATAGAGTTTGATGGAGTAGTAGCTTCATTCCTGGCAAAAGAACAGGGTTCTTTTGATCATTCGTGAGTAAATCTATCGGCTCACTCCAAGAAATAGCATGAGTTGGTACATCCAGCCAAATGTGAACAAAATTGCTTGTGGGTGATAGTGAAGCAGAAAGATAAATACTACCTTCATCCATCTGAGAAATGGCAGCATCTACTAAATTCACTAATACTTGCCGTAGCCAGTATTGGTCTGCCAAAACATAAATTTCTGGGTGTGGTGGTAACACGCGGAATGTAAAATTGCGATTTTCCGCTAGCATATAAGTTAGGTTATGAACCTCCTGTAACATTTCGGCTAGGGGTTGGGGTTGAATATTTAATTTATTAGTACCATGCTCTGTTCTGGCAATGTTGAGAATTTCATCGATCAGCTTCAGCAGCTTCAACGCCCGCTCGTGAGCTTGAGCGATAAATTCTCGCTCTTCATCTGGATTTTCACATAAATTAGACAAAATTAACTGATGCAACCCAATCAGACCATTGAGGGGCGATCGCAAGACATGGGTAGTCCGCGCCAAAAATCCCGATTTAAACTGGCTCATCTCCTGTGCCATTTGGTATGCTAGCTGCGTTTGTTTTATCTGTTGCAGGAGTATTGACACATCTTTTTTATCCATTGGCGTTACACCAAATGAGTCAGCAGGTTGCTGGAAGCGTGCAAATAATCTGCGAAAACCCATCCCCAGTGCTAGTCCTGATCCTAGATAAACCCAGTTGCTCCAATTCATAGTATGTACGTTTTTAAATTCATTAATTAACCACAAAGGCGCAAAAAAAGGTTCCGGAGTTCCCCTGTCACTAATCCAATAGAGTTCTCTGTCAAGTTTGAATTGACAGGTTGGGATTGACACGGGGACACGGATACACGGGCACAAGGAGGACAAGGAGGACAAGGAGGACAAGGAGGACAAGTTCGCTGCGCGAAAAGTCACCCATTCAAAATTCAAAACATTTTTGACTTTTGAATTTTGACTTTTGACTTCCCCTTTGGGGTGGGGGGATGTCTGTAAGATAGAAATCTCCGCGAAGGAGTGCGTCTCCCGAACTCCGCGTCGGTCTCTACCGGTCATTTCTCGGTTGATAGAGCATTAGTAGCTCTACCAATTTTTGTGAGGCAATGTCCACCCTACGATTTGGTGCTTTTAGGAATTCACCAACAACATCATTGATTCCTCAGCGAGATATCGGGCTGGTGCAGAGTGTCAGTTTAAGACAAAAGTCTGGAGTCTTTTATTATACTTTTACCATATAGCATTTCCAATTGGAAAACTGTAGTCCAGGCATCTTCACAGCAATAAATTACATTACGCCTTTGACTGTTACTTTGTATCCCCAATCACTACGTTTTAACTATGGGGATTCCCCACTCCCCACTCCCCCACTCCCCACTCCCTACTCCCTATTCCCCACTCCCTAACTTAACTGCACCTTGGCGCAAAATCTGCCAATTATTCCCAGTCCATTTGGCAACGGTGGAAGGTGCCGCCATCCCTTGTATTTCTTCTTGAGATTCCGTAGCCAGAGTCAAAACATCAGGAAACTGTGCCTCGATTGCTGCCATCGTCAGCAAGGGCGGCTGACCCGACAGATTAGCGCTGGTGGTGGCAAGAGGACCTGTTTGCGCCAGAATAGTTTGAGCAATGTCACATTTAGGTACTCGTATCCCAATTGTCTTGCAGTCCGTAGAGTTATCTGAATCAAGGATGGGAACCATAGCTTTGGGCACGCGTGCTGAAGCGGGCAATACCAAAGTCAATGCTCCAGGCCAGTAATTTTTGACAACTTGCTGCCAAATTTCATACTCATCATCACTGCCTGTAACAAAAGACCAAAGTTCGGCTGCACTGGCTGCCATTAATATTAGGGGTTTATCCTGACTGCGCTGCTTCGCTACAAAAATTAACGCTCCTTGTTCTGGTAGAGATGCCAGTGCAGGAACCGTATCTGTAGGAAAGCTCACTAATTTGCCAGCGCGTGCGCCAGCTACAAAGTCGTCTAGGGAAACTTGCATCTTGTTACAGAGTTAGGAGTTAGGAGTTAGGAGTTAGGAGTTAGGAATGAGAGGTGATTTATAAAGTAAATATTAAATCGCTAATTTATTGTGTAAGTTGAGTAGAACGCTGTAAAACCCAACCTACAAAGTCTTAATCTTTACTTCATAAATTATCTCTCAAGAAATTACTTCTTACTTAACTCCTAACCCCTAACTCCTAATTCCTAACCCCTAACTCCTAATTCCTAACCCCTAACCCCTAACCCCTAACCCCTAACTCCTAATTCCTAACCCCTAACCCCTAACCCCTAACTCCTAACTCCTAACTCCTAACTCCTAACTCCTAACTCCTATACGCAAGGGCAAAGCGCTTAATGCCAGCTAAATCAGCATGAATTTGAATGTTGGAATAGCTACCTTGATTTTGCAACATTTCTTGCACCGCATCTGCTTGTCCTGCCATCATCTCAATGAGCCACAAGCCACCAGGTCGTAAATAGGATCCAGAGGTTTCTATTAAATGGCGGATGCAATTCAAGCCGTCAGCACCACCATCTAAAGCTAAGTATGGTTCATGGTTAACTACTTCCGGTTGCAGCGAAGGTAAGGTGCTGGTGGGGATATAAGGCGGGTTAGATACCATGCCACTGAACTGACCTTTAAGGGACTCTAGAGGCTCCCACCAAGAACCTTGATAAAAGTGAATGCGCTCTGCAAAACCAGAATTACGGGCATTTGCCGCCGCCATCAAAAGTGCTTGGTGACTGCAATCAACAGCATGAATTGTTGCCGCTGTCAATACATCTGCCAGTCCTATGGCGATCGCTCCACTACCAGTTCCTAAGTCAGCCCAGTGTCCTTGCTGCAAGGGTAAACTTGCAGCTGCAACAGCCAAATCAATCAAGCACTCTGTTTCTGGTCTGGGAATCAAAACAGCAGGAGAAACTGCGATTTTAAAATGTCGCCAAGGAGTAACTCCTGTAATGTACTGCACTGGCAAGCGGTCATTTAATCGCCTCTGCCACAGAATCTGTAATTCTTCTAAAGGTAGCTGAAGCTGAATTTGATCCCAGTCTTTAAAAGACTCCAAACGCAGTGCCAAGCGGTCTAACTCAGCTATCTCTTGTAATAACCAATCTACTTCAGTTGGTGGGACATCAGTGGCGATGGCAGCAAGGATAGCCGCATTACGCCACTGCCAAAGTTGTAACCCAGAAATCACTTCTGGCTGTTTATCCGCCATTCTTTAATCTTAGGTCACAAGTCTACTATTTTTTTGGAGCTGTAGCAGAGGAATTAGGCGCGTTAGTTCCGCTAGTTTTAGGCAGTTTCTGGATATATTCTCTAGCTGCTTTGTCGGGATATAAAATAACTTGGCTAAGCCAAGAGTCGTTTTTCTCCCGCAATGTCTTAATAACTCCGTCTACATCTATGACCTGAATATCAGCCTTGGGAAATTTTGGCTTCACCTGACCCAACAAACCCTGTGCGTCTTCCTTGCTTAAAAACAGAGGAATAATTTCCTGCTTTTGGGATGCCACTTTAATTGGTACATATCCTTTATCCGGCCCAAATCTCACGGCAAAAACAGGCACACTCTTTAACTGATCTACCTTTTGTCCACTAGCACGGAGCAATTCCATTGCTCCGTTAACCTCCTGATCCACAGGTTTGAAGGCAAATAACAGACGGTTTGGCTGGTTTTTGCTTTGTTGCAATTGCTGATAAATCACTCCCAGCGGTACTGCTGTCACTTGTAGGCTTTTGACTATTTCCGCCATTTTCGGGTCTTTGTCTTTCACATTCCGCAGATCGTTGATAGCAGCTTGAGCTTCTTGCTGACTCATATAAACGCCTGTCACCGAATTGCCTTTTTGCCCAGGTTTATTGTCAGGTAGGGGACGACTGAGCGGTAAACCTTGGGGATTGGTGATGAGAAACACAGGTACTGAATCCAGTTTATCTTTAATTTGTTGGTCTGGTAATGCTAGCACTGGGGTATTTCCGCTAAATACCGTTGCCAGCACAGTAATCCCCACTAAAGTTAATGTTGTACCCCAGCGAACTAATGATTTCATGACTTCTCCTAGCATCAATACTTCAATCAAGTTGAGACTTAGGTTGGATGTGTACAGAACCAACTTGTTTTAGTTATAGTATCCTCTTCGGTGATTGACTGTGCTGTTTTGTGAATTTTGCTTGACCATGAACTGGGAAATTCTGTAGATGCCTACTGTGTATTGCTCTGGAGGCGGCGAAAAATTTTCTCACGACACAAGAGCAACAAAGACATTTTATTGCCTTTACCCGCTATAGTTGACGCCTCTACATAGTAAATTGTTCCACCATTCGTCACTCAATAATGTCTAAATATTTACACCAATTATCTAATTTTTAAGTACTTGCAACTCGGTCAAAACAAGCATAATAGCTAAACATCTGTCATTACAGTTCTCCGAAAAAATATGCAATCTAAATGCATATTTATTTACCAAAAAAATTCCTATAACACCCAATACTTCGCTTTCCTTTGGTTTTATCCCCCTTGAAAAGAGGGGTTTGTGGGTTTTATCCCCCTTAAGCGTTGCGAGATCCCAAGGAACGAGCGTCACCCGTTGGGTTTCCCCACGGACAAAACCCCTTGCTCTCAAACAAGGAAAAAATTTATTTTTATCCATCAATAAATTGAGTTGCTCTGTCCATTAATTACGAATTACGAATTACGAATTAGTAACTATTCGGTCACGGTGTGATTGCGGCTCATATAAAATCGGGATGACAGGATTCGAACCTGCGGCATCCTGCTCCCAAAGCAGGCGCGCTACCAAGCTGCGCTACATCCCGTTATCTCAGTTCACTAGTGGTGGTGTTTTTATTTCACGTACTTTCGACTATATCATAGTTTTGCGGCTTTTTAGCAATCTTTTCGTTTCAGTTAGCTATTTACGGCTAAAACTTAATCGCCCGTCACCTGAAATAAAAACCTCTTCGACTAGCAATCCTTGACCAGTATAGCATCCTTTTTAGTGGAAAGCTACTTTTTTGGATTTGGGATTAGTGAGGATACCAGAACATGCCTTTGATGCCTTCCGGATCGGTCATGAAGCCCAAGGTCCTGTAGAAGTCTATAACATGAGGATCTGCAAAAAGAGTGACATTACTAATTTCTTCACTCCTAAGTTTTTTGAGTACATATTTCATCAGTGTCTTGCCCAGTCCTTTACCTTGAAAGTCTGGATGAACTACCACATCCCAAATAGTGGCATTAAAAGCATGATCTGAAGTAGCACGAGCAAAACCAATGAGCCGCCTTTTGTTTCCGCGCACTTGCCACATAGAGGCTACGAGAAAACTATGCTCAATAGCTTTTTTCACTTTTCGTAGAGGACGACGCGACCAACCGACTGCATCACAGAGTTCTTCTAGTTCATACAGATCGATATCTCGCTCTGTGCTAAAGACAATGCGTTCTGCTCCGAGCGCATCGCTGCTCGGGCTGGAATTGCCCGTAGCTTCCACGCTCGTCTCTTCAAAGGGGGTCGTTTTAGGTGTCGCGACAGCTTCTGAAGCACTAAACCAAGTTTTCCAAAAACCCATGCCAACGTGGTTCGGGTAATATAACTGAATTGGTTTCTAATGAAAGAGTGTTAATTCACATTCAACTGAGCTTAGCATCTTCTATCCCTTCAACCCACAGATTCTTGAATTTTGGGGATTTTCAAATGGTTTAGTTCATTGACACTCCTCCCCATGCCTAAAGGCAAGGGGATTCTGTAAGAGGTTTAGCCGTATCTCTCACATATCCGACTGTCGGAGTTTCCCACACATTGGCGGTGATTCCCGTAGGCATGGTTCCTGGACTCAACCCACTTGGGATTGATAGCTTCCTAGGCGTAACTTCCCCCCAGTCCGGGGGTAGGATCAAAAAAAATTGACCTGTTTGAGTCTATTGTAGCAAAAAAACATAGATTTTTGACTCCACCTTCAGGTGAAGCAGCCCTCTTTCTCTGCCTCACCGCGCACCCCTGAGGTGGCTCCCCACATGGAGCAACTGCTCAAAGGGTTTCCCTCCTTTTAGCAAACTGCCCGTCCCACTTCTGACTGGAGCAAAACAAGACTCTTCACCTTGGATTCCTGTAAAAATTAACTAAAACGGAGGAATCGGGCATGGGGTCGGGTATACAAGATTAATTGCCCAATGCCCAATTCCCAATGTCCAATGCCCAATTCCCAATGCCCAATGCCCAATTCCCGATTATGGCTTCTGGTTTAAAATCTTCAACACTGGAACTCCTAAAGCGCTTTAACCGAGCATTTCCCCAGTTTTATGAGCAATTTGTCAGCAGTGAGATTCAACTGCAAAATTTGCGGCTAGCCTACCGCCTTTATAAAACCAGACGCGCCGTTATTGAGCTGAAACCGGAAGGTAGCAAAACTGCTCTGCATTTTGCTTACCGTAACCAATCTTTTCTCCTCAGTGATATTTTTGGTGTGCTGGCAGCTTATGGGCTGACAATTCACGGTTTAAGCCTATACGGTCAGATCAGACCGCCGATGTTGGTTTTTATCAAACTACTGATTTCTCGTGGCAGCAAAGCCCTGATAGACAAAACCGCAGAAAATGTCTCTCGCGCCATTCGTGAGGCTTTAGCAGGGCGATTTGAGGTAGAAGAAATGCTGGCAGTAGAATTTAACCTTGATGCTGGTTTAGATCTCGTACAAACCGAGTTCTATGTAGATCCGGTCTTCCACCTTCCAGCCCTAGTGATTGAAGCCGATAACCAACCAGGATTGTTTTACAAAGTCATGTACGCTATTTGGCAGGAAGACCTTTTAGTAGTAAATGCCAATTTGCTAGTTTGGCGCGGTCGCACACGCCTTATTCTCTACTTACTCGGACCGAACGAAAGCCTAATTCCTGAATATCTGGGTCATAAAATTGCTGAAGGGGTGCGGCAGAGGTTGCTGGGTAAATAGAGGAGGGGGGGAGGGGAGGAGGGGGGGAGGGGAGGAGGAGAACGAATTATTGCTCAATAACTCTTTTGTTGAACTCTGTTAACTCTTTTTCCCCCACTCCCCCACTCCCCCACTCCCCCACTCCCCCACTCCCCCACTCCCCCACTCCCCCACTCCCCCACTCCCCCACTCCCCCCACTCCCTACTCCCCATTAGGGGTACGATAGTAGTATGGCAACTATCGAAATCTTGGGCGTTCCACACGCATATGAGCTAACGGCGCCTACGTCCAGCCCCCATACTTTAGTCTTTGTCCACGGTTGGCTCAATAGCCGTGGATACTGGCAACCTGTGATTTCCCTTTTATCAGATGATTTCCAGTGCTTGTCCTATGATTTAAGTGGCTTTGGTGAGTCCCAGCCCAAGGCAAACAAGGACTATAGTCGCAAACAAACTTTTTTTAGCCTCTCGAACGCCTATAGTGATGCAGTTACTAATCCCTTCGATTCCCTTTACACCCCATCTGCCTATGCTCAGCATTTAGCAGCCCTCCTGCAAAAACTGAATATTACCAGTGCTTGGCTGATTGGTCACTCCTTAGGAGGCACCATCGCCCTGTGGGGAGCTACTCAGATGCCTGAATGTATAAAGGGAGTCATCTGTATCAACGCAGGTGGTGGTATTTATCTCAAAGAAGCCTTTGAGGAGTTTCGCTTAGCGGGTCAGCGGTTTTTGCAAATCCGCCCTCGATGGCTCAGTCAAGTGCCTTTGATTGACTTGCTATTTACCAGAACGAGTGTAGCGCGTCCGTTAGACCGCTATTGGGCGCGTCAGCGGGTGATTGATTTCCTCGTTGCTGACCCAGAAGCTGCACTAGGAACACTGCTAGACTCTACCACTGAGGAAGAAATCAACCGCTTACCCCAGTTGGTGTCTCAAATGAAACAGCCGGTTTATTTCCTGGCTGGTGCTGAAGATAAGGTGATGGAACCCAAGTATGTCCGTCATTTAGCCAGTTTTCACCCACTGTTCAAATACTGTGGTGACAACGTTATCGAAATTCCTGATTGTGGACATCTAGCAATGTTAGAACAGCCTGATGCAGTTGCTACTCACATCCGTTCTATAGTGGTTAGTGATTAGTTGTTGGTTGTTGGCTATTGGTTGTTGGTTGTTTTACCAAAGAACTACCAACAAACAACAAACAACAAATTATTGATACAATTCCATAACCTGCGAGAGCGCTAGCCTAGACTGAACGCCTAGGGTGAGTGAGGACCTATGACCCCGATTTAGATGGAAAGCGGCAGCACAACCAATCATGGCGGCGTTATCGGTGCATAATTTTAGGGGAGGAAATAGTACTCGTAGGTGATGAGCAGTAGCAGCAGCTTGTAAGTGTTTTCTTAAACCACTGTTAGCGGCTACTCCTCCACCAATGGTAATAGTAACTAAACCATAGTCGAGGGCACAGGCGATCGCTCTTTTGGTGAGCGATCGCGCTACAGTTTCCTGAAAACTAGCCGCCACGTCAGCTACTGGTATTGACAAACCGTCTTTCTCTAACTGCTGTACTAGCCGCAGTACAGCTGTTTTTAACCCACTGAAACTCGTATCATATGGATGACTACCCCCACCTGGGTTGGAAACTTTTCCGGATGGTAGGGCAAAGGCTTGTGGATTACCCTCTTGTGCCAACCGATCAATCGCTGGTCCCCCTGGATATCCTAGATGTAACAAGCGTGCTACTTTGTCAAAGGCTTCACCTGCTGCATCATCACGCGTTGCGCCCAGAGTTTCGTACACACCACAATCTTTGACGTAAATTAAGCTGGTGTGTCCGCCAGAAACCAATAAACTCAAAAAAGGTGGTTCTAAAGTTGGTTCACTTAAATAACTCGCGTAAATGTGACCTTCGAGGTGATGAACTCCTAAAAATGGCTTTTGATGTACTACTGAGAGGGTTTTGGCAGCAGTCAATCCTACCAACAACGCCCCTACAAGTCCGGGGGCACAGGTTGCGGCAATCCCATCTATTTTCCCCCAGTCCAGTTCTGCTTGTTCCAAGGCAAGGGAGATCGCCCCATTTATTGTTTCTAAATGCTGACGGGATGCCACTTCTGGCACTACCCCCCCATACTGCTGATGCACTGGAATTTGGGAGGTAATAATACTACTACAAACTTCACGATTCTTAACAACTGCCACCGCTGTCTCATCACAACTCGTTTCTATTGCTAAAACTATTGCCATTTATCCTTTGTCCTTTGTTTTTTGTCACCCTCCACTCCTGTGCTCCCCCCTGGGGTTAAAACCCCAGGCTATCCCCACTCCCCACTTTATTTTTACGAAACTTTAACTTTTATTGACTTAAACTTTACTCGGTAGACGGGCAAGAGTATTATTTCCATATACTAAAAACACGCTCAAATAATAGGAAATATAGGCAAATATCTCAGATTGACATCTGGTAAAATCCTAGCTTAACCTGATTTGGTGCGTGTACTTGACCTGCAAGAAAGTCCACAATTGTACAAGCCGCTTCGTTTTGTACAAAAAAATTTTGTTTCGTAATAAAGGGAAACAATTCCATGCAACGCTTGTTTGCTCTGATTTTAGCGATTTGTCTTTGGTTCAATTTTGCCCAGCCTGTTAAAGCGTTAGGCGCTGACCTTGTACCTTGCAAGGAATCTCCAGCATTTCAGGAAAGGGTAGGAACTGCCCGTAACACTACCTCCGACCCAGAGTCAGGGAGAAAACGGTTTGAGCGTTATTCCGAGGCACTTTGCGGTCCTGAAGGTCTACCTCATCTGATTGTGGATGGTAGTCTTGATCACGCTGGCGACTTCTTAATTCCCAGCATTATCTTTCTCTATATTGCAGGTTGGATTGGTTGGGTAGGTCGTGCCTATCTGCAAGCAATCAAGAAAGAAGGCGGTGATGTGGAACTCAAGGAAGTTATCATTGATGTGCCGAAGGCGCTGCCAATCATACTCTCAGGGTTTAGTTGGCCCATAGCAGCCTTAAAAGAATTGCTGTCAGGCGAATTAACCGCGAAGGATGAAGAAATTACCATTTCGCCACGCTAGCACCGCTGCGCGGAAGTCACTCATTCAAAAATCAAAAGTCAAAAGTATTATATGTCAAGGCTTTTGCCTGTTTGGAATGGTTGCTTTATTTCCGCGCCCGCTGTACTAGTAATGATTTGTTAATAGCTAATGGCTAATAGCTAATGGTAGCAATTAGCAATTAACAATTAACAATTAACAATTAACTTATTTGGAGAATGATTCATGTCGCAGCAAAACAATTTCCTGAAATACCTTTCGTTGGCACCTGTTTTGATATTTGTCAATTTGTCTGTTACTGCCGTTCTGTTGATTCTAATTAACTACTGGTTCCCCGACCTACTTTTCCACCCACTGCCATAAAGATAGTGAGGAGTGAGGAGTGAGGAGTTAAGAGTTAAGAGTGAGGAATAATAAGTTTTGAGTTTTGAATCAAAAAACTCCTACTTCCTAACTCCTAACTCCTAACTCCTCACTCCTACCTCCTAACTCCTAAATTAATTTTTCTAAACTTGTCTAGCAAAAAAGATATTTAGTGCCGATTATTATTAATATAAAAAATGCCACTCTATTTCAGAGGTAAACATAAAACATGGCACAAGCAGTAGACGCATCAAAAAATCGTCCTAGCGATCCTAGAAATCAAGAGGCTGTCTTTCCAGAATGGCGCGATCCGCAACGGGGAAATCTGGAAACGCCAATTAATGCTTCTCCGCTAACCAAGTGGTATATTAATAACTTACCCGCCTACCGCCCAGGATTAACTCCTTTCAGAAGAGGGTTAGAAATTGGCATGGCTCATGGTTACTGGATATTTGGTCCCTTCGCCAAGTTGGGTCCCCTGCGGGATACAGATAATGCCAACTTAGCTGGCTTATTGGCAACTCTGGGCTTAATTGTCATTTTGACTGCTACCTTATCTTTGTACGCAAACAGTAATCCCCCCCAACCAATTGCTACTGTCACTGTACCCAACCCTCCTGATGCTTTTAAAACTGGTGAAGGCTGGAACAATTTTGCCAGTGCTTTCTTAATTGGTGGCCTTGGCGGTGCAATAGTCGCTTACTTTATAACCAGTAATCTGGCCCTACTTCAAGGTCTGGTAGGTTAAAAAGTTAGGAGTTAGGAGTGAGGAGTTAGGAGTTAGGCGTTAATTCATAATTCATAACTCATAATTCATAATTCCTGACTCCTAACTTCTAACCAAACAAAGTAGCTTCTATAGAATTGAGAGCAGTTTCAAAATCGTCATTAACGATTTGAATATCAAATTCATTGGCTGCATGAATTTCAGCTTGGGCGCGGCGCAAACGGATAGAGATCGCTTCTTCTGAGTCCTTGGCGCGACCACGTATCCGTTTCTCTAATTCTTTAAAAGAAGGTGGCAGAATAAAAATGCTCAGGGTACTAGGAAAAGTTGCACGAATTTGGCGTGCCCCTTCTAGTTCAATTTCCAGAACCACCGACTTTCCCTCGCGAATTTGTTTTTCTACCGGTTCACGGGGAGTGCCGTAATAGTTACCTGCAAATTCTGCCCACTCCAAGAATTCCCGCTTTCCCACCAACTGTTCAAATTTGCTGCGGCTGATAAAATAATAATCTTTACCGTTGATTTCTCCAGGACGGGGGGGACGGGTCGTCACGGATACAGAATAATACAGTTCCGGATGACGCTCCAGGAGCGATCGCATTAAAGAGCCTTTGCCAACTCCACTTGGACCTGTGAAAATAATCAGCTTGCCTGGATAGGTCGATTCTTTGATAGTAGCACCACTTTCTAGGGATAAAACTTGCATCATCCGCTCAATCTGTAAATTAATCAATAGTCAATAGTCATTATTCAATAGTCATTACTATGAGTGCTAGTAGCAGCATAACTAATGACTAATGAATTCTGTAGCCGTAATGACAGAAAACTAGTCTAATTTACATAGTACTACTGATACGATATAAATAAAAGTGGGGCTGTTGCTCCAACCCCAATTAATTATCTACAACTTGATGATCGCGGGAAACAACGAAGCGATTCGCTACCGTTTCCGGCTGAATCGCTGAGAGAATGACGTGGCTGGAATCAGTAATAATTACAGCCCTAGTACGGCGACCATAAGTTGCGTCAATAAGTTGACCGCGATCTCGTGCATCGGTAATTATCCGCTTAATTGGGGCAGACTCTGGACTGACAATGGCAACCACTCGGTTGGCAGACACGATGTTCCCGAAACCGATGTTGATTAACTGAATGTCCATAAAAAACTGACGCCAAACGCGCTCTTATTAGCTTATGGGGAACTATTTCCCATGTTATCCCCAAAAAACCGGAGTAACAACGCTTAACTCAGCGCCGCTCTTGATTATTCAATGACAGCTACTTTTTTTGGCTTTTTCTGACCCTAATTTCCTCAAAATCTACCCAAAGGAATAGAGGGGAATGGGGAATGGGGAGTGGGGAATGGGGAATGGGGAATGGGGAATGGGGAGTGGGGCAGGGGGCAGGGGGGCAGGGGGGCAGGGGGGCAGGGGGGCAGGGGTGATTCTTTCTCTCCCCCACTCCCCCACTCCCCCACTCCCCCACTCCCCCACTCCCCACTCCCCACTCCCCACTCCCTACTCCCTACTCCTCACCTCTTGCCATCTTTGTCGTAGTTGGCTCAAGTTAGGAGCATGGCCACCATAACGCCAGCTAACATAAGCTTGGCAAATTTCATCGATTACCTCGGCAGTTGCCGGGGAATAATGCTGATATGATGCTCTGGCATACTCTGTGGGTGTTTGGGCAGGATGTTTCCTCAAACCTTTTTGGCTTAACCACTGAAGCATTTGTTGATAAAGGCTTTCCATTGGTGGCAATTTGCTTCTAGCAAAACGATAGCGCCATTCTCGCCACTGTTCCCACCCCAGCCAACTTAAGAAAGCCAGTGTCGTCGCTAAGATTAACCCGGTCAACGTGCCAAGCCAACCTTGAGAGAATAAGGAGAAAAACCAAGAAAACCCTTTGGCAAGCCTGTTGAATATTGCTCCAAAGACGTTGTTGAGCAGACCTGTCACAGGCGAGGGGAACCAGCCAGCAATCCAGTTCCAAAACTGGCGTAGAACACTAAAAGTTTGAGTCTCTTCTATTGAGGGGGGAATCAGGGGATGATTGGGAATGGGATCAAAGGCAAACCAGCCATATTTGGGAAAATACACCTCCGTCATGGCATAGGCGTCGGTGTTACGGACAACATACATCCCCGTGAAGGGATTAAACTCTCCAGGACTAAACCCCGCTACCAACCGCGCTGGGATGCCAATGGAACGCAGCATCACCGTGAGAACTGTGGAGAAGTGGTCTGGATAGCCGCCTTTATTCTTGAACAAGAAAGCTTCTACCAAATCTTCGTTTTCAGCTAAATAAGGCAGTGATAGAGGGTTTTGGGGAATGCTGTAGTGTAGCTTCAGGTACTGAGCTAAATAGAGAGCCTTTTCATAGGGGGAATCAAGGCTTTTTTCCGACTTTCCCACCCGCTCCCGATTGTAGTTGGTTAAAATTTCTTCAGTGAGTTGCTTGACTTGAAAGGCTTTTTTGGGAGGGATTTGGAGGTAGTAATTTTTAATACTCTTTGGATAATGAGTTGAAGCGTGTGCTAACAAAGTACGATCGCGGTATGGTACGTCCGAAATGACCGTGTAAGTCAGACCAACTGATAATTCTATGGGCGATCGCAACCCGCCTTCTGGGTCAACAGCTATGATCTGTGTTGGAAAGTAAATTTCCTTGGGTTCAGCCAAAGCTGGAATGAGATTGGGCAAATCCGACACCACGGTGTAAGTTTGCACTATTTCTTTTTTGCGACTAAACCTCGTCGAAGAGCCGGGAAGAAATGTTTCGTAAGACCACGGGGATCGCTTGACGGTTTGAACCAGCGAGTTGCGAGAAATTTCCCATCCAAGACCAGTGTAGCGGTCAAATGCTAGCACCCGCCAGAAACCCAAGCCTTGGGATCGCACCCGCATCACTATTTTGGGTGTCATTTCTCCTCGCATGTTTTGGTTTATTTGGCTATTAAAACCGTAATAAAAGTTATTATCAATCTGTCCTGGTTTGCCAGTTTGGTTCTCCAGTGTGGTACCGTTAGCATTACTACCGCCCGCTTTCCTATTACCTTGGCGCACATACCCAGGATTAATTATGCTACGCCCTGTAAAATTGCCCTTAAACTCAATAGTGGAACTTACTGGAAACATCCGCAACTGGTAGCCTGGGAGTCGAGGCAAAACTGCAAAAATTCCCAGCCCAATTACCACAATTAAAAAGAAATTTAAAATTAAATTTTTTAAATGAAAAATTGAGTAATCCCTGTTTTTTAATTTTTCATTTTTAATTTTTAATTCTCTCAACCCAAGCCGCGATCGGTAATCTAGGATTAAAGTCGGCAAGGCGATCGCTAAAAATAACAGTAAAATTGGTGCAAATGCCAAAGTTTGACTCAGCGTTGCAGCAACACCGAGCAAAATCAGCCCAATAACAATCGAATACCCCAAGTCCTTGCGGCGGGGCATATCAAAGCTGTGGATTACCTGAAGTTGAATTAATAACTCTGCCAAAGCCAGCCGCGTATCGTTCAACTCTCCAAACAAGCGCCCAAAGAAAGCACCCAATGTAGCTAACATTGCTATAGCGATGCAGAACTTGACTGTGACATTGCCGACAAGACGACGATAGTAACTCCAAATTCCACCAACCAGACTCAGTGGTCCTGCCCAAAGACTAAACCTAGTCCCTGCTGCAATATCTGCCGCCACAATTCCCACGATGACTAACGCTACCACTAGCACCCGCAAGGCAATTGAATTCTCTACCTCCATTGCAGAGGACAAGAGGGTTTTCTCCCGCCAGTCATTCCATATTTTAGGTAGACGCCAAAGCCGACTGATACTAGAAAAATTCAACATTTCCATGATAAATCAGCCGTTCAGTAGATATACAAAGTGATACTGCAGATGCCAATGACATCACAGGAGTTAGGAAACCTAACTCCCATGTGTCCTCTTCATACCGACTTTCTGTAGACGCCCTTAAGCCCGCTTTTTTAAAAAAAAGGATAAGTTTCAAAACCAGGATAATCATCTCATGTAACGGCGTTTATCGACGTGAAATGCAAGCTTTTGCCATTTTCGCTACATCGTCGGAGTAATAACAAACAATAATGGCTGTTGGTCGATTTCTTTTAGCTCAACCTCCAGTGTATAAGTCTGATTCAGTTGCGTGCACCGTAATTCTACACTCAAGCATCCTGGACTTGTACACTGCGCCATTGCTTGGGAAGTATCTCCTTGAAGCTTGAGGATTCCTTTAGTGGGTAACTCACTATGAACCCGCAGCTTTGTGACTTTTCCCAAAGACTGGTATTCCACCTTGAGGGTAAGAAAACCTGCGCTAGTTAGCCATTGTCTTTCTACTACTGGATTTGTAGGAGAAATTGGCAGAGTCAGATTCTCAAGCAGTTGTTTAGCAGCTAGTAAAGACAAAGCCATTTGTTGACGCGGCTGCAACTCAGAGTAGCTGCTGTCCAGATTCGGCATAGTATCTAGCCCATCTGCTGACCGATAGCTACTCCTGAGTACCAATCCTGCTACGTCGTTGATTGCTTGGGAATCTTCTGGAAAAAAGCTCTCCACCGCCTGAACTAATTTTGCCCCTAACGGCAGTGAAGAGGTCACCAGCGCAAGGCATTTGTCTAGCAATTGCTGGAACACTCTCTCAGGCATTGGTATTGGCAGATTCAGCTTAGACTGCTGTGCTGCCCAGCCCCATGTTGGAACTGATACCATTGCTCTGTCGTCTATGTATTCGGGATATTCTACTAATTGTGTTTCCCATGGAAATAAAGGGGGGTTGTCTTGAATGTGGACTTTTAACCGACGTTTAATGACGGCTTGGAAACGTTGTTGCACAGTAGGAATTTCTCCCTGTTGAAAGGTTTGGGGTGTCCCTCCCAACTCTTGCTCACCATCTATGGAAGCGGCAGCTTCTTCGTCGAGAGGATTTTTCCCCTGTCAATATCCTTACACTTAGAGGAGAAAATATGCCAGAAGATGGCATATTTTCTCAACAATCCAGCTTTTAACTGGTCGTGTAAGGATTCTGAGTCATTATTCATGACTAGATGAACTAGATCCGGACACTAGGGAGTTACGAATTTCCCAAGCTTGTTCCAGAATTTTAAACCATCTTTTTTGAAGTTGTGCCATTGACAATCCCAAAATTTTGGCAATATTTTCATCGGGTTGTCCTTGTTGTTTCAAGTCTAGTAGTGACCGATGCTTATCGTCCAGTAGATCAGTATATGTTTCCCATTGCTGGGGAGTCAAACCCAAATTCATCTGCAAATCTGCTTCTAACCACTCATGAACCAACTCCCAGCGATGCAACAAAGCAAACCGAATTAAGTGGTATTTGAACCGTTGCTGTAAGTAATCTCGCTGACGAGGGGTTAAACCCAAAATTGATTCAATTTCTTGTGCTGATAGATCCTGGAGCCTGAGGGCAAAGTAATCAGCACAGTCGGATTGTTGCCGTTCCTCTAAGTAATTCATTAATTCAGTAATCACTACAGAGCGCAACGTGTCTTCTTGAGGTTCTGGTTCTGGTTGCATCGCCATGGCTGATCGCAATTGCTGGACCGCTGGATCTTCCCAAGAACCATCAGATTCATTCCCACTGCCTTCTGCTGCTTGTTCTATGTCTACGCAGCTTTCCGGAGGCTGCTGTTGGGAGAAAGTTTGCGCCCGTAAAATAATCAGCTGCTGCTGACGTCCAGGCAGGGGAATCCGTCGCTTACCATAGCGTTCAGTAAATGCCATGTACTCTGCCAATTCCAAAACAGTCTGGGGACGATAGCTGGTGCCCAGTTGATTTTCCCGTCGGAAAGCGTTCAATGCCTCCAGATAAAAACTCTGTAGGAAATCTTCTATGATGACGAGCCGCCCTTGATAGCTTAATTGCCTCTGGGGCGGATTTATGTAGCGATAAATAATCGCACTTAGGGTACTGTGTAATTCTACTCTGCCCCGATTCGATCCCAATTCGTAGTATCTGAGACACTGTTGCAACCGATGTCGGGCTAGTGAGATTGCAGAGTTTTCCACCGTTCCGGCAGCTTGGATACGTTTGCTCTCATTGCAAATCCTGTAAACTTCGGCGGCAATTCGGGTTGCTACATCGCGGCAATTCTGCTGTGAAGCTTTAGTTGACTGCTGAAACTCCTTGAACAGGAGTTGAAAGATCGCCTCCACGCCCCTAGAGTTTACTCCCTGAATAGTTATGGTTGCAGCTAGATTCATAGTCTCGTTGTTCAAAAGACCCTAACATACTGTACAACTTGTGTGACTTTAGATATTGGATTTGAGGGTTTTACGTATAAGCTAAACGCAGGGAAATCCTGCTTTGAGGATTTGGCTTATGTTATGATTCCCAACTTTTTTTTGATTGTTCGCACTTCAAGAAAATTTATAGCCAATACCCAGGAGCCATTCACAGGTGATTATGGATTTACAAGCACAAATTCAATTGCTGATTGACAATGCACCCAAAGATGGGATGACACCACAACTTCTCGCAGCTATCGCTCCTGCTCTGGGGGCGATCGCTTCATCGTTACGCTATCCCCAGTACTATATTCTCCAGAACAAAGAACAAAGCTGGGTTTTAACTACATTGAGCAACCGTTCTCATCCAGAGTTGGAAAAGCGAGTAATTTATGCTTTTCCTACAATACAGGATGTTTCAGTAAGTTTATCTGCTGGGCTTGACCCTCAAGTAATCCCAGCCCTCATACCAGTTACTCATCTTTTGTTTCAATTGATAGCATTAGATCCCGTTGATAGTATAGTTTTTTTTGAAACCCCCGGCATGACTAATAACGCTATCGAAATCAAGCGAACCGACCTACAAAAGCTAATTCAGCAACACCTGCAACAAAATACCTCGCCAAATCACATACCTCCTGATATTGCTTGAGTAGGAAATGGGGAAGGGGGGAAGGGGGGAAGGGGGGAGTGGGGGAAGGGGGAGTAGTGAGCAATGAGTAATAATTTATACTCCTATTCCCCACTCCCCCACTCCCCCACTCCCCCACTCCCCATGGACCATTCCCCACTCCCCCACTCCCCCACTCCCCCACTCCCCACTCCCCACTCCCCATTTCTTTTAGTAGAGCCGACTCAGCACATAGTCAGCCATGTCCATCAAGGCTTGGCGGGATTCTGAGGGCGGGAGATTTGCAAGATGTTCAACAGCCATGTTCGCATGTTCAGCAGCTAATTCTCTCGCCCTTTGAATACCTTGACTCTCAAGAATCAAAGCCATCGCTTGCTCTAGGTCGCCTTCTTGGACAAATTCTCGTTCAATCAGCACTTCTAAAGAAGATTTTTCTTCCATTGCAAATAAAACAGGCGCAGTTAAGTTGCCACTTTTGAGGTCTGAAAGAGCTGGCTTACCCAAGGTATCTGTTGAACTAGTAAAATCTAAAATATCATCCACAATCTGGAAGGCTAAACCAAAGTGACGCCCATAGCCATACAAATGCTCAGCGGTTTCTGGAGAAACTTCGCTCAGTAACCCAGCTGCTTTAGAACTGTTGGCAATTAACGTCGCAGCTTTGTAATAGCTCTTTTGAAGGTAAGCTTCAATAGAGATACTGGTATCAAAGCAATTCAGTCCCTGCTGAATCTCACCAGATGCCAGATCCATAATGACTTCTGATAGCAGTTTTACCACTTCCAAATTGTTTAGGTTCGCCAAATACCAAGAAGATTGGGCAAAGAGAAAATCTCCAGCCAATACAGCAATGCGGTTGCCAAACAAACTGTGAACTGTGGGAACGCCACGGCGCATGTCTGATTCGTCCACTATATCGTCATGTACCAAGCTTGCTGTGTGAATCATTTCTGTAATCTCAGCTAAGCGGCGATGACGCAGCGTAATGTCTTTCTCTTGCATTGTAGCACGCGATACTAGTAGGACAATTGCCGGTCTGATGCGCTTTCCCCCAGCTCCAAATAGGTGTTCGGCGGCTGCATAAAGGATGGGGTGGCGATTTCCAACTAGCTGCTTCAGGTTTTCTGCTAGTATTTGCAGGTCGGCTTCCACAGGGGCAAAAAGGGAGGTGGCTGGGGTCATGAACAGGCGGACTCTGGCTTAAGTTAAAAAAATTTACATAATCCTATAATCATTTTAAGATAACCCTGTGCCAGTGCAACGTTTTCCTTAAGGAATGGGGAAGGGGCAATTCCTGTAAATTAACGTTGTCCCATGCCCGATGTAGAGACTTGATCAAGAAAAGATACTTAGATCATTTTCAGTATATACCGGGTTTTTGTTGATATTTATTTTACAAATTAGTACGGGTTGCAGCTAGGTCCTCTACGTCAAAAAAGCCCTTTATTAAGAAAAAATGAATTTTTTATCTATTTTTTCGCTAATCTATACTAAGTAATACAGAGAACAAACGTTAAAAATCTTTCTGACTCAGAACCCATCATTTGTTACACATTTAATTAATCTTTACAAAAGAATAATCTCCTGAGACTTTGAAGATCAACAAGACAAAATCTCAAACTTAGCAGAAAAGTTAGGAACAAAGTTAGATTCATTGTGTTACGCTAAAATCTAACGGACTTTAAATTTTTCAGGTATTCACACTACCAAAAGTTAATCACCAATAGGTGTTTATGCTTATCTGGTGATGTGGGTCTAAATAAGTGATTCTAGGTAGAGCCAAGAAAGTTCTTTCTTTGGTCATAGATGTTATTAATAAATTTCTAAAGTAGGGGGCTATGCGCTACCCAAACGCGAAGCCGCTACAAGTCTTTAGCGCACTTTGAGCGAAAGCGTTGCTCTTGCTAAGGAAACAGTGGTATGCGCCATGGGCAAGCAGACTAGGGAGACTGCTGTTGCAGTAGGAGATGATTACAGTTTAGGAATTCGACTATTGCGATAAGTGTAGTCTGCAAAACATTAATAACAAATGGTTGACTGTCGAGCTTTCTTGGTATCTACCAACAAGAATGCACTTGTATATCTGAAGTTGTGCTAGTTTTATTCGATTTTATATTCATTAGATCAGAGTGCTGAGAGAAAAATGATTTACGGAAAGGTGCCTATGTTGATTTTCATTTTAGCCTCCGGTTATTTGTTAACAGTTTACCTATTATTAGCACTTGCAAAACGAACGGGAAAAAAAAATCCTCCTAAAAGTATATCTTTGCCTTCTCAAAGAAAAAACAAGCAGGACATATCCGTCAAACCAAAGGTAACTGAAGCAACTAGCATGCATTAAAAGTGAGGAGTTATGAGTTATGAATTATGAATTATGAATTATGAATTAGTTCTTAACTCCTAACTCCTAACTCCTAACTCCTAACTCCCCACTCCTAACTCCTAACTCCTAACTCCTAACTCCTAACTCCCCACTCCCCACTCCCCACTCCCCACTCCTAACTCCCCACTCCCCACTCCTAACTCCTCTAACCGCACCAACTCAACTGTTGGGGTACCGCCAAGCCATTGCACCGAAGACTGGGCGAACTGCTGGGGAGAACCGCTAACAGCAAAGCGAGTTGGCATGGGCTGGTGGGTGTTTCTGAGGCCATGTAGGTCTAGCTCGCGGGTACAATCACACGCAACATGAGCAGCAGGATCTACCAACTTGACAGATGCGGGGAGGAGCGATCGCAGTACTGGTGCAAGATGGGGATAATGGGTACAACCATATACTAAAGTATCAATTTCCAGAGCAAGTAAAGGCTCCAGGTAGGAACGTGCTACCTTAATGGTGTAGGGGTCATAAATGCGATTCTGCTCTACGAGTGGTACAAACTCCGGACACCCAACTTGCCAAACTTGGACATTAGGATCTATTTCCACTATAGCACGTCGATAGGCATTGCTTTTGGCAGTTGCTGGGGTAGCTATGACTCCGATCCGCTTTCCACAGGAAACTGCTGCCCTAGCCCCAGGGAGAACGATTCCCAGAATTGGCATGCTAAATTCCTCACGCACCGCCTCTAGCGCCAGAGCAGAACTGGTGTTGCAGGCCATGATCACCATTTTTACTTGCTGCTGTTGCATCCAGTTAAGGATTTCGCGGACAAACTGTAAAATTTCTGCGGCAGAGCGAATGCCATAAGGAAGTCGAGCTGTATCCCCAAAGTAAATAATTGATTCATTAGGGAGTTGCCGATAAAGTTGTCGCAGTACTGTAAGGCCACCCACACCGCTATCAAAAATGCCAA
>JADQBA010000169.1 GCA_016903675.1 Stigonema ocellatum SAG 48.90 = DSM 106950 | reverse complement strand
ACATCACTATCACAAATCTCAACAGTCCTCTTTTAGAGGACTTAAGCTATTAGCCTAGGACTTATAGTCCTAGGCGGATGGAGACGTAGTCAGAAAACATCATTCTACGGAGTCCTTTTTTTACATGCTATCAAGCTGGTGCAAGATGTCAGTTACCGGATTATTGTACGAGCAAGGTAAAGCAAATGAAGATGCAATGTTGACGTTATGCAATATTAACCAAGTTCTTCTAGCAACTAATGTTGTCACAGCTTCATGCGATCGTGCATTATATTAAACATCAGTAGATCGGCGTGAAATTAAAGGTTTGTAGTAACCCAAGTTGCGGGTTATCAAATACAAATATACTACTGAAGGCGATCGCCAACGACAAAGTAGTGATTGCGCGGGACGCAACCACTACTTTGACGCAATCAACAATCTAAATATTTCATGACATTAAAGGAACCTTGACAAGGTACACTTAAGAGTATCAGCCTTCACGTAGTTTTGTTGCATGTCTCGTTGGTTCAACATCGCAGGTCCCTGCCAAGACGATATCCACTACATGCTATCGCCAACAGCTCGGTTGCCAGATTTGGAGGAGCTAATTCAACAGCGTAGTTACTTTGTAGTTCATGCACCTCGGCAAACAGGAAAGACTACTGCAATGTTAGCACTGGCAAAACAACTGACAGAAAGTGGACGCTACACGGCAGTAATGGTATCAGCAGAAGTTGGAAGTGCATTTAATCATGACCCAGGAGCCGCAGAATTGGCAACTCTTGGTGCTTGGCGTAACACAATTGCAGTCCGCTTACCCAAAGATTTGCAACCTTCTGCTTGGGTTTATGAGGAACCGGGACAGAGAATTCGAGCAAGTTTACAGGCTTGGGCGCAAGCTTCATCGCGACCTTTGGTAATATTTATAGATGAAATTGACTCTCTACAAGATGAAGCGCTCATTTCGGTTTTGCGACAGTTACGCGATGGTTATCCCAACCGTCCTCATAACTTTCCGTTATCTGTAGGATTGATTGGCTTACGCGATGTACGCGATTATAAAGTAGCGTCGGGTGGTAGAGATAGGTTAAATACATCGAGTCCTTTCAATATTAAAATCAGTTCCCTAACCCTGAGAAACTTTAACGCCCAAGAAGTGCAAGAACTATACCAACAACATACCGACGACACTGGGCAATTTTTTACCCCCGATTCAATTGCAACAGCATTTGATTTAACTCAAGGACAACCTTGGTTAGTCAATGCTCTTGCCAAAGAAGTTGTGGAAAAAATGGTTAAGGATAGAAGTATCGCCATTACTGATGAACATATATTAACAGCGAAAGAAATATTAATCGCACGTCAAGACACCCACTTAGATAGTTTAGCCGAACGTTTGCTCCAACCAAGGATCAAGGCAATTATTGAACCAATGTTAGCAGGTTTGGAATTAGGGGATGTACCTAACGATGATATTCAATTTGTTATCGACTTGGGTTTATGTAAAATGGACCCCCAAGGCGGATTAACAATCGCAAATCCAATTTATCGCGAGGTCTTACCTCGAGTATTAACAGTTACACCTTCCGCTTCCTTACCAAAAATCGCACCGACTTGGTTGACTCCTTCTGGCGAACTAAACACTGATGATTTACTGCAAGCATTTATGAAATTTTGGCGACAGCATGGAGAACCTTTATTAAAAAGTACTGGATACCATGAAGTTGCACCCCATATAGTGCTAATGGCATTTTTACATCGCGTCGTCAACGGTGGTGGAACCTTAGAACGAGAATATGCCATTGGCAGCGATCGCATGGATTTATGTTTAAGGTATGGTTCTACCACTCTGGGGATAGAATTAAAAGTATGGCGTGATAAAAAGGGCGACCCTGAATCTGAAGGGCTTGAACAATTAGACTCATATTTAGCGCGATTGGGATTAGATTTTGGTTGGCTATTTGTATTTGACCGACGTAAAAATGCACCACCAATTGAAGAACGTTTATCAACTCAAGTTATCGCCACAAAAAATCAACGTTCTATTACCGTTATTCGTGCTTAGTACAAGTCACCTACTTACTTACCGTCAACTCAATCAAGTGCTTGAGGATTTTCAAAACGTCATACAAGTTGTTTTTTTGATTGTTAATTCCGAATAAATCAGAAATTCCATAGTTCGGGGTTTCACCTTTTAGTAATTTAACAAACAGGAAACTTCCACCGTTGGTAATCATGCCAAAGCAGCAATTGTTTGGGTTTGGATGAGCGAGCATGTAGGCAAGAATTTGAGGAAGCCCAGCTTCAACAGAGAATTTAGCCTGTTTGGATTCAATCACCATGACCCAGAGCTTATTCTTCAGCACTAGAGTATCTAAGTTGCCTTTGACAATGACTGATTTGTCCTCATCTTCAACTGAAATTTCAATGTTTTTCTCTGCACGTAGATCGAATGGAGATAAATAAAATTGCCCAGTAAAGAGAAGCGGAGAAACAACTGCCAGGTTAATAGGTTTTTCCAGCAATGGCGGCTTTTTGAGTAAGTTAAAATAACCTGCCTTGATCAGATCAAGAAGTTGCCTTTGCCATTCGGTCAGTTCCGGCAAATCTCCTTGCCACTCATAAAAAAATTGTGGGTCTTCAACTCTTTGGAGTTGAAAAAGCATTTCCAGTTCTACAAGAGAAATCTCTTTTGCCTGAATCGTTTGCATCTACCTACTTAGTTCAAGATTGCACAAATTCGTGACGAAATAAAAATAATGTCAATCGTTCGTAGTTGCTAAGAGCGCTCTTAGCAACTACGAACTAAAACGCTACAAATTCATGAAACGCCGTACTTAGTTTCATAACTGACATCTTACACCTCCCTTGTGGAAGGGCTGGTGGGCAGTGCCCACCCTACGAAACAATAAGCTTTTTCGACTTCGATTTTCGCTACAGGACGGTGGTGCAGGATATGAAATAATTCATAATTCATAATTCATAATTCATAATTTTTTCACATCACTACCACCTTAAAATTAATGAGATTCTCCTGACCAAGTTGCAACGCATCGCCATTAAATAGGCGGTATTGCACACCAGGAGTCAGAGGATTACCGTTTAAATAAATACCATTTGTACTCATATCAACAATCATGTAGGCATTTTGCGACCAGTCCCAATAGACTCGTGCATGACGACGAGAAATTATCCCCTCATTTGGAATGCCAGTCAGGTCAATTTCTGGCGGTAGAGTCATACTCTGACTACAGCGACCAATATAACCCGCTTCCCCAGGCAAGCCGTATTCTCTTCCTGATGTGTGAATCAGTTTCAGGAGTGGCAGTCTTTTTGGCGGCTGGGGGTCAGGGGGTTTTGGTGGTGGTACATAAGGTTCCCGTGGCTGTTCGGTGAAATTATTAGCAGGGGGTGAGTAGCGTGGTGGTTCTACTACTGGTGGGTAAGCAGGAGGGGGAGGAGGCGGTGGTGAACTGGGTTGTGTGACGGGTACAGAAGAAACGACAGGACCCACAGATGTGCCACACATGGGGCACACCCTAGCATTGTTGGGTAAGACGCGGTTAAAATATTCGCAATTTTGGTTAGGGCAGCGATTTGCAGACATAATTCTGTGGCATAGATTGTAAAGGTACAAGCCCTACTTTATTTAGCAGACACTGACCCTGACGAGTGGTTAGTATATCAGCAAACGAAGAGCCGATCTCCAATCGGCTATTGTCTTTAGGGTAAACCACAAACAGAGGATAGCCCAAGGGATAGCTGTCTGTTTTAAAAGTGTTAGTATTTAAGTAGTTTTTTTTATCACATAAGTTATCTGAGGGGTTAATTGGACGACGATCGCCTTTCCGAAACAGAGGTTGACTAGGCTTGTTACCATCAACTTGTATCGCTAGAGGATAGCCTGCACACTGATCCCAAGTCTTACTGAGGATGCCAAAACTGATAGTACCAGGATTTTTGTTTTCCTTAAGCTCAGTGGTAATTTGTCTTTGGGTCTGTGTTGTCTCTTGTGTGCGGACTGTTTTTTCAAAGTCAGCTTTGTTCTGAGGGTCGTTGTTTAAGATAATTTTTTGAAATAAACGTATTGCTTCGGGTTCGGTTGGAGCATAGGGTGTTATTGTTGTGGGTAGATTGGAACCACTTAGACCTAGTTGCTGCCACTTGGTAATTTTCCCTGTATAAATCTTACGTAGGTTTTCCAGAGAAATTTGCCCCCCAAGCGCACTGGGGAGATTTCCGTCTTTCTTGGTAAATGCGACAAAAACAAGTAACCCATCATAAGCCACAGGCTTCTTATTCAACTCGCCGCTGATATTATCTACTAAACTAGTCATCGCAAAAGAATAATTATTGTCTGTTAGGACTTTCTCTATAGGTTGACTAGAATTTTGTGTATTTGTTGCTACAGGTTGATAATTAAATGTTGCTTCTACGCTTGGGATTGGCTTGGTTAATAAATCATTTAAGCGGGTTTGGTTCTCTGGACTCTGCGTCAAAACCAAACTCCATGTGCCATTTTTTTCTCCTGTGTAGCTAAATTTTCCAGGAGTCACGCCTGTGACTTCGGAGAATTGGTCGGGTAGTTTCTTCCAATCCGTGTAGTCTTCTTCTGATGGATGAAGCATGCGAAACAAAAACCACATTCCCCCTCCAAGCAACAACAAAGCAAGGAATATTAATAAAAATAAAGGTATGTGGAAACGCTTTTTATGTTCTTCGGGAATAAGGGACCGATTTAAACTATTTCCATCTTCTTCTTTAGGAAGTCGTAACAGTTCTTGGCGAGCAGCTTCTGCACTCTCAAAAGGAGTTTCTAAGCCTATTAAGCGATAAAGAAACTGCTTTAAATTATTATCAGTATTAGGCCATTGTTGAGAATCTCTTGGGTCGAGATGCTGACGGTTAGAATAATTTGTTGTCCGTCCCACCCATAAATAAAAAGCCACTAATCCTAATGACTGTAAATCCTGATCCGGTTTGGGTGGTGCTGGTTGAGGAATAGCGGGTGGAATAAATAAATTTTCCCAGAGAGCTAAATCACAAAGGTATATGTAAAAGTTTTGATTCTTTTCTTGCTGAATTAAAATACTATCTAAACTTATGTTGCCGTGGGCTAATCCTTGCCTTACTTGGTTTGACGGTAAACGTAGCTTTTGACTATGGAGAAACTCTAGGGTTTGTAAGGCTTGATTCAGGACTTCGCGTACCGCAGATGCAGCCATCGCCCCATTTTCTATTAAGTATTTACTTAAAGTTTGGGATGGTTCCACATCGTTAATGATTAAATAGCAGCGTTCTACTTTTTCATCAGCAATAGCTTCTCGATGGTTGACAAGACGAAAGTTTTGGTTTCTACCATCCGCTAAATTCACCCCCCCCACCCTTTTGAAAGTCTCTTTGCGCTGAGAAGTCTCGTCATCATTAAAAGAACGATTGGGTAACAGGTATTCTTTAATCATGACAGGTTGCTGATCCTGGAGTTGTTTACCTGAGTACAAGCGACCCAAACCCCGCACGCCCAAAAAATCTATGACCTGATAACTACCCCGATTTCCTCTAATCTCAGCTTGCTGCGCTAAAGTAGCAGGAAAACCGCATTCTAAACAAAACTTAGCACCTTTGACTTCTTGGGCTGTCTGTCTCGGGCGATCGCACGTTAACGGATTGTTGTACGAGCAAGTATATTCTCTATAAAAAGATTCAATTGAAGCCATATTTTAATATTTTAATTTAACTTTTCTACGACTTACGCATTGACAGAAACCACCAACTGTGCATTACCTCTCGTTACAAGGCTCTGCCTTGTAATGCTGTTGTGCGAGGCTCTGCCTCGCGTCAAACTAGGAGGCAGGAGGCAGAGCCTCCTTGAACTCCTTCCCAGGCAGAGCCTGGGAACGAGGCTGTGTAAGGAAATCATTTTCATCAGCTTCATAAACACATAATAGTCAATTTGTAAAGTGCGTAAGTCCTAGCAACTTTGATAAATTTGACAGATTTTTAGAGTCGTCAAAATCTTTCCCCATTGCCCCTTATCACGCTTTGGGGGCCCCGAGTTCCCCACTCCCCATGGACCATTCCCCATGGACCATTCCCTACCTTCACCCGTCACTGGGTTGACAGACTACTAACCCTAGCTTGAGAGCTGCTACAATAGCTTGAGTACGGCTAGTCACTTTCAATTTTTCAAAAATACTTGTCAGATGAGCCTTGACGGTAGCAACTGTCACGTATAAATGCTTAGCAATTGCTTCATTAGAAGCACCTTGAGCTAACCAATGTAAAACTTCTTGCTCTCTTTGTGTTAAGTGAAGCTGATGACGAGCTTTCGCACAAGAGTTTGAATAACTCTGAAAACAGCGGAAAAACCCACTCGCCACCTCTGAAGGCAAATAAATCTCAGACTTAATCACAGTGGTAATAGCTTCACACAACTGAGTTGCCAAACGATTTTTAAATACGTAACCTGCTGATCCAGCTTGCATCGATCGGAAAATCCAGTCATCTTCTTGATGAGCTGACAGGACTAAAACTTTGCCAGTGTAAGAAATTTCTTTCAGACGTGCTAAAGTAGTAATTCCGTCACTCCCTGTTAATTCCAAATCCAGCAAAATTAAATCTGGATAGTTTTCCGTTGTGAATTGTAAAACTTGTTCTAAAGAATCTGCCTCACCTACAACCTCTAAAGGTAATGAAGAATTCATAGTATAAAAGCTGAGTAAGGTACGCAGTCCTTGGCGAAAACCTTCTTCGTCATCTACAAGCAAAACCGAGAGTTTTTCACTGTTAGCCATTTCCAGACTCCCTCATAAATTATGAATTATGAATTATGAATTATGAAAAAAATCCAACTTAATTGATATTTTCGTGGTGCTGGAAGAATGCCTTGAATTATGAATTATGAATTATGAAAAAAATCCAACTTAATTGATATTTCTGTGGTGCTGGAAGCAAGCCTAATTCATAATTCATATTAAAAGCTCCTCAAAAAGATAGGTAATCCCGTAGCCCTTCTCAAGTCCTTCATAATTCAATACGCTTCGTGTTAGCGCCAAAAACCCTTGTTCTGCGTGGGTTGGGTTTCGTTCCTCAACCCAACCGAAGATTCTCCTTAACACCAAGCGTATTGCTTCATAATTCATTCATAATTCATAATTCATAATTCATAATTTCTTCACGGTTCGAGGTAATATTAAAGAAAACTGCGCTCCACCTCCAGATAAATTTTGCGCCCAAAGGCTTCCTTGATGGTCGAGAACAATTTTCTTCGCTATAGTTAAACCAAGTCCTGTACCTCCTCGACGACGGGAATAAAAAGGGTTAAATATTTTTTGGAGTTCTTCGGTCGATAATCCAGGTCCAGTGTCTGAGATTTTAATGAGAACTTCATCTTGAAAAATCTGCCAGCTACAGGTAATAGTTCCTAAATTTGGACTAAAGTGGACAGCATTACTCAATATATTATCAAACACTTGCTTGATTTGGCAGCGGTCTATTGCCAGAGTCGTAGAGGTGTCAGGAATAAGTATTTTCAGTTGCTTCTGGTCAATGCTAGGTTGTAAATATTTTATACTTTCGGCGAATACACTTCTTAAGTCTTGAAGAGATATTCTTAATTTAGCCCCTTGACCGCAATCAAGAAGTTCGGTCAGATGAGTATCTAAATCTTCTATACTGTTCCGAACGATTATTGCTTGCTCTTGGCAAGGGTTATCTTGTAATTTCAAGTATAAATTATGTGCATGTAATCCAATCAGAGCTAAAGAGTTTCGCAACTGATGACCTACTCGATGAAGTATCTCCTCCAAGAGTTTAATTTCAGATTTTTGCCTCCCATTTTCCCTAAAGACATCTACGTACTTGCTTAGTAGCATTGCGGATAGCTTTACGTATTTTTGCAAATTAGTGGAAAGATGTTGATGAGCAATGACCTGAATATATTCTGGTTTTTCATTCTTATACCCTATTGGGCAAATGTAAGAGATTGCTTTGAGATTTTTCAGGTTTACTTCATGGAATGTAAAAGCAGGAGGATAGTCTGACAGCCATTCTTCTGATCTCAAATAAGCTAAAGTTTTCTGAGAAAAAGGTTGTTGGTTTTGAGCGTAATTTATGACCTCTTCATGAATCTTGCGCCAAGAATTATGATAGACAACACGAGCAAAAAAAATAGGATACTGACTAGTTAACTGCTCAGATTGTAGTTGACAAAAACTTTGAATATCTAATGAACTAGATTCTAGTCTTTGCACAGAAAAGCCTGCCACCATTGCTTGACTCACTTTTTTGTACCCAGAGAATTATCTGACTTTTCACGGGAAGTTTTGAACTGGGGATTGGGGACAGGTGACTGGGGACAGGCGACTGGGGATATAGATGTAATACCTAATCCCCAATCCCTAATCCCCAATCCCCAGTCCCCATTTCAACAGTCCGTAATGAATCACAATCACTAACTAGAGAATCAAGCTTGGGGAAGGTGATTTCGGAAGCGAGTAAGAACGAATTAATGTAGAGATGTAGCGTGATACCTCTCTACAACACGTCTACGCATAAACAAAAAACATGCCGTGAAAAGTCTAGTATAATTATAGTGAGCCAAGAGGCAAATTATACCGAACAAGAAACATTTTGTAAGATCATCGTTTATATTACTTTACAGTAAGAATTCAGGACTCAGAAGTCAGGAGTCAGAATCGTTAGGGAAATATCACTCCTACCTTTGATTGCAGGGCTATTTCATTCTTCACTCGCAACCCACACGCCTAGGAATTTATTACGCACGGCTAATACACGAGGAGGGGGGGCGGGGGAGAGGGGGGGAGGGGGGGCATTTGCCTCGTTAAGAGCCTCAGGCTGGGAATGTAATTAGGCGAGGGGTCACATCACAATAGAGCCATCTGAACTGAACTCAGAAAAACTCTTACCTATTATAGAACAATACCCTAATCAAATCAGCCATCTGAAAATTGAGGTACCAATCGAGTGGTTGCGAGGAGTGCGCCTCGTTGATACCCCTGGAACTGGCGACATTTTCAAGCAATTTGATTCCCAAGTACACGCTTATCTCAAACAAGCCGATGTAGTGCTTTGGGTAATATCAGCTTTGTCTCCTCTTTCTGAATCTGAACAGGGTTTTCTGCGACTTTCAATATTACCTCAAGACTTCCCCAAAGTATTTTTTATTGTTAACATGATGGATATTATCATTCGGGAAGAAGACGCAGAAAGGCTGTTAAATGCTATGCAAGCTAAGATTAGCCGTATCTTCCCCAATGCTCATATGTTAGGACTTAGTGCGCTAGATGAATTTTGTCGAACTCAATCTTTGCCAAGACCAACTCTAGCATCAAAATTAGAAAGTTCTTTCCAAACATTTCGAGACTGTTTGCAAGAATCAATTTTCCTCAATCGAGATGTGATTCAACTATCGCGAGTAGCCATGCAAATGGAACAGCTATTAAAAGGGGTTGAGTCTAAAATTAGTCTTCTGCAAGACGCTATTAATGCCGATCCATTACGGCTAAAGTCAGCTATTACTCAGTGTGAAAATCACACCTCAGAATTGTATAGCCGGATTGCTCAACATCAGCAACAGATGAGAGATAAAATTGCCACTTTATCTGAGCAGACCAGTGATTGGATGAATGAATTTATACAGCGGTTTGAAAAAGATGCGATCGCTTCCCTAACTAACTTTGATCTCAATGACATTCGGCGTGATTTTCAATTCTTCTTAACAGACAAATTACGCCAAGCCATTCAGCTATGTCTCGATACTCATCAACCAGCCATAATCGAGATTGCTGAAGACGCAAAAATGTCTATATTTAAAGATTTCCAGCAACTAACTGATATTCGCATAACTGGAGTCGATATAGCATCTACCACATCGGCAACTTTGAGTGATATGCCGTGGACAGATTTGGACACTTTGCAACTGGTCATTGCGCATACCTCAATGGGGTTGTTTGTCAAAGTTTTAGCCAACATTTTTACCGAGCAGCAAAAAAATAACTTAAAACTATCATTGGAGACTACTAATTATCGGCAGAGACTACAAGCATCTCTTCCAGAACTACAACACTCTATCTCACTATATATTAATGAAATCTACATCCAAATAACTGCCAATGTTGAAAAGCAAATCGAACAGCTATATCAGCAGGAGATCGAAGCATCTCAAGCAGCGATGAAACAGGCACAACAGCTAGGTAATTCTAAGGAAGAGAAGCTCACCTATGCCCGTGAGGGGTTGGAAGCTGCCCTGTTACTAGTGACTGATACCCATAGTAACCTCAAATCGTTCCGACAAAAAGTAGAATGCGTAATTTCCCAAACTTAATAGGAATATTGCTCAAGGTTGGTAGTTGACGATTTGCATTTCCGTTGTTAATTCGTTTTTCAATGCGATCGCGCTCCTGTTTAGTCAACTGTTGTGTTGCATCTAGTTCATGTGAAAAGTAGGGGCCTTCCGTCCGTTCGCCTATCATCACTTCGGCTTTCATAGGTTAACCATTTTGAATTAGTTGGTAGGTAAAAAATGGGACAGTATTACAAATTTATAAATACTACAAAAAAACTTGAATCTACTATTTCACTTCCATTTAATTTCGGGTTGTCCTGGGCAAAAAATTTAGAATCTTACTCTCAAGAGGAACTAAAAGACAAATTTGATTACATTAGAAAAAATAACAATTGGAGCGATGAGGATGAAGTCATAGCCATAGGTGATTATGGAAATATTTTATATCCCCCAGAAGACTAAAATAGCAGTTTTGTACTTTCAGTAACCTTTCAAGAAACACGGGAAGGAGGAGGGGGGGAGTGGGAGAAGGGGGGAATGCGTGTTTCTTCCATTCATAACGGGTGGCGAGCGCCGCCGGTGGGGCGCTCTTAAGAAACACGAGTTGGAGGAGGGGGGGAGGGGGAGAGGGGGGGAGGGGGGAGGAAGTGTTTCTTCCATTCATAGGGGGTGGTGCGCCGCCAGTGGGGTGCTCTTAAGGAACACAGGGGTGTAGGCGTACAGTGCGACGCCCAGATTTAAATCTCAGGTGCTGTCGGTAATGCTCCCCATCGACTCAACCCTACGAAGATACTCTTACGTTGGTTATCAATCTTGCGAATCCGCTGATGTTGATCTTTAAGAAACTCGCGCTGATACCTGAGAAACTCGCCATGCCATTCCCGAAAGCGACTTTCGCCGTCTTGGACAAGCATTTGACGATAATGCTCGCTGTCTAGCGTTGGTGCTGGAATATTATCAAGATTCGCCATGACTAAATACCTTCTGAGTGAGATGCAATAACTATCAGGTCTATTGATTACACCATATCTTATCACAGGGTAAATGTCAAATACTATACCACGTGCAGAACAAGAACGAACACGTGCAGAACAAGAACGAACACGTGCAGAACAAGAACGAACACGCGCAGAACAAGAACGAACACGCGCAGAACAGTTAGCGCAGTACTTGCGATCGCTTGGGATTGACCCGAATAATTTGCCTTAACAAGCCTGCCATGCACATGATGGTCAATTTGTACAGTGCGTAAGTCCTACCAACAGCCCTTTCAAGGTGGGTGAAAAATTGGGAAAATCACGTCCACTGTTCGGCATTTGACCGAATCCCAAGGGGAGACGCTGCGCGAACGTGTCTTCGCGGTTTAAAATCTTTTTGAACCACGAAGACGCGAAGAACGCGAAGAAAAACTTCACTTTTACGCTTCACCTTGAAAGGGCTAGTCCTACCAACTAGCCCTTTCAAGGTGAACCCCTCTTCCCCCATTCCCTACTCCCTACTCCCCACGAGGGTGTTTCTTGAGAGAGGTAGTCCTACCAACATGATATCATTCCCTAAAATCGGAGTCATCCTGAAAATCCGTGGAACCCTTCTCTACTGGACGCACAATGGCAGGTGTCGTTGGTTTCTTTGCTTGGAAAATAACAGAAAGTGCTTGCTCCAAACTTTCTGCCATGACAATTCGGTTGTTGTAGGCAACAATTACCCTTACTAACGTTGGCAAACTATTTTTTTCTGCTTCCAAATAGAGTGGTTCGACGTAGAGAAGCGTAGACGCGCAGCTGCGAGTCAAGAGACATCGCTCAATGGGAATCACTAACAGATTTCCTTGAATCGCCCTTGAACCTTGACGGTTCCACAGAGAAATCTGCTGGGAAATCACCGGATCTTGGTTAATTAAAGCTTCAATTTGTTCGGTTCCATAAACCAACTGCTGCTTAGGAAACTCATATAGCAACAATTTTCCGTATTCTAGCCCATCTGAACGCGCCGCTAACCAGGCGATTAAATTAGCACGTTGTACTGGCTTAAAGGGTAGTAGTAATATGAACTCTTCTGATTGCGCTTTTGGTAGTTTCATGATAAGGTAGTAAGGCTTTACCTGTTGGGTTTCGCTACCATAAATCTCGCTGGGGATTTGCCATAGGTCTTCTCGGTTGTAGAAAACCTGCGGATCAATCATATGATAAGTGAGTAATCGCTCAGATTGAATATAAAATAAATCTTGTGGATACCGAATATGGCTCCTCAGAGCAGATGGCATTGATGAAAGCGGTTTGAGCAGATTCGGGAAGATTTTACTGAAAGTATTGATAATTGGGTCTTGGGGGTCTGCAACGTAAAAATTAACATCGCCATTGTAGGCATCAATGACAATTTTTACAGAATTGCGGATGTAGTTAAATCGATTCAAACCTGGGTCGGAATAGGGGTAGCGATCGCTAGTAGTATAGGCATCCAGAATCCAGTAAAGATAAGTTTTTTCCCCTTTGACATTGGTTCCTCCCCCATCTGCAACCACCAAATAAGGGTCGCTGTCGTAGCGGAAAAAAGGTGCGATCGCCCTCACCCGTTCTAGAATATTCCGTCGAAATAGCAACTTCGTTTCTGATGTAAAGTCCTGTGTCAGCAGCATCTGCCAATCTTTGAGATATTGGGCAAACAGCAAGCGCCGCCACGGAGCACCAATCTTAATTCCACCACCCCCATCGTAGACGTTATAGACATTCTCATTGCCGCTGGGATAGTCCAACTCTTGCGTTTTTGTCCCAGTCATCACATATGTATTAGTATTTTCGCCGTAATAAATTCTCGGTTGACCAATGGGAATACTTGCCTCAATTGCTGCATCTGATATCTGCAAAGAGCCTTCTTTCCCCATATTATCAACACCAATATCCTTAACGTAGTAATCAGGTAGTCCACCAGCACCTACAATATTCACAGGACTGAGTGTAAAGCCGTACCCGTGAGTATAGACGAGATGTTCGTTCACCCAGGTTTTAGCTAGCCCAGGAACGGCACTATAGTCTAGTTCCCGCGCAGCTATAATCGTCTGTTGCTTTTCACTCTCTCCCTGCACCCCCTGCTTCTTCAAAGTGTAGCGGTCAATCTGAGCATCGGGAAACTTGTAGTAAGGTCGGATCTGTTGCAGTTGGCGATTGGTTTCTAGTAAAGGACGTTTATCCCACAGACGGATATTGCGAATTGTCAAGTTGTTTGCTTGCAAATCAGATGCACTGAGCTGACCTTGCGGATCAAAGGTCTGCGCCTCAATTTTGTTTAAATTAAATGCTTGTCGCGTCAAGGTGATGGTACGCCCAATATAGGGACGTTCGCGGGCAAGCTCATTTGGTTGTACGATGAGGCGTTGTACCCCTAGAGGCAAGATTTCGCCACCAACCACCGCCACTGCTAAGTATAATCCCAGCACGTAAACTAGATGGCGTGGATAGGAAACTAGGGAGATTGGTTTGCCAGCGCTGTTCAGTTCCTTGGATAAAATAATCATCCGCAATAGCAGGTAAATTGCGATCGCCACTGCCAAAAGATATAAGCTGGTGTAGATTGGCAACTGCACATTAACAGGGGTGTAACTAGCACCGTAGTTTACCCCCTTGGTGGAATACAAAAGTTGATAACGTGCGAGCCAATAATGCAGGGCAATCACCAGCATCAGTAAACTAGCTAAAATGTGTAAGTGGAGTCGCTGAGGTATAGAAAACCCGGCAAAGAAACCCTCACTTAAACTATTTGCTGCTTGTAGATAAATTAATGCCACAGCTACCATGCTGTAGAGAAACAGTCCGAGTAACCAAAATTCCAACATTTCCCATATGGGCAGGGAGAATACATAAAAGCTAATATCTTGGTTAAATAGTGGCTCCGTGCGGTTAAAATTAGTGGCATGGAAATACTCTAAAACCATCACCCAACGTCCTGATAACAGGAAACTCAAAAGCAAACTTATGAGCAGTGCGATCGCCCTTAAGAAAAACTGAGGATTAATCAAAATTGCTATAATCAATCCCAGCAGCAAACCCAACTGCACCATTGGAATGGGAAGTTGCTGTAAATGCACTGACTTGAACACCTGCTGTAACCAGGGTGCTAGATGCAAGGTTGTGCTGGGCAATTTAATATTCGCATCCCAAAAGTTAAAAGCTTTCTGACCATAGTAAATCAGTATCAACCCCGCCACCACACTCAGTCCTAACACCACTGGTAGCAGAAAGCGCAACCTTAGTCCACCTCTTGTTCCCCTTTTTGCTTGCAACGAGGGGTGCTTCAACCTAGAGGCTAAAGCCAAATGCAAGAGTAAAAAACCAGATGAAACCAAGAAGGCGATCGCCCCCAACCCTAGCTGGGTCTTCAAGCGCAATAAAAATTCTGGTAGATATCCAACTTCACCAAACCAGAGAATTTCTGCTGTTAAGTGCGAGGCTAAATCAAAAAATAACCACAAACCCAACAGCGGTAAAATCAGTCGAGAAATCTGTTTGAAAATTTTATCAACCATGACTCTGGCAGCAGTATGAAAATTATGCTAATTGAAAGTCTTGTCCTGCCTCGCTCCCAGGCAGGACAAGAGTTTTATCGTCATTTGATCTTCGTGTTCTTCGTGTCTTCGTGGTTCAAAAATATTTTTAAACCGCGAAGACACGAAGAACACGAAGGAAATCCAAGGGGGGAAGTAGAGAGTAGGGAATTTCTTGTTTCCATGCTCAATATTCCTAATTCATAACTTTTTACAACCCATTGCCAATCAAAATAAACGGTGCCCAATAGTAAGGGTGAGCAAAATTGGCGATCGCCTTAGTTTGTTTACCTGGTTTACCAGGTACTGGTTCGACATTAATAGCCCCTCGCTTAATATCATCTAAAGTTACCTGTTTGCCATAAAGTAAAGATAGTTGAGCTAAACGTAGAGCCTCTGCTTTTGTTAAGGGTGTTTTGGAGTTAGCAAGATGACTATAAAACTGCTCCATCAATTGTGCTGTACTGGGATCGTCAACTTGCCACAAAGAAGCGATTACAGATTTGGCTTTATTATACAAGAAATTGTAGGCAAGAGCATTAATTTCTACACCATCTTGTTTGTCGGGACTTGCAAGGGCAGTTTGACAAGCCGATAATACGACGAGGTGAATGTCTCTTAATTCTGTTAAGGCAAAAATCTTTTCTGGAGTAAGTTGCTCGCCAGTTCCCAACAGGATATAAGATTTATCTGAGCTTTCAGGATTAAAGATACCGTGAGTGGCGAGGTGCAAAATTTTGTGTCCTTTGAGGTTATCTCTCAAGGTACGAAAGTCAAAGGCACTGTTTAGATACTTGTCTCCCGGGTAAATTCCTTGTTTGTCACTGGTATTTTTTCTGACAATAGCATCTAATTCTTTTGGCACATTTGGCAGACTAGAGAAACCAGAACGAGGTTCTGACAGTCCCATTGCTAACACTTGGGTGTTTTGCGTTCCGGCTGGTAATTTTTCCTTAGTATCAGTTAATTCTGCTGATGGCGCAATATATACTGTGTATTTCTCAATCAAGTATTGTTTCCCGTCATACAAAGCACTCATCGGCACATAGCGTATTACGCGATCTAGTGCAAAGACGAGATTTTTGACCCTTACTCCCTGAAGTTCTCCTTCCATCGGTTTAATTAACCAGTTGTAGAGTTTTTGACTAGCTGCTTGTAATTGTGGAATCTCTGCATTACCACAATTAGCTCTTGGTTTCTCACACTTTTCCATTAAAGAGCGAAACTCTTGGACTGTCTGTCCTAATTCTTGGCGTCCAACTGGAACTGAAATAGTTTTGAGGACATCTCCTTTGCCGTACAACTGTATTTTTAGTTCTTTCTCTCTCACGAAAGGGTAAATCATGACAGTGTCTGCTTGAGCATCAACAATTTCTCTAATTTTCCCTAAATTTTTCGGCTCGAAGAAAATATCATCTTTTTGACGGTTTTCCCGGATTTCTTTGTCCAGTATTTGCGATTCTTTATAATGCTGCTTAATCAGTTCAGATTGTTTATCCCTCAGTGCTATACATGGCTGAGTTTTTTTCCCTTCACACTCAATAATCTGGTTTCCCATCGCCAGTTCAGACTGACTTAGAGTCGGCACTTTTTTCTCCGTTGGTGTGAGGGGAATTTGGGGCTTGTTGGTTGTACTTCTTGTACTGATAAAATCCCGGATTTCTTGTCCTCGCAAAAGTTCTTGGACATACAGCGCTTCTTTATCCCGTTTTTGGGAGAATAACAATTCAGCCAGTTGGCGATAAATATCAGATACCTTCACTCTGTTAAAATCAACCGTTGCATCTAAGAATGATTTTTGTAATTCTGGTGGTAAACCTTGGATACCCCGCCGGACTTCTTCAATTTGGTTGACGGAATCTTTGTAGTATTTAATAGCAATATTCGGCTGATTTAAATCTTGATAAATGCGGGCTAAACCCGCTAAAATATAAGCATCTGCGCCAGGAATTTGATTATCTGTTGTGATTGCTAACGCTTGTTGATAAGTGGCGATCGCTTGTTCTTTACGCCCAAATTTTTGATGTAAACCCCCAAGCAAACTGAGTGCTGATTTTGACCAAAGGGAATTTTGAGTTTTCTGAGCAAAGGTGAGAAAGTTTTGAGCTTCTGCCATCGCTTGAGCATCATTACCCAATTCACCATAACCAATACTCAGCATTCTATGTGCAAAAGCTTGCAGACGCGGCACTTTAATTTCTTGGAAAATAGTTAAAGCAAGCTTTGATAATTCCACAGTTTTTTGCGGTTCACCCTGAGCAAAATATATGTAAGCTTGGGCAAATAAAGCGAGACCTTCACTGTAGCGATTTTTCAGTTGCTGTGCAGTAGTCAGTGCTTGTTGATAGAATTCACGGCTTTTTTTGTAATCTCCCAAATCACTGTAAATATCGCCCAAGGCAAATTGAGGAGATATTGTTAGAGGTGGACTTTTCAAATCTTGAGCAATTTTCAAACTTTGTTGCGCCAGTGACAAAGCTTTTTGATAATCGTTGAGCGAGGTGTAATAAGAACCGAGACTATTAAGAGCAATTGATTCTAAACGAGGATTTTTTAGTTCTCTTGCTATTTTCAAACCTTGCTCAATCAATTCCTTGGCTTTTGGATAGTCGCCGATTAGTCTGTAAGCACCGCCTAAATTAAGGATTAACTCTGCTTCTTGAGTGCGATCGCCTATTTTCCTTGCTTGTGTTAA
>JADQBA010000089.1 GCA_016903675.1 Stigonema ocellatum SAG 48.90 = DSM 106950 | reverse complement strand
ATCGGTCAATTATTTTGCACCCTACCCCCAGACTGGGGGAAAGTTACGCCTCGGAAGTTATCAATCCCAAGCGGGTTGAGTCCAGGAACCATGCCTACGGGAATTACCGCCAATGTGTGGGAAACTCCGACAGTCGGATATGTAAGAGATACGGCTGAAACTCTTACAGAATCCCCTTGCCTTTAGGCATTGGGAGTGTCAAGCAAAGACGCCCTTGGGAAATTTTGGGCGGCAGTTCAGATCGCCGACTCCCAACGATCTGCCTGCCTTGTCCTTGCGCCATGGCGCGAAATTCAATTTTTGAAATGGGTGCTTTATTTCCGCCGCGTTGTACTAGTAGTATTTCTTACCCCCTATCACCCCACTCCCCATTAAATACTTGTCGGTTAACGATAGTTGAGGTGCCAGAAACCCGGTTTCTTCGAGAAACCGGGTTTCTTATTTTTGCAAAACCTACGCAGTATTGACTCCCCATCCCCCCACTCCCCACTCCCCACTCCCCACTCCCTACCTCTTCAAGCTGATTGAGACATTAATTGATGCTTTTTTCTCCAGCTTTGAGGAGGGATTCCGTGGTGTTGACGAAACTGACGGGAGAAATGACATGCATTTTGATACCCCACCGTTGTAGCAATGTGTTCGATGGTCTGACTAGTTTGTTGGAGTAAGGAACGTGCAGCCGCCATTCGGCGCTTCACAATCCAGCTGTTTACAGTTTCTCCCGTCTGCTTAGCTACTCGATTGGTTAAGTAAGCTGATGAGTAACCAACTGCCTCAGCTACATCGCATAAAGTAATCCCTTGGTCATAATTGGCTTCGATAAAATCGAAAACTTCTTTAAGTTGGGGAAGGGATGGAAAAAATGGCTTTGGATTTGTCGATGATTGTGTGGTTGCTGATGGAGGTTGAGGAAGTTGCTGGCGGTAAGCAGTGTACCAGTGCTGCATTAGTTGAGCTTGCTTTTCTAGTCGAGTTGTGATAGCTCTGAGCAACTCCTCTACTGTAGCGGGTTTGCTAATATAGTCATCCGCTCCTAAGTCCATACCTTTACGGACATCTGCCTTAGTATTGCTGCCAGTCAAAAAAATGAACGGAGTAATTGCTGTGAGAGGATTTTGACGCAGTGCTGCCAGAACTCCGAAACCATTCATATCCGGCATCATAATATCGCAAATCACTAGGTCGGGCAAATGTTCTTGTGCTTGCTGAATACCAGCAATACCGTTTTCAGCACCTATAGTGTAAAAACCTTCAGCCTCAAGACCGTCTAAGAAAATGTTGCGGGTTATGGCATCATCTTCAATGACCAAGATTTTTTTCGACGCTTCGTACATGATGTTCAATTACTAGAATTTGTGGGAGCAAAAGATACCTGAACTCGTCGCCAAGTACCGAGGAGTCAACAATTGATGGTCAAGAGTCAAATATTTCTAATATCGACATCTTGACTACAGACTTTCAACTAAGCTTAAAAGCTGGATATTTGTTGATGGCAGCTTGACAGTAAAAGTAGTACCTACACCAACGACACTCTCCACGGCGATTTCACCGCCATGTAATTCCACCAAGGTTTTCACTATTGATAAACCCAGTCCCGTACCAGGTATACTGTCAACGTTACTGCCTCGATAAAATGGCTCAAATATTTGTTGTATATTTACTACCGGAATACCGATTCCTGCATCTTTAATTTTAAAAATTACATCCTCATTTTGACAACAAAGCTCAAAAATCACTGTGCTAACTGTAGGAGAATAATTAATTGCATTTGAGAGTAAGTTCGTTAGAATATGCTGTAGTAACTTTGGATCTAAATGGATGTTTGTGCAGTTACCAAGGCTGACAAAATTGATTAATCTTTGGTTGCCACTTGCTAACTGGACTTGGGCTATAATATCACGACAAAACTGATGTATGTCGATGGGTCTGGGATCGCACTTTAATTTCGCTGCTTCTGCCCTACCAAACAACAGAATTTCATCTAGTAATTCACTGATTTGTTTGACAGCTGCTTGAATGACATCGAGATAAGAGCGGTTTTTCTCCTCAGGCCATTGGTGAAGATGACGTCTGAGTAAGTCAGCAGAGAATGCCACAACGTTTAGCGGCGTACGGAATTGATGGCACAGCATGGAGACAAAGCGTTCTCTGAGTTCACTGAGTCGTTTTGCTTGATCAAGAGCTTGACGCAGCTCTGACTCTGCGTTTTTATAATCAGTGATATCGATGGCTGTAATCATTTTCACTGGCTGAGAAGCAAAATCGAGCACTCCATCCAGCACTTCCACTGTGCAAGCTAGCCAGCGCACTATGCCTTTTTTCGTGATAATTTGGATTTCCTGGTATTCACCAGAGGCTGCTCCCTCTTGTTGATGTACTTGTCTGAGCTTTTTAGCCTTAAAGAGTTGGTCAATATTAAAGCCATTTACTAATTCCTTTTGTGTGTAGCCTGTTAGTACTTCCGCAGCAGGATTTACATAGCAAATACCTCTTTCTTGAATCAGGAAAATGCTAGCATCTGTGGTTTCTGCCAAAGTCCGAAATCTTGCTGCACTCAGCTTGAGTGCTTCCTCAGTTCTTTTGGATTCAGTAATGTCCCAAATACTCCAGACTCTGCCAATAATTTTTGCACCTAAGCGTTGCGGTTCAGAGTAGTGTGCAAAAATCCTTCCATCCTTTAATTCTATTAAATCGTAGCTTTCGCGATCTAATTGGGCGGACATTTCCCAAACGCAGGAATTAAAAAGTTCTGGATATTTTACTTGGCTCTCGAAAAAGCTTTTGGCTTGATTACATTTCTTGGACATTTCTATGGATTTTGGCAGATGCCACATATCCAAAAATTTCTGGTTGCAGTAAACGACTTCTCCGTCAAAGTTCACTGCTAGTATGCCATTTGCAGCAGAGTCGAGGGTGGAACGAAGTATACAAAGAGATGTTGCTAGTTCTGACTCTGTATTTACTATATCAACTTCCTGCTGCAAAACCTCTTTGACATTGAAGGATATATCTATATGTTGTTGAACGTTCAACTCTGTCTTGAAAATGGGGAATCGGAAGTTGGGATAGCCTGGGATTTTAACCTCAGGGGGGAGTTGGTTCGGGAAATTTTCGTGCCTTTGTTGTGAAATCTGTTCATGGGTGACTGTCTTTGAATTGAAGTTTCGAGATTCATCGCTCCTTTGACGGACAAAGGCACAAATCAACTCCTTGCCTTGGTGTTCTACATAATTTATGGTAATTTCTACCGGAAATACTCGACCTCCCTTTGTTCGATAACGAGATTTATAGGTGAGGACCCGTTGCTGCTTGAACGTAGACGCGAAACTATTTTTCTTAAGATATTGCCATTGCTCTGACCAATCTTGGAGCGAAAAATCTACATCTATATTTTGCAGCTTCATGGACAGTAATTCCTCACGGGAATACTCGATTGTGCTGCAAATTACATCATTTACGTAGAGAAACTGCGCGTTTTCTCCCAAGCAAAAGGCAGATTCTGCTGCGCGATTGATCAGAAGTTCAGCAAATTGCAACTCTTCCGCCCGTGGAACCAACTGAGATTTAGATTGGACAAATCTATACTTACCAAAAGTCATAACCCCTCGTCACCCTTTACAATTCGGCCCTGTAGCCGTAAATGGGCTTGTTATCAAAAGCTTCCTAAATTTTCTGTGTATTTGTTAACTTACATAGATTTATCTCTACGAGATTAACTTATCATAGATTTTCAGAATTTTAACAAAAGTTTACAAAACCTTTAAAATCCAAAAACCTTTCACCCTTGCTGTCTTGAACTGGGGACTGGGGACTGGGGACTGGCGACTGGGAACTGGGAAAGAAATTCTTTTAAGATTTGGTTGCGGTCTGAATCCCCAACGAGATCGAACCAGTCGCCAGTCCCTCCAGGGCACAAGCATGACCGCCCCGACAACGACCATTATCAGTTGATTCATATGATGCTCAATTTGTACAGTGGTTGACATCTTGCACATTCTCAATTAAGGCAAATTGTGTGTCACAAATTTAACTCCTATGAACCTGCTTTTTAACCCATTTAACTACGAAATTTTTGTTGAAGTCATCTGTCAAAAGAAGAACCTTTAAGATTTGTAAAGCAAGTACATACTCTTAGTCATCTACCATAAGAAATACTCATCATTAAATAATTACGTATTTTATAAAACAAAATTTTTGGCTATAAGTAAAGATGCTCAATTTCCTACCAGACGAGCGTTGCCAGTACCTTAGGTGTATTTTGTCTTCAGTTTAAAAAACAAGGTAAAAAAAGATACACGTTTTTTTACCTATCTAAAGGCATAGTTTTTAAAACCCTGATAAATGAAGGTTAAATTTAGTCCCACTAAAAGCGAAAGAATAGACAAACCGATCAAAAGATTTTTCATTGCTGGTTTATGTTAAGTTTTTGTAAGCTTACATTCATAAGCACAGTTTTAATTGTTTGGGTTTCCCATATACAAGTTTTTTAGGATCGGCAGAAGCTGTGGTTAATCCCAGTGTTAATGGATCTGGGTTAGCGGAATTTTTAAAGAATACGCAGTCTTTGACATGAAACCTGCTTGAGACTGTGAGCGCAATTAGATATAGAGTCATCAACCTTTCGAGCAATCACGGAGTACGTATAAGCATGATTCAAAATTCTACTCAAATAGCAATTAGCACTAAGCAACCAAATGGTTATGTAGAATCTACACTGGAGTACACAAACAAAGAAATTTCGCTCACGGTCGCTGATGTGATCGTGCAGATGCTGGAAAATTTAGGAGTTGGGTGCGCTTTTGGTGTTGCGGGAGGTGCAATGGCAAGCCTTTGGGGTTCGCTGTCTAATAGCACCATGCAAGTACTCAACTGCCGCCATGAATCAGGAGCAGCCTTTGCAGCAGTGGAAGCCTATTTTGCTAGCAGTCTTCCTACGGTAGTCTTTACAACAGCAGGTCCTGGTATTACCAACGCCCTCACTGGATTATTTGCTGCCCGTGGAGAAGGTGCAAAAGTCATTCTCCTGTCGGCTTGCACTTCAGCACCACAACGCGGACGTTGGGCAATTCAGGAAACGAGTGCTGAAACATTGCCTACTGAGGGAATTTTTACTGCCGGAACTCTATTCAACTATGCTACCACAGTGGAATGTGCTGCACAAATCCCACAGATTTTTCGTAGACTTGCTCTCGGTCTGTCGCAGCCGGGTGGGTTTGTTGCGCATTTAAGCATTCCCACCACCGTGCAATCAAGTTTGGTAGATAAAATTTCGTTGCCCCAGTTAGGTATTTCTAGTTCTGTGGTATCACCTAGCAGGGATGCGATCGCCAAAACAGTACACTTACTGTCTGAAGGACCGTTTGCCATCTGGCTAGGCTTTGGTGCCCGTGATGCAGCAGACGAAATCCGCCAACTTGCCGAGAGAACGGGAGCAGCAGTTATGTGCTCACCTCGTGGCAAAGGCATCTTTCCCGAAGACCATCCCCAGTTTGTCGGTGTCACAGGTTTGGGCGGTCATGGTTCGGTCATGACCTACATGCAACAGCAACCTCCTCTTCGTACACTTGTTCTAGGTACACGCCTTGGCGAACCTACTTCCTTCTGGAATCCCAAAATGGTTCCCGCAGGAGGTTTTGTGCATGTAGACATTGACCCAACAGTACCAGGGGTAGCTTATCCACAAGCTGAAACCTTCGGTGTGCAGTCTGACATTAAAGGGTTTGTGCAGGCACTGTTAGATTACGAAGAACTTCTGGTAACTGCCAAAACACCCTTATCGCTCCCTAACCCTGAACCTGAGCAAATTCCTTCAGGTGCAGACACTCCAGTCCGACCAGATGTGTTGATGGAGGCAATCCAAAAGGTAATTGTCGATGGCAGCGATGCGATCGTCATGGCGGAGTGCGGTAACTCCTTTACTTGGTCAACCCATCTCCTACGATTCCCGCAAGCAAATCGTTATCGAGTCAGCACTGGAGTCGGAGCAATGGGTCATGCTGTCACCGGAGTCCTGGGAGCAGCGATTGCAAGCAACGGTAAAGCCGTCGCCATTGTGGGGGATGGAGCAATGCTGATGAATAACGAGATCAGCACAGCTGTGAAATACAATATTCCCGCCGTTTGGATTGTACTTAACGATGCCCGCTACAATATGTGTCATCAAGGCATGGCAATGTTGGGCATGACGGGTGCAGATGCTACAATTCCTGAGGCAGATTTTGCCATGATTGCTTGCGGTATGGGAGCCGAAGGTATCCGCGTTCACAAAGAGTCTGATCTCCAAGCAGCACTAGAAAAAGCCATGAGAGCCACAGGTCCCTTCGTAATCGATGTATTAATTGATCCGAATCGACCTGCACCATCTAAAGGACGCAATCAAGGTCTAGCAGCACAAGGAGCCAAATCAACTCCGGCTAAAACGACAAGTGCACATGTTTCATTTCCAAATATTTAATGGTTCGTAGTAGCGCTTCAGCGCCACGACAGATGAACACTGAATACTACAAACGGTTCGTACGTAGTAGCGCTTCAGCGCCACAACAGACGAGCACTGAATACTACAAACGGTTCGTACGTAGTAGCGCTTCAGCGCCACGACAGATGAACACTGAATACTACAAACGGTTCGTAATATCGTTTCAACGCCAAGACAAGGTTAGCGCCCTCTGCGCTACTACAAACGGTTCGTAATATCGTTTCAACGCCACGACAAGGTTAGCGCCCTCTGCGCAACTACAAACAAATTCAGGTAAATGAGGAAACAAAGTGAATCTTTTTGAAACTGTTGGACAAATGGGTCATGAGCAAGTTCTCTTTTGTCATGGCAAAGACCCAGATATAAAGGCAATTATTGCCATCCATGACACCAGCTTAGGACCAGCAATGGGGGCTACAAGACTATTGCCCTATGTCAGCGATGAAGCTGCTTTAAAGGATGCTCTTCGTCTGAGTCGTGGTATGACCTACAAGGCTGCTTGTGCTAACATTCCTGTTGGTGGAGGAAAAGCAGTCATTATTGCTCATCCTGACAATAAGACTGACGACCTGTTGAGAGCCTATGGACGTTTTGTTGAAACTCTCAACGGACGTTTTATTACAGGTCAAGACATGAATCTTACCCCTCAAGATATTAGAAAAATCGGTAAAGAAACTGCTCACGTAGTTGGTGTAGAAGAAAAGTCCGGCGGACCTGCTCCTGTAACAGCGTTGGGCGTTTTTTTAGGAATAAAAGCTGCTGTAGAGTTTCGTTTGCATAGCCAAAGTCTGGATGGGCTGAAAGTAGCAGTTCAAGGTCTGGGGAATGTAGGTAAAAATCTCTGCCAACATTTACATGAACACGGCGTCAAACTTTTTGTCACCGATATAAGTCAAGAGAAAATAGAAGAAGTCAAACGTCTTTATGGTGCAACTGCTGTAGAGCCAGACGACATTTACTCTCTTGATGTAGATATTTTTTCTCCTTGTGCTTTAGGCGGAATTCTCAATAGTGAGACAATTCCTCGCATCCAAGCTCCCATTATTGCAGGTCCGGCGAACAATCAGCTAGGTCAAGAAGAAATTCATGGTCAAATGCTGGCAGCAAAAGGCATTCTTTATTGTCCAGATTACGTGATTAATGCAGGAGGACTCATCAACGTCTACAATGAAATGATTGGGTACAACGAAGAAAAAGCTTTCAAGCAAGTGCATAACATTTACAACACCCTCCTTGAGATTTTTGAGATATCTGAAAAGGAGGAAATTACTACTAATGAAGCTGCTAAGCGATTGGCAGAGAAAAGAATTATGAATGCTAGAAATCTTAAGTTCATGGCAATAGCAAGCTAATCAGCATTCAAATTGCTTCTTTAAACTGACATCTTGCACTTTCTCAATAATGGCTGGTGGGCAGTGCCCACCCTACAAAATCATAAGCTTTTTGTTGTTCTGATTTTCGCAACAAGGCGATTGTGCAAGATATTAATAAACACAGTTTCAGTAGGGTGGGCACTGCCCACCATTCTTTCAGGAGTAGGCACTGCCCACCATTCGGTCTATTAGGAGTTCTCAATGGAAAAAAATACATTTGCAACATCCGCCTACATTGCGACTGCGCCAGAAACCGCCTTCGATTATCTTTGTAGTTTAAAAAACTTGGACGAGTGGACGCTTTTTAGCCGGATGAAAGAGCAGGTTGACGAAGATACTTGGATTGGCACAGCCTCTGGTTATCACAAAGATCTCTACTATCATGTTAAAAAGCTAGAAAACCCACTTTTCTTTGGTATTGAGTGGCACTGCGGATTTGAGTATCAAAAGTATCATCAGGTCTACCCAGTTCTACTTTTTCCTACCGACTACATCCAGCCTGGGACAGACCAAAAAGGTGTGTATTTTCACTGGCTCAGCTTTGTGGATCCAAAGCGCCAGACTCAAATGATTATGCAGGGAATTCACACAGTACATACTTCTGAGTGTCGTTCTCTCAAAGGTAATTTGGAACGCAAAGCTGGTTTGACACAAGCAGCGAAAGGACGCTACTTTATTGATACTGACACTATCTATGTAGACGCCCCAGTAGAACTTGGCATCGAGTATTTGTCAGACCTTCGGAATCTGGATGAATGGGCACACCTAGTGCGACCAGTCGGTGAAATTAGTCCTGAGTCGGGAGAATTTATCGATGAATATGGTCAAAAGGTAAAAATTTCCCTGCGACGCCATACTTTGAGCAAATATTACTTGCTTGAGCAGGAATACTTCTATCCAGAATACAGCTTTTATCAGCGCTCTGTAGCACTGATGATCCCAACTTCCTATGCTTTCGCAGACCCCTCTGCTGCTGGTTTCATCCTGCACCAGATTACATTCTGGAAATCAGGTGAGTCTTTGCCTCACGGTAAACTTCAGATTGAAGATTTTGGCGCTGAGGGTATGAATATCAAACGTATGCTGGAAGCCAAAGCAGGCAATCTCGACTCATTTAACCGTGGTATGAGCTACATACCCCAATGAGGGGAATGGGGAATGGGGAATGGGGAGTAGGGAATGGGGAATAAATACAGCAGGAGTGAGAAATTTATTTCTCACTCCCACCTCCCCACGCCCCATTCATTCCCCACGCCCCACTCATTGCCCACTCCCCACGCCCCATTCATTCCCCACTCCCCACTCCCCCCTCCCCCACTCCCCACTCCCCACTCCCCACTCCCCACTCCCCATTCTTATGAGCACATTACTCGCCGACGGTCTTGATAATCCAAAAGGTCTTAGCTTTGGTCCTGACGGTAGTCTCTATGTTGCAGAGGCGGGAACGGGGGGGGATGGGGCTTGCATTCCATCACCAAGTGGCCAAGATTCATTACGTTATGGCACAAGTGGTGCTGTAGCTAAAATTGAGAATGGTACGGTTAAGCGTGTACTTACTGGACTCCCTTCGTTAGCATTCGCCGATGGTACTGGAGCTGCTGGTCCTCACGATATTCAATTTGATACTAATGGTAAACCCTATGTTCTCATGGGGCTTGCTGCTGCTCCTGCCCTCCGTGATACCACATTAGGTGAAACTGATCTGGGAAAAATTGTTACTGCCGACTTTAGTACAAATTCGTGGACAAGTCTTGCAGATATAGCTAATTATGAACTTTCTAATAATTTTGAATTAAGTAGAGGTGAAGTTGTCAGTAATCCCTTGTGTTTTTACGTAGATGGGGATAAATTTATAGTAGTTGATGCGGGAGCAAATGACCTACTAAGTGTAAATATTGATGGCGGCGATGTGAAGATAATCTCTGCCATTCCTAAGCAGACATTAACTAATCCCATCTTCCCGTATTCTGACTCTGAAAATTTTGATCGGGGACACGTACCACCTCCTAGTGCTTATCGTGATACCCCCCCATCGGAGTTAGTCATTCAATCAGTACCCACAAGTGTCGTCAAAGGACCGGATGGAGCTTATTACGTAAGCGAATTCACTGGTTTTCCGTTTCCGGAAGGTGGAGCAAAAATCTATCGAATAGGTTCTGATAATCAACTAACAGTCTATGCTGATGGCTTTACGCAACTTATTGACTTAGCTTTTGATGCTGAGGGAAATTTGTATGCTTTGCAACACGCTAATCAGTCTGGCTGGAAAGGTCGTCTTGATGGTTCTCTCATCAAGATAGCGACCGATGGCACTCGCACAACTCTCATATGTGGGAATGGACTAGAGTCACCTGCTGCTTTGACTATTGGTCCTGATGGTGCTTTTTATCTCATCAACCGAGGCGGTTGTCCAGGAATTGGACAAGTCCTCAGAATTGAGAAGACAAAGCTTATGCCTGAACCTACTTCTGCTGAGGGATTAACGTTTGGCGCTGTGGGCGTTAATTAGTTGCGTCTGTGTAGCGCGATCAGACTCCTGACACTTAGGTAAAGAGTTTCACGCCGAATCTACAACTCCTCAATCATGAGAGGTTATCAACCAATACGGTTCAGTTAAGATAATCTACCTACCGTAAACCTATGTAGAGACGCGATTAATCGCGTCTCTACAGCGTCTAAAATGCTCGCCGATCACCCTTAACACCAAGCGTATTGGGCTATCGACAGCCTCTCATGATTCAAGAGATGCTTGATTTCCATCTCCGAAAAAAATGGGAATCGTTCTCATTTCAACCGCACAACTTTCAACTTACCAACACTCAATCTCAAAAGGTATGAAACTCAAATCATTTGCCCTGACAGTGTTCACTGTTGGCATAGCCACTATTTCTGTATCGAAAGCACAAGCAGCAGACCTTACATTTACAACAGTCCTCAGCGGTCTAGATAACCCACGAGGGATTGCTTTTGATCAGGCTGGCAATCTTTATGTAGCAAACAGTGGCGCAGGAGGGGACGGAAGCGACGGAAGATGTATTCCATCACCTAGCTCACAATATATTCCTTTATGTGCTGCTGAGAATGGTACCGTTGTCAAACTTGCTACAGACGGTACAAAAACAACTGTACTCTCAAATCTTGCGTCCATAGCATTATCGCCCTATGGAGAACAAGCAGCAGGTCCTGCGGACATCAAATTTGATTCCCAAGGCAACGCTTATCTTTTGACTGGCTTGGCTGGCAATCCAGGACAACGCGATACCGTCTTAAAAGAGCCTTCACTCGGACAGTTATACAAAGTAGACTTAGCAACTGGTTCGTTGACAAGTCTTGCCGATTTTGGCTCCTATGAACTCAAGTATAATCCTGATGGCACTGATATCATTTCCAACCCCTACGCTTTCGCGATTAAGGGTGATAATGCTTACGTCGTTGATGGCGGTGGAAACTCTATCTACAAGGTGGCACTTGATGGCAGCGGTATCAAGGACGTAAAAGCATTCCCTCAGCTACAAATACCAGTAGATCAACTCATATACCCACCTCAGTCTGCGCCAACGTCAGACCCAGGTGGTACACCTCCAGCAGGTGCGCCTCCAGCAGGTGCGCCTCCAGAACTACCCCCTGGTTATGTAGTAGGTCCTAGTGGGATTCCGGCATCACAGCAATCAGTACCCACAGGTATTACAGTTGCTCCCGATGGAAGTTTAACAGTCAGCGAATATAGTTATTATCCCTATCCAGAAGGAAAAGCGCGTATCTTCGACGTAGGCCTAGACAGCAACGGTAACTTCGTAACCACAGGAACAGGTGTTGGCGATACCCAGTTGACTGGCACAGAGATAGCTACTGGCTTTACCCAGCTGACTGGCGTAGCCTACGACTCACAGGGCAATGAGTATGTATTACAACACGTAAATCAGTCAGAATGGAAGGCCATTGAACAGGGTGGTAACCTCATCGGTGATCCCAGTGGTTCTTTGATCAAAATCACCCCTGATGGTACTCGCACAACTCTCCTGAGTGGTAATGGACTACAGGCAGCTTCTGGCATCACTGTTGGTCCTGATGGTGATTTGTACATCGCAAACAACGCCAGATTTGCAGACGGGAAAGGAAGCGTCATCAAGATTGATCCTAGAACGAAAGTTCCTGAACCTTCTTCTGCGGTTGGTTTATTAGCGCTGAGTGCTTTAGGCGTAAATGCTGCAATCCAAAAGCGCAAAAGCCAACAAAAGGTTGCCGAAAAGCTGCTCGTTAAGGTAGAGGTTCTCTAATTCCTCGTTCCCTGGCGGTTTTGCCAGGGAACGCAGACAAAGTGAGCTGCTGCGAACCAAGCAACAACTCACACACTAAAGTTCTGAGGCTGAGCCTAGGAACGAAAGTAGCTTAGGGAAGAGTATAACTCATATAACCGCAACTTCATCATGAGATTAGTCAAAAATTTGTCAATTGCCTTAGTCAGTACCAGCATGATGGTAATGGCAGCAGCTGCTCAAGCAAAGGCGCAGGTCAGCTTAACGTACAACAGCCAGATCGGCAGCCCAGGCTTCGGACCTGGACAGCTGTTTGTTCCCCAAGGCATAACCGTCAATAGCGCAGGAAATATCCTCGTAAGTAACGGTCGCGGTATTAACCCACAAACCGGCAGTTCTGACCCGAACGTCGGTAACAAGGTCGAGGTATTCAGTCAAGAGGGTAACTATCTTGGAGCAATTGGTTCCGGCGGCACAGGACCTGGACAGTTTGATGAGCCATCAGCTCTTGAAATCTCTCCCAAGACTGGCGATCTCTACGTAGGTGACGTTTACAATAACCACGTGAGTCAGTTCGATTCTCAGGGCAACTTTATCAGATCATTTGGTGAATTTACCCCTCTCATACCAGGTAGGGCTTTCTTTGGACCCTCTGGTGTGACATTCGACCAAGCTGGTAATGTATACGTCGGTGATTTTGACGGCGACAAAATCAATAAATACACTCCAGACGGTCAGCTAATTGGTGTCATTGGTGGCACAACTGGTACTGGTCTTGGGGAGTTTCAAGGTGTTGCGGGTATAAGAATTTCCCCAAACACTGGAAATATTTATGTGAGTGACCAGTTTAACAACCGCGTTCAGGTGCTTGATCCAAACGGTAAAGCTCTCTTTACATTTGGCACACAAGGCACTGGAAATGGACAGTTTGAGCAGCCAATCGGCATCGAAGTGGATAAGTACGAGAATATCTATGTAGCTGATTCTATCAACAGCCGCGTCCAGGTATTTGATAAAAACGGTAACTTCCTGACTGCATACGGTCAACCAGCTCTCGATGCATCAGGAAAGATTGTACCGCCTCCTGGATTAACTGACCCTCCATTTGGCAACCCCGTTGACCTCACTCCAGGCAGATTTAACTGGACGGGTGGCACAAGCCTCAAAGATGACAAACTCTATGTTGGCGATTTCTTCCAAGGTCGCGTCCAGGTGTTAGACGTAAGTTACGGCAAAACCTCAGTACCTGAGCCTGCTCCCGTGTTAGGTCTAGCACTGCTGGGTGTGGTAGCTGCTGCTTCTAAATTGCGGAAAAATCAGCGGCAAAAGTTCATCCTCAGTCTAGAAAAACAACTGGAAAAAACCCCAGTTTAACTCCGTATGGTGGGCACTGCCCACCACAAGCTGAAATGGTGGGCAGTGCCCACCCTACTAAACCATTCAGGGAGGCTCTGCCTCCCTCCGTAGCAAGAAAGTCAAAGAATTTCCGTGAGGCGGAGCCTCATCGTAGGCATTCCCAGCCAGAGGCTGGGAACGAGGAAAAACTAGATAGAAAAGTGTAATATTATAATGACTTTTGCAAGTTTAGAAAAAACAAATTTTAATATTACTGACTTACTGCATCATTGGCTGACACGGCAAGTTAGTCAAGAAAGTCTGACCTGGCTAGAACAGAAGAGAGAACAGATAAGAAGTGGTGCTAACACACGAGTGTTCTTCACTACCTTTAGTGCAGTACCTCGTTATACAGGCAAAAACTACCTAGAGCTAACACCAGAATACCTGAAAGCAGCCTTGGCAATGCGAACAGGTTGGTCTCCTGCTCATTGGCGCGTAGATCAAGCCGCTCGCACTCTTATGGTACTGTCTCTACCTCAGGAAAATACTGAAAAATATCTACAGACCCTAGAGCAAGTCTTCAATGCAGCAGATGTAGAAGAGTTAGTCGCGCTCTATCAAGCCCTACCGCTTCTACCTTACCAAGAACAACTTCGCACCCGTGCTGCTGAAGGAATTCGCAGCAATATGACCGCAGTTTTCAACGCTGTTGCTTTACAAAATCCTTATCCTGCAGAGTATTTGGACAATCTCCCATGGAACCAAATGGTGCTGAAAGCCTTGTTTGTGGGCAGTCCTCTCCATCTCATCCAAGGGCTTGACCAACGCGTAAATACCGAACTCGCAAGGATGCTCATCGATTATGCTCATGAACGCTCAAGCGCCAACCGCTCAGTATCTCCCGAACTCTGGTCATTGCTAGGAGGGGAGTGGGGAGTGGGGAGTGGGGAGTGGGGAGTTAGTAAGTAACAACCAACAACCAACAGTCAACAACCAACAGTCAACAACCAACAGTCAACAATCAACAGTCAACAATCAACAACTATTATGAACACTAATCAGATGATGTTTATTGACCCGCACATTCATATGAGTTCTCGTACTACTGACGATTACCAAATGATGCGGATGTCAGGGATTGTGGCTGTGATTGAGCCAGCTTTCTGGTTTGGACAACCCCGTACTAGCATCGGCTCATTCCAAGATTACTTCAGCAGTTTAGTGGGGTGGGAGCGGTTCCGCGCTGCGCAGTTTGGTATAAAGCATTACTGCACTATGGGGTTGAATTCCAAAGAAGCCAATAACGAACCATTGGCAGAACAAGTTATGGAACTTTTGCCTTTGTACGCCTGCAAAGAGGGTGTAGTTGCTATAGGTGAAATTGGCTACGACGACATGACCCCAGCGGAAGAGAAATACTTCCACCTCCAGCTAGAACTGGCAAAGGAACTAGATATGCTGGTGTTGATTCACACACCCCATCGGAACAAAAAAGCTGGCACCAGTCGCAGCATGGATGTGTGTATCGAGCATGGGTTAGCGCCATCCCGAGTGATTATGGATCACAACAACGAAGAGACGGTGCAAGAAGTTTTGGATCGAGGCTTTTGGGCAGCGTTCACGATTTACCCCCACACCAAAATGGGAAATGCCCGAATGGTGGAAGTTGTACGCCACTATGGGTGCGATCGCATCATCGTAGACAGTAGTGCTGATTGGGGAGTTAGCGATCCCCTCGCTGTGCCTAAGACTGCCCAACTAATGATTGAGCGCGGAATTCCCGCAGACCATGTGCGAGCAGTCTGTTATGAAAATGCACTTGCAGCTTACAGCCAAAGTGGTCAAATGCAAGAGTCAGACTGGCTCAATCAGTCCCTCATCGATCAACGACAGTTGTTCAACGGTAATTCCGTGCTACGAGGACAACAACCACTTGTGGAATCCAGCCGCGAATACGCACTAATTGAGTAGTCAATTGTTGATTGTTGATGGTTGATTGGTAAAAAATACCACCATCAACAGTCAACCATCAACAGTCAACACTCAACAATCAACATTTTTTAATATGAACACTACAACTTTAAGCCCTTATCGCTTCTGGGCATATCTACAGTTAATGCGACCTGCAAACATTGTTACTGCTTGGGCAGATGTCTTAGCAGGTTTCGCAGCTTCGGGATGGGTTGTCTTCATCAATGAAACCAATGGTGGGACAACGCTTTTTCACCTGATACCACTGGCATGGTTACTTCTAGCTACTACTGGTTTATACGGTGGTGGTATTGTATTCAATGATGTATTTGATGCCGAAATAGACGCTAAAGAGCGACCAGAGCGACCTATTCCCAGTGGCAGGGCATCCCGTTGGGGAGCAACAATCCTTGGAAGTATACTTCTAAGCACTGGCATACTGGCATCTGCTCAAGTTTCTTGGCCCAGTGCCACTATAGCTTGTAGCATTGCTGCAAGTGCCCTTCTTTATGATGCTTACGGCAAGCATCACCCTGTTTTTGGTCCGTTGAATATGGGGATTTGTCGCGGCGGGAACCTATTGCTGGGCGTGAGTGTCGTGTCACCAATGGTGGCAGAATATTGGTTTTTAGCTTTGATTCCCATTGTTTACATTGCTGCTATTACTACCCTCAGCCGAGGTGAAGTACATGGGGGTGAGGGTAGCACTGCCGTGATAGCACTGCTATTAATTGGCACAGTCATTGCCGGACTTTTGGGACTGGGGTTGTTAAATAATTATGACCTGCAAGCAGTATTACCATTCGTTGTTTTATTAGCTATGCGGGTATTGCGACCTTTTATCAGGGCTATGCGCCAACCTACCGCAGAGAACATCCGCACGGCAGTGCGCTCTGGTGTCTTGTCACTCATTGTTCTAGATGCTACAGTAGCTGCTGGTTTCGCTGGGCTGCCATACGGATTGCTGGTATTGAGCCTGCTACCAATTTCAATGGCACTCTCACAAATCTTTAATGTTACTTGAACTACACTTTACAATCAAAGGGTTATTTTGGTGACAAAAACACATTATGATTATTCAGGGGTGTGCTTAACATACACTACTCTCAGTACCAATACTAAGAAGTAAATTTTAGGAACCAGAACCAAGCTGCCACTTTAAGGCTAACTCCACCAAATCAACTAAATAGATAATGCGTATTCTAATTTATTCCTACAACTATCATCCAGAGCCAATTGGAATAGCTCCTTTGATGACTGAACTGGCAGAAGGACTGGTGGAGCGAGGTCATGAAGTGCGCGTAATTACGGGGATGCCTAACTATCCGCAGCGCCAGATTTACGAAGAGTATCGAGGTAAGTGGTTTGTCACTGAACAACAAAATGGCGTTACCATCCAACGTAGCTACCTGCGAATTAAGTCCAAACCTAACTTAATAGATCGGCTGTTATTAGAGTTAAGCTTTGTAGCTACAAGCTTGCCGCAAGCCCTCAATGGCTGGCAACCCGATGTCATTCTCCTCACAGTTCCCCCTTTATTAGTGTCCCTACCAGCAACTATACTGAGTTGGTTATATCACTGTCCAGTAGTCCTAAATCTCCAAGATATCCTACCGGAAGCAGCAGTACGCCTCGGTCTGCTCAAAAACAAATTCATCATCCGCGCTTTTGAAGTCCTAGAGAAATTTGCCTACGGTCGTGCACATACCATCAGTGTTATTGCTGATGGATTTGTGGACAATTTAGTAAATAAGGGTGTGCCTGCTCAGAAAATAGTTTGTATCCCCAATTGGGTGAATGTAAATTTTATCCGTCCCTTATCCAAGGAGAACAACCCCTGGAAATCTGCGTATCAACTTGACGGCAAATTCGTGGTAATGTACTCAGGCAACATTGCTCTCACCCAAGGTTTAGAAACAGTAGTAGAAGCAGCCCTCATGTTGCGCCATCTGCCAGAAATTGTCTTTGTGATTGTAGGTGAATCCACAGCCCTCAAAAGTTTGGAGAAATATTGTCTTAGTTGTGGGGTGGATAACGTTTTACTTTTACCGTTACAGCCGCGAGAAAAACTACCAGAAATGTTGGCGGCGGCTGATGTGGGCTTGATTGTGCAGAAGCACAATGTGATTGCCTTCAATATGCCTTCAAAAATACCACTGTTGCTAGCAAGTGGTCGCCCGATAGTGGCTTCAGTTCCCGCTACCGGCACTGGTGGGAAAGCTGTCAAAAAGAGTGGTGCTGGCATAGTGGTTGCTCCAGAGTCACCACAGGCGTTGGCAACAGCAGTGCTAGATTTGTATTCAGATCCGGTAAAGGCAGCTGCTCTAGGTAAAAAGGGGAGAGAGTATGCCATAGAGCGCTATTCTTTTGAACAAGCGATCGCTCAGTATGAAACGCTATTATCTGAAGTTGTCGCCAGTTCTGCATCAGTAAATATCTTACCGAAATTGACTTCTAGCAAATCAGTTGTTGATAGGGGTATAGGGGTATAGGGGTGTGGGGGTGTGGGGGTGTAGGGGTGTGGGGGTGTAGGGGTGTGGGGGTGTAGGGGTGTGGGGGTGTGGGGGTAACTCAAAAAAATCTTTTTCAAATCCTCTACATCCCTAGTTACTGTGTGTGCATCACATCAAAGTCACACTTTCCCAATTCTAGGAAATCACAAAAGTGTCCTTTCCCACCTAACAAATTCATAATTCATAACTCATAATTCATAATTCCTTATGGTTTTAGACAAGCTGAAACAAACTGACCAAAGCCTGATTGAACTACTAGGCGATCGCCTATCTTTACTAAAAGCATCAGAACTTCCTACCATAGAGGCACAACTTGCTGAAATGGCTCCTCTGCTTGCTCAAGCAGGTGTTCCCGAATCAATTTGGGTAAGTTTAGTGAAGAGTTGTCATGCCGAACTTACCAATATTGCTGTATCATCCGTCAATAATGCCAAGAAGAGAAAAATTACCATCATTGGTGGACATGGCAGGATGGGAAAATTTTTCTTTGAGCAGCTTTCAGCAGCCGGACATGAGGTTAGTGTTCTCGAATCTGCTGATTGGGAGTATGCAGATAAACTGTTAAGTCACGCCGAGTTAGTCTTAGTCAGCGTTCCTATAGAGCGAACGGTAGATGTGATCAAGCGTGCAGCCAAATATCTTTCACCAACTACAGCCATAGCCGACATCACAAGTATCAAGATTGAGCCAGTCCAAGCAATGCTTGAAAACCATTGTGGTTCAGTCATAGGATTACATCCCATGTTTGGACCAAATGTCAAATCATTCGCCGGACAAAAAATAGTAATATGTCCAGGTCGAAACGATGAGTCATTTCAATGGTTATTAGATTTCATGAGAAGTCAGGGTGGGGAACTGATCTTATGCTCACCTGAAGAACATGACCACTTGATGGTGATTATTCAGGCGACGCGGCATTTTTCTCGATTTAGCCTTGGTGTTTTCTTAGCCCAAGAAAATATCGATATAGACCGTAGCTTGTCAATGTCAAGTCCCAGCTATAATCAAGAAATTGACATTGTTAAGCGTTTGTTTGCTCAAAGTCCACACTTATGCGTGGACATCATGCTAGCCACAGAAGAACGATGTCAGGCGATCGCTAGGCTAGCTAATACCTATAGCTACTTAGCAAAGTTAGTAGCAAAGAAAGACCGAGCAGCATTAATCCAAGAATTTGAAACAACTCAAAGCTTTTTTGATGAGGAAATCACACAGTTCTTAGAACGAATTAATCATTTTGATGTGAGGATTGCTAGTTGTTAGTTGTTAAATAAAAATAGCGGAGAAGATATGGTAATAGATATCAAGCAAAAAACTACATTAAACCTGCAACCGATTCGTCAAAGTGTCTCGGTTTCCTTTAACTATAATGTGTACTTCACTACTAATTTGTTTGAGCTAAAAAATCCCCTACTGTCGCAGGTAATTGGCGTAAAAACAGAGAAAGAACCGAAGAAAATAGTAGCAGTGGTGGATGAAGGATTGTTGGCATCACGGCGTGAGTTGCTGAGGGAATTAGCTGCATATACCAAGTCCCATCCAAACGCACTCATGCTAGCAGCAGAGCCGATAATAGTTCCAGGTGGAGAAGCAGCCAAGAACGATCCAAAGTTAGTAGAGCAAATTCACCAAATAATTGACAATGCCGGACTTTGTCGCCACTCCTACTTATTGGGGATTGGGGGTGGTGCTGTATTGGACTTAGTGGGATATGCAGCAGCAACAGCGCACCGAGGAATTCGCCTCATCCGTATTCCTACTACAGTGTTGGCACAAAATGATTCTGGAGTGGGGGTAAAAAACGGCATCAATGCTTTTGGTAAAAAGAACTTCCTCGGCACTTTTGCCCCGCCTTATGCAGTTTTGAATGACAATACATTCTTAAATACCCTAGGCGATCGCGATTGGCGTTCTGGAATCGCAGAGGCGGTTAAGGTAGCCTTAGTTAAGGATGCTGACTTCTTTGAGTTTATCCGCACCAACGCAACAGCACTTGTCTGTCGAGACATGAACACCATGCAAGAGGTGATATATCGCTGTGCTCAATTACACATGGAACACATTGCCAATAACGGAGACCCCTTTGAGATGGGTTCATCTCGTCCCCTAGATTTCGGTCATTGGGCGGCTCATAAACTCGAGCATTTGACAAACTACAACCTGCGTCATGGGGAAGCAGTGGCTATTGGCATTGCTTTGGATAGCACCTATTCCTACCTGTTAGGACTGCTTTCTCGGTTAGAGTGGCGGCGCATACTCAGTACATTGTCGGCTCTGGGCTTTACTTTGTACATACCAGAACTGGCTGAACAACTATCACAACTGGAACATCCCCGCTGTTTGTTCCGAGGATTAATGGAGTTTCGGGAACACTTGGGTGGAAAATTAACTCTGACTCTTTTGCAACGTCTTGGCAAGGGGATTGAAGTTCACGAAGCGCATCTGTCTTTATACAGACAAGCAATTTCGCTCATGGCTAATTGATAATTGGAATTACTCCTGTTCTGCACAAAGAATACCTTTTTTAATGAACCGCCAAGACGCCAAGGACGCCAAGAAGAAGAAGAAGAAGAAGAAGAAGAAGAAGATAGGTAATCTTCTGGCGGGACAGGAGTAGCTATTAGCCAATAACCGTTACCCAAAGATGAAAATAGAAACAAATAAGACCTTTCACTTGACTTATTGCACGAATATTCACCCTGGTGAAGAGTGGATCAAAGTGTTTGCCAACTTAAAGCAGTACATTCCAGATCTTAAAGCACGTTTAGCCCCAGACAAACCCTTTGGTATTGGGCTGCGCTTAGCAGACGTAGCAACGAGGGAACTGCTGCAAGGGAATGCCTTAGCTGATTTTCAGTCTTGGTTGACAGAACTTGACCTATACGTGTTTACCTTGAATGGCTTTCCTTATGGTGGATTTCATTCCCAGGTGGTGAAAGACCGGGTTTATGCACCGGATTGGTCTAAACAGGAGAGGTTGGACTACACGTTACGACTGGTAAATATCCTGGCAGAACTTTTGCCTGACTCTATGGAAGGTAGCATTTCCACGCTACCGTTATCTTACAAGCCCTGGTTCAAGGGAAATCAAATTTCACAACAAACTGTTACCAGCATTGCCAGTTTGCACATAGCACAGGTGGTAGCGGAAATGGTACGCATCCGAACTAACACGGAAAAGCTACTGCACCTTGATTTAGAACCCGAACCAGATGGATTAATTGAAAATGCTGCCGAAGTTATTGAATATTTCAAGACGCATTTATTACCTATCGGTGGATCTTATTTAGCAGAACATCTGGGGATTCCACTCAAAGCCGCTGAGGCGCTTTTACGAGACCATGTGCGTATTTGTTATGATACCTGCCATTTTGCTGTGGCGTATGAAGAGCCAGCCTCAGTGTTCCAGCAATTTCAAGCAGCAGGAATTCAGATTGGTAAGGTTCAGATTAGCGCTGCGTTGCAGGTGAACATTCCCACTGATACCGAACAACGTCGCCACTTGAGGGAGCGGTTACTTCCTTTTGCTGAGTCTACGTATTTACACCAAGTAATTGCTCGCGATCGCACTGGGCAGATACATCATTATCCAGACCTAAAAGACGCTTTACCATATCTGGAACAGACGACAGCATGTGAGTGGCGGATTCACTTCCATGTGCCGATTTTTATCCGTGATTACCAGCTAATACAGTCTACTCAAGATGACATTGTGACTGTCCTAGAACTGCTGCATAGCAAAAATGTCTCCAACCACTTGGAAATTGAGACTTACACTTGGGAGGTGTTACCTCAACAGATGAAGCTGGATTTACTGGCATCAATTGAGCGGGAGTATGAGTGGGTTTTGAAGTGGGGATTGGGGACTCAATACTTGTGACTGGGGATTAGGGATTGGGTTTACAAGGGAAAAATTATGCAAAAAACAGTTGTTCTAAACGTAGTGGGATTGTCACCCAGTCTATTGGGGGAGCATACGCCGTTGCTGAAGAGTTGGGCGGGGTCAGGAAAAGTCATGCCGATTTCTCCGGTGTTACCTGCTGTCACCTGTACAGTGCAATCAACCTATCTCACAGGGAAGTTGCCGAATGACCATGGCATTGTGGCCAATGGTTGGTATTTCCGCGATGAGTGTGAAATTAAGTTTTGGCGACAGTCGAATAAACTTGTTCAGTCTCCCAAGGTGTGGGATATGGCGCGATCGCTCTCATCATCCTTTACGTGCGCGAACTTGTTCTGGTGGTACAACATGTACTCCTCTGTGGACTATGCAGTCACTCCTAGACCGATGTATCCCGCTGATGGGAGGAAAATTCCTGATATTTACACCCACCCGCAGGAATGGCGATCGCAACTCCAAGCATCCCTTGGTCAATTTCCTCTTTTCAATTTCTGGGGACCCAACACATCCATCAGTTGTTCACAGTGGATTGCCCAGAGTGCCAAGTGGGTTGAAGAACACAGCGACCCAACACTCACACTCATTTATCTGCCTCATCTAGACTATTGCTTACAAAAATTTGGTCCTGACCAAAACTTGGTGGCGAAGGATTTACAGGAAATTGATGGTGTTTGTGGCGATTTGATTTCATATTATGAAAATCGCGGTGCTCAAGTCATTGTTTTGTCGGAATATGGAATCACATCAGTATCCCAACCCATCCACCTCAATCGGATACTGCGGGAAAACGGCTTACTGACCGTGCGCGAAGAATTGGGGCGAGAACTGCTTGACCCTGGGGCTAGTAAGGCATTTGCTGTTGCCGATCATCAGATTGCTCATGTTTATGTCAACGATCCGTTCTATATCCCCAAGGTGCGATCGCTGCTAGAAGCCACCGATGGGGTTGCCTATGTCTTAGACGACTTTGAAAAGCCAGCCCACCATTTAAATCACCCTAGGTCGGGAGATTTGGTAGTAATATCTGAGCCACATGCCTGGTTTACTTACTACTACTGGCTTGACGACAAAAACGCTCCCGATTTTGCCCGGACAGTTGATATTCACCGCAAACCTGGCTACGACCCTGTAGAACTGTTCCTCGATCCCCAACTCAAACTTCCCAAGCTCAAAATCGGTCTAAAACTACTGAAAAAACAGCTTGGTTTTCGCTACTTAATGGATGTCATTCCCTTAGACGCTTCCCTAGTACGGGGATCCCACGGTTGTGTAACGACCGATGCTGCTGACGGACCATTATTTATTACCCGACAAACTGACTTAGTTGACTCCCCATCGATTCAAGCAAGTGATGTTTGTCAGTTAATTCTCAGTCATCTTCATGGGTAAAAGTCCCAGTAATCGGATTAGGCTAACACACCCGTAGTGCGTAGTGTGTGAGAATGGAATCATAATTTTGGGCAGCTAATCATGAGGCGAGGATTTAATGTGATTGAGCGGGATGCGGATGGCTATTTTGTCGCTTCCGTCCCTAATCTAGCTGGATGTCATACGCAAGCTAAATCTTTAGATGAGTTGATGGAACGTATCCGAGAAGCGATCACATTCTGTTTGGAAGGTGATTTAATTAAATTAACATTTCTCAGGGCATAAAGTTATGAACACTAATACCGTCACTTTACCTGCTCCCCTCGAATTAAATATTGACTTAACTGACGAGCAATTTTTTCAGCTTTGTCAAAATAACCGTGACTTGAGATTCGAGCGTACAGCTACAGGGGAATTAGTTATTATGCCACCTACGGGAAGCGAAACTAGCGATCGCAATGCCGATCTAACTTATCAGTTAAGAGGTTGGAGTCGCCAAAATCAGCTAGGAAAATCCTTTGACTCTTCCGGTGGTTTCAAACTTCCTAACGGTGCGGAGCGCTCCCCAGATGCGTCTTGGGTAAAAATGGAACGGTGGAACGCTTTGACGCAAGCTGAAAAAAAAAGATTTGCTCCTTTGTGTCCTGATTTTGTGGTTGAATTAATGTCTCCCAGTGATTCCACCGAAAAGACACGCGCCAAAATGAAGGAATATATGGATAATGGCGCAAGACTGGGATGGTTAATTAATCGCCAACAGCAGCAGGTAGAAATTTATCGTCCCAATCGAGAAGTTGAAATTTTACAAAGTCCACAAACTTTATCGGGAGAGGATATTTTACCAGGTTTTGTTTTGGATTTGGCGGAAATCTGGTGAAGATTTTTTGTCTATTTGTAATAGACATCTCGGATGCCGTTGGCTATACGGATTGTATACTGGACAACCAAGTCATTTGAACCAACATGGCGACAGTTTAAAAGAATACATTCGGAATCCTCCGAGTTCAAGGCTGGGGAGAGTTCAACACCTAGGCTAGGATCTCATCTACCTCTCTAAAAGGAACGCATTATCTAACTTTAGGAGGAAGACGCAAATCACCCTCATAATAAATTAAATTTGCGGCACAGCCACTAAAGTAGAGAGCAAAAAAAATGAAACATCAAGCAAAAAATTGTTCATATTTCTTTACAAAAGATTTAGTAAAGTTAATTTATACCGAGTAGTATTCAATTACAAAGTTTGTTGGAGAGTAATGACTGTTGACACTTAAGTGTCAACAGTCAAACCTCTTTACCTGTTTGGATACAATTTAGCTACATAGAAAGGAGCTTTACTAATACACTCAACACACGAATAAAGCAACCATTCAAAATTTGCAAAAAGCTTACATGATCTCTATTTTTCAATTTTTAGTTCCGTGTACCCCTTCGGAGAACCGAGCTACGCGCACCGTCTCCTAGAGAAGCGGTATCGTTACGCTCTCCTCAATAATTTGATATTCAAAAATTCAGAGTCATTATTCCCAAGTCAAGATAAAGACTCATAAACGTCCATCTGGACTTAATCGCCTCCCTACTAAACTAAATAGATTATAAATTAATGATTACTCCAGAAAGATTGCCCATGACTGTCGATTCACACTCCTATAAAACCCTTGGCGATGTTCAGGTATCTCGTTCCATCACTCAAGTTCAGATGGACACAGCCTTGGAAGATATTTTGTTTTACCTGGATTCTCAACGTGGAGGTTTGCTCAAAAGCAGCTATGAATATCCAGGAAGATACAAGAGATGGGCGATAGGATTTATCAATCCACCACTGGAACTCAAAACACGAGAGAACTCTTTCACTCTGACAGCACTTAATAACCGGGGTAAGGTACTGCTACCAGTACTCTTAAAGCGCCTGTCCGCACATTCTCAACTTCATGAAATCAAGATAGGTGAAAACTATATCACAGGCTTGGTCAAGCCTGTAATGCAACTGTTTACAGAAGAGGAGCGCAGCAAGCAACCTTCAGCTTTTACAGTAATCCGCGAGATTTTACACACTTTCTATAGTGATGAAGATGAGCATCTAGGACTCTATGGTGCTTTCGGTTACGACTTGGTGTTCCAGTTTGAGCCAATTACCAAGTGCCTCACCCGTCCTGCTGATCAGCGGGATTTGGTGCTGTACTTGCCTGATGAACTTGTAGTTGTTGACTATTATTTGCAACGCGCCTTTTGTGTGCAATATGAATTTGAAACAGCATATGGCAGCACAAATAATCTTCCAAGAACAGGTGAATCAGTCGATTATAAAGGAGAGCGTCGTGTCCCGGCTCAAACTGCCGACCATGAAAGCGGTGAGTATGCAAAGCTTGTTGATGTAGCACTAGATTACTTTCGCCGGGGTGACTTATTTGAAGTTGTTCCGAGTCAAAACTTTTTTACAGCAACCGAAGAGCCACCTAGTAAGCTATTCCAAACCTTACAGGAAATCAATCCCAGTCCCTATGGCTTCATTTTTAATCTCGGTGGGGAGTATTTGATTGGTGCATCTCCAGAAATGTTTGTGCGGGTGGAAGGTAGGCGCGTCGAGACCTGTCCCATTAGTGGCACCATTACCCGAGGACAGGATGCTCTAGATGACGCGGAGCAAATTCGTCAGCTACTCAACTCAGGTAAAGAAGAAGCTGAGTTGACCATGTGTACTGACGTGGACCGCAATGACAAATCACGGATCTGTGAACCAGGATCAGTACGAGTGATTGGTCGCCGCCAAATAGAATTATACAGTCACCTCATCCATACAGTCGATCATGTCGAGGGCTTATTACGACCTGAGTTTGATGCCTTGGATGCGTTTTTGAGTCATACTTGGGCAGTGACAGTGACAGGCGCACCCAAACGGTCGGCGATACAGTTTATTGAAAAGCACGAGCGTAGCGCCCGACGTTGGTATGGTGGAGCAGTTGGCTACTTGAGCTTTAACGGCGATTTCAATACCGGATTGATATTGCGAACCATTCGGTTACAACACTCTATCGCTGAAGTGCGAGTTGGTGCCACCCTTCTTTATGACTCTATACCCGCAGCCGAAGAACAAGAGACGATTACTAAGGGAGCAGCTTTATTTGAAACAATTCACCGTGCTAAGCAAGCAGGGGAAGAATCTGACAAGCGCAGACCAACAAAATTAAGCGCCTGCATTCCCAATGTGGAACCAGGTAAGCGCGTCTTACTCATTGATTATGAAGACTCATTTGTTCACACATTAGCAAATTACATCCGCTCCTCTGGTGCGATGGTAACAACACTACGTCATGGCTTTTCTGAATCCCTTTTTGACGCAGAAAACCCAGACTTAGTTGTCTTGTCTCCTGGTCCTGGTAGACCCAGTGATTTTGGGGTTCCAGAAACCGTAGCCGCCTGTATCCGTCGCCAAATCCCACTTTTTGGAGTTTGTTTGGGACTGCAAGGTATTGTTGAAGCTTTAGGCGGAGAGCTAGGTGTTCTCCACTACCCGCAACATGGCAAATCCTCGCGGATTTCTGTCACTGATCCCAATTCCGTTCTGTTCCAAGGCTTACCGCAATCCTTTTCAGTAGGCAGATACCATTCATTGTTTGCCTTGCCACAAAAAATGCCAAAAGAACTCAAGGTGACAGCGATTTCAGATGATGATGTGATTATGGCCATTGAGCATCAGACACTTCCCATAGCCGCAGTGCAGTTTCACCCAGAATCTATTATGACCCAAGCAGAAGAAGTCGGTCTGGCACTCATCAAAAACATAGTATACAATTATACTAAAACGATTTTAGTGAGGAGTTAGGAGTGAGGAATTATGAATTATGAATTATGAATTAATTTCCCACTCCCCACTCCCCACTCCCTATTCCCCATTCCCCATTCCCCATGATGAACAAACTAGTTACTACCAAGCGGCACATTCTTGACGAGATTGTTTGGCAGAAAAAGCAAGAAGTGGCACAAATGCGGCATGAGTTGCCGTTGATTGCAATGCAGAAGCAATTAAGTACTGCTCCTGGAGTGCGAGATTTCCTTTTGGCTTTGCAGCAGAATCCCCACCAACCCAGCTTAATCGCAGAAGTCAAGAAAGCATCCCCAAGTCGTGGGGTGATAAGAGCTGACTTTAACCCAGTAGCGATCGCCCTTGCTTATGAACGAGGAGGAGCTGCTTGTCTTTCGGTTCTCACTGACAACAAGTTCTTCCAAGGCAGTTTTGATAATCTGCGTGCTATCAGACAGCATGTAGCACTACCCCTCCTGTGCAAGGAATTCATCATTGACCTCTACCAAATTTATTTAGCACGTACCGCAGGCGCTGACGCGGTACTGCTGATTGCAGCCATCCTCTCAGATGAAGAACTCCAAGACTTTATCCGAGTGATTCACGACTTGAAGATGAAAGCTTTGGTAGAAGTCCATACTTTGGCTGAACTAGATCGAGTGCTAAAACTTGACGATATACGCCTAGTGGGAATTAACAACCGGAATTTGCAAGATTTTACGGTAGATTTAGGGGTCACCCAGCAACTCTTGACACAGCGACAAGCTCAGTTGCGTGGCTTTGGCATCACTGTCGTGAGTGAGTCGGGTTTGTATACAAGAGATGATTTATCCCTTGTAGCTTCAGCAGGGGTTCGTGCAGTGCTAGTGGGTGAGTCTCTCGTGAAACAACCTGATATAGAACAGGCTGTGCATAATCTGCTAGAAGTGGATTGTTGATTGTTGATTGTTGATTGGTGTTTGGGGATTGGGGATTGGGGATTGGGGATTGGGGATTGGGGATTGGGGATTGGTACCAACTAACACCCAACACCCAACACCCAACACCCAACATCCAACACCCAACACCCAACACCCAACACCCAACACCCAACACCCAACACCCAACAACTAACAACTAACAATCATGACTTCTATTTCCCATCGCTTTCAATCTTTACGAAATGTTAAGCAGTGCGCTCTGATTCCCTTCATCACAGCGGGAGATCCTAGCTTAGAAATCACTGCCGAGGCTTTACGCATTTTAGACCGCAATGGTGCTGACGTCATTGAGCTGGGTGTTCCCTACTCCGATCCATTGGCTGATGGTCCTGTGATTCAAGCTGCTGCAACTCGCGCCCTCCAAAAAGGCACTAAATTAGAGCAGGTGTTGGAGATAGTTGAAACTGTCAGTCCTAGTCTGCAAGCACCGATAATTTTATTTATTTACTATAATCCCATTTTAAACCTCGGCATTAAGCCGTTTTTCGCGAAAGTTGCTAAAGTAGGGGTACGGGGGTTAGTTGTGCCCGACCTACCTTTGGAAGAGGCAGAAGAATTAATCAAGACAGCTAGCGATTTTGGTATAGAGGTAACTTTGCTGGTGGCCCCCACCAGTTCTAAAGAGCGGATTAAGGCGATCGCGAACTATTCTCAAGGATTTATCTATCTTGTGAGTGTGACAGGCGTTACGGGTGTGCGATCGCACATCCAAGAACGGGCGAAGAATTTGCTCATAGAAATGCGTTCCATCACTGATAAACCCATTGGCGTTGGCTTTGGCATTTCAGGACCAGAACAAGCACATCAAGTCATGGATTGGGGTGCAGATGCTGTGATTGTTGGGAGTGCCTTTGTCCAACGGTTAGCAACTGGTAGTCCAACTGAAGGACTACAAGCTGTTGAAAAACTTTGTCAAGAACTCAAAGCCGCCATCACCTCAGCGAAAGTTAGGAGTGAGGAGTTAATTAGGAGTTAGGAGTTAGGAGTTAGGAGTTAGGAGTTATTATTCACCCCTACACCCGTACGGGCGTATTGCAATACGCCCCTACACCCCTACACCCTCATCTTAAAAACAAGTAAAAAATTATTTGAAGAGGATTTAAACTAGTGGTAAGTATTCCAGATACCAAAATTTCATCTGTGACTCAGCAACCAGACTCGTTAGGGAGATTTGGACGGTTTGGCGGTAAGTACGTCCCTGAAACCTTAATGCCTGCATTAAGTGAACTCGAAATAGCGTTTCACCAATATAGCCAAGAGCCAGGTTTCCAAGCTGAACTGCAAAATCTACTGCGCGACTACGTGGGAAGACCCACCCCATTATATTTTGCCGAGCGGCTCACGGCAAACTATGCAAGACCCGACGGCACTGGACCGCAAATTTACTTAAAGCGTGAGGATTTAAATCATACAGGCGCTCACAAAATTAATAACGCTTTAGCTCAGGTGTTGCTAGCCAAGCGCATGGGCAAGCAGAGGATTATTGCTGAAACCGGAGCAGGTCAGCATGGGGTAGCAACTGCTACCGTTTGCGCTCGGTTTGGTTTAGAGTGTGTGATTTACATGGGCGTCCACGATATGGAACGGCAAGCCCTGAATGTGTTCCGGATGCGGCTGATGGGGGCAGAGGTGCGTCCAGTAGAGGCTGGCACCGGAACGCTGAAGGATGCTACTTCCGAGGCAATTCGGGACTGGGTGACGAACGTAGAAACAACTCACTATATCCTCGGTTCCGTTGCAGGTCCTCACCCCTACCCAATGCTGGTACGTGACTTCCATGCAGTGATTGGCGAAGAAACTCGTGCTCAGTCAAAGGAAAAATGGGGAGGGTTACCAGATATTCTCTTGGCTTGTGTTGGTGGTGGTTCCAATGCCATGGGACTATTTCATGAGTTTGTGAATGAAGCATCTGTGCGCATGATTGGAGTTGAAGCAGCAGGTGAAGGCATTGACACCGACAAACATGCAGCAACTCTAACACGAGGAAGAGTTGGGGTGTTGCATGGTGCCATGAGCTACTTATTACAAGACGACGATGGTCAGGTAGTGGAAGCACATTCCATTAGTGCTGGTCTGGACTATCCTGGTGTTGGTCCTGAACATAGTTATTTGAAGGATATTGGTCGCGCTGAATACTACAGCGTCACGGACGCTGAGGCTTTAGTGGCATTACAACGTCTCTCCCAACTAGAAGGCATTATTCCCGCCTTAGAAACAGCTCATGCGATCGCCTATTTAGAAATGCTTTGTCCACAGCTAGATGGCAGTCCCCGGATTGTAATCAATTGCTCTGGCAGAGGCGACAAGGATGTGCAAACTGTTGCTAAAGCCATTAGTAAATAGTTAATTGTTGATGGTTGATGGTTGATGGTTGATTGTTGATGGTTGATTGTTGATTGGAACAATAACACCAAACACCAAACAACCAACAACAAACACCCAACAACCAACAACAAACACCCAACAACAAACAACAAACACCCAACAACAAACAACATGGTAGCCATAACTCAAGCCGCTGTGGACAAAATTTCCCCCACTCCTGACTCTTCCCATTGGTCTGCTTTTTTACAACAGTTACTCGACCGTGAATCACTGACCGTTGCCCAAGCAGCAGATTTGATGCAAGGATGGCTCGCAGATACTATTCCAGAGGTACTATCGGGAGCAATCTTGGCAGCGATTCAAGCCAAAGGAGTATCAGCAGAAGAATTGGTTGGCATGGCACGTGTTTTGCAATCCCAATCAAAGAGGGGGAGTGGGGAAGGGGGAGTAGGGAATGGGGAAAATGCAGAGAAAGTAGGGGGAGAAATTATTTCCTCCTCTTCCCCTACTCCCCACTCCCCTACTCCCCACTCCCTATTCCCCACTCCCCTAATAGACACCTGTGGAACAGGAGGAGATGGGGCTTCAACCTTCAATATTTCTACTGCTGTTGCCTTTGTTGCAGCAGCAGCAGGGGTAAAAGTTGCTAAGCATGGCAACCGTTCAGCATCTAGTAAGACTGGTTCCGCCGATGTGTTGGAAGCTTTGGGTATAAATCTGAATGCGATTCCTGAGAAAGTTCAAGCCGCAGTAGGTGAGGTTGGTATCACCTTTTTGTTTGCTCCTGGATGGCATCCAGCACTCAAGGCGGTTGCTGGTTTGCGTAAAACTTTGAAGGTGCGTACTATTTTTAACCTGCTGGGTCCTCTGGTCAATCCCATGCGTCCTACAGGTCAGATTATAGGCGTGTCCAATGGGCATTTGGTTGAGACAATTGCTCAAGCCTTATCGCAACTGGGGACTCGGCGGGCGATGGCGGTGTACGGACGAGAAAAGTTAGACGAAGCTGGACTGGCAGATGTAACTGACTTGGCGGTTCTTGAAAACCAACAAGTGCGTCGGATGGTATTAAATCCTCAACAAGTGGGTTTAAGTCCTGCTCCCACAGCAGCATTGGTGGGGGGAGATGTCCAAGAAAATGCCGAAATCTTGAAGGCCGTCCTCCAGGGAAAAGGTACCCAAGCGCAACAGGATGTTGTCGCTTTGAATGCAGCGCTAGCACTCCAAGTTGGTGAAGCAATTGATGACACGACGGATATTTTAGAAAGTTGTGTCAAAGGTATTGTGCTTGCCAAAGAAATTCTCCGTAGCGGGGAAGGTTGGACCAAGCTGGAACAGCTGGCAAAATTTTTGTAGTACTTAATGATTAGTTGATTGTTGGTTGTTGATTGTTGCTTGTTGATTGTTGGTTGTTGGAGGAGTGCCAACCATCAACCATCAACTATCAACTATCAACTATCAACCAAACAGAGGTTCATCATGATTGTAGTTCTTAAAAGTGGTACACCTATTGACGAAATTACTCGCGTCAGCGAAGAATTACGTGAAACTTGGGGAGTGACAGTAGAAAAGAGCGTCGGCGAGCATAAAGTTGTTCTGGGACTTATTGGTGATACGGCTACCCTTGATAAGATGCAAATTCAGAATAGCAGCCCTTGGATTGAGCAAGTATTGCGAGTAGAGAAACCTTTCAAGCGGGTGAGTCGAGAATTCCATCATGGAGAAGCAAGTGAAGTGGTTGTCTCCACGCCGAACGGTCCGATCTCTTTCGGTGAGCATCATCCGATTGTCCTAACTGCTGGACCTTGCTCAGTTGAGGGTGAAGAGATGATTGTGGAGACGGCAAAGCGGGTTAAGGCAGCAGGAGCACACTTTCTGCGTGGCGGAGCATACAAACCTCGCTCCTCGCCCTATGCATTTCAAGGCTATGGTGAAAGTGCTTTAGATCTGTTAGCAGCAGCCCGTGAAGCTACAGGTTTGGGCATCATCACGGAACTGATGGATGCTGCCGATTTACCAGTACTGGCTAGGACTGCTGACATAATCCAGATTGGAGCCAGAAACATGCAAAACTTCTCGTTATTGAAGAAGGTGGGCGCTCAAGATAAACCTGTGCTGCTGAAGCGAGGAATGTCAGCTACCATTGATGAGTGGCTTATGGCGGCAGAATATCTTCTGGCAGCAGGAAATCCCAATGTGATTCTTTGTGAGCGCGGTATTAGAACTTTTGATGCCAAATATGCTCGGAACACTTTAGATTTATCGGTTATTCCTGTATTGCGAACACTCACACACTTACCAATTATGATTGACCCCAGTCATGGTACAGGTAAATCTGAGTATGTTCCACCTATGGCGCTGGCGGCGATCGCAGCTGGTACAGATGCGTTGATGATTGAAGTTCACCCCAATCCTGCGAAAGCACTATCTGATGGACCCCAATCTCTGACCCCTGAAAAGTTTGACCGCTTGGTTCAAGAAATGTCAGTACTGGGCAAAGTCGTCGGTCGTTGGTCCGAGGAGCGTACTTTGGTAGCTTCTGTTTAATTAGACAACTGAGCGCGATTCTCAATAGTGGAATTGTCTACTAAGTACAGCGTCTCATAAATTCGTAGCGTTTTTGTTCGTAGTTGCGCTGTCTTCGCTCTTAGTAACTACGAACGACACACCTCATTTTCATTTCCTCACGAACTTGTGGAATGTTGTACTAAACTTCATTCTTAATAACCGTAAAATACGCACTGCATATCATTGGCTTTGATCAATTATTCAGAGCCAATGATATGCAGTGCCCTACATACTTAGGACTTACGCACAAGACAAATCAATCATCATGTGTATAACGAAATTCCGCCGTTTGCCTCGTTCCCAGGCTCTGCATGGGAATGTGATTAAGGGAGGCTCTGCCTCCCCTCCAATCGGGAGGCAGAGCCTCTTTTGAAGAGCATTACAAGGCAGAGCCTTGTAACGAGAGGTATACATAGTTTATTCTTTTTGTCAATACTTAAGTCCTAATACTATGTTTTTATAGGAATCATATTTGATTTTGAAATATACGTAAGTGGGGCTATGCCCTACATATCCTGGTTTTAGTGGGCAGTGCCCACCCTACACTACTTAAAATTTTTCATGAATGATTTAGGATTGCTATTTTTACATAAAAAATATAAAAAATATCTAAACAAAACATCTAAAAAATAGACAAGTAGATGAAAAGAAAATATATTGCAATTCTAATTTAAATTACTTATTATCTAAGTCATAGGTAGCCTTTATTACAGTTTCGACTAGTTAATATAGCTCATATAGATGTTGGGCAAAAACTCTACAACGCAACCCAGAGTGCTTTCTAATCTAATAAATAGTAATTAGTTTTTGCGCTCAAAACGCAACAGCAAATAAGATAAGCAGGCTATTTTTGTCTGTTTCAATTCACGATGTTCACGCACATTTTTCAAGAAAAATCAGAGGATTTATAATGGCAGATTCTTCTTCAAACAACCGAATCGGTAGTAGTGGTGATTCCACAAATGCGCTGAAGGACTCTCCTTGGGGTCGCTTGAGTGAAGTCACGTCTCTTGATAACGTAGCACAAGGCTTTGGGAGTGCCACTGCTGGAAACGGTGGTGGCGGCAGCCCAGTTGGTGGTGCTGGCGGTGGTGCCACCAGCGATGCCCCCTATGGCGGTAATCCCTTTGCTAACTTTGGCAACCCGAATGCCGCAGGCAACGTGTTCACTGGTGGTACCAACCCCTGGGCTAGTCTTGGCAACTCCGGTGGCGGTAGCCAAGCTGGTGGCGGTCAGGCTTCTGGTGGTGGTAGCCAAGGTGCTAGTGGCAGCATCGATTATGCTAGCGTCTTCGGAGGCAGTGCAACCAGCGGTAGCCCAGTTGGTGGTACTCAGGCGAATGGTGGCGGTAGCCAAGCTGGTGGTACTCAGGCGAATGGTAGCGGTAGCCCAGTTGGTGATGGCAGCATCGATTTTGCTAGCGTCTTCGGCGGCGGTAGCGGTGGCAATGTGCCTCAACAATCACCCTTTGACACGCTGCAAACCAATCTTGACAACTACTTTAAGCCCTTTCAAGAAGGCGTCACCCCTGACGCTAGCCAGTTTGGTGATCCTAGTAAACTCAACCCGTTTGCTGATGCCACAGGTGGCAGCCAGTCTAGTAACGGTAGTCCAGTTGGTGGCGGCAGCGACAGCCTAACTTCTGGTGGTGTAAGTGGCTATAATGGCGGCAGCAACGCTAGCAGCTACAGTAACCTCCCGTCCGGCCTTCAAGATGTGTTTGCAGGACTGGGCAGTGGGGATTCCCAATCATCCCCCAATGGCTTCGATCCAAGTCAAATCCCAAACCTTCAACAACAATTCGGCGGTGGTAGTGGTAATCAAATTGGTGGTAACCCCTTTGGTGGTGGTAACAACCCGTTTGGTTAAAGTTTGACGTTAAAAGTCAAAATGTTGGGTTAACCACTTTATAAGGTAACCCAACAACCTTTCTGAACTAATAACCAATAACTAGTAGTCTGGCAAGTCAACGACCATCAGGGTCTGTGATCATTTGTTCGTAGTGAGGACTTTAGTCCTCATCTTCTTGAGGGATCTTGCCCTCACTACGAACTCTTCAAAGTTGACTTGGTGGACTACTAGTAGTCTGGCAACCCAACATGGCTGGGTGCAGTTCGACGACGCCCAGACACGGGGACGCGGGGAAATTCAACTAGGCTTTCGTTGGCTTGACAGAGTACCAGTACTCTGTCAAGCCAACTTTGCGCTTGTTTGTAGTAGCTTGGGCGCAAAAAAAACCGCGATTTTATGCGTAGACAGCGCTACTATGAACTAAGCAATTACCCGTGAAAGTAGCCTTGACCGGCTACTAGTAGCTCGTTTTATGGCGTTGCTGAATTTAGTAATGAATTACGTTTAGTTACAGATTTGTAATTTGGCACAACCCTTGTCTCTACAAGGGTTAATCGCGTCTCTACGATCGCCGTGATTTTCACAATTCATATCTTGATTCAGCAACGCCAGTTTTCTTAACTTTTTTTGTAGTACGAGATTTTTGCCCAAAAAATCGGAGGGTTATTGTTAATGGCTATAGAGAATCTTACCAACCTAATTAATGGTGGTAGCAACGAATCTGCTGGTTTAGGTAGCGCGTCAACTGGTGGTAGCAGCAATTCCCCTGCTGAAGGTAAAGGCAACCAGATTGGGAACGTAATCATTGGAAACGGTCAATGGATCACTGATGAAGACAATACACGGGATCAGTTAACTTCACAGGTATCGAATTTTATTACTAGTAACGTTGACTCCCTTCTAGAGAGACTGCGGACGAGACTACTCTCGAGTAGTACAACAGGTAATCTAGACGATAATGGAAACCCGTTTGCTGATGGTCGTAACCCTTTTGGCGAAGGCAATTTTCCTTCATTACCAGCTTTGGATGAAGCGAATTCCGTCTATGGTGACAACTTTCCAGTAGGGGTCACCGACAGTGGTAACCCATTTGCAGGTGGAGACAACCCGGTTGCAGGTAGTGGTAACCCAGTTGCAGGTAGTGACAACCCAGTTGCAGGTAGTGACAACCCAGTTGTAGGTAGTGACAACCCAGTTGTAGGTAGTGACAACCCAGTTGTAGGTAGTGACAACCCAGTTGTAAGTAGTGACAACCCAGTTGTAAGTAGTGACAACCCAGTTGTAGGTAGTGACAACCCAGTTGTAGGTAGTGACAACCCAGTTGTAGGTAGTGACAACCCAGTTGTAGGTAGTGACAACCCATTTGCAGGTAGTGACAACCCATTTGCAGGTAGTGACAACCCATTTGCAGGTGGTAGCAACCCATTTGCAGGTGGTAGCAACCCATTTGCAGGTGGTAGCAACCCATTTGCAGGTGGTAGCAACCCATTTGCAGGTGGTAGCAACCCATTTGCAGGTAGCGGTATTCCTCAGGAACCATCTTTTGATATTTCGTCGATACTTTTTGGCGACAGCGTACCATTTTTAAATAACGCTGGTACCGATGGTGATGGCAGTACGCCTACGGTATCATCAACAGAAATCTTGAAGAGCGTCAAAGCTAGTATCTCAAACTTCACGTCTTCTTTAGATAACATATTTGCTGATGGTAACACTACGCCATTGCAAACACCCTCTGACCTATTGAACCTCTTCCGGGCTGATATCTACAGCTTCAATAACGGTATCAACAATATCAACGCACTTGCGGCTAACGATCCGTCTGCTAGTGGTAGCATCGACTTTTCAGCAGGTGGTAGCAACCCATTTGCTAGCCTATTTCCAGGTGATAGCAACCCGTTTGGGGACTTGGCTGCTAGTGGTAAAATACCGTTTGATCTCTTGAACGTCGCCCTTAATGGTCTGTTACCCTTCAATGGATCTGACAACGTGTTTACCACTAATAATGGCGACCTACCAATTGGTTATGGCAACAACGACTTTGGTAGTAATAACGCAGCGATCGGTAATGCCAACTGGAACTACGGAAATAACAACGCCAGCATTGGAAATGGCAATTGGAATTGGGACTTTAGTCATGACAATGCAACCATTGGAAATGGCAATTGGAATCTAGACTCCAGTCATGACAACAGAACCGTTGGTAACGGTAACTGGTATTGGAATTCCACCAGTAAGAACGCGACCCTTGGTAACGGTAACTGGGACTTCGGAAATGACAACACAACCCTCGGTAACGGTAACTTGGACTTTGGAAGTAACAACACAGTCATTGGTAATGGTAACTGGGTCTTCACCAGTAACAGCATAATCATTGGTAATGGCAACTGGTCTGTGACTCTTGACAAATCCACCTCCACTGCAAGCGACTTTCTCTCGCAGCTAGATACATGGAGTTTGTCTATGGGAGTTAAGGATGCTACTAAAAACTTGGTTAATTCTCTGTTAGGCAAACTAGGTGAAGCTTTTGTGCCTTTAACAGGCGATCTTCAGGATTCAGGGCTTCAAACATATAACCGACTCATCCTATCTCAAAGCAGCCAAATTTGATAATTCGTAATTCGTAATTCGTAATTCGTAATTAATGGTTTTGAGTAGGGGCGCAAGCATCTTGGTCCCTATTCACCATCAACAGTGCTAAGAGATAGTTGTGTTTATTTACGCTGACTTACTTATGGTACAAATTGACTATCATATGCGTCAACGGATAATGTCAAAGTACAGTTGTAGGGGCGCAATGCCTTGCGCCCCTACGGTGGCTGTACGTTCGCTCTCATTAGTTCAAAAATCAAACGTTGAGTAAGGGCGTATAGTTCAAAAATCAAACGTTGAGTAAGGGCGTATTGCAAGTAGCCCCTACCGCATGAAAACTTTCAATTGAATGTAACTTCTTCTGCTACATCTTCTGATTTATTTCGGATATTGAAGTAAGAATAAAGATTAGCAACAGTTAAGTCAGATGCTTGTTG
>JADQBA010000420.1 GCA_016903675.1 Stigonema ocellatum SAG 48.90 = DSM 106950 | reverse complement strand
CGCTGATGCGGATATCTCCGCCTTTTCCCACTCCTGTTTGTTCTACTGTGCTCAAAGCATCGCTAGAAGTCCCATCAAAAGAGACTCTACCACGTGCATCAATAATCACATTGCCTGCATCACCCTTGCCAAAGGTACTGGCAACAAGTGCAGCGCCATTGGTAACAGACATTTCTTCAGCGCTGATGCGGATATCCCCGCCTTTTCCCACTCCTGTTTGTGCTACTGCGCTAAAAGCAAAGCCATTATCAAAAGAGACACTATTACGCGCATCAATGATTACATTGCCTGCATCGCCCTGTCCAGAAGTAAAGGAATCCACTTGAGCACCATTACGTACCGTGAGTGACCCAGTTGTGACTTTGATATCTCCCGCCTTACCTGGGCTTCCATCTAAGAGGACGCTGCCTACTCCACTAGGCAATGTTCCCTTACCATTGGTGTTATCAAAGATAACTGCATCACGGGCATTAATGGTGATATTGCCTGCAAAAGCTTTAGCATTGGTATCTAGCCTCCCACCATTAGTCAATGAGATTGTTCCAGTTGTAACAAAGATATCTCCTGCCTTGCTACTATTTTCACTTGCAAAGGTGTTGGCACCGCTTCCAAATCCATTATTACTACTGCCATCAAAGGTAACAGTATCGCTGACATTGATTTGGATATTGCCAGCCTTACCTTGCCCAAAGCTACTGGTACCGAGTTGACCGCCATTTTTTAACAACAACTCCCTCGCACTGACACGGATATCTCCTCCATTGCCTATCCCATTAGATACAACTACAGTGGATGCACCACTAGGGGGAAGGGATTCGTTGTTTCCTACCCCGTCAAAGGTAACAGTGTCACGAGCATTAATAGTGATATTCCCTGCATTCCCTCTTCCGTCTGTGTTCGCAGACAGTTGAGCACCATTAGTAACGGACAGCGATCCAGTTGTAACAAAGATATCGCCTCCCTTTCCCGCCCCAGTGAGTAAATCGCTCTGGATACCAGCAATTGCATTGCCCACTATGCCATCAAGCTTGATTGTATCACGGGCATCAATGGTAATATTGCCAGCGTTTCCTTGCCCTAGAACGTTGCTCCTTAGTAGACCGCCATTGGTTAAGGACAACGACCCAGTTGTCACCCGGATATCTCCTCCATTACCCACAGCAAGCTCAGCTACACCGCTGGAAACATAACTAGAGCCATCAACGCTAACGGTATCGCGAGCATTGATTGTAATGCTACCTCCATTACCTTTACCGAAAGTCACGCTAACGATAGAGGCTCCATTACTCAAAAATAACGACCCTGTTGTGATCTTGATATCTCCTGCA
>JADQBA010000002.1 GCA_016903675.1 Stigonema ocellatum SAG 48.90 = DSM 106950 | reverse complement strand
TACCGCTTGGGAATGCGTCCTTGGATTTGCGTAGCATACAGCGCACCTTTGGCTTCTGCAACCGCAGTATTCCTCATCTACCCCATCGGACAAGGTTCTTTCTCTGATGGTATGCCTCTGGGTATCTCTGGTACATTCAACTTCATGTTGGTGTTCCAAGCAGAGCACAACATCTTGATGCACCCCTTCCACATGTTGGGTGTAGCTGGTGTATTCGGTGGTTCACTGTTCTGTGCAATGCACGGAAGCTTGGTAACTTCTTCCTTGGTGCGTGAAACCACCGAGAGCGAATCTCAGAACTACGGTTACAAGTTCGGTCAAGAAGAAGAAACCTACAACATTGTAGCTGCACACGGTTACTTCGGTCGTCTGATTTTCCAATACGCTTCTTTCAACAACAGCCGCAGCTTGCACTTCTTCCTCGCTGCATGGCCAGTCATCGGTATCTGGTTCACAGCACTGGGAATCAGCACCATGGCGTTCAACCTGAACGGTTTCAACTTCAACTCTTCAGTGATTGATTCTCAGGGTCGCGTTATCGGTACTTGGGCAGACATCCTCAACCGCGCTAACCTGGGTATGGAAGTAATGCACGAGCGTAACGCTCACAACTTCCCCCTAGACTTGGCTGCTGGTGAGGCTGCACCTGTTGCTCTCTCTGCTCCTGCTATCAACGGTTAATTATAATCCCAAAGGCGAGCGATCGCCTCTGGGAAAAAGCCCTCCAATACTTGTCGGTTAACGATAGTTGAGGTGCCAGAAACCCGGTTTCTTGAAGAAACCGGGTTTCTTATTTTTGCAAAACCTACGCAGTATTGAAAAGCGCTCTCCTCAAAGGGGGGCGCTTTTGTGCTATTTATTAGACATAGTCGTGAAAAACTATGTAGAACGCCCCGCGTTCTACAAGGGTTGTAGACAACGCATAATTAATTTCCACGACTATGTCTATTGAATTTTCAATTTAAATTTCAAGAAATAATGTTGAAAAGTAACTACCCCAGCACGGGCGAACCGCTACAATATATAATACGGGAATTGTGGAGATAAAACAACGGTTTACGCACGTCCTTTAGCACGTTTAATTGAGCAATTGCAACGCTTACCGGGAGTTGGTCCAAAAACTGCCCAACGACTAGCATTGCACATTTTAAAGCGACCAGAAACAGAAGTAGAAGCTTTGGCACAAGCCCTAATCGACGCAAAAAAACAGATAGGCTTGTGTTCTGTCTGTTTTCACCTATCTTCTGACCCAGTTTGTGAAATTTGCCGCAATCCTACCCGCGACAACACCACTATCTGTGTGGTCACGGATTCCCGCGATGTCATTGCATTGGAAAAAACCCGCGAGTATAAAGGTAAGTATCATGTTTTGGGTGGTGTGATTTCCCCAATAGATGGTATTGGTCCAGAACAGTTGACCATCCACGCTTTGTTGCGACGGGTGAGTCAGCAACAGCCTCAAGAAGTGATTCTGGCAATTAGTCCGAGTGTGGAAGGCGAGACAACGACGCTGTATGTCGGTCAATTACTGAAGCCATTTACTAAGGTGACACGGATTGCCTTTGGTTTACCTGTGGGTGGGGATTTGGAGTATGCAGATGAAGTGACTCTAGCAAGAGCCATGGAAGGACGTCGGGAACTTGAATAAGTTGGACGAGTAGTCCATGTCATTAATAGTTCGTAGTAAGCACTTTAGTGCTTGAAATCGAGCAGCACTACTACGAACCCCTTATAATTAATGAGATATCAACTTTGATGGGTTGGGTTTGTAGTTCCGTTTCAGCGCAAAAAAACCGCGATTTAACCTGCGCTACTACGAACAAAAGTTAGTTTTGTGGACTACTAGGTAAGATTTTCAGTCCGTTTTAACGGACTTGAGCTATCAGCCTTGAACTTCAGTTCAAGGCTTTTTAGGGGTATTGTTGACACATCTGATGTATGGCAGACAAAAGTAGAGACGTTGTATGCAACGTCTCTACACTCAGCGCAGCCAAATTTATCATTTATTACAGAGTACTTTGGCGTGTCAGCAAATTCCAAACAAACACTGCAATAATTGCTCCAATTACAGCTACCACAATCCCATAAATTGAGAAAGGAGCAGCAGCTAAGGCAAGGTGTCCCGTTTGTAAGAAAAGACCTAAACTGCCACCTACGAAAGCTCCGATGATTCCGAGTATAATTGTGGAAAGAATGCCACCACCACGAGCTTGGGGATCAATGGCTTTAGCAATTGCGCCAGCAATTAGACCTAAAACTATCCAAGCAAAAATGTTCATTGCTTTACTTTGTTAAACTTCATTGTGTTGATAACCAATCTATCAATTTCAACAACCCTTCTTCATCTCCCAGACGAGATAACCTGAGCCACTTCTTAGGGAGTACAATAACACTTATTATATTTGACTGACGCGGGGACTTGGGGACACGGCGACGCGGTGAATCCAGGGAAAGCAGGCGGGTTTCCCACGCCCAGGGAACTGGTGAACAAGGGAGGGAGAGTTTTGAATGATAAGTAATTATCCGAACATGATATCAAGACACAATTGACGGAAATGGTCGCCACGTTGTTCAAAATTGGCGTATTGGTCGAAACTTGCACAAGCAGGAGATAACAGCACCACTGGCGCTTGATACTGTTTTGCCAATTCAGCAGACTTGGGAATAGCCCGTTCCATTGTTTCTACAATATGGAAACGGTCATAGCCCACCTCTAGTAGGCGCTGGGAAAATGTGCTGGAAGCACTACCAATCAGCAACACAGCGGCTGCGTTAGCTTTAATTTTTGCCATCCAGCCAGTATCATCACCGGCTTTTGCTTCACCACCGGCAATCAAAATGACCGGACCTCTGACGGATGCTAAGCCAACTTCTGCTGCATCGTAGTTAGTCGCTTTGCTATCGTTGATGAAATCAATCCCTTCCCAAGTACAAATATGTTCCAAGCGATGGGGAACGCCAGGAAATTCACTTATGGCGCGAGAAATCGCATCGCCATCAATTCCCGCCAACCGCGCCACTGCTACTGACATCAGCAGATTTTGCAGGTTATGTTCTCCCACCATTCGCAAAGCAGACGCTTTTACAATAGGTTCATCTTTCAGAGACGTTCCATGTAACGTCTCTACAACCCAACCGTCTTGGATATAGAAGCCTTTGGAGTTTAGCAGATAATCTTTACCTTTCACACTTGTCCAATAGGCATTCGGCCAATGACTTACACCTAGCTTCTGTAAATATGCATCATCACCATTGAACACTTGCAACTCACATTGACGCAGAAGGTGCGCTTTAATATTGTAATAATTTTCTAAGGTTTTATGGCGGCTGAGATGATCCGGTGTGAAAGTTGTCCAAACACCAATTCGCGGCGCAACAGAGGGAGAAGATTCTATTTGATAGCTGCTAATTTCCGCAATTACCCAATCAAGAGGGGAATGGGGAGTGGGGAATGGGGAGTGGGGAGTGGGGAATGGGGAATGGGGAATGGGGAATTGGGAATTGGGAGATGAGGGAGTTATTTCTCCCCCTTCTTCCCCTACTCCCCACTCCCTACTCCCCACTCCCCATTCTTCCCCTGCTCCCCACTCCCCACTCCCCACTCCCCTCTCTAGTGCGACTTCACAAGCGGCGTAGCCGATGTTACCGCAAGCGGGAGCGTTAAATCCAGCTGTTTGAAAAATTGCTGCAATTAAGGAGGCGGTGGTGGTTTTGCCGTTAGTACCGGTGATTGCTATCCAAGGTACAGATTGCAAGTTTCGCCAAGCGAGTTCCATTTCCCCAATGGTTTCAATCCCCAATTCTCGTGCTTTGACCAATACAGGTATATCCCAAGGCACGCCGGGGCTGGCTACAATCAACTGGGGTAAATCGGAACCTTCTAATTCGAGAGAATAACTTAATCGCACGGCTATTTGTTCTGCGGCAAGTTCTTGCTGTTGTTGAACGAGGTTTTCGGAGGTGTTACGATCGCTCAGCACCACCTCCCAACCCTCTCGTTTCAACAATCTCGCCGCAGCAATACCGGACTTTCCTAATCCTATCACATGAGCTTTGGGCATAGACTGTGGCAGAAATCCCTGGTCAAGCACTCATTATCCTAGCGTTTATTGACATCATTTACACAAATTTTTGTTGACTTATGCTACAAATTTTTGACGATCGCACCAAAATCAGCCAAAACACGTGCATGATTACGAAGTAATCCCAGCAAATTTAACCGATTGCGCTTAATCTCTGGATCTGGGTCCATCACTAAAACGCTTTCAGGCCCATCAAAAAAGCTGCTGACTGTAGGCGCGATTTGCTCTAATGCTGTTACTAACTGCTTGTAATTTCGCGATTGCTGCGCTGCTACAGTTTGTGGTACTAAATCTAGTAAGGCGTTGTAGAAAGCTGCTTCTGAAGACTTTTGAAATAGTTCTTCACGTACTAGAGAATTTGGTTCTAGCTGTTGTGTATCCAAATCTCCTTGGGCTGCTAAACGAGTGGAACGGTTAACGGTTTCGTAGATTTTTTCCAAAGTGCCATCTTTGCGGATTTCTTGGAGGAATAAGGCGCGATCGCGCACATCCAATAAATCCTTTAACGCTCGTTCCGTATATTCTGGGTCATTCTCTCCCAAAACTGCATTCACCAAATCATAATCAATCTGCTTTTCTTCTTGCAGTAGAGTACGAATACGTTGCAAGAAAAATTCTGACAACGCCGCAACTAATTGCCCTTGATTTTTGTTATGTACTGCTACAAAATCTCGGGAAATTTGCTCCAATAACTGTTGCAATTTTATCGGCAAATTAGCTGACCAGGTAATATTAATAACAGCATTTGCTGCCCGTCGCAAGGCAAAGGGGTCAGAAGAACCTGTGGGTATCATCCCCAGACCAAAGATACTGACCAATGTATCTAGTCTGTCTGCCAAGCCGACAACTTGACCTGTCAGGGTTTGGGGTAAAATGTCATCTGCACCCCTAGGCAAATAATGTTCAAAAATTGCCGTGGCGACGCTTGCTGATTCTCCACTTGCTGCTGCATACTTTTGCCCCATAACTCCCTGTAATTCGGGAAATTCGTAGACCATTTGGGTCACAAGGTCGGCTTTACACAGCAAAGCAGCTCGATGAATATTGTGACCATCCTCTTCCCCTAATTGCAATTGCGCTGTTATTTGCTCGGCAATATTGCACACTCTGCCCACTTTGTCAAGCAGGGAACCCAAATCTTCTTGGAAAGTCACTTTTGCTAGTTGGGGTAAAAAACTATCCAAAGGCTTGGCTGAATCAGTTTTGTAGAAAAACTGTCCATCAGCTAAACGAGCGCGGATCACTCTTGCATTCCCCACAGCAATGATATCTGATTTGGCGGCGTCTCCGTTGGAAATGGTGACGAAATGGGGCAGTAATTCCTTGGTATTTACGTCTCGGAAAACAGGAAAATAACGCTGGTGACTGACCATGACAGTGGTAATCACCTCTGTTGGCAAATTCAAAAATTCTGATTCAAATTTGCCGACAACGGCTGAAGGCCATTCTACAAGGTTAGTCACTTCCGCCAACAAATCTGGGTAAATTTCTACATACCCATGTAAATTTTGCACGGACTCGTTAACTTGCTGTTTAATGGTAGTTGACCGTTCATCAGCATCAACGACAACGTATGCAGAGCGGAGTGTGGTGATATAGTCAGTGGCTTGGGGAATTGTGACGGTTTCTGGATACAAAACGCGATGACCGTGGGAGATGCGATCGCTCTTAATCGTCTCGGAACCATTAACTAATTCTATCGGTAGCACTGCGTCATCCAACAAAGCTACCAACCAGCGAATGGGACGGGAAAACTTTGCATCCCCATCACCCCAGCGCATCAACCGCTTACCTTCTAAACCCCAAATCCACTCAGGGATAAGTTCTGTCAAAATGGACGCGACATGACGACCGGGGATGACTTTCTGCACAAAGACAAAATCTCCTTTGTCTGTGGCGCGAACTTCTAAGGCGTCGAGTTCCACACCTTGCTTTTTAGCAAAGCCTACTACTGCTGGTGTTGGTTTACCATCTTTAAACGCTGCTTGTGCTGGGGGACCTTTTATTTCCTCTTCACGGTCTGGCTGCTGGGATGGTAGCCCAATGATTAGAACCGCCAGACGCCTGGGAGTACCGTATATTTCCACAGCTTCGTTAGTAAGGCTTTGTGCTGCTAAAGCTTGGGGAATGCGCGATCGCCACTGTGCTATGGCGTCACTCAAAAAGCTTGCTGGTAGTTCTTCTGTACCGACTTCTAATAAAAACGCAGGCATGGGACTATATTTTAAAGCGTGGCTCAACTATATTAATCAATTAGTTTACCGTGGGTGTTGTTTGTAGTTGCGCTTTAGCGCAAAAAAGCCGCGATTTTATGCGCTAAAGCGCAACTACAAGCAGAAGAATGATTGGGCAATTTGGCAGCCGCCCCTATGATGTGATGAATATTCTGGGTGATGGAAACAATTTTGTGCTTATATGGGTAGCCCTAGGTGATAAATCTGGGGCTTTATTTAATCACCCAGACTGTGTTTAGTAGCCTGAAACCCACGGTCAAAATAATTCGTAATTCGTAATAGACATAGTCGTGGAAATGATGTAGGGGCGCAAGCAAGAGCGCCCCTACCAAGGATTGCAACGAACGCATATTCAAAATTTAGCGGTTGCTCTGTCCCTTTTAATTACGAATTACGAATTACGAATTACGAATTATTACGTCTCTACTTCAAGCCCAAAACGTTGAAGAGAAAGAACAGACTCGCAGAAAACGTGGCTGCACCCAGCAGCACACAAACTGGCAGTGTTAGCACCCATGCCAGCAGCAGATTTCTGAGTGTATCCATCTGTAACCCAGAACGGTTTGCTGCCATAGTACCCGCTACACCAGATGAAAGTACGTGTGTAGTGCTGACCGGCAGACCGTAGTGATCGGCAGCCGCGATGGTTGCCATTGCCACCAACTCAGCCGAAGCACCCTGAGCATAGGTTAGGTGATCTTTACCAATCTTCTCACCCACCGTCACTACAATGCGCTTCCAACCAATCATGGTGCCGATGCCAAGTGAGAAGGCAACTGCAACCTTCACCCAATCAGGTATAAACTCGGTTACTGCTTCTAGTTGATGCTTGTAATCTCCAAGGATTTTCTTCTCAGATGCATCGGTAAACTTGTTCTGCTTGTCCAGCTTACCAAGGGTTTTACTAACGAGATAAATTTCACTTCGCAGGGAGCGACGTTCCTCGCTTGATAGAGCTTTGAAATTCGTTTTCCCGGTCAATTTGTTTGCAATAGTATGATTCTCGGTAGAGAGTGCTGCAAAGGTCTTTTCGTTGGCATTGCCTGTCTGGAGAAAGGTTGAAAGGTCATTGCTGGCATTTTTGCTCTGCTGGGACACCCCAGGCGGCACATGCTTGTCGAACACTACAATTGCAGACTGGGATGCAGCAGAAAGCCCCTTGACAGTCGCTGCATCCAAATTCAGATTCAATGCATAAATACCAGGAAGGATGCCGATCAGGATAAGCATAATCAGCCCCATGCCTTTTTGCCCATCATTTGAACCGTGGGCGAAGCTGACTCCCGTACAGGTCAGCATTAACAAACCCCGAATCCACATGGGTGGAACTCTACCTTCTGGTGAACGGTATAACTCCGGTCGGTGAATTGTCGCCTTTGCTAACAATAGCAGCCCTGCCGCACAGAAAAATCCGACAATTGGCGAAACCAGCAGCGAGGTAAACACCTCCTGCACTTTGGACCAGTTGACACCCTCACCAAAGGCATGACCTGCTGACAACATTGAATTTGCCAAACCAACGCCCATAATTGAGCCTATCAAAGTGTGTGAGCTGGAGGCGGGTAGACCCAGATACCAGGTTCCCAGGTTCCAGATAATGGCTGAGATCAGAAGTGAGAAGACCATTGCAAAGCCGGCAGCCGAACCAGCATTCACAACCAACTCCACAGGCAGCAGCGCAATAATCCCAAAAGCCACTGCCCCCGTCGATGACAGCACACCCAAGAGATTCCAGCAACCTGACCATACCACAGCGTAGGTTGGCTTCAGTGTATGGGTGTAAATAACTGTAGCAACAGCGTTTGCAGTATCGTGAAAACCATTGACAAATTCAAAGCTAAGCGCAAGACCCAGCGCCAACAATAGAAAAAGTCCATTGAAGAGCGTTAATTCTCCAAAAAAGTCCATTGGATAATATTCTCCTTAAAGTAGGAACCGAAAAAGCAGAATGTTCTCAGGGCGAACTGAAATTGGATTTAGCTAAAAAGCTTTTTTAATCTGAAGTTCCCCGCTGACCATTTCTCGTAACCTCTACTGCACAATAATTCAGACGATTTCTACAATCGTCCTACTGTCTGTAAGTAACAACCGCAGTTCCTCTATGGTTAAACTCTTGCCCGTTCCCGCTTACTTTCATGGTGGGTAAATTTATCTCACATGACTATTGCTGCCGTACTCCCACTGGGAGTTTGGCTGTTTGAAAATGCTGACTTATCATTGTTTGCCGTTATAATTGTACACCATACCTTATGGTCTCGTAGTCTTGTTTAACAATCGTAAGAATTCGGCACAAATAAATAAAGGTTTGTAGTTGCGCTTCAGCGCTCATATCTAGGGCGCTGAAGCGCAACTACGAGCCAATACTTTATATAGTTCGGTTTTTCTATGCCGATCAACTTAAGCGCGGTTCGGGAGTAAGAATAAAGTTTTTTGATAACAATTGCTAATAAGCGACTTTTAAGATAACCTTATCAAAGTGAATAAATGACAAAAACTTTAATTTACTTATATTTAACATGACAATATATTCGTAGCCAACAGCCATCATAGTATGTAATCTGCGCTTCCTTTATGATACTGTTGATAAAAATTCCTATTTTAAGGAGAATATGCTATGTTTACTTTTGAAACAAATTAGCAATTACTGTAGAGGCAATGGGCGATCGCAACCAACACAACCCAAACCAAAGGCTGAAAGGGTGGGGGTTTAGTTTTTTTGCAGAAACACCTGCAACTCAACCCACCAAGGAAAACAGCGCTGACATGGCATCGAAGTTAGAGACTGGTAAATCTTTCCCGTTAGCAATGGCAAGCGTGGGAGAACGCCTCAGGATCGTCAAACTCAAAGGCGCAGAAGGTACGGTACATCGTCTCATTGGTATGGGATTTGTACCAGGAATTGAACTTCAAATCATCAGTACTACCGACGGTTCTGTCATTGTGGCACTCAGTGAAAACCGCATTGGTTTAGGAGTGGGGATGGCGCAGAAAATTATGTGCATGAAGGAAGCTTGGGAATAGTTTTCCTCGAAGGCATCCTGAAAATTTTTGTTCAAATAGTGCGATTTTACACTCTTCGTCATATAAAACCATGAACACTAACAAATACCTACGCGATTTAGCGGTCGGCTGCACAGGGCAGGTAGTTGGCTACCAGACAAATGCCCGCAGCTATAAAGCCAAATTATTGGCAATGGGACTGACTCCGGGAACCGAGTTTACCGTCATCCGCCGCGCACCTCTTGGCGATCCCATAGAAATCCAGATACGGGGATTCAAACTGAGTCTACGTAAGGACGAAGCTGATGCGCTTTTTGTCAGGGAAGGGGTGTAGGGGGGAAGGGGGGAAGGGGGGAATTATATATTTCACCCCCACTCCCCCACTCCCCCACTCCCCCACTCCCCCACTCCCCCACTCCCCCACTCCCCCACTCCCCCACTCCCCCACTCCCCATTGAAGTTTTACAGCAATTTACGGATAAATTTAATGACTAAGCAGATAATTGGACTGGTAGGCAACCCCAACTGTGGGAAAACTACCTTGTTTAATGCCTTGACAGGTGCTAATCAGCGTGTTGGTAATTGGCCTGGAGTCACGGTTGAGCGTAAAGAAGGAAAATATCTTCACAACGGTGTCAACATTACTGTGGTTGACCTACCTGGGGTTTATTCTCTCGATGGTGAAGAAGGCGATAGTGGACTTGATGAACTGGTGGCGCGAGATTACCTTCTCTCTGGGGAGGCTGATGTCATTGTTAATATTATTGATGCTTCTAACTTAGAGCGGAACCTGTATCTGTCCACGCAAATCATGGAGATGCGCTTACCTATGATAGTAGCGCTGAATATGATGGATATTGCTAAACAGCGGGATATCAGGATTGATACCAATGTCCTGTCACAGCGCCTTGGTTGTGTGGTTGTTCCCATGAGTGCTGCGTCAGGTCAGGGAGTTTCTGAGTTGCGCGATCGCATTAACCAAGCTCTGGCTAACCCAATAGTACCACCCACCTACGTTGCCTATCCCGCCGTCATTGAAGACGCCATCGCCCAGCTGGTATCATATATCAACGAACACAGCCCGAACAGAGCAGTTGATCCCCGTTGGACAGCCCTCAAACTCTTAGAATACGAGGATCGTATCGCTCCAGAACTGCGGAGCAAAGAGTTAGAGGGGATAGTTGTGGAAAACCGTCGCAAAATCCATCAAACCCTCGATGAGGATATTGACATCATCATTGCGGATAGTCGCTACAGCTTTATTCGCCAACTGATGCAAGGAGCAGCAGAACGCACTCGGGAAGTTAAGATTAACGTTTCTGACAAAATCGACCAAGTGGTACTCAACCGCTTTTTAGGTATCCCGATTTTCCTGTTGGTGATGTATCTCATGTTCACCATCTCGATTAACGTCGGCGGTACATTTATTGATTTCTTTGACATCACCTTTTCGACGATTTTTATTGATGGTTTTGGTCATTTACTTGATAAAATTCATACACCAGGATGGTTGATTGGACTGTTGACAGAAGGCGCAGGAGGTGGTTTAAGGACGACAGCTACTTTCATACCGCAAATCGGGATGATGTTTTTGTGTCTCTCGGTATTGGAAGACTCTGGCTATATGGCACGCGCCGCCTTTGTTATGGATCGCCTGATGCGCTTTGTGGGGCTTCCTGGTAAATCCTTTGTGCCCATGATGGTGGGTTTTGGCTGCAACATCCCTGGAATTATGGCGACGCGGACACTGGAAAATAAGCGCGATCGCTTGATGACAGTGATGATGAACCCCTTCATGTCCTGTAGCGCCCGCTTATCTGTATATGCCTTATTTTGTGGCGCCTTCTTCACCGTAGGCGGTCAGAACATGGTCTTAGGTCTTTACCTTCTCGGCATCTTAGCCGCAGTCTTCACTGGGCTAATTTTGAAAAATACTCTCCTCCAAGGGGAAGCCGCACCCTTTATCATGGAACTACCCCCTTACCACATCCCTAGAGTAAAAGGGGTGCTGTTGCGTGCGTGGGATCGTCTCAAAGCTTTCATCAAAAAAGCTGGGGTAGTCATCGTGATCATGGTCATCGTGCTGGGGTTCCTCAACTCCGTGGGTACTGATGGTTCTTTTGGCAAGAAAGGTAGCCAAGATTCCATTCTCAGTGCTGCGGGTCGTACCATGACTCCAACTTTTGCACCTATGGGTATTACACAGGATAACTGGCCTGCCACTGTTGGTATTTTTACTGGCGTTTTTGCCAAAGAGGTAGTGGTTGGTACACTAAACTCACTTTACGGCGAATTAGCCAAGGACACAGGAGCGCGTAAGCCTCCTGAAGAATTCAGCCTTTTGGGTGGTATTGGTAAGGCATTTGCCAGTATACCAGAGAACTTGGCAAAACTTCCAGGTAAACTTTTTGACCCCCTTGGTCTGAGTAAAACTAATATTCAAGACCAAAAGCAAGCAGCAGAGGCGCAAGAAGTTTCTTTGAGTACTTATGGACAAATGTCCCAGCGGTTTCACAATAAAACAGCCGCCTTTGCCTATCTGCTGTTCGTGCTATTGTACTTCCCCTGCGTCTCCGCTACTGCTGCACTTTACCGCGAGACGAATTTGGGATGGACAGTTTTTGCCTGTTGCTGGACTACTGGTTTAGCTTACTGGGTAGCTGTGTTTTATTACCAAACAGCGACATTCGCACAGCATCCAGTATCTTCTATTGGATGGATTGTCGGACTGGCGATCGCTATGGCTGTCACCCTGTTAGGACTGAAAGTGGCACAACAAACCAATCGCAATAAACGTTTAGTTAGTGGTTAGTTGATTGTTGGTTGTTGGTTGGGGAACAGTTGTTTGATGTCACCCACCACCCAACACCCAACACCCAACAACAAACACCCAACAATAATTATGATTTTAAGTGAACTACAGCAATTTCTTGCCCAACACAAAAAAGCCTCTCTTGCTGATCTCGAACTCCACTTCCGTATTGATGCAGATGCTTTACGCGGAATGCTGAACCGCCTAATCCACAAAGGTCGAGTCCGAAAAATGGCGGATGGGAAAAAGTGTGGTGGGTGTCATAGTTGTGCTCCAGAGATGATTGAATTTTATGAATGGGTAAATTCACAGGAATCACCATTATGTTGAACGCCCCGCGTCTCTACATAGGTTGACGGTAGGTAAATTATCTTAAAGAATTTAAAACCGCAGATGAACGCAGATGAACGCAGATAAATCTGTACTTCATCGGAATGTAGAACAGGCTACTGTGATTCACCAATCAGGGTGAAAGCAGCCCAATCTTTGGGGTTGGGATGGGTTTTCATGGTCGTCAGCATTGAGTTACGCAAAGCTTGTGCTTTGTCAAGGTGGTGGTGTTGAAGATTTGTGTAGAACTGAGTCATTAATGCGGCGGTGGGAGCATCGGGAACTGACCACAGAGAGACCATAACGCTGGGGACTCCCGCAGAGATCAGGGAGCGGGATAAGCCTATCACGCCATCCCCCGTAATTCTGCCCCTACCAGTATCACAGGCGCTGAGGACGACTAAATCTGCTTGCAGTTTCATATCCAGAATCTCTTCAGCCGTAAGTAAGCCGTTGATTTGTCCTGGTTTCAAGGGAGACGGGGGTGATGGATCGGGAGCAAGGGCGATCGCACTTCCCAAACCCCGATAATCATCGAGTATGCCGTGGGTTGCCAGATGAATGATTCGCGCAGAGGGCATTTTCTGGACAATCGCTGCTTTCCTTCCCTGACTACCGATAATCGCTTTGGTGTTGAGTAGGGGTGCGATCGCAATGGCTTCTTTTTCAGCCCCTGGTAAGGGAGGCAACTGCTGCGCCTTCTCTCCAGTCTTTGGTGGTACACTGGGCATAGTAGGATTGCCAACTACCAAGTTTGGTAAAGATGAAGACTTTGGTTTCGGGGAGGAGGGGGGGAGTGGGAGAGGGGAAGAGGGGGAATGGGGGTGTTTCTTTCATTCGTAGCGGGTGGTGCGCCCCCAGTGGGGTGCTTTCAAGAAACACAGGGGTGTAGGGGTGTGAGGGTGTAGGGGGAAAGAGTGTTGGTTTCATTCATAGGGGATGGCGTAAGCCGCCTGTGGGGTTCTCCTAAGATGCACATTTTAGAACCCTCATACAGCAAGGGTTTTGCCATTTCCGGCAAAATTTGCTTCTTGCATTTGTTGCAAGCGATGTCTGACGACAAGCCGCTAAGAGCGTCTACGCCGGTAGTGGGAGGCTTATATCTTGCATATCTAAATATAAACCACAAATAAACAAATAAGAAGTAATAAAATTGACAGTAGTTTCAAAACTCATTCAGTCCTCTTTTAGAGGACTTATACTATTAGCCTGGGACTTCAAGTCCCAGGCGGATGTGGTCTTGTAGCCATCTATATAGAAGAAAAAGCTAAACGTGTTAGTTGGGATAAATTTCAGCAAGTGTTGAATAAAGTTCCAGATGCAGAACCAGAGGATTATGACAGTGCCAAAGTTATTGGCGATCGCGATTTCTTGAGATGATTGCAATTTCATGTTAGCTGTTGCCCAACCAAAGCTCAGCAAAACGTTCCGCAGACCATCCAACGAGGTCTGATACTTGCCCATCTCCAATTTCGACAATTCGCAGGACTCCATCAAAGCGTTGCACTACATCCACCGAAAAAAACTTACTTTGAATCCGCTTAGCACACTCATATACAATTCTTGGAATGTCCTCATCTTCATCAGCAGCAAACGGCTTACCATGTATGACAAAGTAACGCTTCTCGGATGCAACAACAAAATCTTCAACTCGTCGGACACAAAGACCACCCTCAATTGATCCTCGGAACTTCTGCATCTGTTGCACAACTTTTCCAATATCCGATGGTCGCTCAATAATTGAGCCGACAGAGGTTTTGAGAGACTTAACATAGTCTTTGATGAAAAACCGTTCCCAGCCTAATGTTTTCAACTCACTTTCTAAGTCATCATCAACAGAGTAAAACTTGGTTTCTGGGGTTAAGTCGGCAATTTGATGGTACCAGTTTGGAAGATAGTGCGTCGCTAAATACTCTGATAACGAGGTGAAGACGCTTGCACCTGTTTTCTTGACAACACTCAGCATTAAAAGGGAACAGGGAACGGGCAACAGGCAACAGGGAAATCCCCATAATTAAAATTAGGGGATTTGAATAATGACGCATTGAAACATCGTGGCTTACGCCATCTCGTTTCAAATGTTTTTATCTCTTTTCATAAATAAATTTAGGGGCTTTAAACCCTATATTCGGGGCTAATTCAATCTTGCTGTTAAGAGTTCCCTGTTAAGAGTTCCCGCCCCGAAGGGGCTTGGTAACTCATAGTCAGACGACGAAAGCATCCAACCTCTATAGACTACATCTGACCCTGAGGACAGAATAGGACTCATCTTCGGTGAATTGGTCAAAAGCGATTCCAAGGAGACAACAGCAGTTTCAAATTTTGCATTTAACATAGACTTCGCTTGTTTTTTGTAAGCTTCATCTACCGCTTTGGGGTTGAAGTAATCGCTTGGGAAAAGGAATATCATCCTAATTGCAGCAGCATAGACACCGCTAACTATAGTATCCTTTGCGTTTCTCGAATAGCAATAGCCCACCTTCCCTAAATCAGAAAGGTGGAAAGTCCTGTTCCAAGTCTCTGTGCAGCAGTTCCACCACGTTCTTGAATACAACGAAAGCAAAAAGTAGGTTGGGTTGAGGAACGAAACCCAACATCAAATGATCGCCTGTGTTGGGTTTCACTGCGTTCAACCCAACCTACATTGACTTGAGGGGATTGATGATTGTGAGCCGTTGCTCAATAACTAAGTTGTCTTGCATGTCTTCTGAGTAGAGAATATCGGCATTTACAGATAATGCGCTGGCAATAATCAAACCATCCCAAAATGAAAAGCCGTATCGAGTCCGTAAATCAGACGCATTCATAAGTATCTCATTATCTAGCTCTACCACTGCAACTCGGTTGTAGAACGATTGTATAACTTGCTTAATTTGCTCCTCAGTGAATGCAGCTTTTCTATGTAAGACAGAGCAAACCTCATTAATAACTTGAGTGCTGACAACGCCATCAACGTTATTAGTTAAATTGATCGCTTTTGACCGTTTTTTAAGCTCAAGAGCTTCACCAGAGTTTGGATCGACCATGAGACGATAGAGCCAGACATTGGAGTCGATGAAACAAAGTTGATTGCTCATCGTTTACCGCTCATGCATTTCTTCACGGGTGATAGAGCGAATTCCCGGCACTGAGACAGGCTTTTGTGCTAGTTCATCCATGATATCGAATTGCATGGTTTGTTTTTTAAGCTGTTTTAATACAACTATCTTGACCGTGCTAACCTCTGCCAACTCTTGCTTATACTCTTCAGGGACAATGATGATTCCATTCTCAACTTTGGCTTGAAATTCTACGGTGGACATAATTAATCTTCCAAAGGGCATAGCTTCATTTTAGCGATTCTCTTCCCCACATCACAGACCAGCTCTTTCATGAACCTGTTATATTAGGAATACTATAAAAAATTAGGCATGAAAATTGAGACACTGGCAGTTCATGCTGGTCATCGTGTTGACCCTGCGACAGGAGCAGTAGCACCACCTATTTATCTGTCCACGACCTTCGAGCGCTCACAAGACGGAAGTTACCCCCACGGCTATGATTATATTCGTAGCAACAACCCGAACCGGGAAGCTTTGGAAAAATGTCTTTGTGAATTAGAAGAGGGCGTGGCTGCTGCTGCTTTCTCCTCAGGCGCTGCTGCGACAATGAGTGTATTTCAAGCTGTAGGAGCAGGAAATCACGTCATTGCACCCAAGGATACCTACTCAGGAACATCCTCTCTCTTACGAGAAATCCTTGCCCCTTGGGGTCTTGAGGTGAGTTTCGTGGATATGACTAATGCTACCAAAGTTCAAGAGGCTGTTCAATCTAATACCAGGCTAATCTGGGTAGAAACGCCTTCTAATCCTCTGCTCAAGATAACTGACATTGAGAAGATTTGTGCGATCGCTCATCAGGCCCAGGCACTCTGTGTATGTGACAACACTTGGGCTACACCTATGGGGCAAAATCCGTTAAAGCTTGGTGCAGACTTAGTTGTCCATGCAACTACTAAATATCTTGGTGGACACAGTGATGTCTTGGGAGGTGTGGCGATCGCGAAGGTCGAAGATGAGTTCTTTAAGAGGGTTAAGAAAATCCAGAAAACTGGAGGTGCAGTTGCTTCTCCTTTTGACTGTTGGCTCATACTCCGAGGTATTCAAACTCTACCCTATCGTATGCGTGCTCACTCGGAAAATGCTTTTAAGGTGGCTGAGTTCTTAAATGACCACCCCAAGGTGGAAGTCGTCCATTACCCTGGTCTAAAACAGCATCCTGGATACGAGATTGCTGCACAGCAGATGCAGCTTTTTGGTGGAATGCTTTCTTTTCAGGTCAAAGGAGGACGGGACATGGCTTTCGCTGTGGTGGCGAAGGTGCTTTTGTTTACTCGAGCAACAAGTCTTGGTGGGGTAGAAAGTTTAATCGAACACCGCGCTTCCATTGAAGGACCAGAAACAAAAACTCCTGACAACCTGCTGCGAGTATCTATTGGTATTGAGCATGTCAGTGATCTCATTGATGATCTCACTCAAGCTTTGGAGTAAAGCAATGTAGCTTTTATATCAAATCCACTTGCACCGGAATAATTTCTCCTTCCTCTTCCTCTGCGTCCTATGCGCCTCTGTGGTTTTTTTTATGATTCTACCGGATTCGATATAGCAATCCTATTTGAGTTGCGAAAATTATTTTTTTAAACGAACCGCCAAGACGCCCCTGTTCGCCAAGAAAAGAAAGAGAGGTTTTCAGAAATTATTTAGGAGTGCTATGGCTCAGTAATTGATTGGGGATGCTACTAAATTAGTGTTAGTCAACTTTCTAAGGGGTTCAAGGAACTATGGTTAGCCAACAAACGATAGATATTGTCAAGTCTACAACGCCTATCTTGAAGAAGCACGGTCAGGAAATCACAACTCGAATGTATGACATTATGTTTGAGAAGTATCCGGAGGTTAGAGAACAGTTTGATATGTCTGCTCAAGCAGATGGTTCTCACATCGCCATGTGCAAACTCATGTTCTGCCAGAACAATATCCTGTCGTAGGAGAGTGCTTACTGCAAGCGATGAAAGATGTATTGGGGGAAACAGCTACAGAATCCGTGATGGCAGCTTGGACAGAAGCTTATCAGGCATTGTCTGTTGTCTTTATTAACAGAGAACATCAGATATATGGGGAAGAGGGTTAGGTATTATAACATGATCAACCCTAGCCTCACACCAACAGTAACAGCCTCTGTGCGGGTTGAGACACCTAGCTTTTGAAAGATGGATGAGAGATGAAACTTAACAGTATGGTCGGAGATGTTGAGGCGTTTGGCGATCGCCTTATTACCCAACCCAGAACCAAGCATCTGTAAAACCTCTATCTCTCGCCGTGTTAAGGCTTGCACAGGATTGGTTGTGAGTACATTTTCCTGCAAATTCGTGTGTTTAAGAGGAAGCAAATACTCCAAAACATCCGGGTGCAACACCACCAGTCCCGAAGCTACCGCCTCAACAGTAGCCAAAATTTCAGACTCTGTACTTGCTTGAGGCAAAATCCCCCGTACACCAGAACGCAGTCCTGCCTCTAAATCAATGCTGTCGAGTTCGTCAGTAATGATGATAATTGCACATGGGTATTGCTGCTGTTGTGACGAGAGCAATTTTTCCCAGACTGATTCGTCGTTAGACTTATCGGCAAAGTAGTCTGAATCCTTTTTAGAGATTGAAACCAGCAGTATTACATCGGGTTGTAATTGCTCAACTTCCGTCGCGAGTGCATCCAAGTCTGATGCGCTACTGGTTTCTAAAATCAGTTCAGGATTGGTTGTCAGCACAGCTAATAATCCAGCCCGCACCAATGGGGAAGTAGCAACTACCAGCACCCGAATCATACTAATGCAACTTCTCCACAATGACAGGTTGCACGGTACCACCACCTAACAAATGTTCGACGACTGCAAAGCTTGGTATTGCCACACCCAAACCGTTGACAATCATGGTGTTAATCCCGATGACTCGACCAAGACAGTCGGCAAGGGGACCACCAGAATTGCCCGGAAACAGCCGAATATCAGCCATCACCGCACGCTGATTACTAGCATGGATAATCCCAGTTGTCACCGCACCTTGATCCCCATTGGGATTACCTACAGCCACAACTAATTCACCTACTCGCAATGCATGACTGTCACCAATAGTTGCTGTTGGTAGGTCAGTGGCGGTAATTTTCAAGGCTGCTAAATCTCGCTGTGGGTCAAAGTGTGTACGCACAGCATTAAATACCCGTCCATCCCATAATTCAACAGTGGCTGATTTGCTGATGGCGACATGGGCGTTGGTGATAATTAACCCATCAGGTTGCCAGATCACACCAGATCCACCACCCCAATTCCGAGTCTGCACCTTCACAGTACTTTGGCTTAGTCGTTCTGCTACTGATGCTAATTCATTAGTTATGTTTGTTGTCATATTGTTGGGTGTTGGGTGTTAGTTGTTGGGTGTTGGGTGTTGGGTGTTGGGTGTTAGTTGTTGGGTATTGGTGACATCAAACAAGAATCACCTCACAACAATTACCAAACAACAATCACCTAACCGTTAATATCATTGGGTCGTTCGCCTATTGCAATCGCTATCTCTACTAACGCGCCACCCCGGACAATCCGGGATTGGATGGTTTTGCCAACGCGATCGCTGTTATTGAGAAGCCCCAGCACATCAGCCGTATCCTTGATTGAAGTGCCATCAAACTCCACCAACACATCGCCAAGCAGCACACCAGCATTGTCAGCGGGTCCATTTGGTTCTACATTGACGACAATCACCCCGCTAGCAGAAGTTAAATTGAGCGCCGTTTTCATGTTTTCTGGCAAACGTACCGGTTGCATCCCCAAACCTAGATAACCCCGTGGAATGCGTCCTTTGGCAACCAGTTGGTCAACCACCCGATTGACTGTAGCGGCTGGGATAGTTAAAACAGTACCGCGTCGCCCCGATGTATTCATACCTACTACATTACCCGCAGCATCTACAAGTGGTCCACCTGCAAAGCCTTGGTAAAGCGTGATGTCTGGACGGATGAATTGGTCGATATTGCCACCACTCATACTCCGCCAAGCACCACTGACAACACTCACAGCACCCATAGCAGCCCGAATATCACCCTCGCTATTTCTTGCCAGTCCCAGTACGAGATGACCAGGTTTCAGTGTTTTGGCATCGCCAATTTTTGCTACCGGGAGTTCAATATTTTGTAGTCGAAAAACAGCTACATCGGTGCTAGGGTCATGACCTAGGAAAGTAACTGGTACACTTCTTGCATCTGATAGAGTGACGGTAATTTCATCATAGCGGTGAAGTGACTCGTCAGATGTAACTATTATACCATTCTGCCAGTGAATACCACTAGGGGAAAACCGTTTGCCACCGTTAACTGCAACCACCGCGCTCCCAACTTGCTCTACAGTGTCAGCTAAACTATTGGATAGAGCTAGTAATGAGGACATTAGATTTCTCCACAAATTTGTCTGGATGCTTATATGGTGTCGCCTTTTTCTCACTGATGGCATCAGAAAAATGGGGAGAATTCACCCTAGAAAATTGGCTAGTAATCCACCATTAGTTCGTAGTAGCGCTACCCTTGCACCGAAGCCGCGCAGCGTCTACAGCGCCGGTTAAATCGCGGCTTTTTTGCGTAGACAGCGCAACTACAAACCCATCAAAGGTTTTTTGTACAACCACGATTTTTGTAGAGACGCGATTAATCGCGTCTCTACAGATGACGTTCATATTGTGATTAACCAACGCCACATCTAAAGACTGATGAAGGTTTGAACACAGTTTGTTAGTGTAACTCTGTTTGGTATTGAGTGAGCGTTCTGGAGTTGAAGAAAAAAGAACACTTCAACACAGGAATGCATTTGATGATTTAGCTTGACCAGCAGGAGGATAACTTGAGTTCCACTATTGACCTAAATACTTTATTCAATCTAGATACCTTGATTGAGTTCCTACTTGGGATCAGTTTGAGCGCGGCTGCTGGCTTTAGAGTATTTGTACCACTGCTTGCACTAAGTGTGGCTTCGGTTTTTGGACATTTCGATTTACCAACTGACTTTGATTGGCTGGAATCACCTCAAGCCTTAGCTGTGCTGGCTGTGGCTTGTTTATTGGAAATTATCGGATACTACATTCCTTGGTTAGACCATTTGCTGGACACAGTTGCTACACCTGCTGCATTTATCGCCGGGACGATTGTAACAGCATCTTTTGCCCCTGAAATGAATCCAGTGGTGCAATGGACGTTAGCTTTAATTGCAGGTGGTGGAACAGCAGGGTTAACTAAGGGATTAATGAATATCTTACGGATAACGTCTACAGGTGTCTCAGGTGGATTAACTAACCCAGTGGTGTCAACCATTGAGCTAGTTAGCGCAATCGCACTGTCGGTGCTAGCGATCGCTTTACCAGTGGTAGCAGGCATAATCGTCATTGGTTTTCTCATATTTGCCATCCAAAGAATCTGGAAGTTCTTCACAAGCAAATCTTCTTCCCAACCTAACGAAAGCATCTCTACATAAATAAGGTGTTATCTGACCATGTTCCATAAATTCTTGGCGTTTTAGTTCGTAGTTGCGCTTCAGCGCTAAAGCGCAACTACGAACGATAGACGTTATTTTCATTTCATCACGAACTTGTGCAATCTTGTACTTAGCCTTGCGCGGTTACTTATTGGATGAGTTTCAGTTTCAACTCGGCAATTTTCGTACAAGCGTGAATTTTTGTCAAAATCAATCATAGATTCTCCTCTTTGATTCAAGATTGAAGTGTATAACCTTGGTTAGTAGCTCCTAAAGCAGGATTTGGTGAAACCACAGGAGTTAAATTATTGCTTTTAAATTTGAAACTTAACACAGGAGAGGGTGGATGGTTTAGGGTGGGCTTTCATCGGGTGTGGGGAGATGAGACTATGATTTTCGGTCGAGGTCTAAAGCTTGCCTAGAGCGATCGCGTAAAAAATCCGAAAAAACCCATTGTGACAGTCGGGGGTGCGCTTAGGGCTGTTTCATAATTCATAATTCATAATTCATAATTCCTCCCTACTCTGTTTTCTTCTTGGCAGAATTGTAGATGAGCGCTGTTTTTGTGCTACCTAAGAATAACTTGTCGTGTAAAGCCACTTGTAGTAAGCGAAAGAATTTCTCCGACTGTTGCATCTGTTCTAGAGTCGGACTAGAGGGATGATTGACTTTGTACTCAAAAGATAATTCTCCCACGAGTGGTGTTTCATCAACTAGGTTACGCCATAGTGCCATAGTAATCTCTGTCTTGACGGTTTCGCTAAATCTAATTTCTCCTACCTTCACCAGCACCTCTTTAATTGGCAGACTGTTAACCAGTCTGAGCTTACGCTCTGAACAGTTGAGTAGAGGCTGCACCCCTGGTAAGTACTTAAATACCTTGCTCAGCTTACCGCTGAGATTTATCCGAGGAGAAATAAACTTACAATTATTAGAGTAAATGCTGCGTAAACTCCCAACCTCGCTCCCTGCCATGAGGATTTCTTCCTTAAACCGATTCTTACACAGGGTGTCAATTGTAGTTGTCATGGCTACCTGAGCAGCCAACTCTTTGCTGGAGTGACGAAACTTAACGACTAACTCCCAAGTCTTTCTTGGTAAGCCGTAACGATAAAAGCGTCGCTTCCGGAGAATGAAGGAGTTGTTAAACAGGTCGAAGTTTTTCGTATCGTAAAACCAAACCACACGGATAAAGGGTTCTAGGTAGGGGTTATGCTGAAAGTGCAGGTCACAGAAGGATAAGTTTAAGTTGATGACCTCACTAAGTTTATGAAAGTCTTCTAGCTTCTTCAATCGCTGAGGTTGCAGCAGCAGCTTGAACTGACGGCTAGTTAGATTGCTAAAATCTTGGATAATAACCATATAACTACATGTTTAGAAAATTTGCAATTGGGAGCGTTGCCAGACCATATGGCTGATAGAAGACTAGCGATATTATCCTATAAAGCTTATGCTCAGGGAACTGCAAAAATTCCCCAAAGATTTCAAATATGACGGGTGGAAGCAGATTTAGCGCTGCGTGTCGCACTACCTGAAATTTTATTGACTCAGAAAGACTTCCGTGCTATTTTGTCTTATAATGGGAACTTAAATCTCATGACCTAGTCAACATTTATAAAAACTTACAAGGAGAATAACTCAATGGAAGGCTCTGGCAGTATTAGCCAGATTTGTGTTCAAGTAGGCTCAGTGCCTGAAGAACCTCAAGAAGAGGTTCCTCACGGTAGTAAGCTGGCGGTCACTGTGATGAACTTACTTGTGTTAACTCTTTCCTAGGGTTCTCCAGTTTATCTCTGACCGCCAGCGAGTTAGGCGGTCATTTTCAAAAGAGATGAACTTATGAAAAATCCCATTCAATTATCAAGCGCATAATTCTGCGGTTTTCTGGAAGTCAGAAATACTAGGGAAGCGCGTAATCAGACTTAAAATCAATTTATTAAATGAGCCAATACAACTTATGGATCTCCCATAGGTAGGAAGCCTCATTACGTAGCTTTTAGACTCGAAGCAAGATCTCAAATCTTGTCGTAGTACTCATAACTAGTAGGCTGTCAAGGCACTCTGACAGGTCATTTCTTAGTTCGTAGTAGCGATTTAGCGCATAAAATCGCGGTTTTTTGCGCTAAAGCGCTACTACAAACCTCGTGGATATCATTAATTTTCATCACTTCAAGAAACTCATAGTTGCGTTTTAGCGCTAAAGCACAACTATGAAACTTTCGATTAGCAAACTACTAGCCAATCAATCTGTAAGAGTTATCTGGCTGGAGAGCGATTTTTTTTCGTGTAGTCGCTGTATACCAATATCTCAAATGTACATCACATATGTTACTGGTAGGCGATGCCCACCATACAATTTGTGCTGTCATTATCAGCAAGCAGATATGGAAAGTAGCTGCAAAACAGTTTTAGTAAAAATCAAAAAAGGATTTGTGCAAATGACTGATGTGCAAGAGACTTCGCCAACAGCCGTGCGTGTTCGTTCACGCACGGCACGGGATATCATTACCTTTCTTATGGTGGCAGGTCCTGGAATAATAGTCATGGAGGCAGACAACGATGCTGGGGCCGTCTCGACATATATACAGGCGGGTGCCCAATATGGCACCCATTTGCTTTGGATAATGTTCTTGCTCCTGCCCATCACCTACTTTATCCAAGAGATGGTGGTGCGCTTGGGTATTGCCACTGGTCAAGGACACGCGGCCATGATCTACCACCGCTTTGGCAAATGGTGGGGGCGGTTTTCACTGTTGGACCTGCTGCTGGTTAACTTCTTGACCTTGGTGACCGAATTTGCCGCCGTCTCCCTAGCAGCATCATCAGCGGGCATTAAACCCCAGCTAGCAGTACCCTTATCGATTGGAGTGTTAATCGCAATAGTGATCACTGGTAGCTATCGCAACTGGGAGCGGATGACCATTGTCCTTTGCTTACTGGACATCAGCTGGTTCTTTCTATGTTTTTTCTCCCAGCCCGCACCTGTCCATGTGATACACGACACCTTGGTTCCCAATATCCCACCAGGCGGGATCACGAATGAGCTGGTGTTCCTGGTGATTGGGATGGTGGGCACCACCATTGCCCCTTGGCAATTGTTTTTTCAACAAAGCTGCATAGCAGATAAAAAACTCCGCTTCCGTGACCTGAAGTGGTCACGTTTAGATACATTTATCGGTGCCTGTTTTACGGTAATCGTTGCCGGGTGCATGATCCTGGTGGGTGACCTCGGCTTCCGTCATCACATCGATTTCAAAGATCCGGCAGATTTAGCGGTACATCTGGCTCCCTTCGCTGGTCCTATTTTCAAAAACTTCATTCTGATGATGATGTGTAATGCGGCACTTTTGGGAGCGACAGCCATTTCCCTTGCCAGCGCTTGGGCATACAGTGAAGTTATGGGCTGGACACACAGTCTGCAAATGAGCTTTCGTCGATCGCCAGGCTTTTATATTGTCTACGCTTTATGTGTGGTGGCTGCGGGTGGCTTGGTGCTTCTACCAAATGCACCCTTGCAATTGATTATTATTGGCGTACAGGTGCTAGCAGGGGTGATGCTCCCTTCTGCAATCATCTTTCTGCAATTGCTGTTGAATGATCGGGAATTGCTGGGAGATGAGTTTGTGAATAAGCCTTGGAATAACTACATCAACTGGACCATTATTATCGTTCTGTTCATGCTGTCACTGGTCTTAGCAGCGCAGCAACTCGCCCCCAATCTCTTAAGAGCCAGTTCTACAGCAGGTTAAACAAAGCAAAATTTGTAGAGGAAAAAGCCATGGCTAAGAGGACAAACGACCATAACAGAGAGTATTTCGAGGTGGTACATCCCTTGGATGATGAACCAGAAGAGAAGCTGTCTTATAAATCTGTCGGACTCATGCGTATGACCCCAACCGTCAGAGTTTCCCTGACAGTGTTACGCGTCTACTTGCTGCTCATGATCGCACTCGTATTCTACCGTGTAATGTTACAGGCAGGATTGTTTGGTGGGATACAGCACTAACAAAAGAACGGGTGTAGGGGTGTGGGGGTGTAGGGGTGTAGGGGATTTAAGAAAGGTTACACCCTAGTTATACCCACAAGGTAGAAGCGAATGTATTTATTCATGAAGTTTCCCCTACACCCCCACACCCTCACACCCCTACACCCCTTCTATAAGGTACAAAGCCATGGACTTCCTATTTCCTCATCGCTTGCTGTTTGTTCTCAACCAGAAGTCATCGGCAAAACCGAGAACCTCTACCCGGATGTCGTCACTGCGAGTGGTTGAAGAAGCCTTCAAACATACTAGTCAAGTGTTAGAAGCACTCTCAACATCACCAATCGGTTTGTCTTACCAAGAAGCCCGCGATCGCCTAGAGAAATGGGGTCTGAATGAAGTTGCCCATGAAAGACCGCCCCAATGGTACATACAACTGCTTTTAGCCTTCAAAAACCCCTTCATTTTCCTGTTGTTAGGGCTAGCGATCCTTTCCTATTTCACAGACAACAAGGAATCGACGGTGATTATCGGCATCATGGTGCTTGTCAGTGTTTTGATTCGGTTCATCACTGAGTTTCGCTCCCACCAAGCAGCCGAAGCATTAAATAAAATCGTGAGTACAACAGCAACAGTGAGCCGTTGTCTCTACAACAAACTAGAGCAAAAAGAAGAAATCCCCTTCAAGTTCTTGGTACCTGGAGATATTATTTACCTAGTAGCAGGCGATTTAGTGCCAGCAGATGTGAGACTACTCACGGCTAAAGACTTTTTTATCAATCAGTCTGTCCTGACAGGTGAGTCTTTACCTACCGAAAAATCCAATAAATTGTCAGAATTTGTCCAGAAAGTTGCCTCTCCCATAACTAAACATCTTATCAGCCCACTGGAACTACCCAACGTCTGTTTTATGGGTACAAATGTTGTCAGTGGTAAAGCAAAAGCCGTAGTTGTCGCCACAGGTAACAAAACTTACTTTGGTTCTTTAGCCAAGAAAGTTGTTGGACAGCACTCGCAAACGAGTTTTGACAAAGGATTGAATGGTGTCAGTTGGCTGCTACTCCGGTTCATAGCTGTCATGGTGCCAATTGTATTGCTGATGAATGGCTTCACCAAAGGGAATTGGGTGGAGGGTTTCTTTTTTGGTGTATCAGTTGCTGTTAGTCTTACCCCTGAGATGTTACCGATGATTGTCACCGCCACTCTCGCCTTTGGTGCAGTGAAGATGTCACGCCATCAGGTGATTGTCAAACGGCTCAACGCCATGCAAAACTTTGGCGCAATGAATATTTTGTGTACTGATAAAACCGGCACCCTCACTCAAGACCAAATTATTCTGGATCGGTACTTGGATGTTCATGGGCGCGAAAGTTCAGCGGTGCTAAAATATGCCTATCTCAACAGCTTCTACCAAAGTGGTTTAAAGAGCCTAATAGACAACGCAGTCTTGAAGCATGTTGAAATGCGGCAGGATATTTTAGAGATTGAAAACAATTACCACAAAGTTAATGAAATTCCCTTCGACTTTGTCCGTCGCCGTCTCTCAGTTGTTGTGGAAACAAAAAATCGTTGCCATCTGTTGATTTGTAAGGGTGCTATCGAAGAAATTTTACAAATTTGTACTCATGTAGAAGTTGACAACGGCAACCTGTTACCTTTGGAGCAGTCGCTTAAAGAACAAGTGACAAGAATGACGCGCCAGTTAAATGAAGATGGGCTGCGTGTCATTGCCATTGCTTACAAGGAAGTGTCCCCGCGAAAAAGTCATTACACACTTCGAGATGAAAATCAGATGATTTTAAGCGGTTATTTAGCTTTTCTCGACCCGCCTAAACAAACGGCAACAGAAGCGATCGCTGCCCTCAGTGAATGTGGTGTACAGGTTAAAATCTTGACCGGGGACAATGAAGTCGTGACCCGCAAACTCTGCAAAGAGGTTGGTTTATATGTTCATCACACTGTACTAGGCAGTGAAATTGAAACCTTGTCTGATCAACAGTTGGCGGAACTAGCGGGAACGACTACTGTCTTTGCCAAACTCTCCCCGCAGCAAAAGGCAAAGGTGATCAAGGCACTACAATCTAAAGGTAACACGGTGGGTTATTTGGGAGATGGAATTAATGATGCACCAGCACTTCGACAAGCTGATGTGGGGATTTCGGTGGATACAGCTGTGGATATTGCCAAAGAATCCGCCGATATCATTCTTTTGGAAAAGAGTCTGCTTGTTCTAGAACAGGGGGTTATTCAAGGCAGAAGGACATTTAACAATATTATCAAGTACATCAAGATAGTTGCTAGCTCCAACTTCGGCAATGCGTTTAGTGTGTTGGGAGCAAGTATTTTGTTGCCATTCTTGCCCATGTTGCCTATCCATCTGTTGGTGCAAAATTTGTTGTATGACTTATCTCAGATTGCCGTCCCCTTTGATAATGTGGATGAAGTCTACCTGAAAAAACCTCGTAAATGGATGATTGGCGATATTGGGCGTTTTATACTCTTGATTGGTCCCATCAGTTCTGTGTTTGACTACACAACCTTTGCCCTCATGTGGTTTATCTTTGGTGCTACCACTGTGGAGTCCCAATCTCTGTTCCAATCTGGCTGGTTCATTGAAGGGCTGTTATCCCAAACATTGATTTTCCACATCATCCGCACCCCGAAGATACCGTTTTTTCAAAGTTGGGCATCTGTACCAATAACTCTGTTAAGTGTTATCATCATGGCGATGGGTATTTATATTCCCCAATCCCCTCTGGGAGCAAACCTCGGATTAGTACCTTTGCCCATCAGCTACTTCCCTTGGCTGATATTAACCCTGTTGAGCTATTGCTCTCTAACACAGTTGCTCAAAGTTTGGTATGTGAGAAAGTTCAAAGTCTGGTTGTAACGTCCACTTCTTTATGCTTAGATCGCCTTGTTAAAATACAAAGCAAACAGTGGAATCGAATGTCATGAACATTATACTTACACCAAAGCAAGAAAAATTTATCCAAGCCAAGCTGCAAACAGGTAAATATCGCAATGCTGAAGAAGTTTTAGAACTTGCTTTCAGGCTACTTGATGAATATGAGCAAGCTGATGCTGAGTGGATAAATTCTGTGGAAGAAAAAATAGACGCTGCGATCGCCATGAGCGTTCAGACTCCACCCATCGACGGAAAAACTTTTGTTAACCAAATTCTTGAACACTTCCAGCAAGTGCGTGAGGCGCAAGAATGAATCGTCGTTATTTCATTAACATTCTTGCAACCCAAGACCTCAAGGAAATTGCTGACTACTTCACTGCTAATAGTGTCGAAGCTGGAGAACAATTTTTCCGCAAATTCGACCGTCGCTGTGAGCAATTAATAAATTTTCCCACCATTGGTAGGAGTTATGCAGAAATCCGCTCCTACCTGCGCGGACTACCTTTGGATGGGTATATTATTTTTTACAGAGTTTTGGGCGATGGGGTTGAAATTCTCCGAGTGATTAATGCTCGCCGAGATTTACCATCTATTTTTGAAGACCAAGAGTGATGATTCCAGAAGACGGATATTCTCATTCTATGAGAGTACAAGAAAACAAATAAAAACGCGAGTCGGCGTAACCACAAAAATCCCAAATCTAAAATATGCCCCTTCGCCTCCTCCAACACTGCACTTTTACTGGTCCTGCTTTACCTGAACCCTTTGTCCGCTTTGAGTTAGAAAAAGAACTTCACCGCACTCCCAGAGGGGAAACCGAAGCGGAGGAAGAAGAAGTGATGGAGAGATGGGCAAAAGGAACAGAAGGAAGAATATCTTCCAGTTGCATTCCCCTCCTCACTTACGGGGAGGGGTGGGGTACTTCGGGAATGGGGTTGGAAATATTGTCAACGACGCAAGTCAATTGCCCTCCGTCAACACGATATATCGCCAGCATATTTTCTAAATTGTCATAAAATCGTACCTCGATTCCATCAGCACGAGAAATCCACATAGCCTTTGCGAATAACTCTTGTGCTGAGAAGTGCTGTATAGGATAGATGCAGCACCAAGCATTCCATCCATTTGTGTTCCAGCGATAGCCTTCAACCTTGAGCAGTTCTCTGATTGTACAAGTCGGGTTGCTACCTCGTCCATCTTGGTTCCCTACCCTGACTGTGATGTAGTTAGTAGATTCAAGCAAAGGTGGATAATCAGACCAATTCAGTGTAGATATTGTTTTTCTTTTTTGTAAGTCCTCAAGGAAAGGTGATCTATTATTTGTCTCGGTGATGATAAACAAATTTTCTACAGCACGAGTTAATACAACATAGAAAAGGCGGCGTTCTTCCTCTACAACTTGTTCAATGTTATCTCCGAAAACACGAGTAAACATTAAGTCAGGATGGAGCAAGGGGTAACAACGAGGGACAGCATCAAGCACTATGACTACCTTCTTTTCTAGTCCTTTGTACTTGTGAGCCGTTGATATCGTTACCTTCTGTCGTAAATCTTCAGGAAGCTGGAAACGCAATAGTTTTAAGAAGCTATCTAGGTTGCAATTTTTTGGTATTTTTTGTATTCTTGCATAATTCACATACCACGGCAAACTATTTAAACTATTCTTTCGGCTAAGTAAAACAACTTCTTTATCTTCCTTAAGAGCCTTATTTAATAGGCGCAAGACAGCAGGAGTAAAAATATCTCCCCGATGTTCCTCTTTCTCTTTAAACGATATGTGTTCAGTACATTTGGCTTGATAAAAGTTATGAGCGTGGAGAAAGTCCCGCTCAAAATGCTCTTTCAGGTTTTTCAGTAAAGTTTGTTTTTCCGCTTCCCGTTTTTCTACTTCTTTTTTCTGCCTTTCTGCCTCCAATCTTTGTGCTTCTTGTCTTTCAATCTCTCGCTTCTGTACCTCCAATTTTTGTGCTTCTTGTCTCTCAATCTCTCGCTTCTGTGCCTCCAATTTTTGTGCTTCTTGTCTTTCAATCTCCTGTCTTTCCTTTGCCCATCTTTCCGATTGCGCCCTTTCTGCCTCGTGGTGTATCTGTATAGATTTCAGAATTTCTTTAAGGGCAAGGGGTGGAAATATTTCATTAAATTCTCTGATAAATATATCTTTTTTATACCTAGTAATTTCTTTATACTTGAGTTGAGCGGTTTTAAATCCAAAATCTACACTTATCTCTGAACTTTTTGAACCCCATGCTGAAACTCTTCCTCTTTTTCTTTGCAAGGTATGTGTAACTATTCTCCCAACAAGGAGTCTCCAGAGATTACAGTTATCACCAATGACTTCTACAAAACTTTGAACATTGTCAACCTGTAAATCGCTACCTACGTCGAGTGGAGGTCTTTGTTGTTCTCTAGGCTGCTGTTCGAGGCTCCCATCTTTCTGTTTATGTCTTTTTATTTCTTCTTTTTCTGTTTGTATTATTTCAATAATTTCTTGATAAAATATGGGTGGGTATATTTTATTGCATTTTTCTGCTTTGTAAATTTTACGTGTGAAATTATCTTGATATTTAAAACTGTTTATTTCCCTAGTTGTTAACTCCAGACCTATCTCTAAAGCTTGGGGGTTTACCAAGAAAACTTTTCCTCGTCTTCCGTCAAAATGTATAACATCTCTTCCCAGAAGGAGCCTCCAGGGTTTAACATTCTTACTAATAACTTTGATAAAACTTTGAACATCGTCAATCTGCGAACCTCTATCCATAAGTGCGTGACTCTAACTCAACTGCTTCTAGCGGCTTTAAAACCCCTATTTTCAGTGTTCCCGCAAACTGAGTAAAATATAACACCGACAGCCAACGCCTTAAGCATTAAAGCAAATTTTTAGTAATCTTTTATTCTAAATGATTTAAATAAACATGACGATCACGATTAACATTCCTAAAACCGCCGAGCAGTGCGCCGCGTTACTTGAGCATATTCAATCTGGAGAAGAAATCCTTCTTGCTCAAGGTGGAATCGCGATCGCACGGGTTGTGCCCATTTCGTTACCAACCCAACCCCGTATCCCCGGTCAAGATAAAGGCAAAGTCGCCATCGCCTCAGATTTCAATGCCCCCCTTCCAGAAAATATCCTCAATGACTTTGTTAGATTTTAATTCAGTTCAGCGGTCTGGCTCCCTAGTCCAATATTTTACCAGAATGCGAACCCCATATCCTGACACGAATGGCGCTATATCTAGGGCAAGCGTAAATTATGCAAATCGACCAACTCAAGCCCAACGTAATCGTTACAGGTTCTATCATCAGCGAACCCATACAAGTATTGATAATCACTCAGATGGGCGCATCAGTCAAACTCATTGGTCAAGGACTTAACACCAATCAAGTTCACAAACTAATTCTCAACGCTGCTCAGATAGCACAACTGCAAGCAACTCCAGACAAAGAACCTTTTGTAAGTAAAGCTGCTGAGGCAAAAGAACGGCGTTTAGTGCCAGAAGTTATTGATGACTTTTTTATTCAAGCTGCCCCGATTGCGGGGATTCATCCCAAGGAGAATGCTAAAGGACAAAAAGTTTACCTTCTTTATTTAGCTCAGGCACTCTCAGCATTGTACCCTAATGGTACAGATGAAAAACGTTGGGTGGATGGTGTATTAGCAAGAAAGAAAGGTCTTGGATTTTAATTAAGTGGAGAAACCTATGACCAGAGTAAATCTAGACTTACCCGAAGAAGTATTCTCAGCCCGTCGTCTAGCCCCAGATGATTTCGTGCGTGATATGCGCCTAGCTGCTGCTATCTACTGGTATCAAAAGGATGAAATATCCCAGGAAAAAGCTGCCCAAATTGCAGGTTTAAACCGCCGTGACTTTCTTGCAGCCCTTGCCCGTGAGCAAGTAGATGTGTTTACTGTAGACTTTGATGACTTGCAACAAGAATTAAACCGTGGCTGAACGTCCTGCAATTAACTTGCAAGGTAACAACAACCATATTTTTTTGAATCTAACGGCGGTTGTACCCGCACAGAAGCCACTGTACCAAAAATATGACAAATGACACAAAGAAGTTACAATAAGATAATACCTCTCCAAAAGAGATTATTTCTAATCTGGAAACAGACTGGAGACTCAAATGACCTCAGCAACAATCGCTCTCCGCACAAAGGAATCACCCCTGCTGTTTGAGGGACTGACCTGGAGAGAGTTCAAAGCAGTTGAGCAATTGTTAGACCGTCCTGGATATCGGCTTTCTTTCTTGGATGGAGTTTTGGAGATCCGACGAATGCCAGGTGAACCCCACGAAACTTTTAAGGAAAGAATCGGCGCTTTGTTAGAACTATACTTGCTTATGGCAGGGTTTGACTTTACCCCAACTGGTTCCATGACCCTGGAAAGTGAACCAGTCGCCGTCAAGCGAGAAGCTGATAAATCTTATAAACTTGCCCCAGGTCGAGTACGTCCCGATCTGGTGATTGAGGTGGTGTTTACCAGTGGGGGGATAAACAAACTGGAGGCATACAAGCGACTGAAGATTCCCGAAGTGTGGTTTTGGGAAGACGGCACCCTAGAGGTCTATCACCTGCGCTTAGAGGGGAAGACGGTAGAATATGAAAGGGTTTCTGGTAGTGAGGAGGTGAAAGGCATCGATCTGGAGTTGTTCTTACGTTGCATCAATATGGTGAATCATGTGGATGCTATCAAGACATTTCAACATGCGCTTCAGAAATAGCTAGTGCCGCTGCGCGTTCGTCAAAAGTCAAAAGTCAAAAGTCAAAAGTGTTATATATCAAGGCTTTAAATATTACATACAAAAATGTCAAAACGATGGTAGCACTGAAACCTTGGTATAAAATTGACGGATTGACCCCCCGTGAAGACTTGCGGGAAGGGAAACCCCTTGATGCTTCCGAGTTTGCTGTCCACCTCGACAAGGTACGAGACGAAACTGCCCCTCCTGATTATAAAGAGCCAGCCAGATTTTTTGACCGTACCTACCTGACTAAATATTTAACCGACCTAGCCGCCCAAGCAGTCCGCAGTCTCTCTGGCGAGAAAACTGAAACCTCCGCAGTGTTCAACCTCGCTACCCAGTTCGGAGGTGGTAAAACCCACGCCCTCACTCTGCTTTATCACTTAGCCAAACATGGTGCAGCCGCTAACAACTGGACGGGAGTCCAGAAAATATTGCAGAAAGCAGGAATTTCGTCAATACCAGAAGCTGCTGTTGCTGTTTTTGTCGGTACAGAATTTGATTCTATTCAGGGACGCGGTGGTGATGACGGTACACCCCTCCGCATGTCCAAGCATCCAGAATTACCAACCGAGTCACAACCGAAATTCAGAAAGTTTTCGTCCCCAGTCAGGGAATTCAACCAATTTACTTTCCCGAAAATTCTAGTGCTGTTCCGAATCGGGCAGTGCTAACACTGGCTATACTAGCGCCTGAGCATTCCATGCAAGACAGCGAAACTGTAAAATTTGTGGAATCGATGACGCGGGAATATGGCACATCAGACCGGACTTTTAAGAGTGCCATAATTTGGGCGATCGCCGACTCAGACACCCAACTCAGGGAAGAAACCCGTAAGCTATTGGCATGGGAAGACATCCGCGACGAAGAACGCGAACGTTTAGACGATTCCCAAAAACGCCAGTTGGATGAAAACCTCAAAAAAGCGGAACGTGACTTAAAAGAAAGTGTTTGGCGTTCCTATAAAAATATTGCACTGCTAGGTAAAGATAACAAAATCCGCACTGTAGATTTAGGTATGGTGACATCCAGCATGGCACGCACAATGGTAGAGCTGATTATCAACCGCCTACGTCAAGATGGGGATGTTGAAGATAGTATCAGCCCTCGCTTTATAGTACGCAACTGGTCGCCTGCATTTACAGAATGGAGTACCAAAGCTGTCCGTGATGCCTTTTTCGCCTCACCACTGTTTCCCCGGTTGCTGAATGGGGATGGGGTAAAAGAGGCGATCGCCCGTGGTGTTCGGGATGGTATCCTCGCCTATGTTGGTAAAACTAGCAGTGGTAACTACGAACCGTTTCAATATCAATGCACCATCAGTGCTGCCGATATAGAAATCTCTGACGATGTATTTATCATCACCCAAGAGACTGCGTCAGCTTACAAAAAAGCCGAATCGGCTCAAGATGCTGATATGCAAACCCCATCATCCCAAACGCAAACCGGGGAAATAACCACTAACACCCCTGCTACCACTGTCAGCGTGACTTCTTTTACCACCAATGTAGCAAAAGATAAAACCACCCCATATGTAAAACACATTGCCACTGAAGCAACAGAAATTATTACCCCACCACCATCAGCGCGAGTGCTGAAATGGAGTGGTGCAATTACCCCTCAAAAGTGGATGAACTTCTACACAAGAGTTCTTAGCAAGTTTGCTGCGAATAAAGATTTGAAACTGACTATAAAAGTGTCCATTTCTGTTGAAGGGGATGTTTCTACTCAGAAGATTGAAGAAACTAAAGTGGCACTTCAAGAATTGGGACTGCACGGTGATATTGAGATGGAGTGACCTAATGCCCCTGTTAACTTGGCAACTCTGGCGAGCTTGAGTTGCCTGTATTGATTCCCCATTGCCTTCTCCCAAAGAGGCTAGCGCCAAGGCAATCAACTCAGGGTAAACTATCTTCAGGGCGTGTGGCACAAGCATTTCCCCTCATTTTGATCGAGAGAGGGGATTGGGGTTGACTGCTGCTTGCTAATATCGTGGCATATCTATGCAAAACTGGTGTTTTTGCATAGATATGTCTCCGCCCAAATACTCGAACGAAGCGGGACTACTCTGCATCAAGTTTTTGTTTTTCTGCCCAAACTTCTATATGCTTCCTCACCCACCCACCGTAAGACTGGGACGGTATAAGTGTTTTATCTATTTCTTCAACAACCCACGGCTTGAGAATGACAGTGACAACCGTGTTATTTTCATTAAACTTTGCGGCATACTGTCTGTTTCTGTGGGCGTTCCTTTGTCTCCATTCTGGTGTAGGCATTTTGAAAAACCAATACTTAATTAATATGTGCAAAAAAGAAACAACTTAAAGAAAAAGGCAAGAAATATGCTCGAATGCTATCTTCTTTCGCTTACTCTCAATGGAATGAAGCACTAGATAATGCTTGCCAAAAACATGGTATTTATCATAAAAAAGTTGAGCCTGCCTATAGTAGTTTGGTAGGTTTGACAAAATTCATGTCTATGTATGGCATGAATTCAGCGTCTGCGGCGGCTTTCGTAATAGCACGTCGTGGAAGAAGATTTTCTGAACGTTTACCTAAACAACATCACTTACTTCCTTCCAGAACCGCCTACGCCAAGGTTAATAAGGTGAAGCACGTTTGGTCGCATTGGAGTAAGGTGTCAAAGAACGTCAAAGGCTTTCCTAGACACAAATATTTTCAAGCCCGTCTTAACAGGACACGAATGGTTACGTCTTTTTGTCAGCTTACTTGCTCATGTGTGTAAGCCCGGACAACTTGACAATCTGATTGTTCAATTGGAGCAATTCGTCGGTTGGTGCAATTCCAACGGGAAATGATACGGTATCCGTTGCCGTGTCTAGGTCTAGGAAACGATGTGCGCGTGGAATATCTACGTTTACCCAACTTTGCCTAGATTTAAATTAACGGTTGGAAAGGCAGGGGGCTAGATATGTAAAATCAGTCGCGCTATGTTGAGGTAAATCAAGATTCCAGCAACGTCCACGAGGGTAGCACCCAAAGGCGCTGAGATTAGAGCTGGATCACATCCTAGAACTTGGAAGAAAAACGGCAGTATGGAACCACAAAAACTAGCTAAGATAGAGATCACAAAGAAACTTAGCCCAACCACAAGTGCTACCATAGGATTACCTTGCAGAACAAGAGCCTCAAGAGTCACCAGAAGTCCTAAGATAGCCCCCAGCAGAGTCCCACCCGCCATCTCTCGGTACAAAACTCGTCCTAAAAGCTCATTTAGCTGAGTCTGTTGAGAGTTAAGCGCACGAACCACTACGGTAGCCGTTTGCGTACTGACATTTCCTCCATAAGCAATTAGCATAGGAATAAAGCTAGCCAATACAACGACGTGCTGCAGGATATGTTCCTGACTTTTAATCACAGCAGTAGTGCCCGTACTTGCAAGGAGTAAGACAAACAGCCAAACCCATCGTTGTTTGACGATCGCTATGGGACCATCGAAAGACTCGTCACTTTCTTGGGGTTGCACTTCATGCACATCATTAATATGAGCGTTTGGTATGTAGAGCAATTCAAATAGTTGCACTCGCTCGTTAGCTGATAACTCGTTAGAAATATCTATATCATCTCGTTTTTTGAAGTCTTCAATCAACCGCTGTTGTAGGTTGGTATCCAGCAACTGGTAGACAGCGATCGCCTCATATCTAGGTAACTTATGGAAAGCTGCTGTCTGCCAACCAGAGGGAAGTTTTGTAATCTCTGCCGCAATCTGGGTAGGTTGCTTATTCAGGGATTGGTATTTGGTCTCCTGGGTTTTTGCTTGTTTTAGCGTCATCAGCGGCGACGGAGGATCCTCGTCTGATTTCACCGCTTCACAGGAGACTGTAGATGCGTTATGCATAATGTTGGATGATTACTTCTTTTCTCACTGTATTAACTATATCAATACTTGCCTGAAAATAGTCTGCCTGTAAAGAAAATTAAGCATCAAGGAGTAGTAGTCTGTCAAGAAATAATTGAGAGGCTTGAAGGTAAAAAGAGTATTTTACCACCAAACACACCAAATTTAAGTCGGAAGATAGAGGTATGAATTGGAATAGCCAGTATCATTCTATATGGCTAAAAATGGGGTGCCAGCTCGTAGAGACGCGATTAATCGCGTCTCTACAAGGGTTTGGGAAAATAACAAATCTGTAACTAAATGTAATTCATTACTAAATTCAGCAACGCCTAATTTTACAAAGAGTTATATGCTTCATTCAACTTAGCGGCTGACTCTTCTAGTAAACGTTGTTCATGAGCATTTCTTGGTAACACCAATTGGCGCTCAATACCTTGCCTGCCAATGATACACGGAAGCCCAAGAACAACCTCACTGCCAACACCATAGTTAGAATCGGCTCTCACCGATACCGTGAAGATCTGCTTTTCATCTCGTAGGATTGTTTCAACTAACTGACAAACCACTGTTGATATGCCATAGCTGGTATTTCCTTTACGTTCAGAAATGGCATAGCCTCGCTTACGAGTTAACTCTGCGTACTCTTCCTGAATTTGTTCCAAGGAAACTCCTTGTGGTATGGGAAATTCAGTTAACGAAATAGGCCCAATAAATGCACTAGACCAAACTACAAATTCACTGTCTCCATGCTCTCCAATCACATAAACATGAACGTCTTGTTTACTGACATTGAGTCGCTTACCAAGTTGATATCTCAATCTGGCAGTATCAAGAACGGTTCCCGATCCTAAAATGAGGTTTTCTGATCTAGTGGAGGTGGCGATCGCAATTCTCGTTAATACATCTACTGGATTGCTAACGATAATCACGATAGAATTTGGTGCAACCCGATCCAATTCTTTCATCGTCGAACGCATGATCTCTGCATTGTCATTCAACGTATCTAACCGAGTCTGTCCTTGTTTTTGTTGAACCCCAACAGTTACGACAATGACATCAGAATCAGCTAAATCTTCATACTGATTTGATGGCATAACTTCCATTTCTTCAAGCAGAGGAATCGCATCGTCAATATCCCATGCTTCCCCTTCAGCCTTTGATAAAGTTCGGTCAAAAAGGACGATTTTTACACATTTACGGAGTAGCACTAAAGCATTTGCTACGTCCGCACCAACATTACCTGCACCAATAACAGCGACCTTGGATGTTTTGCTACTCATACCAAATTACGAATTATAATTTCTGGGGTTAAGTAAGTCGGCAGAAAAAATTAAAAGTTTGTAGTAAGCGCTTTAGCGCTGAAGCGCTTACTACGAGCGAAGTTTTAATTAAGCAACGCCTAATTGCTGCTATGAAGAGCTTCGCTGCCGCATTTCTTGACGCCGCATGGGCATAGCGTCAATCTCGTTAAAAATAGCGCTTGCGTGGACAGGATTACTGTCACTACGCTTTGTACCTCCGTCTTTACCCACCAAAACAACACGAAAATCTGAGTTGCTAACACCAAAACGATGGCGCAACTGAGCGGCAGAAGAAGAGCTTATTTCCTCGCCGTTGGCATAGCTGTTACCTTGTGCCAAAACCTGAACCAGAACCAAATCCCGGTCGGCAAAACCTTGTTTGTACTGGGAAAATAGCTGTATCTGCTGTTGATAAGCACGGTTTTGCTCAGATGGAGTAAAAACTAGCAGCAGACGGTTTTTTCCTCTCTGGGAACTCAAGCTAAATGAGGACATTTTGACAGCATAGTTGGTAGAAGCTTGGGCAGCAGGAGCTTTACTTACTGGAGATAGAATAAGACACGTTAGGAGAGAGAGGGCAAGGACTGACTTATTCACAGTTTGTAGCACTTGGCAATCTTTATTTATTTATTTTAAAGTTTTTTTCAAATACGGCTTTAGCCTCTAGACATAAATAATTGGGAATAATTAATTTCAACTATGTTTTTGCACTTGCCCCATACCCGACAACGCATCCTACGATTGAACTTGGAGGAACAATCAGTAGGATGCGTTGCGGCTTTAGACTGCGGGGATAATTTACCCTGGAAATTCTTTTTTCCAAGATTCCAAAGAAGCCCAACGGCGGTCTACAGGTTTTTCTGAGTTGCTGGCAGTGCTGGGTTGAATCCCCGGACACTTTGTGTCACATAGTTGTCGCTGAGGATATTCCAGGCACATTTGCTCGTACAGCCATTCGCAGGGATCAAAATATCCCTGAGGTGATAGAGTTTCTACTAAATCCTCCAGAACTATTTCCCGCTCCAGAGGTAGGTCATCCGTTTCGTTAGCGGCTTCGTCTAACCAGATGATTTCCTTTGTATCAACCACCAGACGGTGATTATAGTTTTGCAAGCAGCGGTTGCAGGTGCAGGTAATAATTGCCTCTGCCTGTCCGGAAACTTCCAGGTAATTGCCATGATGCTGGACGCGTATGCGACCGCGAACTGGTGTTAACGTTTCCAGACCAGGCAGAAACTCCTTAACCTGAATTTCCTCTGTCCGCGCCGGGGCTTTGGATAGCTGCGGAATATATATCGCGTCCATAGGATTTGTAAGACATCTAAAAGGAGTTAGGAGTTAGGAGTTAGGGGTTAGGAGTTAGGAGTTAGGAGTTAGGAGTTAATTCATAATTCCTCACTCCTCACTTTTTTCCTCACGCCTCACTCTTTTTTCATCACTCCAGCATAGCTGGACGTACAACAAGGTGACGGTGAGGTTCCTTACCTCGACTGAAGGTTTCCAAATCGCTAAATTCCTTCAAGAAGGTGTGGACTTGACGGCGTTCAGCTGAACTGAGAGATTTGATTTCAACTTCTTGACCAGAGGAGCGTACAAGCTCTGCTGCTTCTTCCGCCATAGCGCTAATCTCTGCTTGTCTCTTGACGCGGTAGCCATTCAACTCAATGGTGTAAGAGGCTTGCTGCTCCTGTTGTTGGTTTAAGTTGAGAATAGAATTAGCTAGATACTGGATAGCATCTAGGACTGCACCATCAGGACCAGTCAAAATCTGGATTTGTTCTGGCATCAGGTTGGCTTCATCAATAGTCAACCAGAAGCTATCTGGTTCTTGGGACTCCCCATCCTGAATGATGGCTGATTCCAACTCACCTTGAACATCAACAGATACCCCAGTTAGTTGCAGGAGTGTTTTTAACCACTGCTGACCACGTTGCATCCGACTGTCGGTCATCATCACCCTGTAGCCTTTTTCTTAGAACTTTTTGGTTCAAAAGGTAGCGCCTTTTGTTGTGAGCTTTCTGCTTCTTTCTCCTGAGTTTCTACCATTTTTTGCAGTTCCTCTGATAGAGGTTCACGGGAGAGAATATAGGTTTGCAGCGTCTGGAAAATATTACCAATCACCATATACATCAGCACCCCAGCTGGTAGGGGGAAGAACAAAAACATTCCAGAAAAGATGACGGGAGTGATTTTGTTTACCGTTTCCTGCTGCGGGTTGGCATTAGTAGAATTTTGACCAGAAAGCACTTGGCTAACGTAGAGGGTAATTCCAAATGCCACCACCATAGCAACGATATCCCAGTGGATTGCCCCATCTGGATCGATAGCACCAACCCTACCTAAAGCATCGATGAAGAGGAATCCTTGATCTGCTGCTAGTCCGGGAATTGTTGCCTGAATGGTTACATCTCCTGGCTGCAAAGCTTCTATGTTACCTTCAGCATCTATTTTTACCCGATCTTCCCCTTTTGTCACTTTCCATTCGGGGATTAATTTAGTGTCAGGGTGGGAAACTAAGAGTTCTTGAAAGGGTTTGCCGTCAAGAGTCTGATATTCAATCTTGGTGTGTTCCCCTACCGCCAATTTATCACCTCCTGGGAGGATGGCAGTTATCTTGGTGTGTTCCCCTTCAGCAATATAAATGTTTTGAGGGGGAGTAGCAAAGGCTTGGGGTTGAATGCGTTCGATTTGTTCTGCTGGAAAGATTTGTAGATTAACACTATAGTTAACAGAAGAAAAAGGTGAACCCCGCAAAGTAGCAAATAGCGCTAATAAAATTGGCATCTGAAACACCAAGGGAAAACATCCAGCAAGTGGGTTGCCAAATTCTTTTTGGACGTTGACCATTTCCTCCTGCTGCTTCTGCGCATCGTCTTTATAGCGCTCTTTGATTTCTTGCATTCGCTTTTGCATCAACGGTTGTACGATCCGCATTCGCCGCATATTGCGAATGGAACCAGCACTCAGGGGATAGAGCGCGAAGCGAACTATCAATGTCAATGCTACGATCGCCAATCCATAGCTAGGCACGAAGCTATAGAACAGGTCTATAATCGGCAGCATCACGTTGTTCGAGAGAAACCCGATACCAAAATCCATTATTCTGAATTCAACCTGAGGTACTGTTATTTAACTGAATCTAATTTATCTAAGATCATCATTTATCTACGACTAACTTTACACTACGGATAGCCGCACATCACGAAAATAGGGAGTAGGGAGTAGGGAGTGGGGAGTAGGGAGTAGGGAGTAGGGAGTAGGGGGTAGGGAGTAGGGAGTAGTTAATTGTTCTTTTGCATTCCCCATTCCCCACTCCCCACTCCCCATTCCCCACTCCCCATTCCTTATTAATCCTTAGCAGCACTGCTATAATCAGGGTTTTTGGCTGCTACTCTTTCATTTATGTAGTCATAGATTTCACGAAACTTAGGAATAGCCCGCAGTTCCAGCCGACTACCATTTCTTAGGGTTAGCACCATGTCTCCCCATAAACCAATGCCACGGGGAACTTTGGCGATTTTGACAATTTCTGAGTAAATTACGTCCGTGCGATCGCGTCCCATCCAACCTCCAATCACTGAAATCCGGCGATCAGTGATGCGAAAGCGTAACCACAATGCTCTGACAATCGCACCAATGGTCAATGGTATGCCAATTATAGTTAACCCAATCAGTATGTTGATGATTAAATCCCCAATATGGGGACCGCCTTCAAAATAAACTTCTTCACGAATGCCCATTGAATACCTCGATCTGTGCCAGCAACTCCTCTAATTCTTGCAGAAATTGTTGGGTTACGCACTTCATATCTGCCGCTGTTGGTTTGACAACAATCACCAGTCGCCATCCTGGTGAGAATTTTGGTAACAACCGATGCAAAGCAGCTGTAATTTGCCGCTTGAGGCGGTTGCGAACCACTGCTCGTTTATTGACTTTTGTGCTAATCGAAATCCCAATTTTCGCTGGTGTCAGAGGTGGGTCGCCTATTTTTTGTGCAGTGTTGGCGGCAGTATCCTTAGAGGGGGCTGTTGAACATGAGGGTCTTAAGGCTCTTATTGTGATATAGGAGCCCTGACGACGAATTCCTTCCCGGAAAACTGCCTGGAAATCTTTTCTAGATTTTAACCGATTTGCTTTGGGCAAAGCCACAGCCGCTATGATTGCCCTAAACGCTCAGACGATGACGTCCCCTTTTTCTCCTAGCCCTGATGACATTTCTTCCAGTTGGCGTCTGCATCCTAGCACGAAAACCAGAGGTTCTTTTTCTTTTTCGGCAAGTGCCGCCTAGGGTTCTTTGCATACTTTTTGTTTTCCTCTAAGACGATTTTCTATAAAAAATCACAATTTCTTACTTTATCACTTTAAACTCAACACCGCCAAGGTAATTTTTGGGGGAGAGGGGGAGGGGGAGGGGGGGGAGGGGGGGGAGGGGGAGAGGGGGAGCAATAAATATTGCTGAATAACTCAATAAGTCAGCAACTTAACAACTTAACAACTCAATTTCCTCCCCCTCTCCCTCTCCCCCCCTCTCCCTCTCCCCCCTTCCTTCTCACCCTTGATTACTGATGCTGATAATCCAAGTCCCAATATAACGTGATAACGGCACATCGCCAGGAGACTGAACTGAACAATTGAAGTAGAAGACTCCGCCGAAATTGGGGTTTTTCACGTTAGAGAGAATTATCTCAACGTCGCTACCTGCTGGCACCGCCTCTTGGGGATAAATTTCAATCACATGATTTTCTTTGTCCCACTTGACGTCAGACAGCGGAACCTTTTTGCCTTTAACATGTATCTCCATGTTTTTCGGGTCAAAGGTTCCTTTGTAATACTCAGGATAACTGATAACAAAATGAGCAACCGCTATTTTCAGCTTTTTATGAGAAACTCTGAGTCGATAACGATCCCAGCCATTGGGTTGACCACCAAAATCTAAGCGGTAGGATAGCTGATTGTCGCCTTTGACACCGCTAAACAGTGTTAACCCAGGATTAGACTCTGCCCAGCTAATGGCTGGTAAGCTAGCCAGCAAACTGCTGGTCACGGCTAAAGCACAGAGAAGTCTCTGAGGCGGCTTCCGCCAAGCAGAAATTCGTCCAAGTAAATGTCGCATAATTAAGCTCCTGTAGCAGAAATTGATTTAAATAAGTCAGTCGGCGTTAATAAAGACAACTTTATGTTAACGGTGTTAGTAGGGGCGCAATGCCTTGCGCTCGTACAGTTGAGGCAACAAGCATTTTAACGGCGCAATGCCTTGCGCCCCTACAGTTGAGGCAACGAGTATCTTAATATTTATTTACATAAACTTTACTACTGAGTCTATAACAATAGACGTAGAGTGCTAAAAAAAGTGTCCTTACACGTAGCTTCTTGGGTAATGAGTGTTCGATATTTGGTATAAACGTGACTGCCAACTTTGTTAATTTGAACCAGCGGTAAAAAACTGTTGGGATTTGATTGTGTTTCTGAATATGTATAAGTGTATCTAAATTTAAGTTATTTTTTATAAAAATTAAAGAATGGATTAGAGCGATCGCTAGCTAACTTAGGGTAAAGTGATGAAAATCAGGTTGACAAAAAGCAGAAATAGTTAATTTTTTTTTGAGATAACTAGTAGAAAGTTTAATTAATATTGCACTATGTAAAAAAAATAATAACAAAATTTTAAAATCCTCAACGGTAAAATTTCACAGCCTGCAAGAATAAATATTTCTCTCAAGGAGATTTCATGAGAATAGCAGTTCCCAAAGAAGTTGAAGTTTCTGAGCGTCGTGTAGCATTAATTCCTGATACTGTTGCCCGATTGGTAAAACAAGGTTTGGAGGTGTGGATAGAGAGGAATGCGGGTGAGCGGGCTTTCTTTACTGATGCTGCTTATGAAGCAGTAGGAGCCAAAATTGTCGCCGATCCAGCCACATTATGGGGTGAAGCAGATATTTTGCTCAAGGTCAGCCCACCTCAAGAGCGAGAAGATGGACGCTCAGAAATTGATTTATTACGGGAAGGGGCTGTACTCATCGGGTTTCTCAATCCCTTAGGAAATCCGTCTGTGGCGCAGCGACTGGCAGAACGTAAGGTAACTGCTATGAGTATGGAGATGATTCCTCGTACCACTAGAGCCCAGAGTATGGATGCTTTGTCGTCGCAAGCGTCAATAGCGGGTTATAAGGCGGTGCTGATTGGCGCAGCAGCATTACCGAAATACTTCCCAATGTTGACAACAGCAGCAGGCACCATCCCTCCAGCAAAAGTGTTTATCATGGGTGCTGGCGTTGCAGGCTTGCAAGCGATCGCCACCGCTAGACGCTTGGGAGCAATGGTAGAAGCCTTTGATATCCGCCCCGCCGTTAAAGAAGAAGTACAAAGCTTGGGGGCAAAATTTGTTGAAGTCAAGCTAGAGGAAGAAACAACAGCTGCTGGAGGCTATGCCAAAGAAATTTCTGAGGCTAGTAAACAGCGCACTCAGGAAGTTGTGGCAGAACACGTCAAGAATGCCGATTTGGTGATTACCACAGCCCTTGTTCCTGGGAAAAAAGCACCTGTTTTAGTCCCCGAAGAGATGGTAGCACAGATGAAAATCGGTTCGGTCATTGTAGACCTTGCTGCCGAACAGGGCGGTAACTGCGCCTGCACCGATCCTGGCAAAGACATTGTGTGGAACGGCATCACGATTATCGGTCCACTCAATCTACCATCATCAATGCCAATCCACGCCAGCCAATTGTATTCCAAAAACGTGACATCGTTGATGCAACTCCTCCTGAAAGAGAAAGCTTTGCAGTTGGACTTTGCTGATGACATCATCAGTGGGGCTTGCATTACCCACGCTGGTGAAATTCGCAACTCACGAGTACGCGATGCACTACAAGCTTTAGCAATGAAAAGTTAGGAATTATGAATTATGAATTATGAATTATGAATTAATTTATAATTTATAACTCCTAACTCCTAACTTCTAACTCTAAATAAATCGAGTTTTTCACTGATGACAGAAGCATTAATCGCCGCTTTATTTGTATTTGTTTTGGCATCTTTTACCGGATTTGAAGTCATTAACAAGGTGCCACCAACCCTTCACACGCCTCTCATGTCTGGCTCAAACGCGATTTCTGGTATTGCTGTACTGGGGGCAATAGTAGCTTCTGGTGCAAGGGAGTGGAATCTATCAGTCGTTCTCGGTTTGATTGCTGTGATACTGGCTACGATTAACGTCGTAGGTGGGTTTCTAGTTACTGATCGGATGTTGCAAATGTTTAAGAAAAAGGCAAATGGTTAGTAGTTAGTTGTTTGGTGTTTGGTGTTTGGTGTTTGGTGTTTGGTCGTGGAGTGCCAACCAACAACTAACACCTAACAACCAACAGTCAACAATCAACAACCAACAATCAACAACTAACACCTAACAACCAACAGTCAACAATCAACAACTAAATACTGATTATGAACGACTTTTTGCCAACTGGGATTCAGCTGACGTACTTAGTCGCTGCATCGTTATTTATTTTGGGTTTGAAAAAGCTGGGTTCACCAGCTACAGCACGGCAAGGTAATGTAGTAGCAGCAGTGGGGATGCTGTTGGCGATCATAGCAACGCTTCTGGATCAGCAGGTGTTGAACTACTCCATGATTTTGTTGGGATTGGCAATCGGATCTTTGTTGGGAGCGATCGCCGCTTACAAAGTCCAAATGACCGAAATGCCCCAAATGGTAGGTTTGCTCAACGGACTAGGAGGTGCAGCATCAGCACTCGTAGCCGTTGCTGAATTCTGGCGGTTGCTAGGGAACTCTCAGGCTATACCCCTTGATGTCAACATCTCCATGTTGCTGGATGTGTTAATCGGTGGTGTTACCTTCACAGGTAGTATGGTGGCATTTGCGAAACTGCAAGGGATCATCAGTGGTTCACCAATTACATTTTCTTTCCAGCAACCCTTTAACGCCTCACTCCTCATCACATATGTGGTAGGTAGTGCCTATCTCTTAATCGCACCACATAACCTACCCGTATTCTTAGCAGTAGTAGCAGTTTCTTTAGTGCTGGGTGTGACTTTTGTCATCCCCATCGGCGGCGGCGATATGCCTGTGGTCATTTCACTTTTGAACTCATTTTCTGGGTTAGCTGCTGCTGCTGCTGGGTTTGTGGTGATGAACAATATGTTAATCATCGCTGGGGCATTGGTGGGAGCATCTGGGTTAATCCTCTCTGAGATTATGTGTAAGGCGATGAACCGCTCCCTGATTAGTGTACTATTTGGTGCTTTTGGCTCAGGTGGTGGTCAAAGTGTTGGGGGTGCAGCTACGGGTACAACTGATAAAACTGTCCGCAGCATCGATCCTGAAGAAGGGGCGATGATGTTGGGTTATGCTCGTTCTGTGGTTATTGTTCCTGGTTATGGGATGGCGGTTGCTCAGGCGCAGCATAGCATCCGTGAGTTGGCAGATCAACTTGAGCGGATGGGTGTTGAAGTGAAGTATGCTATTCATCCGGTTGCTGGTAGAATGCCTGGACATATGAATGTGTTGCTGGCAGAGGCAAATGTGCCTTATGAGCAACTCTACGACATGGATGATATTAATCCCCAGTTTGACCAGACGGATGTGGCGTTGGTGATTGGGGCGAATGATGTGGTAAATCCAGCGGCGCGGAGTGATGCGAAGAGTCCTATTTATGGGATGCCTATCCTAGAGGTGGATAAGGCTAAGCAGACGATTGTGATTAAGCGCGGTATGAGTACAGGTTTTGCTGGTGTGGAAAATGACCTGTTTTATAAGGAGAAAACTACTATGCTCTTTGGCAGTGCTAAGGATATGGTGGCGAAGCTGGTTTCTGAGGTGAAGCAACTATAGAGGTTTTGAACCGCAGATGGAGACAAGTCAGAGCGCCGGAAACAGGCGCTCTGAACGAATCCCAAGGGGAGACGCGAAGCGCGAACGGTGGGCGCTCAGAACTGCGGAGCAGATGAAGGTAAAAAAGCCACCCCACCCATTTGAAATGTCTAAAACCCTTACCGAACGGTAATTACGAATTACGAATTACGAATTACGAATTACGCGTAGCGGTACTAGGTGCTTTATCGCCGCTTGGGAGTGGTGCGTCGGGCAACGCGTTTTTCTTCCTCTCGGAGACGGCGATCGCGCCATTCTGTCACCGTCAAATAACCAATACCTCCGGTGACTAATACTAACAGCACCAAGGCAACCAAAGCTAAAACGCTCAGAAATGGACTTTCCACGATTCTTCTAGATTCCGTTACGACCCCAGACAACCATTGCAATTGACCAGGTAAAAACAACCAGCAGTGAAACCCAACCCAGTGTCAAAATCTCCATAACCTTTACTTTATTTACAGAACAACTCCAATATTCCTATCATACTTGGAAGTGGCGGCACAAAAAGCGGAACTAACCAAAAGAGGCGATGCGACCAGACAACTTCCGCCGCAGATGATCCAAAGCGCTACAAGCGCTCAAGTGACGAATCAAAGACCGACTCCGCCCTGTACCAAAGCGATACTCAAGACTTTCCACTTCCCCATTTGGTCCAGCTAAACCGATATAGACTAAACCTACTGGCTTAGTCTCAGTACCACCCATTGGCCCAGCAATGCCAGTGATACTTAATGCCCAACTAGTCCCCAGACGAGTTTTTACCCCAGCCGCCATTTGTTCTGCTACAACAGCACTCACTGCGCCAAACTTTGCCAAATCTTCTGAGTTCACCCCCAAAAGCCCAACTTTGACGGAGTTGTCATAGGAAATGACCCCACCCCAGAAGTAATCTGAACTACCAGAAATCTCTGTCAACATCTGCCCTAGTCCGCCACCTGTGCAGGATTCTGCCACTGAGAGGGTTTCCCCTGAAGTTCGCAACAACTGACCTACTACTGAGGCTAAGGTGTCATCATCGGCACCGTAATAATCTAATCCAGCAATTTCTTTAATCTGTTTCTCTATAGGCGCAATCAAATCCAAGGCTAGTGCAACGGATGCAGCTTGGGCAGAAACTCGTAATTTTACTTCCCCCTTACTGGCATAAGGTGCTACTGTCGGGTTGGGCAAGTTCAGATAAGAAGAGACCTTCTCCGCCAAGGCAGATTCCGCAATTCCCCAAAACTTCAACATCCGACTGTAAATAATTTCTTTGCCCCAACCAAGACTATTGAGGTATGGTACAGCAGTGTCTTGCCACATCCGTTGCATTTCACTTGGCACACCAGGAAAAGTAAAAATCGTTAACCCTAAACGGGGTTGCCAGATAATACCAGGTGCTGTTCCTGTGGAATTCGGTAAAATTTCTGCCCCTTTAGGTATCAAAGCTTGCTTGCGGTTACTAGGGGTCATGACCCGACCACGCAAAGCATATTTCTGGGCAATATCCTCGATAATCTCTGGGCGTTCTACTAAGGGTACACCAAAAAAGTCGGCAATGGTTTCACACGTGAGATCATCAGGTGTAGGACCAAGACCTCCAGTAAAAATCAGTATTTGCGCTCTTTGACTAGCAATTTCTATCACCTGCTTGAGCCGAACTGGGTTATCTCCTACCACCGTTTGATAGTAATGGGGAATACCCAATTGGGCTAACTCCTGCGCCAAAAATTGCGCATTGCCATTGAGGATATCTCCCAATAACAGTTCAGTACCAACACAAATAATTTCTGCACTCATGGGAATGGGGAATGGGGAATGGGGAATGGGGAATGGGGAATGGGGAATGGGGAGTGGGGAATGGGGAGTGGGGAATGCAAATGAACAATTAACTACTCCCTACTCCCTACTCCCCATTCCCCACTCCCTAATACTTAAGATTGCCGAGAGTTTTTCCAAACTCGCCAGCTAATGTAGGTGAGTAGTGAGGTAGCGCCACAAGCGTAAGCTATACCACTGGGTATCCCAGCAATGGCTAATGCCAAACTCCCAACCCACAGGGTCAAAGAGTAAATGAATAAAACAGTCCATCTATGAGACAAACCAGCGCGTAGGAGTCTGTGGTGCAAGTGGCTTTTATCCGCTGTAAAAGGCGATTTTCCACGGCTGAGTCGTGCCACAATCACCGCTGACATATCTACAATTGGTACTGCCAAAATGATATAAGGCAATAACACCGCAGTGACAGCAGGAATTTTCACCAGACCAATGACGCCGACTGCTGCTAAGGTGAAGCCCATAAAATAAGCCCCGCCATCTCCCATAAAGATTTGGGCGGGATTAAAATTATACCGGAGAAATCCTAGTGCCGCACCAGCAAGCGCTGCTGCAATCAAGGCTGCTGCTGGTTGCTTCATAAACACTGCTACAACTAGCATAACCATCGCTGCAATTCCAGATACACCAGCAGCTAAGCCGTCTAAACCGTCAATCCAGTTAATTGCATTTACCATCCCCACCAACCAAACGATTGTGATCGGTAAACTCAGCCAGTTTAGGTCAACGATCCCGACTGTAGGAATGGTTAAAAAATCTATACTTACGCCCGCTTTCCATGCACCTAGAGCCACAATAACTTGCATTAAGAGGCGCGTAAAAGGAGATAGGTTTAATAAATCGTCTGCTAAGCCAATGAGAAAAAAGCCCACACCACCTAAGATAACACCCAATATTTGCCATTCTTTATCAGGCGGCAGGTTTCCAAATCCGCCTAACCACCAAACAATTACTAGGGAGATTACAGTACCCGCGAAGATGGAAACTCCTCCCAGGCGCACCATCGGATGTTGATGGACTTTTCGGTCTCCAGGTTTATCTACTCGTCCACTTTTGATGCCAATGTTTCTAACATCAGGCGTAGTCCAGAGAACGACTACTGCGGCGACGAGGAAGGCGATCACATGATAAATCAAAGCAGGCATCTGTGTCTTCCATAGGATATTTCTACCAACTAATATCTACTACATTTTCAGTCACTTATCAGCATGGAAATTTTGGAGGAGTTAGGAGTTAGAAGTTAGAAGTTAGGAGTTAGAAGTTAGGAGTGAGGAGTTAGGAGTTATAAATTTATACTCCTTTCTCCTACTGTTTTTATTTATTCCTAACTCCTCACTCGTAACTCCTCACTTTTTTATGCCAGCGCTGGTATAGGAATCATCAGGTGAGGATACAAGGGGAAGCTAGAGCATAACTTAGCTACCCGTCGCCGACAATCTTCGGCAACTGTCTCCGACTCTGGATGCAACAGGCGATCAGCAATAATATTGCCAATTTCTGTAAATTCCGCAACTCCCATGCCCCGTGTTGTCATTGCTGGGGAACCCAACCTCAAACCACTAGTTACAAATGGCGACTCTGGGTCGAAGGGAACCGTATTTTTGTTAGCGGTAATATTTACACCACTCACTAACTGGTCTGCTTGCTTACCAGTCATGCCAATAGCCCGTAAATCCACTAGCATCAAATGATTATCTGTACCATTTGACACTAGTTTTAACCCTCTGTTTTGCAGTTGGGTGGCCAAAGCGCGAGCATTTTCAATGACTTGAGCAGAGTAGGCGTTGAACTCTGGTTTGAGGGCTTCTCCAAAAGCCACTGCTTTGCCAGCGATCGCATGTTCCAATGGTCCACCTTGAGTACCAGGGAAAACGGATTTATCCAGCTTCTTACCTAACTCCGCGTCGTGAGTCAAGATTAAACCACCCCTAGGACCACGTAGGGTTTTATGTGTAGTTGTTGTTACTACATCACAATAGGGAATGGGGTTGGGGTGAAGACCACTAGCCACCAAACCGGCGATGTGGGCAATATCCGCCAATAAGTATGCACCGATTTCATCAGCTATGCTGCGAAACTTTTCAAAGTCAATAACACGAGGATAAGCTGAATAACCGCAAATCAGTAGCTTAGGACGCTCCCTTAGCGCCAGCTCCCGAATTTGGTCATAGTCCAGTTGTTCTGTTTCTTGACTGACGCCATAATGAGAAACTTGGAACCACTTACCAGAGACATTTACGGGTGAACCGTGGGTAAGATGTCCCCCATGAGACAAATCCATCCCCATGAATTTGTCCCCTGGTTCCAGCAGCGTCAGAAACACTGCAAAATTTGCCTGTGCGCCAGAATGAGGTTGCACGTTGGCATGAGTAGCACCAAAAAGTTGTTTGGCACGGTCGATGGCCAGCTGCTCAACTTGGTCTATGAACTCACAGCCGCCATAGTAACGTTTACCAGGCAATCCTTCAGCATATTTATTTGTCAGTACTGAACCCTGGGCAGCTAGTACAGCGGCGGAGGTAAAGTTTTCACTGGCAATCAACTCCAAGTGGTCGCGTTGGCGCTGAAGTTCTTGATTGATTATCTCCGCAACAGCAGGATCAGAAGATGCAAGAAAATCTGAGTTAGTCAGAGTCACTTCAACTATCCTTATTCAAATTGGCACATTTGTTAGTTGTTAGTTGTTGGTTGTTGATTGTTAGTTGTGACTACTAACCACTAACCACTAACTAATGACTATGAATGCGTTAATCATCATAACGTTCTTTGCTTGTATCAGGTGTTAATTACGGAGGTATAAATTTTCGTGTATAAATTTATGTATTTGTTTTTACTAGCAACTTAAATATCCAACATACAATGAACTGAAGACCACCAGGCAATAGGGGTGTAGGGGTGTGGGGGTGTAGGGGTGTAGGGGTGTAGGGGGATTACAAGAATTAAAAATGTAAAATTTAAAATTTAAAATTTAAAAAATAATTTTTAATTGCATCTTCCCCAGTATCCCCTACACCCTTACACCCTTACACCCCTACACCCCTACACCCTCACACCCTCACACCCTTACACCCCTTGTTTGCTAAGAATGAGAATTTATAGGAGGGATGGGATGCTAGTAATTCTCATGGAAGACCAAATCCTTACTCCTGGGCAGGTGTGCCGATCTTGTTTACTGGCCGACAGCAGCGGTCAACCCCGCTGGTGTCAAGGTCAACTACGCTGCGGTCATGCTATTGGCAAACTTACGGACAAGCACCCAGACCAGTATGAGTGTCTGATGGGTTTCCGTATCGTCAACATTGAATGATCTGTGCCAGAAATCGCAAGTAACTGCGTTATTCTAGGGTCAAGGGACTATGAAAATTTAACAGCAGGAGAATGCACGATGACTTGGCGCGGGTCTACTACGGTTCGAGACAGAATTTTTGCTTGCTTACCTTATTTGCTACCTCTAATTAGTGCGGTTGGATTCGGGGATATCTTGCTTGGACAGTTCCCAGCACTGAGAGTGCTATTTTTGCCGCTTCTACCCGTAATGGAAATTTACCGCATCTTGGGACCATATGGCCCAATGATAGTTTTCTTTGCTTTGTTTATTTTAGTTGTCAGAAATGAAAAAATCCCTCATTTTATTCGTTTTAATGCTATGCAAGCATTGCTTTTAGACATTGTTGCCTACTTGTGCAGCATAATTTTGAGGATTGTGTCTCTTCCTGGTGTAGCGTTTGCAATACAAACTTTGTCTACAACCATTTTTCTTGGGATAGTAGCAGCTACTGTATATTCTGTTATACAGTCTCTAATTGGACGTTACGCAGAAATTCCTGCCCTCTCTGATGCAGTATACATGCAAGTGCGTTAGCAGTTAACGGGCTGCCACTGTGTTTTCTAAGCGACCAATGCCTTCGATCGCGACAAGAACGCGATCGCCTGGCTGCAATGGTCCTATGCCTGATGGTGTACCTGTCAGTACCAAGTCTCCTGGGAGCAGTGTCATCACCCTACTGATGTAGGAGACAAGAAAATCCGGGGGAAAAACCATTTGATCGATCCAGGCAGATTGTACAGGAGTTGTCAACTCGTTTAAGAAAGTTTGCAATTTGGCTCCTGGGCTTAATTCTCGGACAATCCACGGTCCTAGGGGGCAGAAGGTATCAAAACCTTTTGCGCGTGTCCATTGACCATCCCGTTTCTGTAAATCCCGTGCTGTCACATCATTGGCGATGGTATAACCCCAAATTTTGGTTTGGGCTTCAGCTGGTGTGCAATCAACAGTGCGATCGCCAATCACGATCGCCAATTCTCCTTCGTAATCTACACGCTGTGACTGCTGGGGATAGAGAATTTCTTCACCAGAGGCAATGATAGACGTGGACGGCTTGAGAAAGATGAGTGGTTCACTAGGGACTTCAGTTCCCATTTCTGCTGCATGGTCTACATAATTCTTGCCTACGGCTACAATTTTTGAAGGAGAGCAGGGAGCTAAGATTTGATAACTATCCGGTTCCAAAATCAAATCAGTCGGTTGTCCTTGTAACCAGGGTGGCGCATCCAGCACCTGCACAGTGAAGGATAGTTGTAGTAAGCCATAGTAAATTTTTCCTTCTTGATTTTGAACTCTGACATACCGCTGTGCCATAACTTTGATCAATATCCTCAGGGCTTTTTTGTTAGGAGTTGCAGTGTGGTAGGTGATTTATTTTTCCTTACACCCTTACACCCTTCCCATAGCGGGAATGTTCTTCATTTGGGAGAAGTGCTAAACACTCCATTCCATTTGTCGCACGAACCATTTTACAATCTGCACGTTCACAAAATTTATTTCTAAAACGCAACTCTGAGCGGGAAGGTGCCCTTTTTCTTGTGACCACCCCACGGGCGGCGCACCACCCCCACGCCCCTACGGGGAAGTCAAAAGTCAAAAGTCAAAAGTCAAAAGATTTTGAATTTAAGCGCAGCGAGTCATTCCCCCTCTTCCCCCACTCCCCACTCCCCACTCCCTACTCCCTACTCCCCGTGTTTCTTGAAAGCTTGGAGAAAGTCAGCTTTCAGGTTTTGTGTTCATATTGTAAGATCATAGTTCCTTGTTGCTTCAGATGTTAATCACTACTGATATCCTGATTCAGGATTTATGTATAAATTGACTGACTTGAGCAGCCATGTTGTCCATAAGGAGATTGAAACCATGCAGATAGTTTACGAAACAATGTACATCCTGCGTCCTGACTTAGGAGACGAACAAGTAGAGCAAGCAATTACTAAATATGAGAACTTGCTCCGCGAACAAGGAGCCGACAATATCCAAATTCAGAATCGTGGTAAGCGTCGTCTCGCTTATGAAATCAACAGACATCGGGATGGCATCTATATCCAGATGAACTACACTGGTCCTGGAAATGTTATCGCTCCCTTAGAACGCGCCATGCGTTTGAGCGAAGAAGTAATTCGTTACCTGACTCTCAAGCAAGAAGTTCCACAGCAAGAACCAGCTGTCGAAGAAGTAGCATAGTTGTTGGTGGTTGGTGGTTAGTAGTTGGTGGTGGGTTGGAAGAAACAACAATTCCCCAATCAACTACTAACAAAAATGTTAAATTAACTATTACTTACTAAAAGTAAGGCAACCGTAGTTATACCTAAAAGTGGAAAAGATTCTTAATGGGAGCTGTAAGCCACTGTGAGTCAAACTGACACATCCACTATCCAAGCTCTCTCAACAGAAGTGTCGAAGTTGCGCCAAGAGTTGCAGCTTCGGGATCAATTAGTACAGCAGCTGTCTCAAGAACTCTTCCGACTGGTCAAGGGCAATACTAATTTTATGCCCCAGCCAGAAATATCAGAACTGCATCTATCTCAGTTGCAGGCTTTGCGAGAACAATTGCAAGCCGTTGAGCAGCAGGTAACTTTCTATCAAGAGCAAATTACACTACGTGATGCTGAGATTTACCAATTACGTCAGTCAGTGCAAGAACTAACTGATCGCAGTCGGATGCTTGAGCAAGTAGTACAAGAACTCCCTCAAATTTATCGTCGTAAGTTTGAGGAGCGTATGGCTCCAGTCAGAGAAAAGGTGGCAATTCTACAAAGGGAAAATCGCCAACTCCAAGCTGAACTGCAAAGTGTGAGTTATCGCTTAGCCCTGAAAACCCGCAACGCTACTCACAGCGGTATTGATTTGCCGAATTTTCCGCGCAACACATCTTCCCAAAGTAATATTTCTGCTATGCCAAATGCCTAAAGTTTTAATAGTGGTTGAACCAAGTGGACAGGAAGTCACAGACTCTCCCACTCTCAAGGGTATGTTAGCTGCCTTAGAATTGGGTAACACAAAAGATTTTATCCAAGTAACGTCCGTAGAAGTCGTTGCAGCAAACAACCTAGAATCAAAAATTCAAGGAACCTTTAAAAAACCCGATTCATGCCTAAGTCCAGTAAAGGATCAGACATCAAAAATTCAAGAAATCGGGTTTTTCGAGGAGATAATTTTTTGCCCGTTAACACTCTGTTTGCCCGAAAATTTAGTATTCCCCTCTCAGGGAATTTTCCAAGCCTGCCGAGATGTTGCCAGTTTACGGCAACGTGTAGCAGACAAAATGCAAATAGCAATCAGTGATGGCTGCTTCTGGTTGCCAGTAGTACTCACTGCTAAAGGACCTCTCTACGGAGAGGTTATTTCCCTAGCATCTGGACGATTCACAGACACAAAATCATTAAAAGATTTATCGCTTTCTGAATTATCTTACTACCAGCCCTTCCATTTATCAGATGCTTTGCGTCAACCCCTATATCAAGTGGCTTATCAGCTTCTGCAATCTTTATCAGCACCACCAGCTACTTACTTGGTGCAGTTTGGGTTACAAAAAGATAAAATTTCCTTTGATCGACTTTGGCCATTTCCCACCACGCCTGCTTTAGCAAGCATCGGCATCCAACAGCCAGATTTATTCACTAGCCATTTGTATTGCTTAGCTGCCAAGCCATTGCTTGACCTCACTATTATGAGTTCTACAGATTAAAAATTCAGCCTGCTATCAGCATACTGTTATCATTGATGACAGTTATGATGTCTTCATAAGTGTGGAAAATTTCCAACACTGAATCCAATTGGGTGAGTTCCAAAATCAACCTTACAGGAGGTTGTACGTTACAAAGAACTAGGCGACATCCACTTTGGCGTGCAGCTTTCAGTCCTTTCACCAGGGAGACAAGCCCAGCACTATCCATGAAATCCACTTCCACTAGGTCAATCACCCAAAGTTGGCCCGGTTGGGGGACTACTCTAGCCATCTTCTCGCTCAAAGCCATGCCACCCCTTAAGTCTATACTTCCTTGGGGTTTAAATAAATTAATTTGACAGTCTGATGTGAGAGTCATGAATTTAACAGGGTAGTTAACACTTCCAACACAAAAACAAAAAACCGACATATATACTGCCTTTTTTCCACCAATATTATTGCCTTACCCAGATATCTGAGAACTTACAGTAATGAGGTAGGAGCAGGTGATTGCAGTATCCATCCGGTAAACTTTGCTTATATTTAGTATTTCTTAATAATATCCACAAAAATCTGAGACTTTCAGTATTCTACGTATCTTTTACAAAGATTTTATAATTTATCGGGAGTTATGTAAACTTTTTATGAAGAGATTTGGCATTCATTTCAGTGAGTAAACTGGGTTCAATCCCCATCAATTGACTCCGCGTCTCCCACTCTCCCCGTCAGGTGCGTCTCTTCCTTAAATTATGTGGTTCTTACTTTTGACTTTTGACTTTTGACTTTTGAATTAAGCGCAGGGGCTGACCCATGCCCGCAGATCGATTGACACTTTACCTAAAAAGGAGTCAAGATACAAAAATAAGAAATGTAAAGATGGCGGTGCCGAATGTCTCTTGAGTTTCTATCGGTGGAAAATATTCAGGAATTTGCTCATAATTATGGTTATTGGGCAATTTTTCTAGGGATTTTATTGGAAAATTTGGGCATTCCTGTTCCCGGTGAAACAGTTACCCTAGTAGGAGGTTTTCTGGCTGGTAATCATGAATTGAGTTACTGGTTGGTTCTGGGTAATGCGATCGCAGGTGCTACTATTGGAGGTATTTGCGGCTATTGGGTTGGTAGGCGTGGCGGCTGGTCGTTACTAGTGCGAATCAGTAGCCTCTTTAGGATTTCAGAAAATCGAATTCTTGTGATGAAAGAAAAATTTAGTAGAAATGCTGCAAAAGCCATATTTGTTGGGCGCTTTCTCGCATTACTACGTATTTTTTCTGCGCCACTTGCTGGGATCGCCGAAATACCCTTCGGCAAATTCTTTTTATACAATTTAGTAGGAGCAATGGTTTGGGGTAGTGTAATGGTGACATTGGCTTTCTTTGCAGGCAAAATGGTGTCTTTAGAACAACTGATTGCCTGGGTTAGCCGATTTGCCATCGCCGCGTTACTTATCCTTGCAGCCGTCATTGTCATACCCTTGTGGTGGGAGTCTCGGCAAATCAAGAAAGTGGACTGAGGAATTATGAATTATGAATTATGAATTAACTCCCCATTATTCCTAACTCCCCATTCCCCATTGCCCCATTACCCCAGAGGGGGCCCCGAGTTCCCCATTCCCCACTCCCAATTCCCCACTCCCCACTCCCCATTCCCTATTCCCCTTCCTAACTCTTTCCTTTCTGTGCCCAAATGCGAGTTGGTAGCCCCCAAACATAGATAAAGCCTTCCGCTGCTTTGTGGTCAAATTTATCGGCGGCACCGTAGGTTGCCAAATCGGGAGTGTAGAGGGAATTTTCAGAACTACGTCCAACAATAAAGGCGTTTCCTTTGAAAAGTTTCACCCGCACAGTTCCAGACACTCGCTCTTGAGTTTTTTGAATAAAGGCATCGAGTGCAGCTTTGAGTGGACTGTACCACAGACCGTTGTAGACAATTTGGCTGTAAGTCTCTTCAATTCCACGCTTGTAGTGGGTTAGATCTGTTGTCAAAGTTAGGCTTTCCAAATCCCGATGTGCCTGAATTAACACGGTCATAGCGGGAGCTTCGTAAATTTCGCGCGATTTGATGCCTACTAAGCGGTTTTCGATCATGTCGATGCGTCCGACGCCGTGATTCCCTGCTACGTCGTTAAGTTGTTCAATGAGATCCACTGGATTTTTGGGTTCACCGTTGAGGGTGGTAGGAATGCCTCTCATGAAACCAATTTCAATGTACTCTGGCTCATTAGGAGTGTCGGCGATCGCCTTGGTCATCAGATAAATTTCTTCTGGTGGTTCTGTGGCGGGGTCTTCCAGAACACCTGCTTCAATGCTGCGACCAAGCAAGTTACGGTCAATACTGTAGGGACTCGATTTTTTCACTGGTGAAGCGATACCAAACTGTTCACCATAGGCAATGGTTTGCTCGCGGCTCATTCCCCATTCCCGTGCTGGTGCGAGTATCTTAAGATTGGGGTTAAGGGACGCAACGGCAACATCAAAGCGAACTTGATCGTTACCTTTGCCAGTGCAGCCATGAGCGATCGCATCAGCGCCGTATTTTTCTGCTGTTTCTACTAATACCTTAGCAATCAGCGGACGAGCAAGGGCTGTTCCTAAAGGATACCTATTTTCGTAGAGGGCGTTCGCTTGAATGGCACCAAAGGCGTAATCTTTCACAAAACTTTGTTTGACATCCGCCACCAACGATTCACTCGCTCCTGATTTGAGAGCTTTTTCTCGCACTGGCTCCAATTCGTCTCCCTGACCTAAATCTGCTGCAAGCGCAATTACCTCTTCCACACCCCACTCCTGCTTGAGGTAGGGGATGCACACTGAAGTATCTACTCCGCCAGAATATGCTAGAACAACCTTTTTTGCGCGACCCATTTGTTTCTCCCGTTAGCACAACAAATAATGAGTCACTATTATCTAACTAATTTGCCAGAAAAAATCCAGTCATTTGTGCGCGAGTTTTAAAGCCTTTAGGTCATGCCACCATCATTTTCCGAAAAAAACTTCATAACTATCTTTATTTTAGGCATTTTACTCACCAACACGAATATTGTATCATTGGCACACAATATTTATTATTCTAAACCTCAGATCTATCATGATCCATTCACGCATTAAATGGCTGCTTCCAGTAGCCTTAACTCTAGTAGGTTTTGGGTTTGGTGTAAAAAGTGCTACTGCTGCAACTTATGATTTCAGTGTTCTCTACAACACAACAGTCACAATTAATCCCTTTAAACCTGAGTACCCGGATATAGTAAGGGCAACCATCACAGGTGACGCTACTGATGCTCCTTACGGATTGGATTTCTTAACAAGCAATACTTACGGTCAGGTTAACCCTATTAGCTCAACCGTCACCAAAACCACCTTTAATGCAGATCCAACCGCGTTTGGCTTAAACAGCGAACCAGCACTTTCCGACAGATATTACGGTGGTGCTAATGAGTTATTTGGCAAAGCGAGTGACAGCGCTGTCATTGACCAAGAGAAAGGCACAATTTCGGGTGGTGGCACTATCACTATCACCGGTGGAACAGGCATATTCAAAGATGCTACAGGCAAAATAACTTTTACCGAGAGTGACCAACTAGGTCCAGATCCAACTGCTCCCTCTCAGGGGCAGGCTGAACTGATATTCTCCATAAAGACTCCCGAGCAAGTTCCGGAACCAACAGCCACTACAACCTTAGTCGGCCTAGGTGTGGTTGGAACTGGTTTTGTCTTGCGTAGACAGCGTCGTAGAGGGACTGTAGGCTAAAAAATGGGGAGTGGGGAGATGGGGAGATGGGGAGATGGGGAGATGGGGAGATGGGGAGATAGGGGAGATAGGGGAGATAGGGGAGTAAACAATTATTCTTCCCCATCTTCCCCACCTCCCTCATCTTCCCCATCTCCCCCACTCCCCCACTCCCCCACTCCCCCACTCCCCCACTCCCCCACTCCCCACTCCCCACTCCCCACTCCCGGAAAAAGTTAAGATGTCAATAGTCTTGTGGGTGAGAGTGTGTTTTTTAGCGTTGTTATTCCAACTTACAATCGTAAGCCGATTTTGGAAAAGTGCCTCAGAGCTTTGGAGAGGCAAAAACTGACAAATGTAGAGACGTTGGATGCAACGTATGTAGAAGGCTATGAGATTGTCTTGGTGGATGATGGTTCTACTGATGGCACATTGGAGTGGTTGGAAGCAAACAAAGACGAGTTTCCCCATGTGCGAACGTTTCATCAAAATCATACTGGACCAGCAGCAGCGCGGAATTTGGGAGTAGAACAAGCATTGGGAGACACTATTATTTTTATTGATAGTGATTTAGTGGTAACAGAGAATTTTCTCCAAGCTCATGAGTCAGCACTGGTGCAAGGTAAGAAGAAATGGGGAAGCGATCGCTTCTTTACCTACGGTGCAGTGATCAACACTTGCAATTTCCATCACCCAACTGCTGAACCATACAAGCTAACAGATTTTTCCGCAGCTTTTTTTGCCACAGGAAATGTAGCGATTCCCAAACATTGGTTAGAGAAGGCTGGATTGTTTGACACTCGCTTTCAACTCTATGGCTGGGAAGATTTAGAACTCGGTGTCAGACTCAAACAACTGGGTTTGAAATTGATTAAATGTCCATCTGCCGTTGGCTATCACTGGCATCCACCCTTTAGCTTAGAGCAAATTCCTCGTTTGATTGACAAAGAAATTCAACGCGGACGCATGGGAGTTTTGTTTTATCAAAAACACCCCACATGGGAAGTGCGAATGATGATTCAAATGACTTGGTTGCATCGCCTACTGTGGGGAATTCTGTCACTCAATGGCGTTCTTAATGAACGCACAATGGCTCCTTTTCTGCGCTGGCTTATTAACTCAGGAAAAACCCAGTTGGCTCTAGAAGTCTCCCGGATTTTTCTAAATTGGTATAACGTACAGGGAGTTTATGCAGCTTACGTTGAAGCTAAGTATAAATAGGGGAGTGGGGAGTAGGGAGTGGGGAGTGGGGAGTTAGGAGTTAGGAGTTAGGAGTTAGGAGTTAGGATTCCAACTGCCATACCCTACTCCCTACTCCCCATTCCCCACTCCCCACTCCCCTATCCTCCCCACTCCCCACTCCTTTTTCTGTTATACTCAAAGGGTTGTCTAATCTCGCACATCTAGGAGTTCGGGTGTTTCCTGTTGTGGAAATACACCTGGATGGAGGTTTAACCCGAATAGGAGTAGAAAAATATGGCAGTGGTTTCCTTGGCTCAGATGATGGAGTCGGGTGTTCACTTTGGGCATCAAACCCGCAGGTGGAATCCGAAGATGGCTCCTTACATCTACACTTCCCGGAACGGAGTACACATCATTGACTTGGTGCAAACAGCCCAGTTAATGGAAGACGCTTACAGCTACATGCGCTCACAAGCAGAAACAGGCAAGAAATTCTTGTTTGTGGGCACAAAACGGCAAGCAGCAGGAATTATTGCTCAAGAAGCCGCCCGTTGTGGTTCCCATTACATCAACCAGCGTTGGTTGGGCGGAATGCTCACCAACTGGACCACCATCAAAACCCGTGTAGACCGCCTGAAAGATTTGGAACGTCGGGAAGAAACCGGGGCTTTAGATTTATTGCCGAAAAAAGAAGCCTCGATGCTGCGTCGGGAAATGGCGAAGCTTCAGAAGTACTTGGGTGGCATTAAAACTATGCGGAAAGTCCCCGATGTGGTAGTGATTGTAGACCAGCGACGGGAGTATAACGCAGTTCAAGAATGCCAAAAACTGGCAATTCCCATTGTGTCTATGCTGGATACAAACTGTGATCCGGATGTAGTAGATATCCCCATCCCAGCAAATGACGACGCCATTAGGTCTATTAAGTTAATAGTAGGTAAATTGGCGGATGCCATTTATGAAGGTCGCCACGGTCAATTGGATGGAGAAGAGGAATACGAAGATTACGACGGTGGTGAAGAAGATTACGAATACGAGGAAGGCGACTATACTGACACTCTTCCCGATGACGACGACGAAGAATAATCAATAGGTGTTAGTTGTTAGTGGTTAGTTGTTTGGAGAACAGCCAATCAATTAGCCATTAGCAATGAGCAAAACAAAATCTAAAATAGTTTATTCACCTGTCCTCAGTAAGATAGAGATACTGAACATCCGTGAGTGATTAAAATTGTCAGTCAAGTAGGAATTGAAGCAAAATGGCGGAAATAGAAGCAAAAGTCGTCCAAGAGCTACGCCAAAAAACCGGCGCAGGCATGATGGACTGTAAAAAGGCGCTGGTAGAAAACAATGGTGATCTGCTAAAATCCGAAGAATGGCTACGGAAAAAGGGGATCGCCAAAGCCGGGTCAAAAGCAGACCGCGTGGCGGCGGAAGGACTCGTTGGTAGCTACATTCACACTGGCGGTAGAGTCGGTGTCCTGGTAGAAATCAACTGCGAGACTGACTTCGTAGCACGCCGGGAGGAGTTTCAAACACTGGTGCGAAACGTTGCTATGCAAGTGGCGGCTTGTCCTAACGTCGAGTACGTCAAGGTTTCAGACATCCCATCGGCAGTGGTTAACAAGGAAACAGAAATTGAGATAGGGCGGGATGACATAGCCAATAAGCCTGATGCAGTCAAAGAAAAAATTGTTCAGGGACGGATTGAAAAACGCCTGAAAGAAATGACTTTGATGGATCAGCCTTTCATTCGCGATCAAAGTATCACGGTGGAAGAACTGGTGAAACAAGCGATCGCCCAACTTGGCGAAAACATCCAAGTTCGCCGCTTCGTCCGCTTTATCCTAGGCGAAGGCATTGAGAAGCAAGAAAGCAACTTTGCTGAGGAAGTCGCTGCTGCACAAGTGGGTAGCAAGTAAGGGAGTTAGGAGTTAGGAGGGGCGTTGTTTGGTGTTTGGTGTTTGGTGTTTGGTGTTTGTTGTTTGGTGTTATCGTTCCAACCAACAATTCCCCAACCAACAACCAACAACCAACAACCAACAACTAACAACTCACTCCTAACGACTTCAAAGATAAGAAGATATGGCTAAGAAGATATGGCAAGAGCAATCGAGCGAATTGAACGGGATATCTTAGCACTAGAAGAGGCGACACGTGCGATCGCGGCAGATCTCCAAAGCGCTTATACTAGTTATCTAACTACCTTAGGGCAAGTTATGCGGCAGGAGTTAAATCAGGCAAGTTATATCCTGTGTACCCAGGGGTATCCCGAAAAGTTCCTGAGTTTGTCCTTGAATCAACGGCAACAATTGCAACAAGCCATCCGCAGGTTGAGTCAACAGGCATCTGAGCAGTTGCTAGCTCATAGCAAAAGTCAGGAGGATGAGGGAGATGAGGTAGAACAGACCGAGAGTAACAGACACAGCGAGCCGGAGATTTATCTTGATATATTCCCCGTCTCCCCGTCTAAGAGTCTCCCAGTGTCCTCCCCGACTACCTCTGTTCCTCCAATAACATTTCCCTCTCCGACTACCTCTGTTCCCCCAACAACATTTCCCGGACCAACTCCCCCAATTCCCCCAACAACATTTCCCGGACCAACTCCCCCAACTCCCCCAACTCCCCCAAGTTCCCCAACTTCCTCTTCTCCTATAGAACTAGCCACATGGCAACAGAACCAGGAGAGGGCAATGCACCAGACCCTAAAAAAGGTTTCTCGTGAGACTAATCTTTTATTACAAAAAGCTGGGATATTACCTAAAACATTGCCAGAACCGATTTTAGAAGCCGCTGCGGCTGCATCAGAAACATCGGCTGAGGTCATGCCAGGACCACCTAACTTAGTAACCTTGGTAATTGAAATTGAACATGGGCAGCAGTCACAAGATTCAAGCCTGACACAGATCATGGCGATAAATCTGCGGCTTGGGGAAATTGAATTTGCTGATGCGACACTCTCTTCTGAGCGCAAGCAGATTCGCCACATTTTAGTTCAGCTAAACAAGGTAGGGCAGGAGTATCAAAAAAAACAACGGGAACGGTCGATAGCCGAAGCTGAAGCGGCATGGCGTGCGAGTTGGTTTGAATAATGACAAATGACAAACCAGATTGGCTAAGATTGCAGAAAGCCTTGACAGTAGAAGCAGAACAAGGCTTCACTGATTTAGTAGGCAAGCAATACCGCTTCAGTGAGTTTCTCACTTTGACTTTCGGCAAATTCCCCACAGCCTTGCCAAACCTTGAACGCCGTCGTTGGCAAGAACTGGCGGCTCAATTTGCAGGCTATCCCAATCTCGAACTGGAAGACAGACAAGACCTGGTAGCAAAGACTCGCTCTTATCTGTATCAGCTACAGCTTATGACTGAAAATGGGGAAGTGGGGAGTGGGGAGTCGGGAGTAGGGGGAGTCGGGGGAGCAGGGGGAGTAGGGGGAGCAGGGGGAGTAGGAAAAGTTATGGCTTCCTCATCTTCCTACTCCCCACTCCCTACTCCCCACTCCCTGCTCCCCACTCCCCCCATTGTGGCTGCTAGACTCGACCAAAAACTTAGTGATTTAGCAGAAATAGGAGCAAGAGTTGCTGACAAATTGGCGCGTCTTAGTTTATATACGGTACGCGACTTGCTTTTTTATTATCCTCGCGACCATATTGACTATGCTCGTCAGGTGAGCATTCAGGAGTTGCAGGTGGGTGAGACGGTGACCATAGTTGCAAAGGTGAAGCGTTGTAACTATTTTACTAGCCCCCGTAACAAAAAGCTATCGATTCTAGAGTTGCAGTTGCGGGACAACACAGGTCAAATCAAAATTAGCCGCTTTTTCGCCGGTACACGCTTTACCAGTCGCGCTTGGCAAGAAAGTTTAAAGCGCCGCTACCCAGAAGGTGCAATTGTGGCGGCGTGTGGGTTGGTAAAAGAAAATAAATACGGTCTGGTGCTAGAAGATCCAGAACTGGAAGTTTTGGCAAATCCAGGAGATCCTATTGAATCGCTGACTATTGGTCGGGTGGTGCCAATTTACGCCTTGACGGAAGGAATAGGGGCAGATATGGTTAGAAAGGCGGTAATTGCCGCTTTGCCTTCTGCTGTCCAGATCAAAGACCCGTTACCAAGTGGTTTACGGAAAAAGTATGGTTTGATGGAATTGAAGGATGCGATCGCTAACATCCACTTTCCACTCTCTAGCGCCACTCTCCAAGTTGCTCGTCGCCGCCTCGTTTTCGATGAATTTTTCTACCTGCAACTCGGGTTACTCCAGCGTCAGCACAAAGCACGGCAAATTCAAACGAGCGCCATTCTTGCCCCTAGAGGTGAGCTTGTGGAAAATTTCTATGATATACTGCCGTTTAAACTCACTGGCGCTCAAACGAGAGTCCTCAGCGACATCCTCAACGACCTGCAAAAACCAGTACCAATGAATCGCCTGGTACAAGGGGATGTTGGTTCTGGTAAAACCGTTGTCGCAGTGATTGCCATCCTTGCTGCCATTCAATCTGGCTACCAAGCAGCGCTGATGGCTCCTACAGAAGTTTTGGCAGAGCAACATTACCGTAAGTTAGTTAGCTGGTTTAATCTTCTGCATCTGCCAGTGGAATTACTGACGGGTTCCACAAAGACGAGAAAACGGCGACAAATCCACGCGCAGCTAGCAACTGGCGAATTGCCCCTTTTAGTAGGGACTCATGCTTTAATCCAAGACGCTGTTAACTTTCACCGTTTGGGCTTGGTAGTCATTGACGAGCAACATCGCTTTGGGGTGGAGCAACGGGCGCGTTTGCAGCAAAAAGGCGAGCAACCCCATGTATTAACAATGACAGCAACTCCCATTCCTCGGACGCTGGCGCTAACAGTACATGGGGATTTGGATGTCAGTCAAATTGACGAGTTACCACCAGGACGGCAAAAGATTCAGACAACGGCCCTATCGGCTCAGCAACGCACCCAGGCTTATGATCTCATCCGGCGGGAAATTGCCCAAGGGCGTCAAGTTTATGTAGTTTTGCCGTTGGTAGAAGAATCGGAAAAGTTGGATTTGCGGTCAGCAGTGGAAGAGCATCAAAAGTTACAGGAAAGCATTTTTCCTGATTTTCAGGTGGGACTACTTCATGGTCGCATGAGTTCTGCCGAAAAGGACGAAGCAATTAACAAATTTCGCGATAACAAGACTCAAATATTGGTTTCCACTACCGTTATAGAGGTGGGTGTTGATGTGCCAAATGCAACAGTCATGCTCATTGAAAATGCTGAGCGATTTGGCTTATCTCAGTTGCACCAACTACGGGGGCGTGTCGGTCGTGGTGCAGATCAGTCCTACTGTTTGTTGATGAGTAGTTCCAGAAGCCCTGACGCAGAAGCTAGGTTGAAGGTATTGGAACAGTCCCAGGATGGCTTTTTCATCTCGGAAATGGATATGCGTTTTCGCGGTCCTGGTGAGGTGCTGGGAACTCGTCAATCTGGAGTGCCAGATTTTACATTAGCAAGTTTAGTGGAAGATGAGGAAGTCTTAATTTTGGCGCGGCAAGCAGCTGAGAAAGTGATAAAGATGGATGCAACGTTGGAACGTTGGTATTTGATGAAGGAGGAGTTGAAGTATCGGAATGATCGCTTGATGGGTGGAGCGATTTTGACATAACTTATAAGAAACACGGGGAGTGGGGAGTAGGGAGTGGGGAGTGGGGGAAGAGGGGGAATGGGACTGTTTCTTTCATTCATAGGGGGTGGTGCGCAGCCCGTGGGGTGCTTCTAAGAAACACGGGAAGAGTGAGTACTCTCATCTATAGCGCTTTTCAATTGGGTGCCATACATTCAGGATTTAAGGAACCGCAGATGTAGACGCCCTTTGGGCGGCTTCCCGCAGGGTACGCAGATGAACGCAGATGAACGCAGACAAAATTGTACGTCAACTACAGGAGCGATCGCCCCCAAGCACTTGCACCGCCCATTACAAGTTGATGGTCAATATACTGCTTTAGGAGCACCCCACGGGCGGCGATAGCGTAAGCGTTGCGATCTTCGGGTACTCCCGCGCTACTCGAGTAAAGCGTTCGCCCTACAGCCCTTCGGGCATCCTTCGGCAGGCGTCTCCCCTTGGGAGAAGCGCAGATCGCCACCCGTTATGAATGGAAGAAACACCTCCATTTTCCCTCTTCCCCCACTCCCTACTCCCTACTCCCCACTCCCGTGTTCCTTAAGAGGTTTTGGGTTTGACGAACTTGAGGGTCATGCGATCGCTCTCCCCAATGGCGAGGAAGCGTTGCCTATCCTTTTGACCTTGGCTCAAGGTCGGAGGTAGTGTCCAAACTCCGCCCGGATAGTTTTTAGTATCCTTTGGGTTGGCGTTAATCTCTGATTTGCCTACCAACTTGAAGCCGGCTTTTTCCACAGCAGCAATTACCCCATCTTCAGACATGTAGCCGGTTTTGATACTCTCTTGCAAAGAAATGCCTGGTTTGGCCCGGTGTTCCTCCACTCCCAGGATACCCCCCGGCTTAAGTGCTTTATAAGCAGCCGCGTAAACCGAAGAAGCATAGCCCGCCTTAACCCAGTTGTGAATATTGCGGAAGGTAACAACCATGTCCACAGAGTTCTCTGGGGCCAGGGTGAGTTCGGTTGGTGGATTAATTTCAACCACTTTGACCTTACCAAAAACCTCTGGATGAGCTGCTAGCAACTCTTGGAAAGCCAAGGCTTGTTTATTTTGGTTGGGAGCAAAGTTAGTAACTATGAGTTGTCCCTTTTGGGCTACAAAAGGGGCTAATATCTCGGTATACCAACCGCCCCCCGGCCACAATTCAACTACGCTCATATTTGAGCGCAGACCGAAGAATTCGAGGGTCTGGGCTGGGTGACGGTACTTGTCTCGGAGGCGATTTGGCTCAGAACGATGACTGCTGGTGAGTATGGTTTGAAGTGTGGTCGTGCTGTCAAATGTGGTTTTTTCGCTCTCGTTGGCTAGAACAGTTGGGGGCATTACGGATGCCAGCAAGAAAAAAGCCAGAGCCAGTCCTTTAAGCAAGCCATAACGCTGCTTGGGCCAAGTGGGATTTTGTGCAAATTTCATAGCTGTTTTTTTTACTTTCCGCTTCAGCATCAGGGCAAATTAATAGGTGTTACATCTCATCGACTTATGCACCTTCTTAAAACCTACCAGAATCTATGTTCTAATCAACGATTTCTCACAAGTGACAGCAACAGAGGAAAACACAGAGATAATTGATTTCGTGCAAATTTATGGGTACTGAATTCTATGACTATTCGCTAGTATCTAATTAAGATGCTATCCCCTTTATTCTACGGAGAGCGTATATGATTGAGTAATATTTACTATTGACAAGCAAATGCTGCATTTTCATGGCTTATATTGTACCTGTAACTCTCTACGCTTTTGGCAATAGAAAATCTCCTCGTCCACCCCGACCCAATATAGATATTGTTGTTGATAAGGATTTGGTAAAACCCACCCAACCTCCAGTGGGAGCATCAACTTTTGGGGATATTAGGTATGCTCCCCTGACAGGACATTACTATAGAATAGATAAAGGCACACTATTACCAGAGGGTCTTGCAGTAATCGCAGATGGAGAAGATGTTGGTGGAAATCACTCACCTACCCATCATACCATATACCCTGCTCTTGAAATGTCATTTTCAGAATTTGTAGAAAAATTCAACGCTTGTGGCTGGATTTACACTGGTAAAAGACAAATAATATAATAAGTATTTAGCTATGACTGAAACACAATATTATCAACAAGATACAGACCTGTGGCATCAATTAATTGACCAAGAAAAAACTTATTTGTCAACTCGGAAAAATTTCTTAAATAGCCCCTCGAAAGTAGAGTTGATTAGAAAAGCTTTACAAAATCCCCTGGAAAGAGGTACAGCATTGAAAATTATTAACTATTTAACTCAGGATGAACGTCAGAGTTTATTTAATGAATTAATGAAGTTAGCTAGTGTTGGTCATTCAGATATTGAGTTAGTTCGTCATGCTATTGCTTCATTTGATAAAAATTGGCTGTTAGAAAATATAGAAAATCAGGCAGAATCTTTATTAGAGAATGGTACAGATGAAGAGTATAGACGATTATTAGAACTTTATATTCAGCTTGATGATAAACTGACTCAACGTCTAGCAACAAAAGCATTACAACATCCAGACATTGATATTCAGGAAGTCGGTGAAGATTTTCAAAACTATCTTAAAACTAAGGCTGGATAAAATTTAACATGAAAATGTCATAATGGTAATTCCATTCACAAACATGTTAGAAATAGTAAAATGGATATAGGACTTAGGCACGCGCTACGAATTCTTGGCGCTCTTGGCGTCTTGGCGGTTCCATAAATCATGGTTTCTGGCAATTTTTGCGTAAGTCCTGGGTATGTTACCGACGGAACCTCTGCCAGAATTTACAGATGCATATGAGCGATTTGAAGCTGCTTATGTACAGACAGAAGAAGATGATCTATCTTCCACAAGATTGGAGATAGAAGAAACTTATTTTGCTAGCGAATTACTTTCTGTTAATAGCTGGGAAGAAGCACGCTCAAAACTAAATCCAACTTCAGTGATGAAGATTGCTGCATTGTGGGCTGAGGGTCAGTTAGCAATCACCACGACTCAGGAATTACTATCAAACACCCAGGAAGAACCCCAACGACTTGCAGAAGTTCGCCGACTCAGCGATTTGTGTCAGCAGTATGAATATGCTGAGGAGGGTAAAGGGGAAGACTTGTTAGTCACTGAACCATTGAAAAACTTAGCGGCTAATTTTCAAGATGAACTGCCTCGTGTAGTATGTATTGGAGCGAAAGGTGCAGGAAAAACTTTTAACTATATTCATTTGTCACGGTTTAAATATTGGGAAATATTTTTTGCCCGGATTGATAAAATAGGATTGGAATCAGATAAAACAGCATACATTTTTCCCCTGTTGCAATCAGGAAAACTCAAGGATAATGCTAGAAATGTCATCAATGAAGCCAGAAGTGAGGTGAGAAAAGCTTTAGGTAATAGCGTTACTGAATTTATACCTTCAGAGTGTGTGGATAGAATTAAAAAAGCTATTTCAGAGCAAAACTGGAGTGAACCAGAATGGACACAATTCTGGGTTGGTGAAATTGCTCGTGCTATAGGTATTAATCTAGATCAGCCGCAAAGCCTTGCTAGTATAAATCGTGAATTGAAAGATAGATCATTACGCATTATCTTTCTGTTTGATGGTTTAGAGGATATTTTCTTCAACATTGCATCTAGTAGCCAAGAGAAGACAGCTTTAAGGTCTTGAATTGATGATTTGCCAAACAAGCTGTCGGAAATCAGGCAATGCAATCTTGGCGTGATCATTTTCCTCCGTCGTGATTTTCTGCGTTATACAATTACGCAAAATTTGAAACAATTTGAAAATCTTTACCGTTCTTATGATTTATCTTGGGTTCAAGATTCTTTTCTAAGGTTAGTTTTTTGGATCTGTAGTCAGGCTAAAGTTATAGGCGCAGAAAAAGTTAGCATTGACAGTTTGAGTAAAGAAAATATTATAGATAGCTTAGAAAAGCTTTGGGGTAAAAGATTGGGATCAGATAAATCTAAAGAAGCCCATACAGCGTCTTGGGTATTTGCTGCTTTGACAGATTTTAACGGTAGGCTTCAGGCGAGAGATATTGTTCGTTTTTTATACCATGCGGCAAAGATAACAGTAGATAGAACTAAAGAAATTCAATTTGAAAGGTGGTCTACTAGCCGCCTTTTGCCTCCTCAAGCAATCCGTCGCGCCCTGAAGCCATGTAGTGAAAACAAAGTGGAAGAAGCTAAGGAGGAATACCCAATCTTCAAAACATGGGTTGAGGAGACACTGCCTAAACACCCTCCTGCTGAACGGCAAATTCCTTTTGCTGGGGAAGAGTTTGGCATTGATCTGCCACTAGCCAGAACCCTCGAAGAAATGGGGGTGATTTATGAAGATAAAGAACAAGAGGATGCAGAACGCTTTTATATGCCTGAAATATTCAGGGAAGGTCTAAGTTTTTCGGGTACAGGTGCGCGTCCTAGAGTTTTGGCTTTGAAGCGCAAGGTTTTAGGAAGAGGAATTGTGTAAATCTGGTTTACTCATACATATCTCCACTTCCCGTTTGGATAAATTATAATCTCGTTTTCCTCACCTGCGAGAATCACAATATTTTTTGTACTGAATAATAAAATCAGCGATCGCGTGTTTTTGACCCAACCTTACAAAATCGCATTAGTTACAGGCTACTTCTTTACAAAACTTTACAACGTGTCCCCGGACAGCACGGATAATTTACTCTCTCAAAAATCACAAATTTTGAGGGATTAAAGCACGAATCGCGGTAATTTGATTAAGAAACGTGTGAGGTTTCAGTACCGCGATTTATGCCAACGAGAGAACAGCTAAAAGTCTATTTTGATTTGACAGCAAATTTGACTAAAATGTATGTATCGGTAAATTTAGGGACTGTTGACAGACGTACAGGCAATGTGTACGTCCTGGCAGGGCAAGAAATAGAAATCGTAATTTACCCAAACGGATACTGGATATTTGTATGAACAAACCCGATTTCGCAACAATGACCCGCCCGGAGTTTCGCCAATATATTCTTGAGCATAGGGAAGATGACGAAGCTGTTTCTGTTTATCTGGAACGCTTCCAAAACCCAAACGCAAAGCTGTACCCACCACCAAAAAGCGATTATGACCCCTCCGTAGAAATGGCACTCCGCGAACATTTGGAGCAACGTGAGAAAGAAGCTTAAATTTTTACGGTTGGGTTCCTTTCCCGCGAATCTGACTGCGACGGCTTTTCAGTTTCTGTACCTGAATTTTGTCGCGCTTCTGGAATAGGTAATCCGCTAGTTCCTCAATAGGAACCTCTAGGTTTTTCGGGTACGGGTGCACGTCCTAGAGTTTTGGCTTTGAAGCGCAAGGTTTTAGGAAGAGGAATTGTGTAAATATGGGGAATTGTAGAGACGTTGCAGGCGACATCTCTACAAAATAGGGCGATCGCTCACTGAACACTAAGTGAAATAGGGTTTTGGTTCGTAGTTGCGCTAAGAGCGCTCTTAGCGCAACTACGAACTATAAGGGTCATTACCAGTGTAATTTTGTCCTAAGTGAACTCGATAGTATCAACCAACTCTAAAATCTTCTGCTTGATACCCTCGGCTTCTGCTTTAGGAGTACTGGGAGTTTCCCCGTCAAAAAAGCTGCGCTGATTGGTGATTATGTATAAAAAATCACCATTCGCAAATGCGAGCAGCCCTCGATACGCATCCAATCTGTTAGCTGTGCCGTTGTTTCCTGTCTTAGAAATCGTTGAACCTTCGGGCATATTGACTAAAGCAAAGTAAGCTCCTTCCATTATGTCTGCCAGATATTCCGTATACTCAACGGTAGCCTGGGGTAAATTGGCAATAATCGCCTGAGGTACATACTTATCTAATAGAATTGAGCGAAGATATTCTTCCTGTCTCACCAATGACCTATCCTCCACCTGCTCAGGGGGTATAGGATAATAATTGATTCTCAGCAAAGTGCCAAAATCATCAGAAAAGCCTACTACCCCTTCTTGACTTTGAACCCTACCACCGTGTTCGGGGTCAACCGGAATTGGGAGTACAAAATTACCCAAAGGGGACTCATACACTTCCAGGGTATCCTCTTGGTCTAGTACTGTTTCATCGTCGTCTTCTGCGAATTCTTCTTCTGCTTCTTCAAAGGCGGTTATTACCTCTTCTAGAATTTCCTTTGCTTCTTCATCCTTTATTTCTAAAGCTTCCTGTAGCTTTTTGAGCAAAGACATTTTCCCTTTGGGAACATGCAATTCTTCTTCATCTACAAGTACACTTACCCCTGCTGCATAGGCATCCCGAAGCAAATCGTCTGCTAGGGATTCATTCGCGCCGTTAAACAGCGCTCCGAGTCCCTCATCCTCAGCAATGACTAGGAGTCTATCCACCAATTCTAACAGATCGTCATCTGAGTACTCTTCAAATACCTCGAATCCCCAGATTATATCCGCTAAAAGTTCTGGATCTACATCATCTAACGAAGAATCAGCAGCAGCGGTGACAACTGCGATCGCTGCTATGGCTTCTTCTGGACTCAGTGATGCTTTTAAGGACTTGTCTGAACTAAAAATCTTGTCGTACTTGCCCATGATGGCTCCCTCTGTTAATGATTTAAGAGTGATAATCAACCGATTGTGCCCATCGGTAGTTTAGCAAACCGAGTTCCCCATCCCCCGCTCTTTAAAAATGGGGAGTGGGGAGTGGGGAGTGGGGGTGAAGGTTTAGAAATCATCTATAAAATATGAAGTAGATTAAAAATTAGACATAAGTGGTCGCGAGACAATCAGAAAATCTACCAGTGGGGTTAAGTGCAGATGGTTACAGTAGCTCAAAATACCTTGTCTCATTCCGCCAAAGAGCGATCGCTCATCCTGTGGTTTGAAGAAGTCCGCATTACCGACATAGCCCTAGTTGGTGGGAAGAATGCTTCTCTGGGGGAAATGATCCAACAACTCAAGCCCAAAGGCATTAATATTCCCAACGGGTTTGCCACTACTGCCTTAGCCTATCGCTATTTTATCCAATCAGCGGGATTAGAAGGCAAGCTACGCGAAATCTTTTCTGACCTAGATGTTGAGGATGTAAAAAATCTACAACACCGAGGGAAAAAGGCGCGATCGCTACTGCTACATACACCATTTCCTACCGAATTGCGGAATGCCATCACCGAAGCCTATCAAACCTTATGTGTTTCCATCCCTCATAAAAATTTAGACACAGAATCCAGTAACATTCAACACCAATTTACAGATCAGTATACAGCAGATGTAGCAGTGCGCTCCAGCGCCACCGCCGAAGATCTCCCAGATGCCAGTTTTGCTGGACAGCAGGAATCCTACCTGAACGTCACTGGTGTAAAAGGAGTTTTAGAAGCTTGTCATAAATGCTTTGCTTCCCTATTTACTGATCGCGCCATTTCCTATCGCCAAATTAAGGGATTTGACCACTTTAGCGTTGCCCTTGCTGTTGGTGTGCAAAAAATGGTGCGTTCTGACTTAGCATCCTCTGGGGTCATGTTCTCTATTGAAACGGAAACAGGCTTCAAAGATGCTGCACTAATTACATCTGCCTATGGCTTAGGAGAAAATGTTGTCCAAGGAACCGTAAACCCAGACGAATATTACGTTTTTAAACCTACCTTAAAAGCTGGTTTTCGCCCAATCATCGATAAAAAATTGGGCAGCAAAGAACTCAAAATGGTCTATGACGACGGCTCTAAATTCACCAAAAATGTCCCTGTCTCTTCCAAAGAAAGAGGCAAATTTGCCCTGACTGATGATGAAATTTTGCAACTAGCTGAGTGGGCGTGTTTAATTGAAGACCATTATTCCCAAGTCCACAATACCTACACCCCCATGGATATTGAGTGGGCAAAAGACGGCATTACCAACGAACTGTTTGTTGTGCAAGCGCGTCCCGAAACAGTGCAGTCGCAGAAAGAACAGCAGATATTGAGAAGTTATCACCTCCTAGGAACTGGGGCGTGGGGAATAGGGAGTGGGGAAAAATTTGCCCACTCCTCAACCCCTAATACCCACTCTCCAACGCCTTTAATCACCGGTCGCGCTATCGGAGAAGCTATCAGTCAAGGCAAAACCCACCATGTTCTCAATGCCGAGAAACTTCAGGACTTTAAAGCAGGGGAAGTTTTGGTGACAGAGAGAACCGATCCTGACTGGGAACCAATTATGAAAAAAGCAAGTGCCATTATCACAAATCTTGGTGGCCGCACGTGTCATGCGGCGATCATTGCACGGGAATTGGGAGTACCTGCAATTGTGGGATGTGGTAATGCTACCGAAGTCTTGAAACCTGGTCAAGAAGTCACAGTTTCTTGCGCCGAAGGGGAAGAAGGACGGGTTTATGAGGGATTATTGCCCTTTGAAGTGCAAGAAGTGGCCCTAGAAAACCTACCCCGCACCCGTACCCAAATTTTGATGAATGTGGGTAATCCCCAAGAAGCTTTCAGTTTGTCTGCCATTCCTACCGATGGAGTAGGTTTAGCACGGACAGAGTTTATTATCGCCAACTACATCCAAACCCATCCCATGGCGTTGATTCACTTTGACCAGTTAGAGGATAAAGCTGTTAAAGCCCAAATTGCCGAAATCACCGCGCTTTACGATGAGAAACCCCAGTACTTTATCGATAAATTAGCTCAAGGTATCGGTATGATTGCAGCAGCATTTTATCCCAAACCAGTCATTGTACGGATGTCAGATTTCAAGAGTAATGAGTATGCCAATTTGTTAGGTGGCAGACAGTTTGAACCCGAGGAAGAGAACCCGATGCTTGGCTGGCGCGGCGCAGCACGCTACTATGATAATGGCTATAGAGAAGCTTTTGCTCTAGAATGCTATGCTCTCAAGCGAGTGAGAGACGAGATGGGTTTGACAAACGTTATCCCAATGGTTCCCTTTTGTCGAACTCCTGATGAAGGGCTTCTGGTGTTGAAAGAAATGGCAAAAAATGGTTTGCAGCAGGGAGTTAACAATTTGCAGGTTTATGTGATGTGCGAGTTGCCCAACAATATTATAATGGCAGATGAATTTGCGGAGATTTTTGATGGGTTCTCAATTGGTTCCAATGACCTAACTCAGCTCACGCTTGGTCTGGATAGGGATTCAGCATTGGTGGCGCGATTGTTTGATGAGCGCAGCGAGGGTGTCAAGCGGATGGTGAAGCTAGCGATCGCCGCCGCAAAAAAACACAACCGCAAAATCGGCATTTGTGGGCAAGCACCCAGCGATTACCCAGAATTTGCTCAGTTTTTGGTGGAACTGGGGATTGACTCAATCAGTCTCAATCCAGATTCAGTTTTAAAAACAATGCTGGAAGTGGCAAAAGTAGAAAATAGTTAGTTGTTGGTTGTTGGTTGTTAGTTGTTGGTTGTTGGTTGTTGGTTGTTGGTTGTTGGTTGTTATGAGTAAAAGTAGCAATTCTAAATGATTTGCACTCCTCACCAGAAACCGGGTTCCTTAGAGAAACCATGTTTTTGAAGTATTGGAAATTTTCAACTTCAATAAGATTGCTATATAAACACCAAACACCAAACACCAAACATCAAACACCAAACAACAAACAACAAACAACATTGATCGCAAATGACTAAAAAGTGGTTTTGGATTGGGATTACAGGAGTTTTTTTGCTGTCACTCGCCCTGAGATTTTGGGGACTCGGACGGTTTAATACCTTCGTATTTGATGAAGTTTATTACGCTAAATTTGGTAATAACTATCTCACCCATACCCCGTTTTTTGATGGTCATCCACCGTTGGGTAAATTGATCATTGCCCTCGGAATTTGGATTGGCAGTCACGTTCCCTTTTGGCAAGGGGAGGTGAATGGGTTGACAGGTTCGATACTATCACCTTTAAGTTATCGGTGGCTCAATGCCTTCTCTGGCTCATTTATCCCCTTAATTGTTGCTGGAATTGCCTATCAGTTAAGCTATCGCCGCAGCTTTGCTTTCCTTGCAGGTTTATTTACAGCTTGTGACGGCATATTCCTCGTCGAGTCTCGCTACGCCCTAATCAACCAATATATTGTGATCTTTGGTTTGTTAGGGCAGTGGTTTTTATTATTGGCATTGGCAAATCAAAGACAGCAACGCAGATTCTGGTTAGTATTATCTGGCATTGCTTTTGGTGCGTCATGTGCCAGTAAGTGGAATGGTTTATGCTATTTGTTGGGTGCTTATTTTATTTGGATACTGGCTTGGGCAATGCATAGGGTAAAGTATGTAACTGTGAGACAAGAATATAAATTCTCCGCTACATCCGCTATAAATCCGTTGCCACCATTGCCACCGCTACAAAACTTAACTCAGCTTAATATTTTTCATATTCTCTTTTATCTAGGAATTATCCCAGTTGTCATCTACAGCCTCATCTGGATTCCTCACCTACAGTTAGATACAAGGTACGGATTTATAGAAGTACACAAGCAAATTCTTGCGTTTCACGAACGTCTCGGTGGTAATATTCATCCTTACTGTGCCGCATGGTACACGTGGCCTTTAATGATTAGACCAATGGCGTATTTTTACGCAACGGCGCGAAGCGTAAAAGATCCCCTACCTGTGATGGGACCGCCTTTACCAGAGAATGCTTTTAAAGTCGTTTATGATGTCCATGCAATGGGCAATCCCTTTCTTTGGTGGTTTGGCGTGGTCGCCGTTTTGTTTTTAGCAGGAATGTTGGTGTCCCAATTCGTCATTCCTTGGGTCAGACAAAAGCGTTTTTATCCTCCGACAGCACTTTCTGTTGATACTTGGATTATCCTATACTTGGTTTTAAATTATGCTGCTAATATATTACCTTGGGTGACGGTAACTCGTTGTCTTTTTATCTACCACTACATGACAGGTGTGGTATTTGCATTTTTGGCGACCGCTTGGTTGGTAGACCAGTGTTTTCGCAGTTACTACAAAGAACTCCGCGCCATCGGTGTCACTATTATCTTTATGATTTTGGTGGCTTTTATTTTCTGGATGCCTATATATTTAGGTTTACCTCTTTCATCAGAGGACTATCAACACCGAATAACGTGGATGGGGATAAAAACTTGGATTTAAGAATGACCAACACTTCCAGTTCTGACCAAATTTGGCAAACTCCTCCAGAACCAATTAACCTTCTACTTGATGCGCAACCGCCATCAAGGATTCTGCTGTCTCCCAATCGAGAATGGTTGGTGGAGTTAGAGCAACCCCTATTAGTTCCCATCGCCTTGCTTGCAGAACCAGAAGTTGGTTTAGCAGGACTGCTGTTAAATCCCAGAATAAATGCTCCATCTCGCCGTAACCCCTACCGGAGCATGAAGATTAAGGCGCTCTCCTCCCCCAACATCACCAGAACGGTAGATTTACCAGAAAACGCCCGAATTAGCTTCCTTCAGTGGTCTGGTGATAGTCAAAAACTGGCATTTACCCTTACCCAAGCAACGGGACTGGAACTGTGGGTGATGGATATGACGGAAGGAACTCCTTGGCGTTTAACGGAGCCAATCCTGAACGCTGCTTATGGAAATCCATATCACTGGCTGTCCAACGAGGTACTTATCTGTAAATTCATCCCAAGTAACCGTGGCGACGTTCCAATTGAACCTGCTGTTCCCCCAGGACCAATTATTCAGGAAAATTTAGGTGGCAAAACCCCCAACCGCACCTACACAAATTTACTCAAAAATCCCCACGACGAGACACTATTTGAATACTACTTAACCTCCACATTAGAGAAAGTAACGCTCTTCGGTAGCCGGACTCCGTTACTATCTCCAAGTCTCATTGTCGGAGCCATACCATCTCCTGATAGTCATTTCATTTTACTAACTACCCTACACCGACCGTTTTCTTACCAAGTTCCAGTTTCTTGCTTCCCGAAGAAGATTCAGGTATTAGACGATGAAGGTAAGTTTATTTACGAGGTGGTTGATGTGCCACTTTACAACCGTCGTTTAACCAAGTTTGATGAAGTACGCACAGGACGCAGAGCAATATCTTGGCGCAGTGATACAAAAGCTACTTTATATTGGTTAGAAGCCCTAGACGACGGTGATCCCACCCGTGATGTTCCCGAAAGGGATGCTCTTTTTGAACTCCAAGCTCCATTTACAGGGACACCAAAGCAACTCTGGGTGTCAAAATATCGATTTTCGGATATTGAATGGGGTAAGGAGGATGTGGCTCTTGTTTGGGAACGATGGTACGATAGCCGCACAGAACGAGTCTGGCGCATTTATCCCCATCAGCCTGAAACACCTCCGCAACTTTTGTTTGACCGTAGTTATGAAGACAAATATGGTGATCCAGGATCACCACAGATGACGTCAGGACCTTACAAATATCAAGTTCTGCGCTTTGCACCCAACAGTAATGCTATTTATTTGAGTGGTCGGGGTGCATCTGGTCTCGGTGTGTATCCGTTTTTGGATCGCTTAGACTTGGAGACATTACAAACGCAACGCTTATGGCAATGCGAAGATCCTTACTACGAAGAAATTTTCTCTGTGCTGGACGATGAAGCACAAACTTTGATCACTCGTCGTCAGTCTATAACTGAACCACCCAATTATTTTCTGTTCTCCCGTGGCGATCGCCCAAATGCCATTGAACTCACTCATTATCAAGACCCAGCGCCCCAACTAGCTGGTGTTCACAAGGAGTTGGTAAAATATGAAAGGGCGGATGGTGTACAGCTATCAGCAACACTGTATTTACCCCCTGGCTATGATGCTACCCGCGATGGTCTTTTGCCAATGTTATTTTGGGTATACCCAGAGGAATTTAAAGACCGGGAATTTGCTGGACAGTTGAATACGGCTGAAAATGCTTTTAGTCGTCCTCGCTATGCTTCTGTTCTTTTTCTACTGACTCAGGGTTATGCAGTTTTTTCTGGTCCTACTCTCCCAATTATTGGTGAAGGTGACACAGAGCCAAATGATACTTATGTGGAGCAATTGATCGCTGGCGCTTCTGCTGCTGTGGATTATGTGGTGAAGCGTGGTGTTGCCGATGCACGTCGTATTGGTATTGGAGGACACTCTTATGGTGCGTTTACCACAGTGAATTTACTGGCACATACAAATCTATTTTGCATGGGGATTGCAAGAAGTGGAGCCTATAACCGCACTCTGACTCCATTTGGCTTTCAGGGGGAACAGCGCAATTTTTGGGAAGCGTACCAGACTTACATCCACATGTCTCCTTTTACTCATGCTGCTAAAGTAAAAGCACCCCTGCTACTGATTCACGGAGAAAACGATAGCAATGGTGGCACATATCCACTGCAAACAGAACGACTCTATGAAGCGCTCAAAGGACTAGGAGCAACAGTGCGCTCTTGTATATTGCCATTAGAGGATCATAGCTACGGTTCTCGTGAAGGGGTAGCTCATGTGCTTTGGGAAATTGTGAACTGGTGCGATCGCTATCTCAAGGTGAAGTCAACGTAGGTAGTTTACCTACGCACTGACTTTTTCTATAACTATTGCAGTTGGTTCTATTCAACAGCAACACCAACGAAAAATAGATCCGACTTTCGTCTAATTGATCATCTGGTATCATTTGCCCAAATAGAGAAGGCAATGTTTCGCGCTTAGGTAAAATAGATGGTAGTAGCGTTGGGCAAGATTGCTATGCCGTCTCGAAAAGAGCGCGTATTGCGAAGCATTAGAGCGCATCCCTTCGCGGCAACCAGTTCCCTGCTGTAGAATACGAATACTTCAATCTACACTTCAGACCAGTTTGTCTTAAAAAAGAGGTAGTGTAAATGCAACTAGAAGACTACTTTGACTTTCAACGGGACGATGACATCCGTCTAAAAGGAACGCGAATTGGAATTGAAACTGTCCTGTATGAGTACATCTACCAGGAGCGCACCGCAGAGGAAATTGCTTCAACCTGGACAACACTAACGCTGGAGGAGGTTTACGCTACAATTCTGTACTACCTGCAAAACAAAGAAGCCGTGAGTCAGTACATAGCCAATTGGTTAGAACACGGACACCGAGCAAGAGTTGAGCAGAGACTGAATCCTTCGCAAAAGCTCCTTAAAACAGCAGTCCGGTTGAAAAAAATTCGCGAGGCTCAAGAGTTGTTGAAACAAGCAGATGGCTCTTACATTCTTAATAGATGAAAATGTTCATCCGGCCTATGCTACTCAAATTAGAAAACTCGAACCTAGTATTGTTACTCGGATAGTTGGTGAGCCTGGTACACCTGACAAGGGGACTCGAGACCCCGAAATTCTGAATTGGTGCGAGAAACACAATTTTTTGTTGGTCACAAATAACCGCACATCAATGCCCGTACATTTAGGTGAGCATCTATCTCAGGGTGGTCACGTTCCTGGTATTCTTATTCTGAATCCAAATCTAACAATAGGCCAGAATCTTGCCGAGCTAATTCTGATTGGGTTGTTTTCGTTTGATGGTGAATATCAAGACCAGATTGTTAATCTCCCGTTGTCAAGATAAAAAAATGTTCACAAAAATTGAGAGTTGCCCACTGTGCATCAGATGTAAAATACTTCAAGGCAGCAGTCAGAGGGTTAACGATTCCGACAAGGTGAGGAATGGGGGATTCCACAATCTCGACTCGAAAGTCGGTGCGATCGGGTGAGCGCTGCACAAGTTAAACCTATGTTATCTTGAGTATAGTTAAGCATTTTAAGATTATGCTGAGGATAACCGAGGTTTAGCATGAGCGCTAATTTTCTTTTTGTGCGAACAACTTAACGTCGAGGTCGTATTCACATCAAACACGACGTTAATAGCTCACCTGAGGAAGAATTAGTCTTGACGTACTACCGCAAACTATTGATTGCTGGGTTTGTGCCGACAAAAGTGAAAAGTTTTATATATTAAGGCTTTTGCCTGTTTGAAATGGGTGGTTTATTTACGCGCCCGCTGTACTAGGAAGCGTGATATCATCCGTCATGCAACGTAATTAGTTTACATATGAGTAATACTTCTGGAATTAACAGATTCAATTATGTAATTGGCGCAGACCAAGTAACACAAAATGAATTAATTAGCTGGGTTTCAAAATAATTACAATATATCAACCTATACTTCGATGGAGAACGAAGTATAATTATGAGAACAAAGTTTGGAGATTGTGTATCAAAAGTTGAGTATTTAGCCGACTTAGTAATAGATTCGGAGAACGCATTTTTGTTCAGGGGAGTAAGAGATACAAACTCTCGTCTACAAGCAGGCGCAATAGTTTCTTTTTCAAGGGGTCTGATATATCCAAAATTGCAGAAATTCAAAGCCAAAAAACGAGTTAGGATTCAAACCCGTACCCCATCTTCCAGCGCCAGAGTGCAGACTTCTCAATGTGGTGATGGGGGGCTAGTACAGTTCGGCGGAATTCAAAATTCAAAATTCAGAATGAATACAGCGTAAGCGTTCTGGAGTCATGGAAGATGACTTATTACCTTAGCTTTTGACGAACCCGTTCGCGTAAGCGTTGCGGTAGCGACGCTCGTAGCGTCAGCGTCTCCCCTTGGGAGAAGGGGTGACGCTTGCCTATGTCTAATCAAATTGTACTCAGACTGGGCAGGTTTTTCGAGGTTGTGGCTCGATTCCTAACTCCTAACTCTTTCAAACACAGCACGATAAACAGGTTCACCCCTCTCAATAGTGCTGATTTCCCGTTCTGTGGAAACAGGTAGGGGGTTTTGTGTTAGCCATTCTCCTGTACCAAGTCGATGAAAAGCAGGGTGTGCAGCAAAGCGATCGCACATTTCCACTGCGACAAACTCAATATCCGATTGCAAAAAGACAATACCCCCAGGCACTAAATACTCTGCTAGTTCTTCTACTAATAGTGGTTGCACTATTCGCCGTTTAGCGTGGCGGGTTTTGAACCAGGGGTCAGGAAATTGAATTGTGACGCGCTGTAACGTTCCTGTGGGGAGGGAAGAGAAAAGCGATAGCAATGAGTTATTCACATTGCAAAACAAATAGTGGAGGTTTGTCAATCCCAACTCATCGCGCCATTTATTCGCCTCGTGTACCAATGGTTCCCGAATCTCCAAACCAAGGAAATTCCATTTGGTTTCTATCTGCGCCATACTTAACACAAACCGTCCCTTAGCGCAGCCAATATCTAGATGGAGCGGTTGGTTTAACTGAGTATAAACTTTTTCCCACTCTAGGGGACTGAGGGGTGTTTGATACTTGTTTGCAAGTGGATTAACGTGTTGACGAACTCGGACACGCACCAAAGATTAATTCTCCTTATACAAAATTGTCTAGTTATGGCAATTTTTTTCCAGAAGCGTCCTCCTTAGTGCTTATTTTAGGGTCTTTCAGCTTGTTTTTTGTGATGTAAAAAATATTCTCCAAAGATACACACCAATAGTACAGATATGTTAATCTGTCATACAAGAGTATGACAAAGAGGAATGGTAATACAAATTAATGCTCGATTAGATGAAGAATATACAAATAAGATAGCCTATATTCAACAGCAGACCAATCAGGGAGTAACGGATGTGATCAAGTCTGCCATTGATTTGTACTACCAGCAACTTCAGCAGAACTCACTAGACCCACTTTTAGCTCTGACAGAAAGTGGCTTTGTCGGTTGTGCTGAAGCAGATCCCAATCTATCTGTCAACTACAAGTCAGTTTTGAAAGATGCGTTGAAAGCCAAGTATGGTAATCGTTGATACAGGCTTTTGGTTGGCTTTGGCAAATCGAAGTGATCCGCACCACACTCAAGCAATACCTTTTTAATTTTTGAGCTTCGCAATTCCCACAAACCTAGTTTCTCCGTATTCAGTTCAAGGTATTATTGAGTAACGAAAATAACATCTTGCGGAGGACATCGACAAGTGGACTCACTAAATAATCGCTATAATTGGAGTAGAAATTATGTATCATCAAAATTAATGGGAGCAGTTTATACAAAAGTAAAACTGACTAATGCTATAGATGAGGCGTTAGTGAGTAGGGGAATGCTTGCGCCTTATCTACTGCGTGAGATTGAAACTAATGCTCTTGTTGATACTGGTGCTACATACTTGGTGATTCCACAAGAGATAGTAGAGAAACTGGGCTTGCGGATTCGAGGTCAACAGAAAGCCAAGTATGCTGATGGACGTGAGGGATTAGTGGGCGTTACTGAAGCTGTGCTTATTGAGTTTGAAGGTCGCCAGACCACTGAAGATGCTCTAGTAACGGGTGATATAGTGCTAATCGGTCAAGTTGTTTTGGAGAAGTTGGATTTGCTCGTGGATTGTAAAAACCAGCGGTTAATTCCAAATCCGGCACATCCTGACTATCCTGTCACCTATATTTTGTAAAGCGTTTTGCTGAGACTGACCCGAGCAAAACCTTTATTGAAAACGTTTGATCCAATCGATTTGCAGAGCGATATCAAGAGCGATCGCAGCTAACCCAAACCACAAAATACCCTCCAAACCCAGCACAACAAAAGGCAAAAGAGTGCTACCACAAGAAAGCCCAACATCCACTTGGGCTAGTCCTCGAACCAAACCAAAACCAAGTACTGCGCCTGCTTTTAGTTGTGGATTTTTATCTTCCCGGATGATATAGCGGTAGGTGACACCAAAAAGCAAGCCAGAGAAACAGGCGATGGCACCACTCACTAACCAATGCCAATTCAGTATATCGATGTGCCAATTGCTGAGTGCCGCAAAATACTTTGTCAGTACAAGGCTATTCACCAAAGTCGTGATGATGAAAGCTAAAGCAAGGCACAAAGCTGCTAGCACACCAGCCTTGAGGGATTCTAAGCGTTCCATCTATCAATTCTACCATCGGCTGCTCATAAACTAGTAACCTAGTAGGGGAGTGGGGAGTGGGGAGTAGGGAGTGGGACAGGGAAAATGCTCCAAAAGATGTTCGGGGTTAATACGAATTCCATAATTTTTCCATTGTAAACTAAACCCACTCCCCATTCCCCATTCCCCATTCCCCACTCCCCACTCCCCATTCCCCATTCCCCATTCCCCACTCCCCATTCCCCACCATCATCAGCTATTCCAAGGCTAATCATAAGCACAATCAATCGCCAGAGGGTTGCCAACTTATTCACAATTTGTTACAAGAGTACAAATAACTTCTATAAACCTAAACTGATAATGTTAGGCGGACTTACTGGTTTAACAGATCCCAAAGGCACGGACTGGGGAGAGCAAATGCTCAATACCGTTGCTAGCCAAACGATTCGCCACATGTTCACCAAAAGCGAGTCTGTGGAAGTCTCTGTTCGCTGCTATCCCTCTAGCAAACTCTTACAGGGCAGCATCGATAGTTTCAAAATGAATGGACGTGGCTTGGTTATCCGTAAAGATTTTGCCGCCGAGGAAATCTCTATAGAAACCGATGCCGTTGCCATTGATTTTAGTTCTGTTTTAAGCGGCAAACTCCGTCTTAAGCAACCAACCCAAGCCATCGCCCACGTGGTTTTATCAGAAGCAGGCATAAATGACTCCTTCAAAGCAGAATTAGTAACAAAGCGCCTGGAAAACCTCACCATACCAGCACTGACAGCATTATCTGGTGGTAAACCAGTCTCCTTTACCGAAGTCCAAGCGCAGCTATTGCCCAAAAATCGACTGCGGATTGCGGCAAAAGCAGATTTAAACAACGGCAAACTTGTACCGCTGAAAATGACCCTAGCAGTAGCCATTGAACGCCGGCGGCGTATTTCGTTCAAAGACCCTGAGATTGAACTTGACCAAGTCCCAGAAGCGCAACGGGATGTCTCTCAAAGCTTGAGTCTAGCACTAGTAGAAATTTTGGATAATATGGTCGATTTGGATCGCTTTGACCTCGATGGGGTGAAAATGCGGCTCAACCGTTTAGAAATTGAGGGACAACGGATGATTTTTAGTGGCTATGCCGAGATTGAACGTATTCCAAGAAATCCTTAGTTTCTAAATTTTTGATATTTTACCTTCGTGTTCTTCGCGCCTTCGCGGTTTAAAAATATTTTTGAACCACGAAGACACAAAGAACGCGTCCCTTGCGCGGCGACCACAGGAAAAGAATACTCACATCTTTGTACTTACACCTTGACACGGATAGGTGGGCATTGCCCACCTACGAAATAGCTTTAACGAACCGCCAAGACGCCAAGAGCGCCAAGAAAGAAGTAATACAAACGCTGGTATAACTGTAGAATTTTGAGCAGGGCTGTCATCTGCAAGGAGACGTGTTGTGTCAAGAACTTCATCACCGCAGTTGCAACGCGAGTTGGGGGTTGTGGGTGCAACTGTGATGGGACTGGGTTCGATTATCGGTACTGGTGTGTTTGTCAGTATCGGTATTGCTGCTGGGATCGCAGGTACATCTGTGGTCCTGGCTGTCATCGTTGGGGCGTTGGTGGCTACCTGCAATGGACTCAACAGCGCTCAATTAGCTGCCAATCATCCTGTGAGTGGTGGTTCTTACGAGTATGGTTACAAATATCTGAATTCATGGCTTGGGTTTACAGCAGGATGGATGTTTTTGTTGGCTAAAACAGCCTCGGCTGCTACCGCTGCTTTGGGTTTTGCTGGTTACTTACTGAATGCTACAGGTTTGAGCTTCGGTCTGCTCATTCCCTTGGCGTTAGCAGCTGTGGTTGTCTTCACCGCAATTGTTTTGAGTGGGATTCGTCGCTCTAATGTCGCCAATATTGCGATTGTATCTATCTCACTGCTGTCTTTGGTTTTTTTTATTGCTGCCGGAACACCCAAAGTTTTGACATCTGGTGTTGAACATTTCACACCTTTTTTTACAGGCTCTATGGGGACAGTACTCCATGCCAGTGCTTTGATGTTTGTGGCCTATACTGGTTATGGTCGTATTGCTACTTTGGGTGAGGAAGCGAAGGAACCGCGCCGAACTATCCCGAGAGCGATAATTGTCACTATGGTAGTGACAATGTTGCTTTATACAGCGGTAGCGGTGGTCGCTGTGGGAGCAGTAGGGGCCTCAGTTCTTGGCAAGTCGGCAAAACTAGGACAGGCTGCACCTTTAGAGGTTGTAGTCCGCTACTTCGGCATTTCGGGGGGATCGCAAATATTAGCAATTGGTGCGATCGCCGCTATGCTGGGTGTACTGCTCAACTTGATTTTGGGCTTATCCCGCGTATTGCTAGCTATGGGACGACGACGGGATATGCCGAGGATTTTTGCCGGGTTGAATCAATCAGGAACGACGCCAGTGGCTGCTACTATTGCTGTTGGCATGGCGATCGCTCTTTTAGTTTTGATTGGTAATGTCAAAACCACTTGGTCATTCAGTGCTTTTACTGTTTTGATTTATTACGCAATTACTAACTTGGCTGCGTTTTGTTTACCATCTCATGAACGGCTTTATCCCAAATGGCTGGCGTTGTTTGGTTTGGCCGCCTGTTTGTTTCTTGCTTTTTGGGTAGAACGGCTCATTTGGCAAGTTGGTCTAGCACTGATTGTTGCTGGGCTGATTTGGCACACGGCTGTCCAAAGAGTTAGGAGTTAGGAATGGGGAGTGGGGAGTGGGGAGTGGGGAGTGGGGAGTGGGGAGTCAGGAATTAATTCATCATTCATAATTCATAACTCCTCACTCCTCACTCCTCACTTTTTATCGTCCAACACCTACATATTGGAAGCCCGCCCGTACCATTTTTTCGGGATCAAGGAAGTTGCGACCGTCAATTATGACTGGGTGGTCCATCAACTTTGCCATTTTGGTGTAGTCCAAATTGTTGAACTGTTGCCATTCGGTTACGAGTACCAATGCATCGCAGCCGTCAGCCAGTCGTTCAGCATCAGTTTCCACTAGCACACCGGATAGTCCATGACGCATACCTGTTTGGGAAACTATGGGATCGTATGCTTTAACTTTAGCTCCCAGTCGGTTGAGCTGTTCAATTAGATTGAGGGCTGGTGCGTCGCGCAGATCATCAGTATCAGGCTTGAAGGTTAAACCAAGCAATCCTACAGTTTTGCCTTTGAGGATTTTTAGGACTTGCTGGAGTTTTTCAACGGCAATCAGGCGTTGGCGTTCGTTGACACTCACAGCAGATTTGAGTAGCTGGGCTTCGTAACCGTAGTCATCAGCGGTGTGAATGAGTGCGGCAACGTCTTTGGGGAAGCAAGAACCTCCCCAACCGATGCCGGCATTTAAGAATTTGTTACCTATGCGACTGTCTAAACCGATACCTTTTGCGACTTGAGTAACGTCAGCACCGACGCGATCGCAAATATTAGCAACTTCGTTAATAAAACTAATCTTTGTTGCCAAAAACGCATTAGCGGCGTATTTGATCATCTCCGCAGAACTCAGGTCTGTCACTAGTACTGGCACTGGCGGTAAGGAGGGGTCTGTTGCGTACTTGCGCTCGACAATTGGGGCATACAATTCTTCCATCATCGCGATCGCTTTGGGACTATTGCCCCCTAGCACAATGCGATCTGGGTTAAAGGTGTCGTGTACTGCCGAACCCTCTCGCAAAAACTCTGGATTGCTCACGACATCAAACTTAGCTGCAATTTCTGGCAAATTTTCATCACTTGGCACTGCACCTGCGGGTACCAGCATTTTCTGACGTTCGGCAATACCATCGAGGACAATCATGCGCACCCAGTCACCTGAGCCTATTGGCACTGTAGATTTGTTGACGATCACCTTATATCCATCGTCTAAATAAGTACCAATGCTCCGGGCTACTGCTTCGACATAACGAGTATCACTCTCACCTGTGGGCAAAGGTGGCGTTCCCACTGCAATGAACAAAATTTCACCGTGGGCAACTCCACCGCCGATATCAGTGGTAAACTGAATTTTCCCATTATTAATGGCAGAGTGCATAATGTCTGAGAGTCCCGGCTCGAAAATGGGTGACTGCCCAGACTTCATGAGCTTGACTTTTTCTTCGTTATTGTCTACACAAATCACATCGTGCCCGATATGAGCCAAGCAAGCGCCTGTCACCAAACCAACGTAACCAGTACCAATGACGCAAACACGCATTTTGTTTAATTCCTTGTTTTTTTGGGGCTAGTCAAGGATAGTTCTTAGCGGTTAGTAGTTATTTGTTCTACTACCTACTACCTACTTTTGTATCCGAGCGCGGAAATCTTCTACAGTCAGTTTTAACCCCTGTTGCAATGGAACGGTTGGTTCCCAGTTTAACCAAGTTTTTGCTTTTGTAATATCGGGACGACGGCGACGGGGATCGTCAGAGGGTAATGGCTCAAATTTGATTTGTGCATCGGGATTTACCAGATTTTGCACATTTTGCGCCAACTCCAAAATCGTGTATTCATCAGGATTACCCAGATTCACAGGACCGATGTATTCACCATTCATCAGTCGTATCAGTCCTTCTACTAGGTCAGATACGTAGCAAAAACTACGTGTCTGTGAACCATCTCCGTACACAGTTAAGGGAATACCCCGCAACGCTTGAACTACAAGGTTGCTCACCACCCGACCATCGTTTTCTAACATTCGTGGTCCGTAGGTGTTAAAAATTCGAGCAACCCGAATATCGACTTTATTTTGCCTGTAATAATCAAATGCTAGCGTCTCAGCAATTCGTTTACCTTCGTCGTAGCATGACCTTATACCAATAGGATTGACGTTACCCCAGTATTCTTCGCTTTGGGGATGAACTTCTGGATCGCCATACACTTCACTAGTTGAAGCCAACAAAACACGAGCTTTGACGCGCTTAGCCAAGCCCAGCATATTCAGTGTCCCCATAACGCTAGTTTTGACTGTTTTAACTGGGTTGTACTGATAATGCACTGGGGAAGCAGGACAAGCCAGATGGTAAATTTGATCTACCTCTAATCGAATTGGTTCAGTGATGTCGTGGCGGATCATTTCAAAATAAGGATGATCCATCCACTTGAGGATGTTGCGTTTGTGTCCTGTGTAGAAGTTATCCAAACAAATGACTTCATGTTCTTGAGCTATGAGTCTCTCGATTAGATGTGAACCAATAAACCCAGCTCCGCCCGTCACCAATATTCTCATAATTTCCCAGTTACTTAACAGCTAATTGCCAAAGCTATTGCTCTTGTCTTTAGGGTACCCACTCCTTGCACAGAAATAGAACACAAGACCCTGGATATTGAGGAGTTGTTTTTCGACGAATGCAAATTGCTTGTCAATTTTGTTATCTTTACGTTTAGTAGAAACGTTCAGCAAACTACCAAACATCGTCTGCCAACAGTGAGATGTTAACCTAAAATTCACCAAATCTTCAACAATATAAAGTTTTGTTTATTTTCCTGCCATTGGAAGCGATTGGGTGGTAATACTACGTTTTACTCTCAAAGTCAAGCATCTGGATTTTGTGAATAGGGAGTGGGGAGTGGGGAGTGGGGAGTGGGGAGTGGGGAGTAGGGAGTAGGGAGTGGGGCGAAGAAGCAAGCGTGGGGATTAGGGGGATGGGGAAGATTGATCAAAAAAACACCTAACATCAGGTGCGTCAGGTGCGTCTCTCACTCTCTGCGTCTTATTGCGCCTCTAGTAATCTGTCAAAATCTTTCCCCACTCCCTACTCCCCACTCCCCACTCCCCACTTTACTAGGAAGTTGCCCACTTTGGGGTCATAGGACGGGCAGCGGTAATTGCGTGAAAAAATGCGAATAGTCTGTGACTTACTCGACCATCTTCCAGGTATTGCCGCATATCAAAAGAGCGTAATTCTCTATCGATGACATCCTCAACATCAGGAGTTATCTTCAACCTATCTTCATTGAGATAACATTCAGTTAAGAATAACATTTTCTCAACATTTATTTCGCTTTTTTCCCATTGTATATCTAGAGGAATGTCGTAATTCTTTTCTAGCGTTCCGCCACGGTAAATAGTTTCTGCGATCGCGTTTCCCATTAAGTATTTAACTTTATGGATGTTAGCCAGTCCTATCAAATCATCGGCAGATGCCTTTAACCCAAGCCGACGGCGGAATAAGCAATCAATGATTTCATATCTACTGTTATCTTGAAATACTGTCACCACAACCGCCGCCAAACCTTCGATATTGGCATAACATCCGATGATGTTTTTACTCTCTTCACCACGTAAAAACAAGATATCCATTACACCACCACCCTTATTATCAACAGTGAACTCAGTTTTTGGGATTCTCAAAGCGAGATTATGTCATGCAAAACACAATGCCAATACTGTACCAGGTTCTGATACCGACTGAAAAAATAAGTGGATATTAGCTGAAGTAGTATCAAATTTTTGCTCAAGCTACTTACTCAAAACACGACTCTATGAACGGACTGAAACACAATCCACAATTTTCAAACGCTACTTCTGCTATATGGCCATGATTCGCATCATCTGGCGCTGACGATCCCGCACTTTATTATACCATAAACACTAACACAACCCTATACCTCAATAATTTTTACTTTGCCTTGGTGAAAATCGTTCAGTGAAATCTCTAATTCGTCGTTGTTAAGCAAAAAAATTAGATTCCCCGAATCCAGCTCGATTGCCCTATAAGTAGCGATGTAGGGGAATGGGGCTCCCGGATAAATAAGTTTGACCTTTGCATCTGTAGATAGTCTCATAAAATAAAAAATGAAGAAGACCATAACTGTACTTAAATGGGGCTACTTGCAATACGCCCCTACATTGAGATACAAGCTTGGTTTTGGATATTCCAGAATTTTCCCAAATGTTCACATTGGGGAGCACAGGAAGATGACACACTCCTCATGGGAGACGCGGAGTGTGGAAGAATGTATCAAAAGCCTAGACCCTACTTTCCTCAAACAATGCTTCCTGCGTAAATTTGCTAGAGTAAACACACCAGGAGTTTTCAGTTAAAACTCTGATAACGCCAGCAGACGAGGCAACCCATGCTTACAAGTACTCTACTTCTTTCTAAACAACTCCCAACCCTGCAATACTCCTCCACACCAGAGCGATTTGACGAAACCTGGGAAGCGCCCCTAGCAACTCTCCTAGGACTAGGACGCGCTGCTGGTGCGGACTTCATCGAATTCTTTTTAGAGCATGTCAACTACATCAGTTGCCTTGCAGAAGACGACGCCATCACTAGCATTACACCGCGTCTTTCCACAGGCGCGGGGGTGAGAGTCTTTAAAGGGCATGGCGACTGTTACGTCAGCACCAACGACCTTTCATTTTCAGGTCTCAAAGCAGCCTTAGAAAAAGGGCTTTCTATCCTAGGATTGCAACTTCCCACTCCCAACGCTTTCATTCCGGAAATCAACCTAGAACCGCTGAGAGACTACGCCACAAAAAGAGGTAAAGATAAGTGGCTACCTCTGTGTAGCTCTATGCGGGAGATGGGAGAAGTTCTCCTCCAAGGTACCACCCAACTTACGCAAAAAGCCACACATGTGCAATCCCGCCGCGCTACCTATTTCCGTGACTGGCAAGAAGTGTTAGTCGCCGCCAGTGATGGTACCTTTGCTCGTGACATTCGCCTCACCCAGTCCGTAGGATTTAACATTCTATGTGCTGACGGGGCAAATCGCGCCTCCATAGCTGAACGCGCTGGTAACACCAGCGATCCCAACTTCCTGACAACTTGGGATTATCAAGAAGCAGCAGAGAACATTGCCGACTCAGCCGGAAAAATGCTGTACGCTGATTATGTGGAATCAGGCACTTACCCCATCATCATGGCGAATCACTTTGGTGGAGTCATTTTCCATGAAGCCTGCGGACACCTGCTGGAAACCACCCAAATTGAACGGAAGACCTCTCCTTTTGCTGACAAAAAAGGCGAAAAAATTGCCCACGAAAGCCTCACAGCTTGGGATGAAGGGCGAGCAGAAAATGCCTTCGGTACCATCGACATGGACGACGAGGGTATGCCAGCCCAAAGAACGCTTTTAATTGAAAAAGGCGTTTTGAAAAATTTCTTGGCGGATAGAGCAGGTTCTTGGCGCACAGGAAACCCTAGAACTGGCAGTGGACGTCGGCAAAATTATACCTTTGCTGCTGCTAGCCGGATGCGTAATACCTACATTGATTCAGGCGAATACAGCATTGAAGATTTATTTGCCTCCATTGATAAAGGTATTTACTGTAAAAAGATGGGCGGCGGTAGTGTGGGTGCCACAGGTCAATTTAACTTTGGTGTCGATGAAGCTTATTTGATTGAAAATGGCAAAATCACCAAGCCACTCAAAGGAGCTATCCTGATCGGTGAAGCCAAGGAAATTATGAACAAAATTTCCATGTGTTCCCAAGATTTATCACTAGCACCAGGTTTCTGCGGCTCCATCAGTGGCAGTATCTACACCACTGTAGGACAACCCCACATTAAAGTTGACTCAATTACCGTAGGTGGACGTTAATTGTTAAGAAGAATAAACAATTAGCAATTAGCCATGAACCATTTCCAAAATCCCAAATCTAAAATTGACTATGGCGAATATCAAAGATATTGCAAATCATGCCAAGGAAAGTGCGCAGCAGCTTGGCATCACAAAATTTGACATCTATGGCTCAACAGTAGATCAAACCAGTGTGCAAGTGGATCAAGGTGAGCCTAAACAAGTTAAAGCCTCAAATCTTTCTGGTGTCATCGTGCGTGTCTGGAATCAAGACAATACCATGGGTGTCACCAGCACCACAGATGTTGATCCCAAAGGACTTGAATTAGCTTTGAAAACAGCATATGAAGCAAGTTTCTTTGGTGTTAAAGAAAATGTCCCAGATTTTAGTCCAGAAGCTACTGTTCCTCTAGACAATCCACCCCATGAAAAACTAACCCAAGCACCTGTTTCCCAACTTATAGAAAACCTGCTAGTAGCTGAAAAAGAAGTTCTGGCAGCACATCCGGCTATTAAAGGAGTGCCTTACAACAGTTTAGCGCAAAGAGATCTTGACAAGTTTTATCTCAACAGCGATGGCGCTATGAGAGCTGAATCCCACTCCGTAGCATCGATTTATCTCTACAGCAAAACTGAGCAAGAAGGCAAAAGACCTCGCAGTGCTGGTGCTTTTAGAATTAGCCGGAGTCTTAATAACCTCGACATCAATGGCTGCATCAAAGAAACCGCAGAAAAAACTATCAGCCACTTGAACTATGAGAAAGTCAAGTCTGGTAAATATCCAATAGTTTTCTCACCAGAGGCTTTTTTGAGTCTGCTAGGTGCTTTTTCTAACTTATTCAACGCTCAAAGTATTCTGGACAAGCAAAGTCTATCTACTCCTGATGATTTAGGAAAGCAAATTGCGTCTCCTCTGCTTTCGGTTTGTGATGATGCACTACACCCAGCTAATATAGGGGCAGAAATTTTCGATGGTGAAGGAACTCCCACTCGCCGAGTTTCACTCATTGAAAATGGCATTTTAACAGGTTTTCTCCACAGTGCAGGTACTGCTAAAAGGATGAACGCCAAGCCAACAGGGAATGCTAATATTGGCGCAAAAGTCAGCGTCAGTCCCAACTTTTATCACGTTTTTGCCACTGCAGCCGCTGAACAAGAATTGAGTTTGGAAAACGCTGACAATGTGATTTTTATCGATGATTTACAAGCTCTCCATGCAGGGGTAAAATCTCTACAAGGCTCTTTTTCTCTACCATTTGATGGCTGGCTAGTTAATAAGGGTGTCAAAACGAGCATTGAGTCAGCAACTGTTGCTGGAGATTTCCTAGAACTCCTCAAGTCGATTATTTTTGTGGAAAAAGAACCCGAGTTGACCCCCGCAGGAGTTTCTCCCAAAATATGGGTGAATGAGCTGTCCATTACTGGCGAAAGTTAGTAGGAGTTAGGAGTTAGGAGTTAGGAGTTAGGAGTTGAACTGTTTCCATCACTCCCTACTCCCTAGTCCCCGCTGGGCATTAGCTAAGCTTGAACTATTTGATTTCACGCCTGCCAAAATAGCACCTTGTAGTTCAGTACTATCTAAATTAGCATTACGCAAATCAGCATTGGTGAGGTTAGCGTTCTTTAAGGTAGCACTGTTGACAAAGGCTTCTTTTAAATTAGCAGACTTCAAGTTTGCGCCAGTTAAATCAGCACCTTCTAAATTGGCGGCTTCTAGGTTAGCACCTTTTAAATTAGCATTCCTTAGATCAGCGCCAAGTAGGTGAACACCTTTGAAGTTAGCGCCAGATAAATCACAACCAACACATGCTTTGCCTTCTCGCACTTGTTGAACCTGAGCAGGATTCGCAGCTTTCACAGAAACGGGAGCAGCTAGAGATATTGTGCTTAGTAAAGCTACCGTAGTCAAAAGATTCAGTCTCATACTTATTTCCCTCCCATATTATTAGAAGCTATTTATTGACTTCGTTAATTAAATGAGTAGTTATCAATTATGAGATGTTAATTATTTATTTTGTTAACTGATAACTTGTAATTGTTTGTCCAATTACTTAGCTTCTATAAATATATTCCCTCAAATTTATGGAATTTTCCTCTTGCTATGGGGGTAAGAAATGTACAGTATTTATTACGTATTACTATCCAATTCAACGTTGGGAAATATGACACTAGGTAGATACAAAACCCTGCTTGGGCTGATGATTTTTATTTTTAATAAAAATATCAACTATCTAGAGATAGATTTAATTTTAAGAAACACATTATAAAGTGGGTTTGTTAGTTGTAGAGACGCGATTAATCGCGTCTCTACAGGGTTTTGCTCCCTATTTTTAAGCCAGAGATCTTCGTAGTCGTTGTTCCAAAGAAACCAAGTCTATTTGGAGATTTTGCAAAACTCTGACTGCGACCCCTCCTCCTTCGCTGAGGATACCCAGCAGGAGGTGCTCTGTACTGATGTAATCGTGACCAAGTTTCTGGGACTCTTCTACTGATAGTTCTAGCACCCGCTTGGCTCTGGGTGTAAAGGGAATGTTCACACCCGTATATCCACTGCCTCTGCCAATAATTTTTTCTACTTCCATCTGAGCATTTTCTAAGTTCACCCCTACAGCACTCAGAAACTGCCACGCAACGCCATTGCCTTCGCTAAGCAGTCCTAACAACATTTGTTCTGTCCCGACAAAGTTATGTCCCAAGCGGCGAGTTTCACCCTGACCTAATAAGATGGCAGTTATTGCTTTTTCGGTGAATCTTTCAAAACCTCTGAGACTGAATTTGTCAGACATAAACCCAAAGAGTTTTTCAAAAATAGACTCAAAAAATCTTTCAAACATAAACCCTTCCTCTTCCTGCTTGGATGTATTTTTGGCTGGTTCAAGGGTGCTATTATGCCTACTTTTTCCTGTAGATAAAAAAGACAGCAAATCCTCCATAGTCTCAGCGTTTGCCGAGTACCACAGAAATTGCTTCTCTTTTCTTGAATTAACCAACTCCTCGTTCCGCAGCTTCTCCAAATGGTGCGATAGGGTAGAGTTCGGAATCTTGAGCTTTTCCTGAATTTCACCCACAGTCATCCCTTCTGGATAAACTGCAAACAGTAGCCGCATAATTTCCAGCCGTGGTTCCGACCCCAATGCAGCAAAGATATCTGCATACCGAGCCGTTTCTATATTAACCATATTTCTAGAATAATCGAAATAATTGAAATGTCAACATTAATATTCTGGCTGTAAGAAGTTAACGGTTAGGAGTTATTGTTCTGCCTCGTCCCCTGCAACTAAACCTTGCCACTACCTATCAAGTACAACAGCGCCATCCGAACGGCGACACCGCTGGTAACTTGGGTCTGAATGAGGCTAAATTGTGGGTCATCCATTAACTCAGAGCTAATTTCGACACCACGGTTAACAGGACCTGGATGCAAAAGTTTTACGTTTGGCTTGCATCGCCGTAACTGAGAGTGTGTGATGCCAAACATCTGATGATATTCTCGCAAGGAAGGTAATAGATGGGCGGTCATGCGTTCCTTTTGTAAGCGCAAGGTCATGACAAAATCAGCATCTTGTAAAGCTGGTTCTAACTCCCAATGGAGAAATAACTTGGGATTGGGCACTGGGGAGTGGGGAGTGGGGAGTGGGGGTTTTTCTCTCCCCATATCCCCATTGCCAACGGGGAGTCTGACTCCAGCCACCTCAAGTCTAGGAACTGGCGACAAGGTCTTCAGGTTAGGGATACCCGGACTAATTCCCACTTCATGAGGGCTGGTATCCCACCTTGCGATGTCCTCCTCATCGCTAACGTACTGGGCGAATAACTTAGGTAAGAGGGTGGGTGGTGCTGCTAGATGCACTTGCGCACCACTTGCCGTAAGACTCCAGATATTTGATCGTGCCACCCGCGAGTGGAGAATATCCCCAACAATGGCAATTTTTTTATCCTTTAAAAGTTCGAGCCGGGGATGATTTGGATCAAGAAAAGTACAAATAGTAAATAAGTCTAATAGAGCTTGAGAAGGATGCTCATGCTGACCATCACCAGCATTGAGGACGCTAACTCGTACACCTAGACGATCCATTTCGTGGGCGATCGCACTAGGTACACCCGCCTCTCGATGACGAATCACCATGATATCAGTTCCCATAGCCAAATAGGTCTTCGCCGTGTCGAGAATAGTTTCTCCTTTAGTTAGAGAAGAAGTTGCTGAGGTGAGGGTCAGGGTATCTGCTGAGAGGCGCTTAGCAGCAAGTTCAAAACTGCTGCGAGTGCGGGTAGATGGTTCAAAAAATAAATTCGCCACCACCTGTCCTTGCAAGGTAGGCACTTTCTTTGTCCGCCGTGATAACACCTCTTGAAAACTGGCAGCAGTTTGCAAAACAGTATTGTACTCAAAGGCAGTGAAGTCAGCGAGGGAAAGAATGTGGTGACGATTCCAAATATTCGTAGGCATAAATAGTTATCAAATTTCTACGTAGAGACCAGAGTTATCCCGTGTCTATAGTTTTTAAATTTACACATGCAGAAGAAATGATACCACCTGTCCTCTATCAAAATAGATACCAGCTAACTCCAATTGCTCACATAATATATAGACCTCCCCCTTGCCCCCCCGCCCCTTTGGGGAAGTCAAAAGTCAAAAGTCAAAAGTCAAAATTCAAAACACTTTTGACTTTTGACTTTTGAATGAGTGAATTTCCGCGTAGCGGCTTGTCCCCCCTCCCCCCTGCCTCTTCATTCACTTGCCAATACTGTCCCGACCATGTGGTTCCTGGAGGTACGTCATCTCAGGACCAGAGGGAATGATGCTACCAGGATTGAGAGGGAACAGGTTGCCATAGTAGTCCTGCTTCACACTTTCTATGTCGCAGGTGTCAGCAACACCTTTGATCTGATACAAGTCACGGAGATAAGCTCCCAGGTTTTGATAGTCTTGAATTCTCCGGCGATTGCACTTGAATAACCCATAGTACACAGTATCAAAGCGGAATAAGGTCGTGAATAGACGGACATCTGTCAGTGTGACAGTGTCCCCGCAAAGGTATCGACTGGCACCTAGCGCCGCTTCAATCTCATCCAGAGTTGCGAACAATTGATCGCAGGCTTGATTGTACGCCTCTTGAGTTTGGGCAAAGCCACAACGATACACACCATTGTTCACCCTCGTGTAAATCTTCTCATTCCACGAGTCAATCTTCTCTTTGAGTTCCTCTGGGTAGAGGTTTAGTGTGGGATTTTTTGCCAACTCGTTGAACTGTGAGTTCAGCATCACGATAATTTCTGCACTCTCGTTGTTGACAATGGTCTTTGTCTGTTTATCCCATAACACTGGAACTGTAGAGCGTCCACTGTAGCCTGATTCTGCCAACTCATACAGATCGGCGAGTGTACGGCAACCGTCCTGTTCCTGATTGAACACCCAGCCTCCTTCCATCGGAGCAGGAGACACAATGGACACCGATATTACTTCTTCGAGTCCTTTCAGCGTCCGAACAACAAGGGTTCGATGCGCCCAAGGGCAACCAAGCCCGACTATGAGGTTATAGCGACCCACTGCTGGTTGGTAAGGGTTATTTTCCTCTGTCCCAACAAAGTTCCGGAACTGACTGCTGGGACGAACATATTCTCCCGACTCATTGCGGGGTGCAAGCTTCGACATCATCATATGCCACATGGTCGTCCAGACAAACTTGCCTAGCCTGATGATCATCTTCGGAGGGAGTGACTTGCCCTTCTTCTTAGTTTTGGGAGATCCAGTATTCAAATTTCTGAGATTTTCGTTGGCTGCTGGGGAAATAGGCTGTGACATATGCGCTTAAACAACTAACTTGTTAATTTAGGTTTTAGGGTAAGAGGTACGAATTGGTTTACGAATTCAAGGAATTCGTGCAGTTGTAGAGACGCGATAACCCTTGTCTCTACAGGGTTTCCCGTGATAGTAATTATTTTAACCGAGCAGTATTGGCAGCCGTGGGACACACCAGTCTGGATGCAAGCGCGAGGGGAAGCTAAGAATCCTCCGGATAAAGCCTTGGGGAGTGTCAGCCCCTTCGGGTTCGTCAAAAGCTAAGGTAATAATCTAAGGTAGGAACCCCATAAATAAATGATGTTGTTGGCGAATTAGTGAGGGGTCATACCCATCAATCCAAATCTATAGCGGTTCTCACTCCCTCGACCCTCACCCCCAGCCCCTCTCCCAATTTGGGAGAGGGGTGCCCTTTCGGGCGGGGTGAGGGCGTTTTTCATGGGTTGAAAAACATTCTGCGCGAAACAACAACGCAAAATCAATGCTTCAAGAGTGAGGGTTAAACCCTTCATGAATTGACCAACAGCATCATAAATTTAGGGGCTTGTACCTTTTTCTTTTTGGTCAAGAATGAGGGGTTTGTCCCCCCCTACGAATTGCTGAAAAATATCATAAATTTATCTAGTATCAAACGTGAGTCAACGCCTTAAGGGTGTTGTGCGAATTTTTCGTATCAAATATAACCTATTGACCAAAAAAAGCACTGCTATATTTTGGTTGACATACTTTTTTTGGAAAATTTAACCTAAATTTAACCTAACCTTAATCAGAACTTAACTTATTGGGTGTTAACTAAATACTGATTCACTTTTTGCTGCAACATTTGAACCTCACAAAACCTGATAATTATCAGGTTTTGTGAGGCTTCTCTATAGATGTTGATATTCTTTCAAGAAACACGGGAGTAGGGAGTGGGGAGTAGGGAGTAGGGAGTGGGGGAAGAGGGGGAATGGGGGTGTTTGTTTCATTCATAGGGGGTGGTTCGCCGCCCGTGAGGTGCTCCTAAGATGCACATTTTATAACCCTTATACAGCAAGGGTTTTGGAATTTCCAGCCAATGTGTTTCTTTTATTTGTTGCTAGCGATCGGCAACGCTTGTGCCCGCTTGGGCAATCGCCGCACTTTGGTCGGCTCATATCTTGCACCATCGTCTTGTTGCGAAAATAAGAGCTACAATTGCCTTATGATTTCGTAAGGTGGGCAGTGCCCACCCTACCCTTACGCCCCTACCAAGCATTTTAGGTAATGCATAAGTAAGTCGGCATCAGAAATTCAAGGTTTGTAGTAAGCGCTGTCTTCGCTGAAGCGCTTACTACGAGCGAATTTATGAGCAATACTATTCTTTACATAGTGCTGTTTATTAGCGCCGACTTACTTAGTTAATTTTCACCAGATGTCTATTAATAAATTAAGTTGCTCTGCCCCTCAATTTATTAATTACGAATTACGAATTACGAATTAGTAATTATTCGGTCAATATCCCCTTGACCTAAATCCTTATGTGTGAGTTGTATAAGTTCTACTAAAACATTCAAAAGGTAGAGATTATATTGGAAAACTTTTGTAAACATTCAATTGACCACCAGGAAATATTGAATGATCAAAGAAATCTCAAAAAAACCTAATCACAGTGTTCACGGATTAAAGCGAGCCTGTCTTTCCTATGGGGAAGTCCTGGCTCAATCCGTGGCTGTACTGGCACCCTCAACTATACCAGCAGCAGTTTTAGGACTGATCTTTGCTAGTGCTGGAAACGGTACCTGGCTAAGTTTCCTACTGGGCATGATTGGGATACTTTTTGTTAGTATTAACATTAACCAATTTGCCCGTCGCTCGGCTTCTCCGGGTTCACTGTACTCCTATATTATTATAGGTATTGGTTCCACGGCAGGTGTCTTCTGTGCCTGGGGTTTAGTACTGGGATATTTGTTTACCGGGATGTCAACTTTATGCGGTTTTGCCATCTTTGGTCAAATCTTACTGGGCTATATAGGTCTCCATACTCATATCCTGACACTGTTTGCTGTTGGCACGGTGGCAGCTTGGTATGTAGCCTATAAAGACATCCAATTATCCGCCAAGATGATGTTGCAGATTGAGGCAGTCTCGATGCTCCTTGTCCTGCTTTTGGGAGTGATTGTCTGGGCGCATAAGGGCTTTGCGATTGATACAGCCCAACTGACCCTAAATGGTGCGACTCCAGGGGGTGTAGCGGTGGGAATTGTTCTAGTAGTGTTCGGCTTTTCTGGATTTGAAAGCTCGACCTCTTTAGGGGATGAGGCAAAAGACCCGTTGCGAACTATTCCTAAATCTTTAATCCAAAGCACACTCATAGCTGGGGTATTCTTTATCATCATGGCTGTCATCGTCGTGCAGGCTTTCCATGGTACTGCTGTCGATTTGAGCAAAACGGACGCCCCACTAGATTTTTTGGCGCGACATATAGGAGTGGGGTTCTTGGGCAAACTCATTAGTCTGAGCGCTCTATTAAGCTTTTTCTCTTGCACCCTCGGTTGTATCAATTCAACGGCGAGGATATTCTTGATGATGGCCCGTCATGGTCTATTGACGACTTCCCTAGGGGAAATTCATCAGATCAATAGAACGCCACATATTGCGATTGGGCTGTCGTCACTGCTGACGTTTCTGGTGCCATCTGTGTTGAATCTGTTCAGCGTCAAGGCGTTTGATTCTCAGGGCTACTTGGGCACGATTTGCACCTACGGTTTTTTGCTAGTTTACATCCTGATTTCGATAGCTGCCCCAATCTACCTGTATCGACTGAGAAAGCTGCGTGCAAAGGATGTGGTGTTCTCGGTATTAGGGGTAGCTTTTATGTTGCTTCCCGTTGTGGGGATTGTAGGGATTCCTGGCAGTACTCTGTTCCCACCACCAGCACCACCTCAAAATATTTTTCCCTATCTGTTCTTGTTGTACCTAGCTGCTGGTGGTGGATGGTTTATCTTCCAAAGAAGACGTCACCCATCAATGGTCAGAGCAATGGAACAGTCAGTTGAAGAGATTCACGCCAGTTTCAGTGACACGTGCCAAATTGGACAAAAAATATGACACAGAACAATGCCATAAGAAAACTAGATAACGACCCCCAAAGTTTACAAAATCAAGCACTTTTTGATGTCGAAGGTATTGAGGTTTACTACAATGGATTGATGGCACTTCAGCCAGTCTATATGAAGATTCCTGAAAAACAAATAATTTCCTTGATTGGACCTTCTGGTTGTGGCAAAAGTACCTTACTGCGTTGCTTCAACCGGATGAATGATTTAATCCCTGAAGCTACAGTTATAGGGAGGCTGTATTACCACAATCACAATATTTATGATAAGAGCGTTAATTCGGTTAAACTGCGACGTCAAGTGGGAATGGTTTTCCAAAGAGCAATTCCTTTCCCAAAATCAATTTATGAAAATATTGCTTTTGCACCGCGTACCAACGGCTATAAAGGCAATCTGGATGAACTTGTAGAACAATCTCTCACACGAGCAGCAATTTGGGATGAAGTGAAGGACAAACTCAAATCGAAGGGTACAGCTTTGTCGGGAGGACAACAGCAACGGCTTTGCATTGCAAGAGCGATCGCCATGAAGCCAGATGTCTTGCTAATGGATGAACCCTGTTCTGCTTTGGACCCAAGTTCAACTCGTCAAGTTGAGGCACTTTGCTTTGAACTCAAGGAGCAGTACACCATTATCATGGTGACTCATAACATGCAACAAGCTTCGCGGATAGCAGATTGGACTGCTTTTTTCAACACGGAAACAGACGAGTCGGGCAAACATTCGGGGAAATTAGTCGAGTTCAGTCCTACTCAGCAACTGTTCGGCTCTCCTGTTACTAAGGAAACTGAGGACTATATCAATGGACTTTTTGGTTGAGCGGCTTTCCATTTTATGAAAAGCCAGCTAATAATAAAGGACGGGCAACATACCCGTCCTACAAGATTGGATAATTTATGTTTTGGTGTTTCTTAAACTTTAGAAGCGGGATTATCCATGTTAGTCAATGAGTTGTGGGCTGGGAACTTGTGCATCAATATCTGCTTGAGATAACGCGGGAAGTATCCAGTCGCTTTTAGCAGCCTTGAACACTTTAGCAGGTTCAACATTCAATTCGAGCGCACCAGTTGCCGGATTAGTTCTAGCAACCGACTGTGTACCGTCAACAAACTTAACGGCAATTGGTTCAGTTAACTCTTGTACTGGAGTATTCGGACTGAGAACTAAGTGAGTACCTGCGGGCAAGTAGATACCATCGCAATCCCAATCATCATCCGTGATTTCTCCGGTAGCCAAGAAGTAGAGTTGGGTTGGAGATTTTTTCGGTTTATTAGCATAGACAGCCAATGTCCTTCCAGTTTCATTACGGCACTGCGCCCGCTTCTTCGCAGTTTCTATAATATTCTTCTGAAACTGCAATTGTGCAAGTCGATGCTGAAATGCCTCAGGTGTATAGCCAGCTTCCTCAGGTGCATCCTTCACGGTTAAAAGTTGATTGAGTGCCTGAGTTACCTCAGCATAGTCAGCCCCTTTTGTGAAATTCTTGCCTGCCCAAGAAGGCTGAGCAATCATCAAATTAACGATGAATACGAGAGCGACCAGAACAATTTTGAATTTGGAAATCGGCATATTTTCCCCTTTATTTAAAACTAGTCTTTGTCTTGATAAAAAATCTCATACCTAAGTTATAACTTGTTTACTACTTTAGGAAGAGAGTCTAATACTGGGAAAATTCTCAAGTCGATTTCGATTTACCCAGCGATTGATAAATTCATTGTTTTTCCGTACCTTAATTTGCACTTGCTTAGAGCCTAACTTGACTACTTCAGCAGGAATTTTTTGGACATCAATAGCGTCTGTACGGGGTTTATAAAGCCAAATGACTTTTTGTCCAACTTTAAAGTAATCAGAATTATTAACTAATGAAGGAGAACTTTCTGCCCACGAAGGGCAGACAACTGCTAAGTTAATTAAAATGACTAATACCGTTACATAAATCGGGAAATATTTCATATTATTTGCCCAATTACAAACTTTGAAAATTTATTTTTCTACTTTGAATTATTTTTATAATTACCATTAAAACTATGCAAGTAACTGTCAAAGCAATTGGAGTTAGTGAGGCACTTTCTAAGATAATAAACACACCTAAGCCTATCAAGACAAAGGGAACAAAATTATTGCCATACCGGTTTAGTAGATTAGCGATCGCACTTTGGGAAGTCAGCTTGTATGCTATGTAGCACCAAACCCCAACTAATAGCAGAAATACTCCAATAATTACCAGCAACTCTGATATTTCACTGTTAGCAAACAATGGCATATATATCGCTACATTATCACTGCCATTGGCTATAGTAATAGCCGCCACACCATAAGTTTGGGGAGACATAAAACTAGAAAAGGGAGAAGCGTGAGAAGACTCGTTTTCTAACTCCGTTGGAGATGAGGAATCGCTGTTTAAATTTAGTAAACAATTTAGACCAATAGTGATAGGAACTAAACCCAGAAGCCCAATCCAATGGGATGGTAATACTAAGCCTCCCAGAAAACCGACTAGGCTGGCAATGACCAGAGTACAGAAGCCCAGGTACTGACCAATCACGATGTGCCGACAACGGAAAGTTGGATTCACCTGGGAGAATAATAATGTAAGGATAACTAAATCATCTAGGTTGGTGGCTATAAAAGCTGTGATTCCAGTAGGAATTGCACTAATGAATTCATGCATTTTTGTGTTATTTGTGTTTTAATTGATAACTTTTATTTTAGGCTACTCAAATAATAAAAACAAATAGTCTTTCTTTTAGAAACGATAGATAAAAGTGATTAGACATTTCCAAAATAGTAATGTTCAGTTAACTTATTGTGGGAACCTCATATCTTGCACCATCATCTTATTGCAAAAAAAACAGCCTGAAACCCTGATTATTGCCTAGGGTGGGCACTGCCCACCAACCCTTATTGAGAAGGTGCAAGATGTCAGGAACCTTATTGTTGTAAGGACAAAGCCTGTTGCGCCTGTACCGGGAGGCTTCTTCAGTATTACTATCCGGGGGAAAGCCAAAAAGCTCTGCTATGGGTTGTTTTGCCAAGAATAAACCTCTTTCTAACCAGTCGGCGACTCGTATTAGCCAACATTTTTATTTCAGGTATAAGTAAGTCGGCATCAAAAATTCAAGGTTTGTAGTAAGCGCTGTCTTCGCTCTGGTGCGCTTACTACGAGCGAATTTATGAGCAATACTATTCAATACATAGTTCTGTTTATTCGCGCCGACTTACTTAATTCTCATCGAATTAACTTACAAGAAATATACCAGATTCAGATATTCGCCTCTGAAGCTGGAACCCATCGGTAAAGCGTAGACACGGACACGCCGAGATTGTTCGCCACTTCTTTCGGCTGCACCCCGCTGGCCAGCAGTTTCTTTGCCGCCTATAACTTGCTTTCCCTCATCTGACGCTTGCGCCGGCACTGTTGCAAAAATACTGTGTATTTGAGGTATACCCTATCTTGACACCATGTGAGGGGCGTGAATTGCGTCAGAATAGGGTGGTTTTTTGAATTTCTTGACACTTGTCAAGCCATGTTGTAAATTCTAACTTGACAGAATAAGCATGGAGGATACCGTGAAAGGGCAACGCATCGGCTATGTGCGCGTCAGCAGCACTGACCAGAACCTGGAGCGCCAGCTTGAGGGTGTGGAGCTAGACAGGGTTTTTACCGATAAAGCATCCGGCAAGGACACCCAACGCCCGCAACTGGATGCTCTCCTCACCTATGCCCGCGAGGGGGATATGGTGGTTGTGCATAGCATGGATCGTCTCGCCCGCAATCTGGACGATCTGCGCCGTCTGGTGCAGCAGCTCACTTGGCGGGGAATCGGCATCATGTTCATAAAGGAAAACCTGACCTTCACGGGGGATGATTCCCCGATGGCGAACCTCCTGCTTTCTGTTATGGGTGCATTCGCCGAGTTTGAACGGGCATTGATCCACGAGCGTCAGATGGAAGGCATCGCGCTTGCCAAAGGGCGTGGTGCATACCATGGACGCAAGAAAGCCCTATCACCGGAACAAGTGGCTACGCTGCGGCATCGGGCAGGAGCTGGCGAGCAAAAAACAGCACTCGCCCGCGAATTCGGCATCAGCCGCGAGACGCTCTATCATTATCTCCATGATGGGTTGAAGCAAGAGTTGCTGCCACCAGATGTCACTCACCTGCACGAGAAATTAATGCTTTGAGGCATCTATTCCACCTAATTAGGATTTGGTGTAGGTTGAACATCAACCCTGTTCTATTCCAGTACCAACCTCTGTGGAGTTTTTGAACCATGGGTAAACCCGCAAGCCTGCAATACGTTGGTACTCACGCACGTTCTTAAGCTATTCTAGGGGTGCAGTCAACAAAAATGCCCTTTCGTAGAATAAATAGCCTGGAATACATGGTATTTCTAATGAAGAACTAATATACATTTGCATCATAGCAATACCGCTACTAAGGAAAGCTAGTATGTTTGGTCACAAACCCTCTGCCGATTCGCAGACAAATGAAGAAAGCAGCATGACTGGTTTAATTAAAATATCAGAATGCGACAACTCTAGTCGGCGGGGGGATGTAGTTTTTGTTCACGGATTGGCAGGTCATGCGTGGAATACTTGGCATTGGCAAAACCCAAAAGATAGAGATTACCAAAAAGATAACTTTTGGCTAACTTGGCTGGGAAAGGATTTAGATGTTGGAATTTGGACTTTTGGCTACAGTGCGGCAAGATTCAGAACGAGTGGTTCAGCTATGCCACTTTTTGACCAAGCTAGTAATTTTTTAGATGATTTAGAAAATTTTGGCATAGGTGAGCGCCCAGTAGTTTTCGTTACTCATAGCATGGGTGGTTTGCTTGTAAAAAAAATGCTGAATGCTGCGAAAGCTTTTTCACGAAACGAAAGTAAAGAAGCAGTCCTTAAATCTACACAAGGGATTGTATTCTTATCTACTCCGCATCTCGGTTCTGACGTTGCTCAATGGGTAAAATCTTTAGCAGGCTTTTTAACTACGGTTAATGTCGAAGAATTGAAGGCTCATGCTCCTCAGTTACGCGATCTTGATGAATGGTATCGCCAAAACGTTGATGAATTAAGGATTAAAACAAAAGTTTATTATGAAACAAAACCGACTAGCGGTGTTTTAATCGTAAACGAGAGTAGTGCTAATCCTGGTATTAAAGACGTAAAACCAATTGCAGTGGAAGCAGACCATGATTCCATTGCTAAACCAAAACTAGGAGATACTAAAGTCTATTTGGGTGTCAAACAGTTTATCAAACAATGCTTACCATCCCCAAAATCCTTAGCTCCTGCTGATAATCCAGTTTTTCTAACACAAACAATTACGGAGAAAACCGTAAACCCTCACCAGCTCCTCTAGACATCTCCGGTGCAAGTTTAGGGGGGCAAAAGATATTTCAAGCACCACCTCTACCAACTTATTATGTAGACCGTCCCGAATACAACCAAGAGTTAAAAACTCGTCTGCTCACAGATTCATCAGATGTGCGTACCTTGGTAGTGACTGCTATTCACGGCTTGGGTTCTGTAGGCAAATCTACCCTAGCAACGGCTTTAGCACACGATCTTGAGGTAAAAACTCACTTTTGCGACGGTATTTTCTGGGCAACATTAGGTCAGCAGCCTAATCTTCTATCCCTGCTTAGTGGCTGGGTACAGGTATTGGGGGATTACAACTTTAAAGCCACTAGCGTGGAAGCAGCTTCCAATCAACTGCGTACACTGTTGTATGAAAAAGCTGTGCTGCTAGTAGTAGACGATGCTTGGAATACACAGGATGTACAACTATTTAATGTTGGTGGAGCGCGTTGTCAAGTTTTAGTAACAACCCGCGAAGCAGGAATCGCCCAAGTTCTCGGAGCCAGCACATATTCTCTGGATGTGATGCAGCCATCCCAAGCGATGGAACTACTAACTAAGAAATTAGGACGTAATCTCACTGCCACAGAAACTCAGTCAGCTGAAGTTTTAGCCAAAGAGCTTGGTTACTTGCCTTTGGCATTGGAACTAGCAGCTGCCCAAGTTGCTGGTGGTATTTCTTGGAAAGTTCTTCTGCAGGATATGCAGCAAGAGGTAGCCCGCTTAAAAACATTAGATAATAAATTAGCCAGAGATGCTAATGATGAAGCAAGCTTAAAAAAACTCAGTTTAACTGCATCATTAAATTTGAGCGTCCAGCGATTATCAAAGGAAACACAAGAAAATTTCATCTTGCTGGGAATATTACCGGAGGATGTAACTATTACTCAGCAAATGGCTGTAACGCTGTGGGATATGGATTTGGAGCGGGATGCATCAGATGAGTTGGGCTACTTGCACTCTAAAGCACTGTTATTGTCTGGTGTCTCTTTGGTAGATGGAACACTAACCTATCGTTTACATGACTTATTCCACGATTTAGCACGCAATTTGTTAACTGCTTCACCAACACCTAAGCGTCGAGGTGATTTACCAGGGCTAGGTATAACTCTTGCTCATGCTCACGCTACTGTCTTGGAGAAATATCGACAAAAAACCCAAGATGGTTTGTGGCATACCTTGCCCAATGATGGTTATATCCATCAGCATCTCGTTTGGCATTTAGAAAAAGCTAAAAAGGTAGAAGAGATTCACTCTTTATTGCGGGAAGAGTCAAAAACAGGAGCTAATGGTTGGTATGAGGCGTGCGATCGCTTAGGGCAAACTGCCAATTTTGTGAGTGATGTAGTTCGTGCTTGGCGGTTAGCAGAGGAGATGTTTGAGAAAAACCCTTCTTCAATTAGTCTTCAGGTTCGTTATGCTCTCATTCAATCTTCTATTAACAGTCGAGCAAAGAATATCCCACCGACTTTACTTGCTGCGTTAGTAGAAAAGAAGCGTTGGACTGTTAACCAAGGTCTTGCTTATGCACGACAAATACCAGATCCTGGACAACAAGCAGAAGCTTTAGTAAGACTAGCTCGTTTCCTGTCAAGTCCGGAGCAGATACAACAAGAAGCACTAAACATAGCATTGGCTATTCAACATCCAGAGAACCGAGGACAGGTGTTAGAGAAATTAACACCTCATTTACCAGAACCAATGCAAAGAAAAATCCTGACAGGAATACAGGAAATTAAGATCGATTGGTGGAAGGGAGAAATACTGGCAAGACTGGCTCCTTTTTTGCCAGAGTCCCTAGTTCAAGAAATTCTTAGAACAGTCAAACAAACAATCGCCTATGAATATATCAAATTTCGTGCGTGGGCAAGGATAATACCTTATATATCTCAATCAGAACAGAGGACAGAAAATCAAAGCTTACAGACAGCACTAATAGCAATATTGGATACACTAGACATCAATACGGTTCGGTTAGGGATTATTGGCGATAATTTCCAACTTGTAGATTATCACCGTATTGCACCAGACATATTTCAAGATCGCGAACTAAAGAATTACATAAAAAAACTAGAGAATTACATAGGATTAGTTCCTTATCTATCAAGTTCTGTACAGCAGCAATTAAGATCGACATTAAGTGAGATTCTAAATGGGCTGAGATCAAATTCTATTCAAGGAGAAAGAAGACAATATACGGGCGTGGGGAGAGGCAGATTGTCTGAAGAAGAAGTTGATCGGTTGGTGGAACAATTACAAAAATCAAATCAATCTCACATTAACCCATCTATAAAAACCGATTTATTAGATAATTATATCTCTCAAGGAAGCCTAGATGACGCTTTAGACAAAGTACAAAAAATTCAAGATCAAGCTGAACAACTTCAATTATTGGTGAAGTTTGTGAATGATGTTGGTTTGTCAGAGTCAGCTATAGGTAGGACGATTGAAATAGCTAGACAGATCCGTGATAGCGAACAAAAAGAAAAGTCCTTAATTAAACTGATTCCTCATTTATCAGATACGAGAAAAGAAGAAATTTTAGACGAGTTATTAAAAGAGATAACTAATAGTAAAAACACAGAAAAGTTTAAGGCAAACAAACTAATAAGCTTAATTCGTCAATTTCCAAAAGATTGCCCAACCAAAGTGATTGTTCAAGCATTTGAAATAGCCAAGCAAATAACAGAGAGGGAACAACAAGAAGAGGTGTTACTTGAAATGATTCCTCATTTATCAAATACGAGAAAACAAGAAATTTTAGATGAATTATTAAGAGAGATAGGAAAAATTATAGATGATAATGAAGAAAACACAGAAAAGTTTAAGGCAAACAAACTAATAAGATTGATTCGCCAATTTTCAAAAGATTGCCCAACCAACGTGATTGTTCAAGCATTTGAAATAGCCAAGCAAATAACTGAGAGGGAAGAACAAGAAGAGGTATTCATCAAACTAATTCCTTATTTGCAGAATCAGCAACTGGAATATATATTATGTTTAGCGAGAACTTCTGATTACCAATCTTTGCTGGCATTGATAATAGCGCATCTGATTCCTACGATAGAAAAAAAAGAACCTCTTCTAAAAGAAGCTCTGGATGCTGTAAATATAATTCGACGAAACAGACAATTGTCTAATCCCTCAGAGCGAAAGGTAGAAATTTTAAGAAAATTAGCTCCCTATTTGTCAGAAAAAACCCAAGAGAGCCAAACACTATTAGAACAAGCACTGAAATTAGCACGGGAAATTAACGAAGACCTTCCTAAAGTAAGAGTTTTAACCGAACTATTTAATCTCAATCTATCAGATTCAATGAAAGAGACAATACTGCGACAGGAAGTGCTTTCCTCAACGCACCAAGTCTGGCAGACAATGGCTTTTACAGAACTAGGGTCTTTCTTTCCAGAATCATTACTAACCGAAGCCCAAAGTGTAGTGCAGAATGTCATTTTACCATGGAATAAACTCAAAATGCTCAAGGCACTGATAAAGCACAAACCAAATTTGTTACGAGATGCGCTAACCATAGCTAGAGAAATTCAGACTCAAGAAGGACACGCGGAAGCTTTACTAGAATTAGTACCTTTACTCGATGAAAACACTCAAAAAAGTGAGATGATACGAGAGATTTTGACCTACTTTGTGGCAATTGATGCAGAACATAGTAGAGTAGGGCAACTACAATTTTTAGCTCCTTACATGGCAGAAATTCCAAATTCTTCTTTGCACAAATTTTGGTGCGAGACACTTGAGATTTTAGCTCGTCGCACTCGAAAAGACTTATTATCTGACCTTGGTGCCTTAATTCCTGTTATTAACTCTTTAGGTGAAGCTCAGGCAATTGAAGAAATTGCTTCTGCTATTCAAGATGTGTCACGGTGGTGGGGTTAACCAACAAAATCTTTTAATTGGCTACACATTCCACAATTGAGGTATTTCGTGTAGGACAAGGCGAAGAGTATTAATCTCTCGTGTATGTGAATAGCATATTTTCAGAGGGAACAGGGAACAGTGAATCCCACGGCTTTAGCCGTGGGATTGTAACAAGGACGTAGTTTTTCTTGCGCTTACGCGTCGCGAAAAACATCTTTTTTCTAAGTGGGCTTCAGACCCACAACTGAAGTTTTTTTGTTTCATATTCCCTGTTCCCCGTTCTCTTTTTTTTGTGACAACAACTCTTCCTTAACCTGTTTCTATACCCGGTATAGAAACGGGTTAAGGAAAGCCCCACTTTCCCAGTGGCAGATCGGGCGGTACTACCGTGCATTGCTCCTGCAACCCAGATGAAAGTTAAGTGAAACTTATCGCCCCGCCGCCCCTCACCGATAAGATTTCATGATGACTCGCTATGGTGAACGGAAAATAAGCCTTCTTGGCTGGTACGATGGGAAAGTCCTTTTTCCCAGCTTAGTGCATATTCTGAAAGGGGAGGATGACCAGGTAATGGTACTATGGAGATAGTGAGTAACAAGCTACTAATATTGCTTCAGTATCAAATGAAAAATCAGTCATCATTTGCACAGAACGTGGACTTACAATCGTAGGGACACGCATCACTCTGTACGACATAATGGATCATCTCAAGGCTCAATATCCACCCACATTTATCGAGTCAAAAAAGCAATGATTTTCTTGGCTGACCATAATCTCGAAAGGCAAGCCAGGAGAATACGTCTACCTCGTTTCCCATGATTACAATTGGAGATATTGAGCGAATCAATAAGTACGACTATCGAGAGCAATGTGTTGAGCGTCTGATAGAAATTGTGATCGATATCCAAGACTACATGGGAGTGGGTCGGCTTTCAATACTGCTCGGTTAACCCTAAAAAATAAAAATCTGTAGGTTGGGTTGAGGAATGAAACCCAACATTTTGCGGGGTTTGTTGGGTTTCGCAAAGCCTCAACCCAACCTACGAATATTCTTAACCGAGCAGTATTGGGTCGGCTTTACATTCCATAAGGAAGCCAAGTATATGAACAAATATATGGATTGGGATCATTCTCTGGTAAATACAGCTAAGTCATACTGTCTGAAAGAAGTTGTACCATTAGCCAACGAGATAGACAGCAACCCAGATGCTCTAATTCAGGCACTTCGAGGTCTGGGAAAACTGGACTTACTAGCGCTAAAAGTTCCGCAGCAGTGGGGTGGAAGGGAAGTCAGCGAACAGACACTTCTTAGCTTTCAAGAACTGGTTGCTCGATATTCAGGTGCTTTAGCCTTCCTGCAAACCCAACACCAAAGCGCTGCTGGTATGCTCATTGCTAGTAGCAACTCCTCTCTCCAACAGGAATACCTCCCTCACATGGGTAATGGTCAAGTTTTAGTAGGCGTCGGCTTTTCCCAACTACGAGGTGAAGGCAAACCGAAGACAGTTGCCGTACCTACTACTTGGGGGTATCAACTAGATGGAGTTGTTCCCTGGGTAACAGGATGGGGTTTTTTTAGGGAGTTTATTGTAGCTGCTACACTGCCTGATGGTCGTGCTGTCTTCGGTGTTGTCCCTTTTCGGGAAACACATCAACAATCAGGAGGCAAGATAACATTTTCTCCTCCAGCCCAACTAGCAGCAATGACATCAACTAATACTGTAACTGCCACCCTGACTGACTGGTTTTTACCTACAGAGCGAGTCGTTTTCGTTAAACCTGCTGGCTGGATTCATGAAAACGACAAAAATAACGTCCTGCGCCCAACTTTTCTGACAACAGGATGCGCTCTTGCTGGTCTAGATATTCTAGAGTCGGCTGCGCAAACAAAATCGCTGCCTTTTATCACTAATGCCTTTGAGTCTCTTGGGCAGGAATTGAGCAACTGTCGCACTGCTATTAGGGAGGCCCAACAGTATTCTGGTATGGGAATGGCAGAACGCTTAGAACTGAGGGGTTGGGCAATTGACCTAGCGGCGCGAATTGCTCATGCAGCGGTTACTGTTTCCAGTGGTGCGGCAAACTACAGCCATCATGCTGCACAGAGGGTTTATCGCGAGGTGCTGGTATTTACTGTTACTGGTCAAACCCGTGCTGTTATGGAAGCAACGCTGAAAAGATTGACGCGACCAAGTTTTGATCGTGAACCGCAGAGAGAAGGGAGAGAAAAAAAGGAGGAAATTACTTACTCACACGTGATACATTTAAGTCATGTGATTGACCCTGGTATTCCTCAATGGTACGGCGACCCTCCAGTTGAATTTGACACTGTGGCGGAACTGCTAAAGGATGGCTATTATCTGCGGCGGTTCGCAATGGGAGAACACAGCGCCACCCATATTAATGCTCCTAATAGCTTTTACTTTGATGGTGTGGGTATTGACGAATACTCCGCCGAGTCGCTGGTTGTACCAGCGGTAGTCATTGATGTCCGCGAACAAGCAAAAATCAGTCCTGATTATATCCTGACGGTTGCTGAAATTGAAGTATGGGAGGAAAGATATGGTGAGATTCCTCCTGGTAGTGTGGTGATACTTAATACAGGTTGGCAAGAGAAGTGGTGGGATAAGAATACTTTTCTGAATCAAGATCCTCAAGGAGGTCTGCATTTTCCTGGGTTTGGCAGTGATGCTACTAGGTTCCTGCTTGAGGAACGTCAAATTGCTGGAGTAGGAATTGATACTCATGGGGTGGACTCAGGACAAGACACGACTTTTGCCACCAACCGCATGGTATTAGAACAACCGCGCATCGTGTTAGAAAACTTGACCAATTTGGAGCAGTTGCCGCCGCTAGGGACTACTCTAGTGATTGGAGTGCTGCGGTTAAGAGGCGGTTCTGGTTGTCCTGCTGCGGTAATGGCGTTTGTGCCTTCCTAGCCCCTTTTTTAGCATACTCGATTATCTCTGCATGGAGCGTCAGATGTAAACGCGATCGCTCTACTGGGTGAGGGTTAAGAAATGTTGCCACGATGAGTCAAATGGCAACCAAGTTTGCCAACTAATTCTTGATATATAGGAATCCTAAATCATTCATGAAAAATCTTAAGTAGTGTAGGGTGGGCACTGCCCACCATTACCCGGATCTGGTGGGCAGTGCCCACCCTACGTGTGTTTCAAAAATCAAATACGAATCCTATAGCAATCCTAAATGATTCGTGAACACAGAGAAACCGGGTTTCGCAGAAGTTACCCGGTTTCTGAAGCAAGGCGATCGGATCTCAAACAGGATTGCTATCAATACAGTTCAGTTAGTAGTGTTCACAGACTGAAGATCCCCCCAACCCCCCTTAAAAAGGGGGGCTTATTCCCCCCTTTTTAAGGGGGGTTAGTTCCGATCAAAGCGTTAACTGAACGGTATTGGGATTGCTATAGCGAGAGAGAAGAACATCTTTACAGCAGTTTTCAGGTAAATAGACCACAGTCTTCGGGGCGCAAGGCCGCCGCGCCCCTACAAACAGCTGTAAATCAGGGTTCTTTAAGTTTGTGTGAATCAATCTGTCGCAATTTTGACAGTTTGTGGTGGGCGTAATGTTGTAACTTGGGTAGCACTTGAATTGCGATCGCGCTTTTTGGGAATTCAGCTAGTACCGCAAAGCGGAATTAAAAATTAAAAATTAAAAATCAAAAAACCCTTACACCATAAGCTTTTTGCGCTATGTGTGAATGGTTGCTTTATTTCCGCTCCCAGTGTAGCAGTACTGCACAGTAGCTAAAAAAACACAACTTTGGCAAGTCTCAAAACTCTCTAAAATCATTAGAATCAAAGGAAAACAATGACATTAAGTAACCTCCAAAAACTAGTTGCACTCGCAGAAGAACACGGGATTATGTGCCAGATTGCACAAAACGAATGCTTGATAGCCTCTCTGCCTGGAGATGACCACTTTTTGCTGGCATTTACTTGGTCGGGCGCAGTTGAAGGCGAGTTGGCGAACCATGAATTAGTAGCGGTAACAGTCAGTGATTTGTTGGCTGAAGTTACAGTTGCGGCTTGGCAGATTCCTACATATTTATTCGGCTTAGTTCTACGGCAAGCTCAGATGTTAGTCAGTGCCTATAAAGATTTTACTGGGCAGTGATCGAGGTTCGGTATAGAACACGTCAAAAGTATAAAAAAAGCTCAGGGAAATTCGACAGAAAGGCGATCCTTGGTTGAACTTGGAGATGCTAGTTCAGTTTCAGCAGAATTCCTCTGGGCTTGTGATTGTGGGCGAAATTCTACCACATCACGTTTAATAGTGAGATCGTACTCGCCAAAAAAGTCGTGCCCTAGAAGCCCGGTTTCTAGGTCTGGACCAGCGATCGCCACTGGGACTTGACTCACCAAGACCCCACCAACCTCTATTGAATCAACGTAGCCGATGGGAAATTCCACGGCTTTAGAACTGGCGGTGTTTGCCTTTGCTTTACCCACTTGCATCACGCCCAATGAAGTTGCCATATTCTGAGTAATAACCGTACCACTAGCTCCTGTATCCAATATCATCTCAAATTGCTGGTTGCCATTGAAGGTGACTTCGATAATTGGTGTTCCACCAATTCGCCGTTTAATTGGGGCGGCAAAAACCTCTTGCTGTTGGTTAAGTAGCTGTGGTTGAGGCAAGATAGTTATTGGTGGTGGAAGTTTTTCTTTTCGAGATAGAGGAGGACACTGCTTGGAGTTCGGATCCAAGTCAAGATCGCAAGAAGCAAGTGTTTGTGGCAAAGGCAGAGTCTTTTTTCGTGCAGCAGATGCTTGGGGAACCACGACTACTATTTTCTTGGGTTGTGGCTTTGCTATCGGTTGGACTATGGGAGTGGGAGTGGCTTGCTTTTGGGCAGATTGAAGCAGGTGCTGGAATTCTAAGATTTTTGTTTGGGCGTTTGGAAAGTAAGGACTATTGACAGGCACTGCTTCCATGAGTGCGATCGCATCTTGGAGCTGCCTTACTACCAAATTCCAATCTTCTGTAGATTGAGCAGATTGACTTATACTAAAAGCACTAGTAGCTTTATCTAGCCCCTGTTCAAACTCAGACGGCAGCATTGAGCTTGATGTTGGACTAGGTACTGGTGCTGCTGTTATGGGGGAATGTACTGCACTCTCTTCTGTGAGGGGATGCTGTTCTTTGCCAGCAGTTGCAGTAGTGTGTTTTTCTTCTCTACAGGCAACAGCCAGAACTGCTATTGTTGTTGTCAGAAAAATGAGCGATGCACGGGATAAAAAAGACTGAAGCATAATTATAAGTAATTTTACCTCTCTAGGGACGCTCAAATCTACTGCTGTCGCTCATTATTCCTTAAAGATTTAGGATTTTTTCTGCATCATTTCTCATTATATTGATTAGACACGTCCAAAAAAATTAATTCATGGCATAATTAATTGACATTCGCAGTATTTACTAAAATCAGGTAATACTTAGTGGTCAGCGAGGAGTGGATAGTAGTATTTTTAACAACAAACGACTAACAATTAACAATTAACAATCAATCACCTATGCCCCTATTTGATGCAATACCTGCTCTACTTGTAATGGCAGATGGAACCAGTTATAATGGCTGGTCTTTTGGTGACATAGGAACCGCCATCGGGGAAGTGGTGTTTAACACTGGTATGACTGGATATCAAGAAGTCCTAACCGACCCTAGTTATTGCGGTCAAATAGTTATTTTTACTTATCCAGAATTGGGAAACACTGGCATCAATCCAGAGGATGACGAATCTATTCGACCGCAAGTGCGGGGTGCGATCGCTCGGAATATTTGTACCCGACCCAGTAACTGGCGATGTACACAGTCCTTGCCCGACTACCTTAAACAGCACCAGATACCGGGTATTTACGGCATTGACACCCGTAAACTTACCCGCAAAATTCGCGTCATGGGAGCAATGAACGGCGGCATTTCCACGTCCATTCTTGATGAGGCTGAGTTGCTAGATCTGGTACTAGCAGCTCCCAGCATGAAGGGCTTAAATCTCGTAAGCCTTGTCACCACCCCTACCATGTATAGATGGTCAGAACCCACCACCTCAGTTTGGGAATTCAACCCAGATGGTTTGGCAAATACTGAGGAATCCTTTACCGTTGTCGCCCTCGACTTTGGCATAAAACGCAATATCTTACGCCGCTTGGCAAGTTACGGTTGCCGAGTTATGGTTGTTCCCGCTGATACAAAAGCAGAGGAAATTCTCAAATACAATCCAGATGGGATCTTTCTGTCTAATGGTCCTGGCGATCCAGCCGCTGTCACCGAAGCCATTGAAACTACCCAGGCGTTGCTCTTAACTCACAAACCCATCTTTGGCATTTGTATGGGACACCAAATTATAGGTCATGCACTGGGAGCAGAAACCTTCAAACTAAAATTTGGTCATCGTGGTTTGAATCAGCCAGCAGGTTTACAACAACGAGTAGAGATTACTAGCCAAAACCACAGTTTTGCCATTGACCCGGATTCAATCCCTGCCAATGCTGTGGAAATCAGCCATCTCAACTTAAACGATCTCACCGTTGCTGGCTTACGTCATAAGTCCCTACCTGTGTTCTCTGTACAGTATCATCCAGAGGCAAGTCCTGGTCCTCACGATGGTGATTACCTGTTTGAGCAGTTTGTGCAAGCAATGCGAGCAGCACGTGAAGAAGACACGGAGACAAAAACACGCGGCGACGCGGGGACACCCCATGTCTAAAGCTAGGGGATTCATGCATGTCTAACTCTTCTTCTTCTCCACGACGAGCGAGTCGGGGGTAATAACGTTTATTCGTTGAGGCAGGCAGGGGGAGCATTCGACATTTATTTCTCCAAAAATCTGCTAAGATGGATAAAATTTGCCGCGCTCCAAGAGTCAAACGGATAGACTGTGTAAGGGCAAGTGGTTCCTTCGGGTGCGTTCAAGGGCATGTGGTTCACCCATCAAGTATAGTAGCAACAAGTTTTGCAAGGCTATTACTGGGCGTACCCATCGGGAGGGAGAAGAGGAACATATGTTGTTAAAAGTCCGTAAACTTCCGACCTTCAGATCACAAAAACCATATATACTTGGGCGTTTACTATAACCATGAGGAGGGAATTATTGCTGAACAACTTAATCTAACTGTGAGCCTGAGAGGCACTCGTGAAGTTCGAGATAACTGTCAACTATTCCGCCTCACAGGTTTGTTAGATGCCTTTTCCGAACCGACATTTCGCAAGGTGCTTAGTAGCAAGATTGAAGAGGGACCAAAGCACATTATTCTGGATCTCTCGCAAATCGACTTTGTTGACAGTTCTGGCTTGGGTGCTCTGGTGCAGCTAGCCAAGCTGGCTCAAAACGCTAACGGGATCTTGCAAATTGTCTCCAATGCCCGTGTAACTCAAACGGTCAAGCTTGTTCGCTTAGAGAAGTTTCTCAGCCTGCAACCAACAGTTGAAGCGGCTCTAGAAAACATCAAGTAGTTTTGAGTTCTTGACTTGGCTGGAATTTAGCTATCCGATATTTAAATCTGGATAGCTAAATTTTTGTAAAAAGCTAAGGGTGTAGGGGAGTGGGGGAGTGGGGGAGTGGGGGAGTGGGGGAGTGGGGGAAAGAATATTGGGCATTGCCAAATTTTCTTGTCAAAAATTATTTTCCCTTATACCCCTACACCCCTACACCCCTACACCCCTACTGAAGAAATGCTAACTCCAAATTAAAAAGATAAAATAGGGGAATGCCCGTTTTCGCTTTGATAATGCTTAGTAGCCCTGCACAGCAGTCTCAGCGCTGAATCAATCGACCCACAACAAATCTCCCAATGTAGCCTGCGAGGAATGATCAACTTGTGAAATCAAAGGAGGAAGAGCTAGTAGATGGACCAGATGAAGCTGCCAACCAAGATTCATCTTGGTGTCAACTATTAAGGGAAACCACAGAGCGACTATCCCAACAGATTTCCCAAGCACAACTACAACAAGTCTCTCCTACTGCTTTAGCTTATTTGGGAGATGCGGTTTATGAACTTTACGTAAGGACTTTTTATCTGCTACCACCGCAACGACCAGAGGCTTACCATCGTCTGGTAGTAACACAGGTAAGAGCGGAAACCCAAGCACTGCACTTGCGATCGCTTAGTCCTCATTTAAGGAATACCGAGTTAGAAATTGTCCGAAGGGGTCGCAACGCCGCCACAGGACGCCCTAAACGTGTTAATCCTGAAACTTATCAACAGGCAACCAGTCTCGAAACTCTCATTGGCTACCTGTATCTCACCGATTATCAACGCTTAACCGAACTGTTGCAACTCATACATTTTCAAAAATAGTTGGAAATTAATCCTACTATAGCAACATCAGGTCAGCACCCCGCTCTAAAGAGACGGGGCTTCTCCCAAGGGGAGACGCCAAGGGCGAACGTGAAAGCTCTTGTGCATGAATCAAAGTAATAGGAATGCCTGCTCGTAAGCTTTACCCAAAACTCATATGACGAATAAACCAAGAAAAATCAAGACCAATAGCGAAACGAATAGTAGGCAACCCCTAAAAATACAGGGTAAGCGTGTCGTTTCTAATCCCGTACGCAATCTTAGAAATGGGGATGGCGAAATCGTACTTCCAGTTCGCTCACGCCAAAATCAAAATCGTCCTATCCCCCATCCATCTACATCTAGAAAACAAACAGAATCAGAAGATATAGATCTGATTTACGGTCGCCATCCTGTGTTGAGTGCGCTGGAAAATCAGCGCCTTCTCAACCGCATCTGGATTACGCCTCGTCTACGCTACGACCCACGGTTTCACTCCCTAATTCTACAAGCCAAGGACAATGGCACCATAATTGATGAAGTTGAACCCAAGCGCTTAGACCAAATCACTTTGGCTGCAAATCATCAGGGGGTAGCGGCGCAAATTGCCCCATATGCCTATATCGACTTAGAAGATTTAATTGCACGGGCAAAATCTGTCACCGATCCGGTGATTGTTGTCGCCGACGGGATCACAGATCCCCACAACTTGGGGGCTATTATTCGTACCGCCGAGGCAATTGGCGCTCACGGATTAGTCATCCCGCAACGTCGGGCATCTGGTATCACTTCTACAGTAGTGAAGGTGGCCGCAGGTGCGCTGGAAAACTTTCCCGTAGCTAGAGTGGTGAATCTGCAACGCGCCTTGGAAGAATTGAAAGCCGCTGGCTTTTGGATTTACGGCACCGCAGCCACTGCAAGCGTTCCACTCCATACGGTGAGTTTCACAGGTCCTATTGTTTTGGTAGTAGGCTCTGAGGGCGAAGGTCTGGGTATGTTGACACAACGTTCCTGCGATGTTTTGGTTTCGATTCCGCTACAAGGCGATATTCCCAGTCTCAATGCCTCTGTAGCAACAGGTATGGCGCTTTATGAAATTTATCGCCAACGCTGGGTCACTACACTACATCTAGATAAATTAACAAAAATTTCCTGGAAAAAAGAAGCATAACAGAGTATAAAGAAATGTAAACGATAAAAAACCAGGGACATAGCGTTTAACACGCCATACTACATTTAGAAATTACCGAAAACCATGAAAACTATTTGGAATACCTCTAAGGAATTCTTGATTAACGCATTCCACAGTGTTGGTTTGGCTTGGTGGGTAGAGGTTGTAACACAGAAACCTCGTTGCACCTACTACTTCGGGCCATTTCTAAGTTCTGCCGATGCCAAAGAGGCGATCAGAGGCTACTTGGAAGATTTGGAACACGAGGGAGCCCAGGGCATTATTGTGAATGTGAAGCGCTGTAAACCAAATGCTTTAACAATTGCTGACGACGATTTGGGGGAAAGAGTTGACCGCAAAGTAAGGCCAGCCTTTAGCGGTCAGGTATAATATAATCGAGGCTAAATTATAAATTATGAATTATGAATTATGAAATAAGAAATAATTCATAATTCTCAAGAAGCCAGTGGTCAATGTCGCTGAGTACTTGGTCAGGAATTTCCCATGGGAAGAGATGGGCCGTATTGGGGTAGCAGTGCCACTGGCAATCTTTGAGGTATTGGCATGTCTCCCAGCTAGCATCAGCTGTGATGTGATAATCACCAGCACCAGTTAGTACCAAACTGGGACATTGAATTTGCTGTAGGTCTGTGAGTCGGTCGTACCTAGCTTTCAACGCAGTATATAACGCACGGGTGGCGGCACCTGAGGTTTGTAGATAAGCAGGCACCGCAACTGTTGCAATGTAGCGGTAGGCAGTGGGAGTGTGTTGTTGGATGAGATAGCGCAAGAGCGATCGCTTGCCAAACGTGTCAATATTCCACTGCCAATTTGGTTTTATACAACTCAACAGTGAAGCAACCCCAGTATATAAATTGTCCTGCCAAGTAACAGGCGGGTGGTTACCTCTAGGTCTGGCAGCTGTTGCCACTAAAATCAGCCCAGTGATGCGCTGTGGTAGTTTTAGTGCCAGTTCCATAGCAAGAATGCCTCCTAGCGACCATCCTAATATCAAACATTTCTTTACCTGAAACTGGTCTAAAAGCGCTTCTAAGTCTGTCAAATGGTCGCCCATGTCAAAATCATCATTAAATCGGCTTTTGCCGTATCCTCGCAGGTCTGGAGCCAATGTTTGAAAACGTTTTGATAAGTGATTGGTGAACACAGAGAGACTAGAACCGGAACCAGGATGACCATGTAAGCAGAGAATCGGGAAACCTTTACCTTGAACTTCGACGTTGAGGTGTACGGCATTTTTAGTGGTATGACTATGGCGATCGCTCATGATTATTCGTTTCACTAAGCAGATTTTTCTACATACCCTCCAGCATAGTCAATCACACACATCTGCCTATATGTGGAATGAATCCCAAAAGCAACCCCCGCCACCTTAAAATTGGGGTTAAAAATATTCTTCCTATGACCGCGATCAGGCACACCATCATCAATAATTAACTGCATGACGATATCCTGTGCTGTATTGGAGCCATAGGTAATATTTTCCCCCGCAGTGAATTTCCAAGTTCCATAGCGGTTGATGCGGGTAAAGGGATCACTCTTGTCGCTACCATAGTGACCGGTAATACCTTTTGCTCCTTGATCCTGGACATGATCCCTAGCTGCTAAAGACATCCCCTTGGATGGAGTCAGAGTTCCCACAGGGCGAACTGACTTGAGAAAAGCGATCGCTTCATCCACCGCTTGGACTCCTTCAGTGGTTTGCAAATAAACATTACTAGAGACTCTGACTCGCTTGCCTTCAAAGCGCTGTTTATAGTTTTCTAGCACAGTAGCATAAGCAGCCGGATTCGTTCTAGCCTTATTCATTTCCACAATGACTTGTTGTTCTAGGGGCGAAAAGACTTTCCTCTGTGCCGATATATCAGGAGCTTTTTGAGAAACTTCTGGTAGAGGGGAGTCAGACGGAATCACTATATGACAGGATGTGACTATTAGGGGTATCGAGGCAAATACCCAAAATATCTTCGGATGCATCAACCATCTCATACCAAATTCTGTGTAAGTTTGCGCTTTATCCACCCACTGATTAATGGTCGGCTCAGCAAACAAAGCCTGCGCAGGCACGCTAATTATGCTCATATTCATAGATAAATGTTATCACAAATTGAGAGAAACGAGTCAAGCTAATTCGTATTTTATAATTCCTAATTCATCTTTACCTTTTAGTGCCATATCTGCAATTCATGCTTAGAGTAACAAGTTCTATAATGTCCTCCAACTCGTGTTTCTTCACTTGGATACATTCCATTCTATCTGCATTCCAGGGTTAATTCGCATGAGTAGATACACGGTGATTTCATTTATCCATTGCCAAAAGAATATTTGGCTCAAAAACACCAAAAAAACAATCTTTCATTTAGACATAGTCGTGAAAAACAATTTTGCTGACCTTAAATCTGTTGGCTTTTTTGTTTCAAACGGTTTTGCATCTAGTTGACCTGTCCTACCAACAGATTCGCTCCCCCTAATGCCCTTTACCCCGTCCTAAATACAGTTCACCTACTTTAGGGTCATTTAGCAATTCTAACCCAGGTCCAGATATAGCATCTCGTCCAGACTCCAGTACATAACCGCGATGAGCCATTTCCAAAGCCTTGCGGGCATTTTGCTCAACCAATACAATAGCCGTACCACCCTGGTTAATTTGTTTAATCTGGTCAAACACCTGTGTTACCAGAATGGGAGATAATGCTGCTGAAGGTTCATCGAGAACCAATAAATTTGGTTCTAACATTAAAGCTTTGCCCATAGCCAGCATTTGACGTTCCCCTCCGGAGAGAGTTCCAGCGCGTTGACGCCGCCGATCAGCAAGCCTAGGGAACATGGTAAATATTTTATCTTTCAGCGGTTTTAGAGAAACATTGCGAACAAAAGCGCCCATTTCTAGGTTCTCTTCAACACTGAGGGAGGGGAAGACATTGGCAAGTTGCGGTACATAGGACATTCCTCGCTGAACGATTTGATTCGACTTTAGCCCAACGATATTCTCGCCTTTAAAGGTCATGGTGCCTGTGTGGGGGGTCAAAAGCCCAAAAATGGTTTTTGCCAAGGTGGATTTCCCCGCACCGTTGGGACCAATCACCGTTACCAATTCCCCCTGTTGCACCTGAAAATTTACACCTTGGAGGATATCCACATCCTTGATGTACCCAGCGTGGACATTTTTCACTTCTAGTAAATAGTCATTAGTCATTGGTGAGTAGTGAGTAGTTAGTTGATAGTTGATTATTGATAGTTGTTTGGTGGAGGAGTGCCAACCAACAACCAACAACTAACAACAAATAACAATTATGGCGTCTTTTGTAATTCCGGTCGTTCTTCTGGAAGAATCGCTCCTTCCACTGGACAAACTTGGAGACATATGCCACAGTCAATGCAGGTGGCAAAGTCAATCCAGTACCAATCGGTTCCTTTGACGTTTTTGCCTGAACCCGGATGAATGCAAGCTACTGGACAGGCTTCTACGCAATCAGCCACACCTTCACAGACATTAGTTACAATCGTGTGCGCCATCATTCCCCTCTCGATTCAGAAGTTGTATTTCCCTAGATGTTTATAGGTTAGCAACAATCTTTACAAGATTTACAACCTTGTTAATAATAGGGGTGTAGGGGTGTATTGTAGTGGGTGTAGGGGAAAAATGTGTTTCTATAGGATGTTGCGATTGCGCTCTTTGCGCGATAGTTAGGGACTCATAAATTACAGCAATTTTCAGGTAAATAGACCACAGTTGTAGGGGACCAAGGTATTGGGCCCCTACAACTGTAAACGGCTCGTAGTTGCGCTATAGCGCTAAAGCGCAACTACAAACTTTATACTAGTCTTGAACAGAACATGATATGATTCTTAATCGAGGGTAATAATTACGAATTACGAATTATTGATTCGATGGTTGGCGAACCATCAGCTTTAACCCAAGCAATTTTGGCAATGCTGTGATCGCGTGCATATTCCCGAATGGCGTCTACATTCCGTCCACCTAAATCCATTTCCACCCTGACTAAATTGCTAGAGTCTCGGATTTTTGCAGCGTAGGCAAAAGCAGCGGCATAAGCATCTGACGTTTCTGGTACGACCAACCAATTACTAGCAGGGGTAGCTTGCGGTAATTGCTGAGTAGACAAAAGAACTTGGTATAAATCTTCTATGAAGAGTACAAAGCCAATTCCGGGGATGTTTTCTCCTTGAGGATGATATAGTCCTAAAAGTTGGTCATAGCGACCACCTCGCCCTAAAACCCGCGTCTGTCCCTCAGCATCATTTACAACCTCAAACACTATGCCAGTGTAGTAGTCAAAGGGTTGAATGAGACTAAGGTCAAGGATGAACGGGATATTTCCCCTAGATTGAATTAATCCTACCAGAGATTTCAGATTTATGATCTCATCTAGGGACTGTTCTAGACCCAGACTGCTAACTTTTTGCAAGACATCAGTTGGGTTTCCACGTAAATCCAGCATCATTATAGCCCGTTCAGTGAGTTCATCACTCAGAGGTAAAGTTTCTATGGTGACGCGGTCAAGGGTCGAGATCGCACTCCGGACTTTTCCTTGTAAGTGGGGGGGGAAAGCCTGAATGAGCGATCGCGTGATTCCCGCCTCGCCCAAAATCAAATGCCAGTGACCCAACGGCAGTGTTTGCAAACAATCTGCCACCAACAGCAACACTTCTGCATCAGCGAGCAATCCACCACTGCCTAGCAATTCTACCCCAGCTTGGTAAAATTCCTGCTGGTAATTTTTTCTGAACTCACGGGTACGTTGGAAGACATTAGCATTGTAGTACAGGCGTTGTGGATAACGCATACCAGGCATGCGCGTTACAGCCGTGCGAGCAATAGAAGCTGTTAGTTCTGGACGCAGCCCTAATTCTTCATCTTCGGCATTTTGCAATTGAATTACCGCAGAACGCTGAATTGCTCCCCCCGCCATCAGCGTATCTATACGTTCCAGCGTCGAGGTGATAATTCTGTGATATCCCCACTGGTGAAACACCTGCTGTAACCTATCCTCGATCCAGCGTTTTTGCGCCACATCTAAGGGTAGTAAATCTCTTGCTCCCGCTGCTGGTTGATATACCATTACTTTTTTTTCCCACCGAACAAACCACCAAACAAACCGCCCCCAGATTTATCTGGTTGCTTAGTTCCAGTATCTAATGTTGCTGTTGGCTTTGCACCAGTCTTGTTTTGCCCTGTAATCTGTTCAATTTTGCGTTTCCCCGCCAAGGCTGTTTCTTCATTGGGGTCTAATTGCAGGGCGCGGTCAAAGTGAACTTTTGCCATTGTTGTTTGATTTTGCTTCAAATACACCACCCCGATCAAGCTATGACAACGACTATTATTTGGCTCTAGCTTCAGGGCATCCTGTAATTCTACCCTAGCTGATGCCAATTGATTTTTTGCCATCAAATCTTGAGCGCGACGCAGATACTGAACCGCAGCCGAGTCTTCCTTCGGTGGTTGTGGGGTTTGTGGGTGTTCTGGTTGCTTAGGTGTAGGGTTATCTTTAACTTTAGTGACTGTTTGCGGCGGTATTGCAAATGATTTGCTAACACTGCGCATTAAGTAAACCAAATTCAACTCACTCACCCCGGCTATGACTTTCAGTGCTTGCGACAAAGATTCATATTGAGTTTCAGCAATTTTGGCGATCGCAGTCTTATAAATATGTTCTACATTAGGTGCACTTGCTAACTGCTTAGCCATATCGGTAGTGAGTTCTACCGAAGCAGATTCTTGAACCAAGCGCTTGCCCATGTGCGACAGCAGTAAAATGTATTCGGCGTGTTTTTTTTCTGGATAGAGTTTTTCATAAGCTGGGTTCACCAGCTTTGACAACAATTCGCTTGACAACCTTTTCTCAGCAGGGTTTGCAGTTCCACAGCTATCAGGGTGCAGAAGGCGGGCGATCTTCAGATAGCGTTTGCGGATTTGAAGGACATCCGCATCAACTGGAACGCACAAAACTGCGTGATAGTCTATGAAATCATATTTAAACAGCCCACGATCTATTTTGAAAGACATACAGCGGTGTAGGACCAAAGGAGCAGTTAGATTCTTTCTAGTGTATCCTTTGCTTCATAAAACAAGTAGGGAGTAGGGAGTGGGGAGTGGGGAATGGGGAGTGGGGAATGGGGAGTGGGGAGTGGGGAATGGGGTGAAGAGGGGGAGTGGTGGTGTTTTGCTCTTAACTAACTCCCCAGTTGAAAAAGCAGGGGAAGGAATATTTTTACGCTTCGTCGTCTACGTAGTCCCTAACTCCCCACTCCCCACTCCCCTCTTCCCCCTACTCCCTATTCCCCACTCCCCACTCCCCTCTTCCCCCTACTCCCCACTCCTACAAGTTCACCACTGAGGCTGTCGTGAATGTAACCATTAGTAGCGAGAATTCTGCCTGACTCTATTTTTAAGGGAGTGCTATCGTAGGCGGTGACTTTACCCCCTGCTTCTTGTAATAAAATTACACCAGCCGCAATATCCCAAGGAGCGATACCTCGTTCCCAGTAGCCATCGACACGCCCACAGGCGACGTAAGCCAAATCTAGCGATGCTGAACCGCTGCGTCGTACTCCTTGGGTAAGATGGGTAAGGTGACAAAATTCTGCGTAGTTGTTGTCAGATGTTTCTCGGCGATCGTAGGCAAATCCCGTAACTAGTAGGCTCTTACTCAGTTCAGTAGTTTCCGAAACCTTGATGGGGTAACGGTTGCGTGTTGCACCTAAATCTTGAGCCGCACGGAATAACTCGTTGTGGAAAGGGTCGTAAATGACACCAACTTGCGGGACTCCTTTAATGAACAGCCCAATGGAAACGGCAAAACTTGGGTATTGGTGAGCGTAGTTAGTTGTGCCATCTAAGGGGTCAATTGCCCAAAGGTACTCATTTTCTTGATCCCCCAATTTCCCTGATTCTTCAGCTAAAATAGAGTGCTGGGGAAAGTGGCGACGCAAAATGTCTAAAATGACCACTTCTGAAGCTTTATCAGCTGCTGTCACCAAATCACCAGGACGTCCTTTTTCGATAACTGCATCTTCTAACTTACCCAAGTAGCCTTGCAACACCGCACCAGCAGCCAGCGCCGCTTCCGTAGCAATGTCTAAAAAAATTTGTAGTTCTGGCATTTGTTAATAGTTAGGAGTGAGGAGTTAGGAGTTAGGAGTGAGGAAGTTTTAAGTAAGTCGGCGTAAATAAACACAACTATCTGTTAGTAGGGGCGCAATGCACTGCGCCTGTATAGTAAACATTAGTTAGTAGGCTCTAAGCATCTTAACAGAATTTAATATACTTATGTTTATCTGCCCCTAACTCCTACCTCCTAACTCCTACCTCCTAACTCCTAACTCCTAACTCTTAACCCCTTTCATCGATTTTGACTACGAAACTCACCAGGAGTGAGACGCATGGGTTTTACTGGGTTCCAAATTCCTTGCCCCATGAGTCTAGCCCATTGTTGGGCACGTTCCAAACGCAGGTCATATTTATGGTTGGGCGATCGCGCTACGAACAGCGCATTCCCCTCTTTCACTAACTGTTCATTTAACAACACCCCATCTTTCCTTACATACGCGAGAATCCGCCCGAATTTGTCTTTCTGTTCCAAATCAAACTCTAGGATGACTGGTTGTCCTTCCCCAATCAGCGCTTCTAATTTTTGTTTTGCCTCAATTCCCCAAGGACGCTGCTGCATATCTGGTGCATCAATCCCAAGCAACCGCACTTGGGAAATCAATCTGGGTTGGGAAGCCATGCTTACCACCTCTAATGTTTGCCCACTCACTACTTGTGCTACCAATACGTGCACCTGTTTGCTTTCTTCTTTGTTCTTTTGAGGTTGACAAGCTACCAGTAGTAATAGGCACGACAAAATGAGAATCTTTATCATTTAACTAAATTAATCTTCATCTAACGGCAAACCAGTCCGAACTTTCCCCTTGCCAAAATAGCGCCCAAACTGGAGTTCATAAACTTCATCCTCGTCTTGTGTTTCCACCTCCAAATCAGAACGAGCATAACTGACACACAATAAGGCATAGCCTTTTTGTTGTAAATGTGGTGACAGTCCCATAGCCTCTGGTTGGTCAATTTCTCCTGACCGCACCCTGACAGCACAAGTGGTGCAAGCCCCATTTCGGCAGGAAAAAGGCAGTTCCACCCCTTGTTTTTCTGCAGAATGTAGGATATAAAGGTCATCGGGGACTTGCAGGGTGTGTTTTATGCCTCTGGCGCGATCGTAAACTTTAATGGTGTATGTATGGGACATGTTGATTTTGGATTTTAGATTTAAAATAATTGCATTTTCTGCAATTATATTGTATACTAGTAAAGAGTGATACTTGGAGAGATGGCCGAGTGGTTGAAGGCGCAGCACTGGAAATGCTGTAATGCGGCAACGTATTCCAGGGTTCGAATCCCTGTCTCTCCGTTTTTCTTACCATGCAAGGGTTGCAGCTACTCTATTCTTCTTAGGGTAGTTGAACTCTTGGTTGAATGGTGAAAGTGGCGCACGGATTATGAGCCAACAGCAAGAGCCTGAAGCAATCAAAAAGAACATTAACCTGGGGAAAGTAAAGATAAGAACAGCACAACAACGAGAAGACATTAATCATTTACAATTGCAAGCCTGTTATCTGCATAACTTTCTAGAGCCTTACGAGTCTTTTATTAGTCAGCTAATTGCACAACTACAGGATGATAATCGGATTATTGATTCTGCAACAAATAATTCAAGTACTAACGCTCAAATTGGAAATCGCATCTTGGAAATAGTTAGAAAGACTTCCAAAGCAGATTTTGTTTTTGTGTTGCGTAATGAGACTCAGGATAACTGGTTTGTTAAATCACAAAGTGATTTAGCTGATCGTATAGACGAAGATGTTTATATAGAAATCTTAAAATCAAATATCCTACCAAATATCTGGCGACAATCAGTTTTTAACCCTGCTTATCATGGTGTGTATCAAATTTATGAGGATAGAAATGGTGATTCTCATACTTTTGTGTTCGTACCACTGATATTACCACCAAAACCTGAGATCATGGTTGTTTGCGGTGTGCAAGGAGATTCCTACCTTTTAGGGGATGCATATGGCAGAATTTTATCTACATTTTATCAAGCAAGTCAAATATTACCGTTTGAACCTGATTTGGTTGAAGCTGCTATTATCGACGATTTGAAGAAAGATTTTGGATTTGTTTCTGCATCGCTTTATGAGAGACGGTTTCAATTATTCTGTGGGCGTCTCCAGCGAATGGTTGTCTACTTTGAGCCAGTTCTTCATTTAGATCCAGAAGACCTATTTATTAGTGGTTGGGAAGCTTTAGCGAGAAACCCAGATAACTTGAGAGCTCCTTCGGATTTGTTTCAAGCAGCTCAGACCTGGGGACCCCAGTTTACCATTGAACTCGATCAGTATTTTCTGAGAGTTGCTATCCAAACATATTTACAGGCTCGAAAAAAATCAAAGCAAGCCAGAGCAGATGATGCGAAGCCATTATCTGTTAACGTGTACCCAGACTCTCTCATGGGAAGGGCTTACTTTGAAACAGTGCGTCAGATTCTTCAATCTCAGGTTATTCAACCCAGAAATCTCATTTTAGAAATTTCCGAAAAGGTTGAGTTGCCAGTGTTTCAAGATGGTATTCGTTTAGAGTCGCCAATAAATTTCTTTAAAAAGAAACTTCTAGAATATGTAAAACTCAAGATTAGATTTGCTATTGATGATTTTGGAGTAGGACATGCATCTGTTTCTCGTTTAGCGGGACTGAATCCATGTCATGTCAAAATTGACCGAGAGATTCTGCACCATGAACACAGTGATGTGATTATCCGTTTTGTTCATGAATTAGTTGGTGCAAATAACCTCAATCCATCAAATGTCATAGTGGAAGGTGTAGATGAGACTGTTCCTATTAGTTTGTCTCGGCTCAAAGAGATTGGTGTTAGCTATATTCAAGGATATATCGTTGGTAAGCCTTCTCCTGAAATTTATCGTTTAAGTCAGAAGAAAGCAAATTTTTTGAAAAAGCTAATTTTGGATAAGACGATTTGAATGTTTAGGGTGATGAACAAAACAGCCTATTGCTCTTTGAGTCGGGTTCCAAACTCTCAAAACTTTGACAGACAAGGATTTGAAAGATTTACTCTCGAATCAAAATGTTACCCTAATACCCAGATTTTAACCAGCGCAGTTCCCGTTCCCGTTTTTCACCGAGTCTCCGACTAACTAACAATACTTAGACACATCTTCTCTACAATCATCTGCCAAATAGGAGAGTGCGCGAAAACGCAAGCCTACAAGTTGTTCATAGAGTGGGTTGATTTTACACATCGGAGGAATATGGACTATTTTACGTCCAAATAGGGTGATGTCTCGTTCAAAAGGACATTGTGAGGGAATCATTTTACATAAAAAGCGGGCAACTCTGGGTTCTGGGATGTCGAGTCCATCAAGCCATTTCCGTAAGGGATTAAGGGGATCGACTTGGAGTTTTGTGGGAACTTGGGTGCTTGGCTTAGATTGTTCTGGGTGCTCTAAGGTGTGGCGTAGAGCTTCTAGTACATTATCTGGTTCACCTAGTGCAAGGCATAATTGGTGTAGCAGGTTGTCTTCGCTTTTTGTGTAGATTCCGTCTGCGATCGCTACCATCACTGCTGTTCGCAAAAAATTTTCTGCAAGGGGGGTACCTTTACCCAAGACGATGGCTAATTCATCTGGCTCAATCGCTCCTAAAGACTCAAAATTCATGCCAGGAGCCAGTTCTTCTTGGGTAATACTAGAAATTAATTCCAGCTCAAGAACATCGAAGTCTCCATCAGCCCAAGCAATTGTCAGCAGTCCCCGCAACCAAGCAGATATTTGCTCGTTACTGTAGGGAGATTTTACAGAACTTTTCATAAACGATCGCTCAATGATAGCAAGTCTAACAGAGGCATTGGTATTTTTCACGACTATGTCTAATGCTCATGGCAATGAGCATTGTTCTCGGCATATCAAAGATATTGTACCAGTATTTTCTCATGAATGATTTAGGATTGCTATATTCAACACTTATAGCAAACCTCTATTGTCTATCTTACATATATGCCATAACAAACGCCATCGCCCTCATGGGTTTTCTGCTTCGATAGCTGTAAATATTTGCATGATATTTGCTTAATGATATATTTGTTACATTGTCATTCCCCCAAATGTATATCTGTAATTGGCACAGATTTTGTAGATTCTGGTCGTAATAATATTTTCGGTGAGTACGCAAAAGAAGCTTCTGCCGTGGTCAAAAAGTCATGGAATTTTGACATTTAAGTAAAATTATTTAATTGAAAGGTCTTAATTCTAACATAAAACAAAGAGTGAATTTGATGGCATTCCCTCAGAAGTTAATCTAAACTGAGCCTAGGGCAATAGGGTTCGGTTAAGCAAAGTTATATCATGTCCAGCAAATAAGTTAGAATTCCCGCATCTATCCAAAACTCCGAAAACTCTTCTGCCCAGAACCTCTGCTCCGCAGCCTTCTTAATGATAAGTCTTTAACCGGACATGATATTATTTGTCACAGCAATTTTCAAGGAAATAGACCACAGTCGTAGGGGATGTCGGCTATTCGCCCTTTCAAACGGTATCTAATATCTTGCACCACGGTCTTGTTGAGAAAATCAAAGCCCAAAAAGCCTATTATTTTGTAGGGTGGGCACTGCCCACCTACCCTTATTGAGAAGGTGCAAGATGTCAGGTATGGTTCATTTATGTGAAGACTGCTGTAACAGTATATTTATTGACAATGTATTATTTTTATTTAATCGAAGATAAAAAATCATTGTAATTACGGTTACAGTTTTTTTTGTAGTGATTTACAACAAGAAAGTGATCGCGGTTAAATTTATGTAGTTATTTAAAAATCCTCTATAAGAGGTTAAGTTTTTGGCTTTTTTAAAAATAGGGGTGCGACTAGCATGGGAATAAAAATCTACCATTAGCCAGCAATCTTTACATGAAGAGCGTTTTGCTGATTGGTAGCATACTTTTAACAGTCTCAACAGCAGCAATTTTCAGTGAGACTGCTTTGCTTCATGGTTACCGCACCATCAACCATGGAACACTCATACTGAAGTTCTTTGCTACCGATAACCGGAAATTAGATGAATCACCTTTCTGGTAACTTGGCACATGAATAATATACTAAGCAAAACAGTAACCAATGTCATCAGCATGGTTTCTGACGAACAGTTGCAACATGCTTTGACCGAGAGTTTCCAGGAAGCAGCCTCCTCAGTGCTTAAATGCGAGAACTTTTTTGAACTGCTACCCACCCATCGCTGGTCTGACAAAATGCTTGCCAGGATCTTTAATTCCTGGAAAGCAACCCACACGAAAATGTTGGCTATACATGGTTTATCCTACCGTCTACAACGTCTTACTTTAGGTGTAGAAGCTCAAGTGAAAGAACAACTCTTGCTTGCTAGTGCCTACAATACTCAAACCAATCATGAAGATTTGGGGGTAGACTATGGGGCTAAAACTTATGCTGAACTCTATAAAGATTTGGCTGACAGCTTTTTAGGAAATTACCCGTGGCAATTAGAGGAATATTGTTTAGCCCAAGCGCGTGAGTTTAAACAATGGATTTATCACAATATGGTGGTGGATGATATTCCCAAGGGACTACTCACCAATATGTTCTCCGAAATTTACAACTATGGTGAGTATACTACAGCGCTCTGTGCTTTTTCAGAATTAATTGACAACCATTACAACTTCTGCATTGAAGAAAAAGAGAAAGCGCTGTGCTATCTCAATGCTCACGTTGCCTACGAAACCGAAGTGGATCACTGTCAAGTGGTGGTCAAGGCGTTGAATGAGTACAGCAAAGCGACTAACACAAAAATCGACTACCAACAGGCAAAACTTTTGTTTAAAGAATACCTCAGTCGTTTAAGCACCTTGATGGAAGCACTCACTGTGGAGATGATACAAGAAACAGATGCAGCAGCAAGCCGTCTTCCTTGGGTGTCTTAAACCCAAGTATCAATATTTTGATAACGCGGTTGAGAAAAACGCAAGTCTACAAATAACAAAAGCAGGACACCACAAGTTGGCGAACTTCATTGCCCCTAGTACACCCATTGAGCAGCAGGTTGCTGAAATCTGGTTTCAAGTTCTCAAACTAGAACCCATAGGAACTCAAGACAACTTTTTTGAGCTTGGGGGTAGTTCTCTCTTAGCAACCCAAGTTATTCAACAACTCTCTGAGACTTTTTCGGTCAATATACCACTAGAGATTTTCGTTGAATCACCAACCATCACCCAACTCGTTCTTCACATTGAAAACCTTCGTTGGCTCAACTTAAAACCACAATCCCTTCAACTCACTCTTAAAATTGAAAACCTTCGCTTGCTCAACTCAAAACCACAATCCCTTTTCGAGCAAACGGTAGATTCCTCTGAAGAAGGAGATTAAACAAAGCCGTAGTTGACAAATGCTTTTTATTCCCTACACCCCTGCACTGATCGCACTGACCTAAGACACTGTAGGGAGGAGGAATTTCGCGTCTCTACCCAATACTTGTCGGTTAAGGATAGTTGCGGTGCCAGAAACCTGGTTTCGTAAGAGTTACTGGGTTTCTAATTTTCGCTTAACTGAGCAGTATTGCGTCTCTACTAGGACTAGCCCTTTTAAGGTGAAGTGCAAAAGTGAAGTTTTTCTTCGTGTTCTTCGTGCCTTCTCCCAAGGGGAGACGCTACGCGAACGCGGTTTAAAAATCTTTTTGAACCACGAAGGCACGAAGAACACGAAGAAGAAATGTCGAAAATTAGACGTAATTTTCCCAATTTTTTACCCACCTTGAAAGGGCTGGTCCTATCTACCTACTTACATATTTGCGTGAGATTATCTTGTTCGCTTTTAATTCACCGACCTATTTAGCTCAGTGTTAAATTAGCCGCCAGAGGGATTTTTGAGACCGCCAAACTTTCGACTGGTACGTGTAAACACATTCTATTTTGTTTTCTGTCTTAAGTTTATCTAGTAATTCTTGAGAAGGGTTTAATATAAATACATCACTGAAACCAGTACTAATGTTGAATATATTGGGTTGTGACGTTGTTAATTGAAGCCGTACTTTTGGCTCTAGGAGGTAGCTGAGAGAGACTAAATTGACGCTGTCAAGGCCAGAAGATTCTGCAAGCAATATTGGATGAAGAGCTTTGTTGATTATACGAGCTGTTTGTGGAAGGTTGCTGCCATCTATCTTTGTCCACCATGTTTGTGTTTGCGAACTGATTACACATGACAAAACTCCACATGAAATTAACACGATCATGAGCGATCGCCAAAGCTTTTGTTGGGAGAAATGTTCTGAAAAAATCTTCGTGGCAAGAAGGTGGGCAACAGATATCTGCATACCTAAATAACAGGGGATTAAATATCGACTAACGCTAGACCGACGACCACCAAAAATTAAGTCTGGTAGTGTCAGAGATAGCGCTGTCACCCCAATTAACGTGAGAATAAACAACCAGACTCGTTTTGGAGTATTTCTACAAAGAAAATACATGGAGTAGCATACTAAAATTGCTAGACTTATTACTATAGCTATTCGGATGAAATCCATCAATGGTTCACCGAAGCCCAGATTGAGAATTCTTCCCTCATTATCTGCATCAAGAAAAATACAACTTAGATTAAGGCTCCAAAAATTTTTCACCAAATATAACAAGGGTAGTTTCTCCTTCATCCAGAATGTTGTACCCCTAACTGCCACGTGGTTTTTATAAATAAAAAATAGCCAGGGTGAGATAGCTATAATTCCTACAGTTAATGCCCATATATAAGCAGTAAAAGTTTTATTAAATTTGAATTTTTCAGTAATTGCTACATAAATTCCATGTCCAATTATAACCAAACCAGAAAAAAGAAATGTGTATATACTTAGTACTACAGTTACTGTATATATTAGAAAGCTGAACTTTGTTTTCAGCCGTATTGCTTGCAGAAGTGAAGCGCTTGATAGTAAAATTGTCACTGTCCACAAACTATACTCGCGTGCTTCTTGTGCATACAGCACATGGAAGGGTGAGACGGCTATTAGGGCAATTGCGACCCATCCTGTGAGTGATGATTGAAACAATTCTCGGCATAGCCAATAGAGGCAAGGGAAGACTAGCAAACTTATGAGGGCAGGTAGAGTTCTCCTCATTGCTACTGAATTCCCAAAAAACTGCACCCAAAATCTTTGTATTACGTAATACAGAGGAGGGTGTTGAGGTTCTTCTATAGCTAAGCCCCTAATTGTATCGACTAATCCTTTTTCAGGATTAATCCGCTGGTACTGCTGTAAATCGTCGATGCCAATTTCATGACCGTTAAATTCTCTCTCGGTCAATTCTGTCCATGTATAGCCTGAAACTCGTAATGAAGTAACAGCCTCATCTTGCCAATAGACTTTATAGTCTAAATTGACGAATCTAAACAAGATACCTAGTACGATCGCTATAATAATGAAAAATCTTAATCCAACTGGATGAATCCTTTTATTTTGAAGATGGATCTGCGTTATGGCTGTCTTCATGTTTTTCTTAAGTTGCGAAATTGAACTTAAAACAGCTGTGGGGTCGGGGCAAAGGCATCTAAACACCCCTACACCCCTACACCCCTACACCCTTACCGATCGCCAACCATAATACCACGACCTTTCAATACCGCATAAACGAGATTGGATGTTCGCATATCGCCTTCTAAATACGTCAACCCTGGGAATTGCAGCAAGTTGGGATTACTGATCTCAATCCATTTTTGCCCCATGTCTTGGGACTTGTACATTGCGTCCTTGCTCGCGCCTTTGACACGACCAAAGATGTAGATGTATGGTTTTGTCTCAGATACACCCTTGCCGAATGTTATAAATTCACAAGTATCCACGGATGAAACAACACTAAAATTCTTACCACCGTCTATGGAATGGTATAACTTATTACCATTAACATCTTCTGGGTTGCGAGGGAAGCTCATCCAAATATCACCCTGTTTTGTGGGATTTGGAGTGATCGCTGGGTGAATCAGCCAACTAGGCAATTTTCCAGAGGAACCCTTTCTCCAGGTAGCGCCACCATCAATACTATAATAAAATGTCCAGCCATCGTAGTAGTAGAAAGTCTGACCTCGTGGATCCTGACGATCTGCTGCCAAAATATATGCACCCACCCACGGAGAAATACTATTGGGCCAAGACTTAGGCAGAACATCGTAGTGCGTGTGGTCATTGTTTTGCGGGTCGTAGGGTTCAGGTTTTGGACCATGGTCTAGGTTCTTAGCTAAGTTCCAGGTTTTGCCACCATCAGTAGTGTAGTGTGGCCAAGTTCCCCAAGTCGGTGCCCAAACCATATTCTGCGGATTGGTCGGGGACATGGCAATTTGACCACCCGCAGGGACCACTCGTTCCTGACCGGATTTGTCTGATTTCCAGAAATTCTCGTCGGGAATGGACTCGAACGCTTTCCACGTCTGACCATTATCACTAGTCATGCCATACACTGGCCAGTTACCCTGCCACTGGTGAAAGCCGACAAATGCCGCGTAATCAGGGTGATTGTAGGAGTAATCCATACTCGTCGCCCCCGCCACATGGGGGAAGGGTACGGGATAAACTGTCCATTGGGGGTTTGCCCATTTGTAATATGGGCTGATAGGAATGTTTTGTGGGTTAATCTTGGCACTTGGCACTTGGTTGCGGTCAACATGGCGAAAGCCGATCACATCTTGTACAGCACTGAGTAGGTCGGCTCCCCCTTTATTTTTCGGTTTGGGCGGAACGCGCACCATATTTGCAACCAGTTCCTCAAGATTATCCATCTGCCATGTGTAAGACGGTGTATTGACGGTAACATCGTCTGTACGAGCCACTCCCCAACCATTCATCCACCATACCTGTTTAGGGTTGCCTGGGTCGATGACCACTGCTGCTGCGTTGGTTGCAGAGTAGGACTGATAATAGCCAGGAGCAGACGAGTTAACCTGATCTTTCGGGTTGTTAGGGTCAGAGGCACCCATGTACATAGTTTGCTTATTCCAGTTCTTGCCGCCATTGGTGGAGCGGTAGACCAATCTATCTGAGATTGCCATAACAGTGCTTGGCTTATCTGCCTGCACGGTGACTGCCGGATAAACTCTGTCTGCGCCGTCGGGAGTAATATCGGTCCAAGTATCTTTAGAGAACTTGCTAACACCACCAGATTTCTTACTTCCATTGCTCTCCCAAGTGCCGAAACTGACATAGAGTGTGCCATCAGAGGCAACGACACCGCGTAACGGATAGTTGCCACCTGCAATGTTTCTCCATGAAGAACCCCCGTCTGAACTGCGCCACACACCACTGCCATGAACCCCTACATAAATGGTTCGGGTCGGGTTGTTGGGTGTTCCCGCGTTTTTATCAAACGCCACAAACGTAAAACCTGCTATATCCTGATTATTAGAACCATCAGACTTTTTATATTCTGGCAGACTGCTGGCATTGGGCAGTCCACCGGAGACACGGGTCCAAGAAGCGGAATCACCATCCTTTTTCCAAAGACCATCTCTCCTTGAGGCGAAATAAAGCAATCCGGACTTGTTCGGATCCACTGCTAAGCGCTCTCCCGTGTCGGAGCGATATAGCTGGTTTGGACCAAGGTAAACATTTTTTGTGATCAAACCAGTTGGTTTCCAGGTGACTCCCTTGTTGTCGGAAACCATGACCTCGCCGGAATAGTTGTATTTAGCCTTACCGCTAGCATCCTTGAAGACCGAATTCCTGTTATTGACCGCTACATATACCCGGTTGATTTGTGTAGGATCGACGGCGATGCTCTCTACACCTATGCCTCCCGAAGACCAGCTGGTATCAAACATATCCATTAGGGGCAGCCATTGATTATTTGTGCGGTCGAAACGGTAAGGACCACCGACATCTGTACGGATGTAGACGTCATAAGGCGATACTGGGTTGACCACCAAACCAGTTACGTAGCCCATCCCCTGAATATTAACGTTCTTCCAGTTGAAGAGGGGAGCCTTCTGTGATGGCGTATGCTTTTGTGATGGCGTATGCTTTGGTGATGGAGTCTGGATAGGAGATAGAGTGGGTACTACAGACAATTGCCCGCAAGCATGCACGACAAACAGCGTCACTGCTGTAAATACCAGCAGAAGTAGAAAACGAACCCTGCGTCTTGAATATGCTGAACTTCCTTGGCCACTGGGAGCGTTGATACTTTTGGCATCCATGAAAAAATAGGGGTGTAGGGGTGTGAGGGTGTAGGGGTGTGGGAAGAGTCTAAAAATCAAAAAAATCAATTTTTAATTTTTAATTCAATCTTACCCTACACCCCCACACCCCCACACCCCTATCTTTAAACCATACCGCCTGCTGCTTGAAAACGAGCGCGGGCGCGTTTGAAGGCTTGGGTTGATTGAATTTGTGCTTGCCTGTCGCCTGCTGGCACCTGATTCAAACGGGTTTGTGCTTCGTTAAAAGCGGTACGGGCAACTTCAAGGTTAATTTTGTCACCACGTTCAGCGCTGTTCACCAAAATAGTGACTTCATCGTGCTCAACTTCGGCAAAGCCATCGAACAGAGCGATCGCCACCCAATCCTGATTTTTACCGGAACGTACTCGCATCACACCCGTATCTAGGGCGGTCAATAGTGGTGCGTGTCCACTGAGGATACCTAGCTGACCAGTAGTACTGGGCAAAATAACTTCTTCAGCAACAGCATCCCACACTGTTTTATCTGGGGAAATAACTCGAACTGTTAATGTCATAGGTTCTTAGTTGTTAGTGGTTAGTTGTTAGTTATTAGTTGTTAGTTATTAGTTGTTAGTTGTTAGTTGTTATCACTCCTAACTCCTAACTCCTAACTCCTAACTCCTAACTCCTAACTCCTAACTCTTCCATTAGCCTTTGATCTTTTCGGCTTTGGCGATCGCTTCGTCAATATTGCCTACCATGTAGAAAGCCTGTTCTGGCAGGTCATCCAACTCACCAGACAGAATTCTTTTGAAGCCTTTGATGGTATCTTCCAGCTTGACGTACTTACCAGGAGAACCGGTAAAAACTTCTGCTACAAAGAATGGCTGAGACAAGAAGCGCTCAACCTTCCTTGCACGAGCGACAATCAGACGGTCTTCTTCAGACAATTCATCCAGACCGAGAATGGCGATGATGTCCTGAAGTTCCTTGTAACGCTGGAGAGTTGACTGTACACTACGGGCAGTTTTGTAGTGTTCTTCACCAACAATGTTGGGTTGCAACATGGTGGAAGTCGAACCTAACGGGTCAACAGCAGGATAAATTCCCTTAGATGCCAAACCCCGAGAGAGCACCGTTGTTCCATCCAAGTGAGCAAAAGTGGTAGCTGGTGCGGGGTCAGTGAGGTCATCTGCTGGGACGTAAACCGCTTGAATTGAGGTAATTGACCCTTCATTAGTGGAGGTGATGCGCTCTTGCAGTTCACCTACATCAGTTCCCAATGTTGGCTGATATCCTACCGCAGAAGGCATACGTCCCAAAAGAGCAGACACTTCCGAACCAGCTTGCACAAAGCGGAAGATGTTGTCAATAAACAGCAACACATCCTGCTTACTCACATCTCGGAAGTACTCAGCCATTGTCAGCGCCGACAGACCAACCCGCATTCTTGCTCCGGGTGGCTCATTCATCTGACCGTAGACTAGGGCAATTTTCGACTCGTTGAGGTTATCTTTATTGATCACCCCTGATTCAATCATTTCGTTATAAAGGTCATTGCCTTCACGGGTGCGCTCACCCACTCCACCAAATACCGATACTCCACCGTGTTCGGTGGCGATGTTGTTAATCAACTCCATCATAATAACGGTCTTGCCTACACCAGCACCGCCGAACAGACCAATTTTGCCTCCTCGCCGATAGGGAGTCAGCAAGTCAACAACTTTAATCCCAGTTTCAAAAACGGAAGGTTTGGTTTCCAGTTCAGTAAATTTGGGGGCTGATCTGTGGATGGGTAATCTTTCTTCAGAATTGACGGGTCCCTGATTATCTACGGGTTCGCCAAGGACGTTGAAAATCCGACCTAGGGTTACTTTGCCAACTGGGACGCTAATGGAAGCGCCAGTGTCAACAACTTCCATGCCACGCACTAAGCCATCAGTGGTACTCATGGCAACAGCCCGCACCTGGTTGTCACCTAGCAGCTGCTGTACTTCGCAGGTAACGGAGACTTGCTGTCCGGCTTCGTTGGAGCCTTTGATGGTCAAAGCGTTGTAGATTTGCGGCATTTTACCGTTGGAGAACTTAACGTCTACAACCGGACCAATGATTTGGGTAATGTGACCTATGTTTGTTTTTTCTGCGGTGGTGACCATGCTGAGCCTATGATTTGAAGCTATATTCCAGATAAGGTCGTTGGAGACTTTAAACTAATCTATGTCATCTTCAAGATTAGCACCGAACGATCCCACTCTCGTCCATAATAAATTGCTTCTTAAGACTCTAAAGTTAGGGAGTGGGGAGTGGGGAGTGGGGAGTGGGGGAGTGGGGGAGAAATTTCTGAATCACGCTCATCGGATACAGCACCACTGAATTCATTGATGGAGAAAGAAAAAGATTTATTTCCACTGTGTGCAACTTGAAATCAGGTTTCCACTACGACTTACGCATTGACAAAAACCACCAACTGTGAATTACCTCTCGTTACAAGGCTCTGCCTTGTAATGCTGTTGTCGTGGGCTGCTGCCGCGCGGCAAACCAGGAGGCAGCAGCCCACTTGAACTCCTTCCCAGCCTCAGGCTGGGAAGGAGGCAGGGCAAGACGTTTAGCAAAACGTGCCTGTTATTCACATGATGGTCAATGTGTAAAGTGCGTAAGTCCTATCCACGTTAAATCCCCTAGTTTTAACTATGGGGATTCCCCACTCCCCACTCCCTATTCCCCCACTCCCCCACTCCCCCACTCCCCCACTCCCCCACTCCCCCACTCCCCCACTCCCCCACTCCCCCACTCCCCATTCCCCACTCCCTCTTAGCTACGGGCTTGATTGGTTTCGACTTCGCGGTTAACGGCAGCACTGTAGGTATCCACCGCGTGGTTGGGCAGGACATCGCCATAATGCGTCAAGAAAGACCAGTCTTGCCCAAGGTGTACATATACATCGTTCCGAAACATAGTCGGGGGTGAGAGGGGAATGGAATCAGCCAGGTTGAAGATGCGATAGCTGTTGGGTACGATGTGACTGTGCATTTGAGCGAAGTCTGGATTGCCTACCCGTGGTCCGGCATAGGTATACAGTCGGATTTGGTCTTTGAGTTTGGGAACCTTCAGCGCAATATCAACAGCCGCAAGGGTCGCGAGCGCAGATCCTAGACTGTGCCCTGCAATATAGCAAGGCAGGGATGGATTTAACTGGCTGGCAATTTCGCGGGTTTGCTGAGCGAGACCTTTATAAATATCCGCAAAACCGGAGTGGATTTTGCTATTCCCAAAGCCTTCATAGTGCTTTTGGAATAGCAGCACATCTGCGATCCACTCAGTTGTTCTTTGAGTTCCCCGAAAAACAATGATGTTGCTAGTCTTAGAGGTCAGAACAAAGCCAAAGTAGACGGGAATGAGCTTTTTAACTTTCACCACTTGCTGAACAGTATTCCCGATCGCCTTAGAAGCAGTATCTAAATCCTGTTCAACCGGATCTTGAGTTGCGGTTTGCCTCGTGGTTGTCTGTGGAACGTCCACCTCAACTGGCTCTGAAATCCGAGCGTCTTCCAAAGCCCTCAACGAGGCGATTTGGGTATAGCCTTCTAACGCTGAGGTGTATGCGGGTAGGGATTTAATAGAGCCATCGAAGGAGGGATCTACCTTACCCGAGAGGTATTGCTGAGTACCCAACTTGCTGCACTGGATCAGCCGTTTGGATATAGCGCGATTGTAGGGAATCTTGGGTGGCATCAGCTTTAACGATGCCTGAATCTTTAATGTCTGATTGATTTTCTTGGCATCTGCTTCAAATGTTTCCTTCAAAACATTGTGAAGGTTTTTCTGAGATTTCTCCCTTGCCAACGCCTCTAGCTTGCTTTTCGTTTGCTGCTGGTGGTAATTGCGAGTTCCAGTTGCGGCTACCCCAAAGGTGAGTCCGGCAAGCAGAATTTGCCTACGGCTGAGGTTCATCATTGCCCTCCTTGGTTGCGACCACTAGCATAGAACTGGCTGGTTACCTGTCCCAGTGTCCAGGTGAGGGTGAAAAAGGCTCCTGAAATGGCGAACCCTGAGAACACTGGCACAAGCAAACCAACGCAGAACATAGATACCCAAGCCATAAACGCGAGTGCAAACGCCCCTAAGCTGCCGAAGAGGTTTCCTGCGATCGCCAAGGGATCTTGACCTTTAGTATAGCCCCACTTGGAGCCTATATCCCATCTCATCTTCAATATCAATATACCCACCACCAGCAATGTCACCGTCAGAGTACCGCGAAACGGATTTAGTCCAATGAGCGCTGCTCCCATCGCGTAATCTAGAATCAGGTTGCGAATTTGCTGGTTGCGTTGGATGAGAAACGGCGGTGTTGCCAGCGGCTCAGCTTCGGTTGCTGGCTCTTGTGAATTATTAATCATAGCACATTGACCGCAATCACTGTATTTTAACGAGAAAATAACATGTTCATCACTTTTTCATAACCTAGCTATAGCAATCCTATTTGATATCTGAACAGAGGGGACAAGGAAGACTTGGGGGACAAGGAGGACTTGGGAGAGGTTGTTACGACTTAGGCGTTGACAGAAACCACCAACTGTGAATTATCTCTCGTTACAAGGCTCTGCCTTGTAATGCTGTTGTGCGAGGCTCTGCCTCGCGTCAAACCAGGAGGCAGAGCCTAGGCTGTTCTGCCTTGTAATGCCCTCTTGTTCGGCAGAGCCTCCTGTGGATCACGGGAGGCTCTGCCTCCTTGTAAATGCATTCCCAGCTGTCAGGCTCTTAACGAGGCAGTGCAAGTAAATCATTTTAATAAGTTTGATATTCACATAATGATCAATTTGTAAAGTGCGTAAGTTCTATAAGATTATTTCTAAGAAAATATTAATTTTTCCATAACCTTTCGATCATCTAAATTTAACCTTCAAGGTTTAATGTAGCGGGTAAATCTCGAGATGCAGCAGGAAGCTCAAAACTCTCTGCACTTGATGACTCTTGTACTGATCGTGGAAACAAGATGTTTAACTTAAATAATTTGGTCAAAGCAGCTTCCGTTGCTGCTTTAACCGTTGGTGTGGCGTTTGTTGCCCAGCCTGCTCAAAAAGCTTCTGCCCAAAGCATTAAGCACGTCTTTGTCATAGATTTGGAGAACCACAACTTCACGCAACCAAGTGATGACACAAAAGCGCCTCAGCAAATCTTTGGCAATCCCGCTGCTCCTTATCTGAACAGCCTCATTACTCCAGGACATCCGAACGCTGCGCAGGTTTCCTACGCCAGCGCTTACCATAACGTTCTGGCTACACCGTCGGGCAATAACCCGAGCATCCACCCATCCGAGCCCAACTACATTTGGCAGGAAGCTGGCGACAACTTTGGCGTTCTCAACGACAACGATCCCTACCAAGTTCCCGGTGGCACTAACCAAGACGCCCTGAGCCTCAGCCAGCTGCTCCAGGAAGCTGGTATATCCTGGAAGTCTTACCAAGAGGACATCGACCTCACCAGCGATAAAAGCGAGGTTCTACCACAAGACCAGTGGACCGTGCCGCTGACCCGTTTCAGTGGCACGTTAGATACCTACACTAACCCTTACAACGGCAGCCACCAGTTCGACTTCGCAACCAAACATGACGGGCAACTCTTTTTCACTGCCACCAACGGTGGCAATGACCCAACTCCGTCGAACCCTCAGGTTTCCCACTACGCGCCGCTCCAGCAGTTGCAAAAAGACCTCGACAACAACACCGTTGCTCGCTACAACCTCATTACCCCCGACCAGTTCAACGACTCGCACACTGCGTTGACGAACGGCTTTACCTATAATGGAGTTCATTACACTGGCGACTCAGCCGCAATTGCACAAGGGGACAACTTCCTCTCCATAATCATTCCTCAGATTCAAGCCTCAAAAGCCTACAAAGATAACGGCGCGATCATTATTTGGTACGACGAAACCGAAGGCACCAACCAGAACGACTTCAGTCACACCCTGACCGAGATCGTGATTTCTCCCTTGGCCAAGGGTAACGCATATGAAAGTACCTTAAATTACACCCACTCGTCTGACTTGAAGAGCTTGCAGGAACTCTTCAATGTGTATACACCAGAGGGCGGATTCCTCGGTGATGCCAACACCCCAGGCACCAACGATTTATCTGATTTGTTTAAGCCCGGTGCCTTCGACGGTAGCCACAAGTACTCCTATCATCAAAGGAAGTTCAATTATCAATGGAACTTTGAGGATCTAAACTCAAAATAATTCGTAATTGATATAGCACTCCTATTTCAGTTGTGAAAATCCCATGCTTTAGAAACCCGGTTTCTTAAAGAAACCGGGTTTCTGGACTTTCATAACTCCTGCACGGACTGCTACATCAATTATCAAGTTCACCCCCCTGTTAAACTGACGCGGGGACGCGGGGACGCAGGGATGCGGGGAATTTTTATTCTAAGCAATTAAACGGACATGATATTAATTAACTAATTAATTATTAATTAATCCGTAATTAATGAATTCTTAATTACGAATTACGAATTACGAATTACGAATTATCTTGATACTCCCCGCATCGCAGAATCATTTCTGCTACCAAACCGGTCCAACCAGTTTGATGACTAGCACCCAGACCAGCGCCATTGTCTCCATGAAAATATTCATGGAAAAGAATAAAGTCACGCCAATGGGGACTGGTTTGAAACACCTCCATATCTCCATACACTGGTCTGTTTCCAGAGGAGTTTCTCAGAAAAATTTCACCTAGCCTATTGGACAACTCAACAGCCACCTCTTGCAGGGTCATCTCCTTACCAGAACCTGTGGGACATTCCACTTTGAAATTGTCGCCCAGATAGTGATGGAACCTTTGAAGAGACTCAATAATCAAATAATTCATTGGAAACCAAATAGGTCCACGCCAGTTAGAATTACCACCAAACAAAGCAGTGGTAGATTCAGCAGGTTCGTAATCCACTCGGTACTCCTGACCGTTTGCTGTTAGGACATAGGGATGTTCGGCATGAAATTTAGACACGGAACGGATACCATAGGGACTCAAGAACTCTGCTTCATCTAACATCTTTTGCAGCAGGCGACGCAACTTGTCTCCATGGGCAATTGCCAGCAATCTGCGATCGCCCACCCCAATCTTTTGCATACAAGCTATACCAGCAGTGAGGTCAGGTCGATTCTGGATAAACCAATCCGTCCTCCGCTTGAAAGAAGACAGTTTCGCTAAAGTTTCAGGTTCCAGCGTTCCCACTGCAAACAGCGGCACCAATCCCACCACTGAGCGCACCTTCATGGGACAATGATGACCATCAGGGAAACGCAGCGCATCGTAGTAAAAGCCATCACTTTCATCCCATAGAGCAATCTCATTTCTCCCAATACCCTCCATCGCAGCAGTAATGCGTAGAAAATGCTCAAAGAATTTGCTGGCAATATCTTCATAAGCGGGATCGTATGCAGCAAGTTCCAAAGCAATGGTCAGCATATTTATGCAGTACATAGCCATCCAACTCGTACCGTCTGCTTGTTCCAACTCGCCACCCGTGGGTAATTTTGAACTGCGATCAAACACGCCAATATTGTCCAAACCCAAAAAGCCACCCTGAAAAATATTCTTGCCCTCGATATCTTTGCGGTTCACCCACCAAGTAAAATTGAGCAGCAACTTTTGAAATACCCGCTCTAGAAATTCCTTGTCAGCGCGTCCGTACATCTTTTGCTCTATATTGTAGACGCGCCAAGCTGCCCAAGCATGAACTGGAGGGTTGACATCACTCAGTGCCCATTCGTAAGCAGGAAGTTGACCGTTGGGGTGCATATACCATTCTCGCGTGAAGCGGGTCAATTGCTGTTTAGCGAAGTCAGGATCAATGATGGCGAGAGGTATGACATGAAACGCCAAATCCCAAGCAGCAAACCAAGGGTATTCCCATGTATCGGGCATTGAAAGAACGTCATCGTTAAATACGTGCAACCAATCGGAATTTCTACCACTTTGGCGCGACTCTGGTGGCGGGGGACCTACTGGATCACCTTTTAGCCAATCTTCCACCACATAGTAGTAAAATTGTTTACCCCATAACAGCCCCGCAAATGCTTGTCGCTGCACATTGCGCTGGTCTTCGGATATGGGAAACGGAGAAATGCGCTGATAAAATTCATCAGCTTCTTGAATGCGATCGCCCAGAGTACGATCAAAATTATCCCCAAATGGCTCTACCAAGTCTGGAGCATCACAAAGTCGCAACCGCACAGTTTTGGTTTCCCCAGGAGCGATGGTCAACACATAATGGGCTGCAACCTTCGTTCCGATTTGATTAGGATTAACTGCATCCTTGCTACCCTCTATTATATAATTATTAATTCCATCTTTAACATAAGGATAAGCATTACCAACTCCAAATAATCTTTCAAAATTCGTCTCATTTTCTGTAAACAGCAGTTCCGTTGGCTCGTTGCAGTATAGCCATCTGTTTCCCAGAATTGCGTCAGAAGCTTCAAGCACACTCAACTGAGTATCAGATTTCAACAACTTGATCAAAGGCTTCTGTTGATTGTCAAACCAAGACCAAGTATTGCGAAACCACAAAGTTGGTAATAAATGTAGCGTTTTCTCCTCAGGTCCCCGGTTAACCACACTGACTTGAATCAAAATGTCTTCTGGTGTATTCTTAGCATACTCGACGAACACATCAAAGTAGCGGTCATCTGCAAACACACCTGTATCGAGCAATTCAAACTCTGGGTCTTGGCGACTTCTTTTGCGATTTTCTCCCACAAGTTGATCGTAGGGAAAAGCAGCTTGCGGATATTTGTAGAGACACTTCATGTAGGAGTGGGTCGGGGTGTTGTCGAGATAGAAGTAGTATTCTTTGACATCTTCCCCGTGATTACCTTCATTTCCCGTTAAGCCAAAAATCCTTTCTTTGAGAATTGGGTCTTCACCATTCCAAAGCGCAAGAGCAAAACACAATCTTTGATGGTTATCAGAAATTCCCGCAATACCATCTTCTCCCCAACGGTAGGCGCGGGACCGAGCATGGTCGTGGGGGAAAAACTCCCAAGCAGTACCATTAGGACTATAGTCTTCCCGGACAGTACCCCATTGCCGTTCACTGAGGTAGGGACCCCAACGTTTCCAATAGGCGGTGCGATCGCGGTCTTGTTGCAATCTTGCTTCTTCTTGAGTCATAATTTTATGTTCCAATAATATGAAGTCTCACGCAAAGACGCAAAGTCGCAAAAGTTTTCTTAGCGCCTTTGCGTCTTTGCGTGAGGTTATCATTAGTCTAATGTCCATAATTTTATCCACAAAATTTTCTGTTAGGTGGGCAATGCCCACCTTGCAAACTTAACGCCCGTTCATAGTTAGTACCGCTCGAAAACGTGGCTTACCATCGCGCACGCGCTCAAGAGCCTGCTGGGCATTGTCTAGAGGATGAGTTTCAATCATCGGGCGAACACCGTGTCTAGCAGCGACTTCTAATGTCTCGCGCATATCTTTAATTGAGCCACTGGGACTACCCATGACCCGCCGACGGGCACCAATCAAATCCATTGGCGGCGGAAGGAGGATTTCTTTGTCATCCACAGCTAGCAATACTAACGTTCCTTCCGGAGCAAGGGCGTGGATCGCCTGTCCCATCAGCTTGGATGAATTGGCAGTTGAGAGAATGACATCAGCACCACCCATCTGCTGCACTTTTTGCACCCATTCGTCAGTGCTGGAGTCGATGGCTTCATCTGCTCCCAGTTTTTCTTTAGCCAGTTGGAGTTTATCTTCGCCTCTGCTGACTGCAATTGTACGTGCTCCCAAAGCATGGGCAAACTGCAGCGCCAAATGTCCTAGTCCGCCTACACCCATCACGGCAACAGTTTGTCCCGGCTTGAAGCCAACGTAATTGAAGGGGGTATAAACAGTCACTCCTGCACAAAATAGGGGTGCTGCTTCCTCAAAGGAAATTTCATCGGGGATGACAGTTACGTCACGGGCAGGAGCTTTGGTATACTCTGCGTATCCCCCATTGAGGCTAACACCGGTCACCAGTTGCTCTGGACATAGAGTTGATTCACCGCGTATGCAGTAGCGGCAATGACCACAGGTGTGCTGAGCCCAAGGAACGCCAACGCGATCGCCTTTTTTGAGATAGTTAACTTGTTCGCCTACTTCTTCAATCACTCCAGCAACTTCGTGACCAGGAATAACCGGCACGGTTGACATTCCCTTAAATTGCTCGTCCACCAAATGCACATCCGAACCGCAAACTCCACAGGCGTGGACTTTAATCAGCACTTCCGTTGGACCAATTTCCGGTACAGGTACCTCACGCAATTCCAGCGGTTGGTGATAATTGGGTAAAACAGCAGCTTTCATGGTATGTTCTCCTAAAATTTTTTAATTGCACAGATGCAAGCTACTATAGCGCTGAAGCGCAACTACAAACCTACTGTTCATGGTAGTTCCACAACAATCCACCATCGACAAAAAAGGTAGAGCCTGTGATATAGTTAGCATCGGGTGAAGCTAAAAAGGCGACTATAGAAGAAATATCATTTGGTTCCCCTAGCCGTCCGAGGGGTATATTTTGCAGCACAGCGTTTAGCTTAGCTTTGTCTTCTATCAAACTTTTGTTGATGGGTGTGTTGATCGCTCCTGGTGCGACGTTATTGATGGTGATGCCCAAGGGTCCGAGTTCTACTGCTAGGTTTCGCATCATCATTTTCACACCGCCTTTACTGACACAGTAAGAGGTAAAGTGCGGGAAGGGTAATTCTTCATGCACCGAGCTGATGTTGATAATCTTTCCTTGGCGTTTCGTTTCGATTAAGTGCTTGACGATGGCTTGTGTTGCGAAGAATACACCCTTCAGGTTAACGTTCAGCACGTTATCATAATCAACTTCAGTCACATCCCAGAAGGAGGCGTTTTTTTCTAGACCTGCGTTGTTTACCAGTATATCTAGTTTACCGAAGTGTTGGATACCATCAGAAACCATCCGGTTGATATCGCTGACTATACCCAAATCTGCTTTGACAACTAAGCCTTTGCGTCCGGTGGCTTGGACTTTCGCTTTAGTTTCCTCTGCTCCTTCTGGGTGAGAGCGGTAGTCTATGATGATATCGGCACCTTCTTCTGCGAGACGGATGGCGATCGCTTGTCCGATCCCCTGACTACTACCTGTTACTAGCGCAACTTTACCTTCAAGTTTCATCACATTCTCCTCATTAGTAGAACCGCTTACCCACCGATGGCACCAACCTCTAGTCCTTCAAATGCAGTGTTAATGGACACCTGTTTCCAGGCTTCCATTTCGGCTTTCACTGAGGAAAGCTTTTCGGAGATCAGATGAAGAGCATCCGCTCCCAACGCCAGTCTTAGCGGCGGATTATGGCTTTCAACTGCCTGGATCATCGCTTGAGCGGCTTTGTCTGGATCGCCGGGTTGCGTGCCATCGGTTTCCCGAATCCACTTGAGAAATTCACCGCTGGTGGAAGCGTAGTCATCAATCAGATGCTCTGGTGTGGCGAGCGATCGCCCATTGAAATCAGTACGAAACGCCCCAGGCTCAATAATTGTTACTTTGATGCCCAAGGGAGCAACTTCTTTGGATAGTGCCTCAGACAATCCCTCTAGGGCAAACTTAGTGCTGCAATAGATTCCAGTGCCAGCAAAGGAGACGAAACCGCCCACGGACGAGATGTTAAGAATGTGACCGCTGCGTTGCTGCCTCAGTCCGGGGAGTACTGCTTTGATCATGTTGAGCGCCCCAAAGACGTTGGTGGCAAACTGGCGTTGAATCGCTTCCTCACTAACCTCCTCGAGGGCACCTATGGTGCCATAACCTGCGTTGTTCACTAGCACGTCGATGTGACCAAAAGCGTCAACAGATGACTTCACCGCATCATGCACTTGTTGGGTATTGGTGACATCAAGGCGAACGGCTTTTGCGGTTTCTGGATACTGGTCAACAAGGTCACTAAGTTGTTCAGGTTTGCGGGCAGTGGCGACGACGCGATGACCATGTTTGAGTACTGCCTCAGTGAGCGATCGCCCGAACCCAGTGGAACTACCCGTAATTAACCAAACTTTTTTGTTGTCAGCCATAATCAATTTCCGTAATTTAACTCTTTAGGTAGATGGCAAACACTGAGACGATTGCTAAACCGCTTTTCAGCGCCCCTGCCTGTTCCCAAGGCTACCTTACCTTCAAGGTTGATTAGTATTCTCCCTACGGAAGAGATAATATAATAGCTAGCTTGTAACCAAATCTTTCTACCCAAAGAGCGATTAAAAAAATTGCCTTTGATGAGTTTGTAGTGAGGACTTTAGTCCTCGTATTTTTGAGTACTAAAGTCCTCACTACGAACAAATCATTACAAGCCTTGCTTCTCGAAGGTTGCCAGAGTACTAGTAGTCTGTCAACCCAAAAATGATGGGTGAAGGTGGGGAGTAGGGAGTAGGGGAGTAGGGAGTAGGGAGTGGGGGAGCAAAAGATAGGATATCAAAAATTATATTATCGATGTAGATGCAACAATGATGCTACTGAGACAAAAATCTGTATGACAAGCTACCAATCCAATCAACAAACAGTCGCAACCGAATCCATCGCCACCGACGAACTCATCAATGAGTTAATCGAGGAAAAAACGGGCATTAACTATGTGGACGTCATTGAAAACGTCATCCACAGTCTGGAACAAGATAACAGTGCCATGGTTAACCAGCCCTCAGAAGGTGGTTATCTTTGGAAGTTTAACTACGGTAGTGTGGAAGTGTTTGTCCGACTCACAGGGAAAACCAATGAAGGCACCTTAACGGTTTGGTCTGTAGTGCTAAAGTTACCTGCTAAAGATGAACCTAAGTTGATGCGGAAGCTATTGGAAATGAACTGTTCCAGTACCTTTGAATCCCGTTTTGGTATTATTGAAAACCAAGTGGTTGTCATAGCGATCAGTTCCTTGGCAGAGTTATCTCCTGCCGTAGTTTCTCGCCTAATTACCGTCGTGGCAACCATCGCTGACAACAACGACGAAGCGTTACAATCGGAGTTTGGTGTAGCTTGAGAACAGTGTGGCGACTGATTCCAATGCTTGAGGCTGCTGGCAATGTGCAGATGGCGATTGACCGTTGGTTATTAGAACAACACCAGTCGGGAAAGCAAGGTCCAACTTTGCGATTTTACACTTGGTCGCCACCTGCCATTTCTCTGGGCTATCATCAGCACAAATACCCTGAACATTGGCAGCACCTGGTTTGGCAAGGTCAGAAAGTGGAGTTGGTGCGGCGTCCTACTGGAGGAAGGGCGGTGCTACATCAAGGTGATTTAACTTACGCCGTGGTTGTGTCTGGACTAACGGGCGATCGCATCCAGGTATACCAAAAAATTTGTGAGTTTTTGATTCAAGGGTGGCGATCGCTTGGCGTAGAATTGCACTACGGTACAACTGGGCGAGGCTACATCCATAACCCCAACTGTTTTGGCACTGCCACAGGTGCAGATTTAGTTTTGCCAGATGGTAACAAACTCATCGGTAGTGCCCAACTGCGAAAGGGTGGAGCAATTTTACAACATGGCTCTATCCGTTTACAACCGGATCAAGAATTGTTTGCTGAAGTATTTGATACAGAATCTTTTACTCCACTGAAACTCCCCCAAAACCTGGGTATTGAAAAGATTATTGCAGCTTTGATTGCGGCTGCTATTGATTGTTTTGATATTGAGTTAATTGTGCAACCGCTCTCAGAACTTCCGACTCCTGACTCCTGACTTCTTTGATTTGGTTGTACTTCATTGATCTGAGTTTCTCTCTAAGTGATTAGACATTACTATCCCTTAGAGTCACGACAGAAAAGAATCTCTGACCTACTCTAGAATTAGAAAAGTTATCAGACTGTCTATTCCAATTTTAACAGAGCAGTTCATTCATTTAAAAGGGATAGTAATGCATCCAATTTTAAAACGCACACTATTACCAAGCCTCATGGCGATGAGTCTAGTCGGTGGAAACCTAGTGTCTGTGCAACCCGCATCAGCAAAGCATCGGCTCATAAAAGATGCTGGAGTAGGCGCAGCAGCAGGTACGGTAACTGGTACGGTGACTAGCCGTCATCATACAGCAGCTAATGCCGTTAATGGGGCCGCTGCTGGTGCTGCTGTTAATGCCGTCAACCACGGCGGACGCCACAGAAGTCGTCACTTGGCTCGAGATACCGCAGTAGGTGCAGCAGCCGGCACAGTGGCTGGCGTCATTACCAATCGTCGCCATCCCCTCAGCAATGCTATTAATGGTGGGGCTGCTGGTGCGGCCACCAATCTCTTGGGTCGCTAATCCTAGAGAGGGAGTAGGGAGTGGGGAATAGGGAGAAGACAAGCGAAAAAATCTCTGGCCTAAACTAAAGTAAACAGAGTACATCTAGTAGAGTAAACCAGAGTGTTAACGAATGACACTTTAAGCGTAGCGACTCCCAAGAAGCCTGACACTCATGAGAAACCTGCTGTTGTTGAACAACAGCCAAGAGTGAATCAGTTAATCATTCTCACCTTGGAAATGTTGCTGACATTACCCTTGGGTTTAGTCCTGACAAAGTTGAACATTGGAGGGGTAGCCTGGTTATTTGGTGGTATAGTCTCTGGTGCATTGGTACTTCAGGCTTGTCGGATTTTCTATGACCATTGTCCCAAACCTAACCGCACTGCCAGAAAGATTGGCATGGCACTTGTGGGGCTAAATGTTGGGTTTTCAATTGCTCATGGTAATCTAGCTAGTGTTGCTTCTAGTGTTCCTGTTTTTGTTTTGCTCAACTTTTTCCTGCTCCTGTGTGGGAGCTTAATTGGCTACATTTACGGACGTTTGAGCAAAACCAATTTATTAACGGCAATGCTGGCTACAGTTCCTGGTGGTATAGGACCTATGTCAGCTATTGCTGCTGAATACGGCAGAAATGTCGTTCTAGTGGCGTTGGTTCAGGGTCTGCGCATCACCTCCGTAACTTTTCTGATTCCACTGGTTGTAAGGATATTAAATGGTACTTATAATACCCAAGCACTCCCGATCAAAGGTGTTTTGCTCAGTCTCGAACCATCTCATTTAGAATTACTACTGTTAGCTCTTCTGCTGGACGGATTAGGAGTTTATCTTGCCTCCAAAAGTAAAATTCCCTCTGGTGAGTTTGTTGGTGCATTAATGATTGGTATTGCTTTTAACCCAATGCTAAGCTGGCTGCCTTTTGTGGATCATGTTAATTTTAGCCCACCGCCTCTGGTCAGCTTACTGGGTCAAATGCTTTTAGGAATTACCATAGGTGAGTATTGGGGTGATAAACCGACTTTAGAGAAAAAGACCATCGGTTACGCCTTTTTGTCTGTCGTTATGACTTTGGTTGTTGGTGCGATCGCCGCCTGGATTGCCATGCAATTAACGTCTTGGGACTGGTTGACTTGTCTATTGGTAACTGCACCTGGAGGATCAGCGGAAATGATTTTAGTAGCGCTAGCATTGGATCACAATGTAGAAATTGTTACTGCTGGTCATTTGGTGCGACTCATTGCAATCAATAGCACCATACCACTTTGGCTATTTCTCTTTCGTCGTCTTGAGGGTAAAATTTCCGAACCAGTCTAAGGTAGGTGGTAGGTGGGGAACCCCATAAATGACTGGGGACTGGGGATTGGCGATTGGGGATTGGGATTCAAGCCCAATCGCGTTAAGCGCGAGATTAATTTTGCCAATTAGCAATCTCTTTTACAGCTTGCCTCAAACCTTTCTGTGTCGCCTCATAGAAGCGGCGTCTTCTTACACCGTATCGAAGACGAAGATATAGCAAATATATCGAGGATGATTTCCAAGTTGGCGTTGCTGGCAGTTTGCCTCGGAAATACTCCAAGACAGTTCCTGAATAAGATAATCCTTCAGAGATACGCAGGAGATAATCCTCTGACAGACGGCTAGGGGGTATCAAGTGAGTCACTTTCAGAGATGTAAACTGTCCTGTGCCCAAGCCTATATCGCAGGCTGTATAGGCTAAGTCTGAGTCTCCACAGGAACTCAGTATTTGACCTTTGCGATCCAGATCTGCCCGCCTAGGATCGTTATGAACTAATTCAGCATACTTCTGTGCAACGATTTTACGAACACAAAGCCCAGCTCCGCAAGGGGTTGTTTCGTGTTGATGTATTAAATTAGACCATTGATCTCGTTCAAATTCTCGACAAGCTAGAGAGTATAGGTAATTTTTTAGGTCAGGCTTTGTCCATTCTGGAGGGTCCTCTTCCAATTCTGCAATAACTTGTCCACCCCAAGCACCAATTATTGAGAAATCTTTGCTGATTCTTAAAGCGACTTCTAAATAATCTGGGTCTAAAACGTTGTCATCATCAACAAAAACTAAAATTTCACCTACTGCCTCTTTAATACCTCGTAACCTTGCAGGAGTTAAACCTAACTGTTCTTCTCGAATATGACGAGCATTAGGATGCCAGCTTAAGTCTATTTCTGAGGAAAGAAGTTGATTACTCGCATTATCAATGAGTAAGTATTCCCATAACTCTATTGGCAAAGTCTGTTTTTGTATTGCAAGCAATACCCTTTTAATATAATTACTTCTTGGATTGTGGGTGCAGGTAATAACGCTAACTACTGGTTTCATCGCCCTATTTTATCCAGATTTTCTATGATTTTTATATAAAACAATTTAGTGCTTAACTTTAATACAGAATAAATAACCTTCAATGATGATGAGCAAAGTAAAGCTTCTTTCATTAGGCTGATAGCAGGGATCGTATCACCTTTAAAGGTAAATCCACTTGCATAACCGAGGGCATACAATGCATAATTTTCAAGTGCAGTTTTTGAAAGCCTATCAGCGTACTCATTAGGTAAGTAGTCCTGAATAATGCCAATGACCTTGCGTATGTTTTGAATTTCTTTACCAGTGCGTATATGAAGTCCAGTATTAGAATTTAAGTGCCTACGGTATAGTGCTAGCGGCTCAACTTCGTACCAAACGGGGTATTTTGCCGCAATTCGTATCCACATTTCCCAGTCCTCGCAGGAGGATAAACGACTGTCAAACATTCCAAGCTGTTCGTATACATGGCGTCGCACTATAATCGAGGGTGTTTGGATGCGCTGTCGAACAGTAATTTTCTCCAATAAATTATTTAGAACACCACTTTCCGACTGCTCTAAAGGAGAAATCTCTTGCCAATGTCCTTGCTCATCCATGTGAATTTGGCGGCAGAAAGCAGCACCAATCTCAGGGTTCTCCTCAAAGGCTCTTTGAAGCTTACGATAAAAGCCATCCCGTACACAATCATCGCCGTGCAGCAGATGAATCAACTTTCCTCGAGAACGTTCTAAACAAGTCTGAAAATTCTTGATATGACCTACATTCTCTGGTTGCTGATAAAAAGCAACTCGACCCCGTCCCAATTCTTCAACAACTGCTGCTGGATCATCTTGTGTAGAGTGATCATCAATCACCTCAATTTGCATAACATCAGGTCCTGGGTCTTGTGCTAATACGCTAGCTAGGGTTTCGCGTAGATATTTCGCACAATTGTACGTAGGAATCATTACAGACAACAATGAACGTGGTGTTTCATCTGGAACTGGTGGAATTTTAACTTGATAAAGTGTATTCTCATTCATCACATTCATCAATTTATCTAGATAATCTACAGATTGCATTAAGTAAGTCGGCACAAATAAATTAAGGTTTGTAGTTGCGCAAAGAGCGCCCTAGATATAAGCGCTCTTTGCGCAACTACAAGCATTAACATAAATTAATATAGTTCGGTTTTTCTGTGCGGGTCTACTTAGACTAAGCCTGTTTTCACCTTCAGCCCACTTAAGTTTCTACCTTGAATTCTTCCAATTTAAATATCAAAGTATTTACTGACTTACTATAAAGTTCATATCCTTGATTACACATAAATTGATAATTTTTTGACGTTTGGACTGTGTTTATAGAAGTTAGTTCTAAATCTTCTACTAATACTATATTTGGTCTATATCTAGACCAATCATTTGATACTAAGACTTGATAATCTAGACCCTCTACATCAACATTAATGAAATCTATTGTTTGTTTTTCTGGCAAATATTTTTCTAAAATCTCTGCTAGTGTATATGTTTGGATTTCCATTTGATTTATTACTTTTGCTTCCCAGTCTTCCCCCTTCCATCCATCTCTTTTCAAAGAAATATCATGAGAAAAACCATTAAGGTTAGGTATATTAAATGCAAAGTAATTTAGTACTTCTTTAGTATTAGAAACCGCTATTTCTAAATTGATGTCATTCGGTCTAATTTTTTTAAAGACTTCCATACTACCAGGCATTGCATCAATATTTATACCTCTCCAACCCGACTGATAGAAAAAATAAGTGTTTGAAAGATATTGTGGATGGAAAGCACCAACATCAATGTAAAAGCCATTTCTTTTTGCACCAAATATACGGCTAAGTATCATATCTTCTCCCTCTTGAGAGAAGCAAAACTTGTGATAGGTCGGTTGTTCTTCTAAGAGTAAAGAGGTGTAGAAACTAGCTATTGCTTTTTTACAGCGTCTACCAGCTTTTTTCAAAGTTTGAAACATATAATTCTCCTTAGACTGATTTTAGCTCCCAATCTCCCCTAATCAAGATAGGACCAAGATCCTGAGGGCGAATATTTCCTTCCCTATAGAAGGAACCCTCTTGCACATCAACAAAACCTACGTATCCTTGTGGCCAGTCAACTTCTATACCATTAATCAAGATGACTCTTGCACCCACAAAATACCTACCTGATGAGAAAGGAAAGTCTTTTATTCTACACTTAAATATTCCTTTAGAAGGTAACGTTGAAAAAATTTGACCAACATAGTCACTATAAAAAATAGTAAGCGGATCTCCATAAGAGTTATGTATAGATAATCCTATACTAAGGTCACTAATTTCTTTATTAGTCATCAACTCATAGAAAAAATTAAGGATAATTTCTTCGCCAGAAGAGACTGTTATTAAATTTACCCCTTTCAAATTTTCTACAGAAAATCCAGTCAGCTTGAGATCTCCAGTGCCAGAATGTTTGACATCTAAAATCTTTGTTATGTTCCCATTTTGCTCAAAACTTCCTGAAAAGTAATCTAAATAATAATCTATTGCTGACTCAACATTTCCATCATACTGAACCTTTCCTGACTGGAGTAAGATTGCTCTTGAACATAATTTTTTAATTGCTGCCATTTGATGGCTGACAAATAAAACTGTTCTTCCCTCCTTACCCACATCTTCCATTTTAGCTAAACATTTTCTTTGGAACTTAGCATCCCCCACTGCAAGTACCTCATCAATAATCAAAATTTCTGGCTCTAAGTGAGCAGCCACAGCAAAAGCAAGGCGTACATACATTCCAGAAGAGTATCGCTTTACTGGCGTATCTAAAAACTTCTCCACCTCTGCAAATGCAACAATCTCATCAAACTTGCTTTTAATCTCCACCTTACTCATTCCCATAATTGAACCATTAAGGAAAATGTTTTCCCGTCCAGTTAATTCTGGGTGAAAGCCTGTTCCCACTTCTAATAGACTTGCAACTCTTCCTTTAATTACAATTTTACCTTTAGTTGGCTCTGTAATCCGGCTCAAAATTTTCAATAATGTTGATTTTCCCGCACCATTGCGTCCAATAATACCTATTCTGTCTCCTTGCTTAATTTCACATGAAATATCTTTTAATGCCCAAAACTCTTCGCGGACTGAGTTGAGATTTTGTTTTTCAGAAGCTCTGATAATTTTTCGACCCAGTGACTTTGCCTGATCAGCAATTACATCCCGTAAAGCCTTGTATTTACGACCTTCCTCTAGATGCCCTAATATATACTTTTTGCCTATATTTTCAACCTTAATCATAATATCAGACATACTCATAAGTTTTTTAACTAAAATAGCTCTGCTATAGCAATCCTAAATCATTCGCGAAAAATAGATGATGTTAGTAGGGTGGGCATTCTAACTTTTCACGGGATGTGGAAAAAGAGAGACTTGGGGGACTTGGGGGACTTGGGGGACTTGGGGGACAAGAAAGCATTTATCTCCCCCATCTCCCTCATCTCCCCCATCTCCCTCATCTCCCCTATCTCCCCCATCTCCCCCATCTCCCTTGTCCTCCAAGTCGTCCCTGTTGTTCGGAAATTTGCGGAGGATTGCTATACTAAGGGTGCTGACCTTTAGGAAGGTATAAACGTAATCTTAGCGACAGCAAATTGTCGCACAAAAGTCAAATTTCCGGACTGCAAATCTACAGTATACAGAGAATTAGTTCCTTGGTATTGGGGATCAGCAAGCGCAAATAGTTGCCCAGATGGAGAGAAAGCTAAGCTAAAGACATCATTTCCCAAACCCTTTCCATTAAAGCTCAAAGGAAACAGTTTTATAATCTTGCCTCTGCCAGTAAGTGTCGTTTTGTTGACCAGATCTAGCTGCACTAAAACAACTGATCCCTCTCCGCCAAGACCTGTAGCGTAAATTTTACCATCTGGGGATTGGGCAAGATTACTCAACCGGTCCCTAGGGGAAATTTCCGGCAGCCCTAATTGAGCACCAGGAGTCAAGATGCCTGTTTGGGTGTCAATCACACCGAAATCAAAAGGTGGAGTGCCGCTATAGAGACTAACGATAGTCAGGAGGGTGTTGTCTTTGGTAAACAACAGACTTTCAATGATACTATTTTTTTGGAATCCCGATGCTTTGAGACTTCTGTTCAACACCGAAGACTTACTGTTAGCAAATGTGAGCTGATTGACATCCCCTTGAGGAGAACTCGTTACAGTAGCAGAAATGAGTGTGCCATCGGATTTGGCAGTCAAACCCTTGACCTGCTCCCCAAGATCGGTAAATATAGCTTTGGTTGCACTTTGAAGGAGAGTAGTGACGTTCTCAACCGGACTAGCAGGCAGCTGATTGCTCGACTCCTTGCCAGTTGATAAATCTAAAGATTTCAGCACTATTGCAGGGACCGCATTTTCTACATTGGATGATAGCGATACACTTCCCGTTGTTCTATTGGTGGCGGGATTAATGGAGGGAAGGCTGATCCCATAGATTTGCTGTGTCTGCTGTGCCATGCTCTTACCTGCTAAGCTGGCAATCACAGTTGTGGTGGCACTAGCGATGACTATCTGACCAAATCGTCGGCGTTTTATTCTCAGATTCATAACTAAAACTTCAGATTTTATAGCGTTAAAACACGAGTCTAAACTCAAGATTGCAATCTTATTGCAATTGTCCATTCCATTCGTGACGAGTTGAGGTCAAATCACATTTGTCAAACAGTAATGTTCCTCAAAAATCCGGGGAAAATACAGTGCCATCTTATACTTGTCACGAATGGATGTTGCTGTACTACTGAAAGTACAAAACTATCCCTCTACCTATCTGAATTATGACACTTTGCGCCAAATCGGCGTTATATATGTCTTAAGGCAGCTTGATTTGGGCATCAGGAGTTTGCGGTCTGGCTCCCATATCTGCAAAGATGTTGACAGCAAATTGCTTAGCGCGAATATCTTCGCGTGGTGTACTAACGCCATCGCTGTCCAGTCCCCACATAAACTGGAAAGAGCCGACCGCAAAGACCTTAGCACCGCTTGCTGCGGTGTAGCGGACTGCATTTGCTATCTTTCCATTATTAGGGTCAGGTGGAAGATATGGGTCTATGTCTCCTTGAACAGGAACAACCGGTGATTGCGACAGAACAACCAACCCGCTTGGGGTAGAGCCAAGATTGTTAACCACCGCATCCCATTCAAAGCCAACTAACTGAGACAGTGTATCATTGTTTTTGAGATTGGTATTGGCGTAGTAAGGGTCTGTAGCGTTGGTGACTACAAAGTTAGCCCCGCCGTAGTAGTCACCGTTATCAGCTGTATACATGACTCCTAACAAAGCGTTTTCGGCACGGTTGTTCTCTGGGCTGCGGAACTCATTAGTTGCCGCAGCCGAATTAGTTGCCGCAGTCGGATCTTGTGCCCAAGCATCCTTGTAGCATGCTATAATACTGTTGGCTCGCCCAGTTGTATTTGATTTCTCAAAGCGTGTTCGCCAGTAACATGAGTTGGCACAGAAAAATGCTAAGTTCGTTGCTGGTTTACCATCGCGAGCCTGCTGCACGTTGTTGCGTTCTTCTAATGACCAGTACTCGTTATGACCTGCTACCAGAAATACTTTGTGCTGCTTCAGTAACTGTGGGTTAGAGTAGATATCAACGTTAGCAACGTAGGAAACATCATAGCTCTGGGATTCCAGCCACCGTGCCATGTTGTACTCCCAAGTCAGTATCTTATTGGCTTCAATTGTCCGAGTACTTGTTTGTGAAAATGGTCGCTCAGAAGAAACTTTGAATGCCCTTTGACCGCCATTACTATTCCACCAATACAAGCTGTAACCACCAGAGTTGTTATAAGCATGAAAGTTACTAAAGCCGCTCTCGAATAAGATATCGGAGGTGCTGCTATCATTGCGCACAACAAACCATAGCTGTGTCTGTTTGCCACTAGCCCCATGAGTCAAATTGGCAACATACAGACCACTGGTCCAGTTAGTACCCACTGATAGAGTAGTAGAAATTGACCAGTTAACCTCGACGAGATTGGTCGCAGAGTCTGTGACTGTAAAGGGGTTTTGAGGGCTGCCATTGAGTGAACCATTGCGGAATATTAATCGCCCTCCGGTACCGTTGTAATAACCTAAGCGATATACGTCGATGCTGTACGTTCCTGACTGTGCTAAGGAAACGTAGATTGGCAAAGTCCCACCTTGATTGACACTAGTTGCCCCGGCATAGCCCACAATCTCAGGCGCATTCTGGGTAACTGGATTAGTGATTTTCCAGTTTGTCGTTCCAGCGTTTTGGTTTTCTAAATAAATGGCATTGGGATTTGCTGGACGAGCTTTAGCACTGAAGGTGACGCTACCTATGCTCCCAGCTGTTGCACTCACTGATGCTCCGCTAGAGGCCGACCCGAGAGTCAGCACAGTGCTAGCTTGACCATTGGAATTCGTTACCGCACTACTAGGCGACACCGAACCCGAAGCGCTACCACTAGTGACTGCAAAGGTGACTGTAATTCCTGACACAGGATTGTTCGCAGCGTTATTCACTTGAACCACTAACTGGTTGGGTAAGGCACTCCCTGCTGTACCGGTTTGATTATCACCACTCACCTTAATCAGGGTATTACCAGAAGCGAATACGATGTCACGGAAATAGTTGCTGTTTTGGTAAGATTGAGTCGGGAAAGCACTTGGAGTCGTATTATAGACTCCATTGTTCCCGTCAGCAACGGAACTGAGATCTCCATTGACAATCGAGCTTGCCAATCCACTACTAGTGAAAGGGAAGTAGCCATTGGTGTTGACAGAGACTACGTAGGTCGTGTTAGCTTGAATCGCCAACGGGCTGCTCAGAGCCTGCTGCTGCCAACCTGAGGCAGTTTCATTGGCGAAAGTCACTGTTGCTAGGACGTTACCTGTTGCTGACCAGATTTTCCCCACATGGGTTCCTGTCTCACTAGACGATTTGAAATGGCGAATCGCGGTAATGTAACCACTTTTAGCACTTCTGAACTTCACCCCCAGTTCATAAGGGACACCATCGTTGGCATTTGGGAGACTCGGTGTCTGATTTGTAAAGAGGGTTTGGGTAGTCAGAGCTTGAGCTATGAGTACTCCGCTCTCGGGAATTTGGTTATTCATGTTTGTCACGATATAATTTCTTAAATTGTTTTCGATTTTTGATTCTTATCTGAACTCACGGGCGTAAATCCGAATCACCCCCTGGTCTTCAGGAACAACGCTAATCAATTTATGTTCTTGGGTAATCCAACGGTCAACTATTGGATTAAATTCAGCATAGTTTCTATAGCCCACCTCGCGAAAAGGCATATCCAAATATACTATCAGTTCAGGCGGTTTCTTTTTCATACTAGAAACGAAATCCTGCTGAGCTTTTTCATCAGGAAGAGCTATTGGTTGAAAGGTTATGATTCGGCTCGGCGAGTAAGTACCTGTCATGAAAGTTAGAATGGAGCCTTCTGGTAAGACTAGAACTGATTTAGCCTTAGAGGTATTGATAACATTAATCGTCTGGTTGAAAGCTCGCGCCATCTTAGCATTGGCAGTGTATAAAGTTCCATAAGAGGATTGGATCGCGTAGCGATACTGTGCTAATTCGCCTAGTTTTTGACTGCTGAAGATGAGGATGCAAACAAGTAAGGAATTCCATATGAGTCTCCGATTAGCTGGTGTGAAATTATACAGCAATATGAAGAATAAGAGTGCTACTGGCGGGGCATATAATCCATAGAAATTTATGTAGAATAACCAACGGAAATTGAGTAACAACAAGAAAACCAGTAATGTCCATAAAAGCGCAGCATCTTTGTTTCTAATCAACTGTCTAAGGTTGAGAGCAAACCATCCTACTGACACTGGTATAAACCAAGACAGATTTTCGAGTGGAGATGTGTTCCAGTGGAAAATTCTACTTAGCAAGCTAAAACCAATCCGTGCCAGGACAACACTTGCTATGATATCGAATAAGCTTTTTAACCATTTTGACCTACGAAACCATCGAAACTTTGAGAACCATTGAGCGGCTATCACTGATGCTAAAACTACCAAAGAGCCAAACAAGAAATCTTTGAAAGTATGCCACCAAATATGAAGAGTTTTAGCAGGTGAAACCTGAAAGAAAGTGTTTCGATTCAAAACGCTTAGCTGATGAATCGGGAACAGCGATAAGTGTATTGTCTCCCAAGAAACTTGTTGGGCAAGTAGAGCAAACGGTAGGAACACGCATATAAGAGCAACTACGAGTACAATTATGCTGCGCTCCAATCTGGTTCGTAAGTTTTGAGGAAAGTACAAGTTAGTACCGACTAACACACTTCCCAACGCAGCTACTCCGTACTCCTGTTTGGCAAGCCCAGCAAGTCCACAGGCGATCGCCGCAGCAACCAGCCATCTTAGTCTACCTGTACATGCATAGCAGTCGAGGGTAGTAATAGCGAGTAAGCAGAATACCGTGGCGTAGACTCCTCCAAAACTATAGGGTAGGATGAAATTAAACAGCCCAGGACCTAAGGCACAGTAGATCAACATATATACGGTGCACAAAGTAGCCCAAGGAGCATTCATCAGCCGCTTTGCCAAGCGATAAAACAGTAACGTAGCTGCCAACGTTAAACCCAGATCGACTGTGTAAAAAACTTCTAAATGATGGCCAAAAAGTAACAGAGCTAGTGCATTGGCATAATAGGCGAGTGGACCATAGAAAGTCTCTACATCCCGATAAAGTAATTGTCCTGCTAATATACGCGCAGGTATCTCAGCCTCACGCCCGATATCCCAAAAGAGATATTCAGACTTACCCCAATTAGCCCAAGCAAACAGGGTATAACAGACCAGTACAGCAACTAACCAATAGTCAACCTGTAAATAACCCTTATGCAGAAATTTTTTATCTAAAGGCACGCTAGAGTTACTAGGATTAACCATAACCTTGAGTGCGTGAGATAATCGCTTTGGTACGTTCGGTAATTTTGGCGTACTTTCCAGTATCGTACCATGTTTCTAATTGACTTCATACAGTATTAACAAATTTAAAGCATGTATTTTTTCTGATAGTAATCTATCAGTGATTTTATTGTTAATTAGTGATTAACTCTTTGTATATCTATATCTATACGTATTAACTTGATTCAAGTATATCTATTACGTCTATTTTATATGCATAATAGCTTGATATCAAATGAATTAGCTAACCAAGGTGTCTTTAGGAAAGTGTAAATTTAGGAATTAACTGTATACTATAGCAAGCCTAATTGAGATCCGAACAAGGGGGACAAGCCGCTACGCGGAAATTCAAAAGTCAAAAGTCAAAATTCAAAACATTTTTGACTTATTACCTTAGCTTTTGACTTCCCCCTTGGGGTGGGGGTGTTTGTAAATCAAATAGGATTGCTATATACTTTAGACATCTCCGAAATAGTCATGTTTTGCGCGATCGCCCATTTTTACCAAATCTCTGGCTATTGCCTCCATGTTGTAGAAGAATGAAGCAAAGCGCAACATTTCCCCAACGGGATAATTTTGACTGTCAACTTGTTGCAAGGTTTCTATTTGTTTATCTGCTGCATAGCATGCTTGTTCCAAATCAGGTAAGCTTCACCTAATCCCCAATAACGGCACAGAAAGATAACTAATGACAGCGGCGAAGGTTGCTGCTAGTCCCAATTTAATGGCATATTTGCCCAGGGTGATGAGATTTTCTCTACTTAGTCTTCTATTCACTTTTTTATTAAGATATATGCTGTAGCATAGTCAGGTAACTGCCCAATATACTGCCCAAAATCTTTTTTATTGTGAAAAATACCTGCCAAAAAATCGAGTTGATAAAGGTTGGGTAAAAATGCTCCGCCTGTATCTGCTATAACTCCCAGTTGAAGGCGTTTCCGTCCATCTTGAGTATATTCAATAACAATAACTCTACCTAACCCAATATTCAGGACATCTCCAGCAAAAGTCACTCCAGGAGCAATGGAAATTTTGGCATCTATCTTGTATCCATAGCCTTTGATCGCATCAACTTGTCTAAAATACCAATAACGCTTTTGTGATGTTGCTGATACTCCCCGAATGTAAGGCATTTCATTATTTCTATCCACATTAAAAAGCTGCTTGGAGCCATCGGGAAAATTTACCACTATTGTTCCCTCCATGAGAGCTTCTTCTAAACCATTTCGAGTTAGATAAACGAGGGGTTCTACTTTACCAAATTCTTTTCCACCTGATTCATAAATTCCTGATAAAACGTCCTGCTTTGTGTATTTTGTATAGAATTTTTCAGAATCAAAGTTGTCTTTTAATCTATATATTGGTACATTAAAGGTAGATGTTTTTTTGAGAGAACCAGCATGAGTAAAGACAGCATATTTTGTAATTCGCAATTGTTTTTGCTTTGGATTTTGTGGGTTATGAGCAGACCAATTGATCACCCGGAAGTGGGTATTGATAAAATTAGGGTCTTGTAAACGAGTGGCTCGACTATGGGCAATATCCTCCTGCAAAACAGCAATCATGAAATCCAAGGTTTTAAGACTATCTTGTAGCGTAACTCCTTGAGTACCAAGCAATCCTGTACGTAAAATATCTGGGTCTAAATTTGCATAGTCTTGGAAATATTTTCTGGTATTGATGAGGACGGTTAATAAGTCTTTTTGATTGAAATCTACCTTGATGGTTGGCAGTTTTTTTGGAGTAAAAACCTGACTGCCATGAACGCTAAATTTATATTTTTGTGACTCATCAATAACTGGATAAGGTGTTGATGCTAACACCGACTCTTTCACACGTGAAGAAGTTTTTTGCACAGCAGAATTCTGATAAAAGATTTGCTGAACCAGCAAGGCATTATTTTCCGGCTGAGTTTTGGATAAATTCTGTTGAGTCGGATGTTGTTGAGTTTTTGGCTGGCTATTGGCTAAACTGACAAGTAATAAAACAGCAAAACTTACTGTCAGGTGGAGTTTTCGGCTGAATAGGATAGTCATAAGATAGAGAATAATGTTATACTGATTAATGATAATTTCACTTGGTCTAGTTTGAACAATGTCAATTTAATTATGCACCAAGTGTGCGTAGCTTAAGGAAACAGCTTACCGTACTGATGAACACCCCCAACGACCTACGACAATACGCACCAGCAACGCAGCGCAACCGTGAGTTTATCCTTGAGGTGCTTTTGCAAGTGCTACCCCCTACTGATACCATTTTGGAAGTGGCGGTAGCTAGTACGCAACACCTGACAATGCTCTCGACTTATCAAATGCCAGCAAATAATCTTTCCGTAGTGTTTCAACGACTTTAATGCTGTAGAGACGTTACATGTAACGTCTACAGGAGCTTACGTGTCCTATCTAATAACCATCGAAGTTACTTTTCTGACCATTGGCAACCAAGCCTAAGACATTCACGCGGGACATCTTCAGGCTATCTAAAGCTCGCTTCACCATTGAGGAGTCTGTTTTGTCTATCTTCACTACAAACACAATACCATCAGTGTGGGGTGCTAACAAGCTAGCATCAGCTAGTCCAACTAAAGGGGGGGCATCATAAATAACTAAGTCGAAGGTGTTATGGAAATTTTCCATCAGTCGCTTCATCTTTTGAGACGAGAGCAACTTTGTAGAGTCAGGTGGTATGGGTCCTGCTGTGATCACAGATAATTGGTTCATAGAAGGCAGTTGCCGTATAACCTCCTCCACTGGCAAGTTCGTAGTAATTAAACTACTCAATCCCCACGAGTTATTTAAATTCGATAGGGAGTGAATTATGGGTTGGCGCAGGTCGGCATCGACAAGTAGTACTCTTTGCCCCATTGCTGTAGCTATCTGAGCGAGATGGAAAGCAACCGTAGACTTACCGTCACGAGCCATCGCTGAACTAATAATTATGGAGCGAATAGGGCGATCGGAACTCAGCAATTGAATATTGGTATAAAGTAACCGGAACGCTTCCAAAAATTTTGCGGAATAGGTACTGTAGTCTTGAGCGGGTATGACAGCCAACCCAGGAATGGCATCATTAAGCGAATCTGGCGTTCTTACTATGAGAGTTTGTTGTTTGGGACCACCTTGGATCTGCTTTTCAAAAGGAATATTTCCGATCAACGGCAGTTCCATCTTCTCCTTCAAGGCATGGGCAGTATGGTAGGTCTTGTCAAGCTTTTCAATCAATAAGGCAATGCCGACTCCTGAGAGTACACCTCCAACCAATCCCAATAATAAAGTACGGCTTTTACCTGAATCTACAGGACCATCAGGCTGAGTTGGCGCTTTAATTAACTGCCAGTTAAGTTCTACCTGCGCTGCCTGAATTTGGAGGGTTTCGCGGTTAGCAAGAAAACGATTCAGGCTGTCATTGGTAACCTGTAATGTTCGCTGTAGTTCGGTGTATTGTCGTAGCAAAATTGGCAGTTGCTTACGTCTTTGTTCAAGTTTCTGTTCCACCTTGGCAAGCTCTTGGCTCTGCACCTCTAAAGTGTGAAGTGCAGTCGCTACCTCTGCAAATTTTACATCCAAAAAGCGCTTTTCTTCTTCCCGTAGCAAGGGCAACAGCTTTTCCCTTTTTGCTTTTAATGCTTGAAGGCTTGGGTTGTCGTCTTGATAACGAGTTGATTCCAACGCAATTTGACTATCCAATTGGCGCAGTTGAACAATTAACTGCTGATACACAACAGCATTATTGAGGGCTGCTAACTCTCCCTCTTTTCCCTGTAAGCTAGCAAAATTGGCGCGGGCTTGCGCCAACTGCTGATTAATCTGTTGTCGTTGCCCTGACAAGGCGGTGATTTGCTCAGTAACTTGCGTTCCTTGGCTTTCTGGGTTGATAAAGTCGTACTTTTGCCGGAAGACTTGCACCTCTTGTTGCAGAGTATCAACTCGCTTCTGCATGGATGGCAGTTGTTTTTCAACAAACTTAATTCCCTGACGCAACTTGGTTTGCCGCTGTTGTACACTGTAGTTTAAGAAATCTTTGGCAATGGTGTCTAGTACTACTTTAACCTTTAAGGGATCATTACTCCGATAGCGAACTTCTAAAATCTTGGTCTGAGCTACCTCAGTAATACTGAGAGAACTGATGAGAGAACCATAGGTGATATCCGGATAGGTAGCTTGCAGATGCTGAACAGTGATCCCCATCTGTTCGGGACTCTTGAGAACCTGAATTTGACTGTCGTAATCTAGACTAGACTGAGTTGAGCTAGGGTCTTTGAACAGATCCAACGCGCTCTTCTCATTATTAACGGGTTCCACTAAAAGCTGAAAACTGCTTTCATATTGTGGTTTGTTGTTTCGCGTCAAGACGACAGCAGCTGCCATCACAACAGTAGCTACCACTGCAATGACTAGCCGTCGTCGCTGTACAATACCCAGAAATTCTTGGAAATTCCAATCATCCCCTTGTTTTTCAGACCATGGAAAAGTTTGAGGCGGAGTAAATGGAGCTACAGAGTTGCTATTGCGATTAGAACTTGGAGGTGGCGAAGAATTATTCTGCATAATGATCTTACTACTTAGTAGTAACTTCAACAGGATTTATATAATAGGTTTAAGTAAGAATCGTTAAACTTCAACAGAAATTTTAGGTGAGGCAGTAACTAAAATAGGGGTTCTTATAAGTTTATCAGCCTCTGTTAGATTTTAGCTTTTATATAAAAACAAACATTTTTTACATCATTATAATTAAAGTATACACTTAGTTTCTCTATTTATACCTTGTTGGAGACACCAAGGCTTGGGTCTTCAATAAATTTTGAATTTTTAGGTCAAGCTATTACGTATATATATTAAATTCAACTTTCTCTCTGGGATGCCATTCGTGACAGGTTAAGAAAACTGCACGGTTGTCAAGAGGGTAGGGGATGCATGTGAAAGAAACACCCCCATGCCCCCTCTTCCCCCCACTCCCCACTCCAAGACGAACCACTCCCCACACAAAGTGTTTCTTGAAAGTATTGTGTTGTTTGACATGGTCGGTATTATGGTGTTTGCTGGGCATCAGGAGCAACCAAATTTTCTTTCACTTCATCTAATAAAGGAATTTACCTGAACCGTATTGCATTTTTGTACAAAATTCTTTTGTGGTGGATCTACTTGAATGTTATCACGCTGAATCTTTAAAAAAAAATGATAATCAAAATACGGGAGGGGTGGAAGAGCCTATCAATGCTGGGTTCTTCCACCCTTTGTATGATTATCAATATTAAAAGCAAATATTTCTATCTTTGGACGTGTTGACAAAATCTACACTTTTTTAACCTATCACGGATGCTTGGATACAATTAAATCAAGCTATTAGACATGTATATGAAATTCAACTTTTTCTCTGGGATGCAATTACATCAAGCTTTTTAGAAAAAATCAGCGTTAGCAATTTTCAAGAATAAAAATACAAGTGTCAAATTCATTAAAATTTCTTATACCCACATCTTCTACTTGAAAATATAAATGTAAAAAATATAACACTGCACGGAAGAATTATTGGTTCTAACTTGAGTAAAAAAAGAAACACAAATATTTGGTTCCAAGATGCTTTTGATCTCAAATCTGTTTAACTTAGTCATCATCAAAATCTCTCTTTTGTACCTTCATCTCAACTTTAACCATGAGTATTCAACCAAACTAGATGTCACACCTCTCATATTTTGAGTTCAAACTGTTTCTTCAAAAACTTTGACAGTTGGCGATCGCCTGCACCGAATAAATTACGTAATTCAGTGATTAATTTAGTATTATATTTTTTTATTTTACGTAAAAAAGTACCCATCTCTAGTGTGCCTTTTTTAAATTTTTCCTTCAAGGATTAGTGGTTTATCTTGATAAAAGCAAGATTTGAGGAATATATTAAAAATTAATGTGAAACATGGTATGATACACATGGGACGATAGACATGCAAACAATTATGTATAGTGACAACTCCAGACACTGGTTCTCTGGGTATAGTCTAAGCTATCCTAGGAAATTAGGCAGATCGTCCTTAGCCTGAGTAATTCGTTGTGCAAGAATTACTATGTTTGTTTTGCCAGAATACATAAATAACACTATGGAACTTCTTTTGGTGCTAGCTAAAAAAGCAGCCAGCACCCAGTTGATAACCAGGGTGCTTCAGGCGAGGAACTTTAACTTCCTTATCTATCGTTTTACATGAACACAAATTTTTCAGAATCCACCTATTGCCTTTTATGCAGCGGAAAAAAATTGTGGAAACTATTTCTACATAATCACCTATACTAACTCGAAGGAGTCTAACTTAATCTTCTGCATTAGCTGGAGAGCTTACAGACGAGTGCGTGTTCTTTAAGAAGTTGTTGTAGACCAGTTAAATAATACATAGCTTGGAGTTGTTGATCAATGTGTTCAAACCAAGCTGATTTTTCATGACAAATTTATCCACTTAAGCAAATTTTCCTGCTGTGAATCTAAGAATTATGTTAATCAATGTAACTATTTTGTCATTGCCTCCGTAAATCCCGAACCCACCTTGTGTCAGTCTACAAAGGTTCAAATTAGGGTCAACCTATTTTCAGGCTTCCGTTCTGCTTTTTTATACCAGATAAATGCCTGAAAAGTTCAGTGGCATCTTTAACAAGATTTTCACAGATAGGATAAAGTCAATGAGACTTAATGAATGGATTAGTAAAAATTTGTTCCAATCCATCTCTGGTCGGCTAGCAAGAGAGACTCAGCATTCTCTAAAAACTCCGCAGTCCATGAAAGTGTCTGTAATCACCCAGTTTTTTCCCCCAGACTATGCTGCTACAGGACAATTGATTGAAGAACTCACGAGACAATTAGGGCAGCAAGGGATAGATATTGAGGTTTTTACCAGTCAGCCAGGATATGCGTTTCAGTCTTCAACTGCTCCAGCAGTTGAACGATCAGGTGGAGTCCGAATTCAGCGATCCCGGACTGCTCGATTGTGGCCTAATCAGATACGCGGCAAAGCCGTCAATGGTCTTCTGTACACTTTACGTACTGCACTCCATCTCCTCAAATCTAAAAATCGCAGCAAGATTGATATATTGTTGCTGACTACAGCTCCCCCATTTGTGCCAATTCTGGGATATCTTGCTTATATTTTTTTCCGAATTCCTTATGTTTGCATCCTCTATGACCTTTATCCAGATATTGCCATCGCTCTAGGGGTAATTTCAAAGCATCACTGGCTGGCACGATTTTGGCAGACCGTCAATAGACTAATTTGGCAAAACTCTCAGGGGCTCGTGGTTCTTAGTCCTAATATGAGAGTAGAAGTGGTGAAAAATTGTCCACAGGTAGCCCATAAGGTTTTTGTGATTCACAGTTGGGCAGATCCTGACAAGATTGTGCCAATTGCCAAGCACGAAAACTGGTTCGCCTGGAAATATAGCTTGGTTAAAAAATTTACCGTGCTCTACTCCGGCAATATGGGTCGCTGTCATGATATGGACACCATCCTAGAAGCTGCAAAGCAACTGCGAGATGAGCAAATTCAGTTTGTATGCATTGGTAGTGGGGCAAAACGTGAGGATTTTCTTAAAGAGGTAAATCGATTAGGGCTGAGCAATTTCATATTTCTACCTTATCAAGAACAGCAAGTGCTCCCCTATTCTCTAACAGCTTGCGATTTATCTCTGGTGAGTGTGGATGCAAGTACAGAAAATTTGGTCGCTCCCAGCAAGCTTTACTCAGCTTTAGCATCTGGACGACCGATAGCAGCGATTTGTTCACAGTATTCATACCTCAGACAACTCATTGCAGAAGCCAACTGTGGTGCCGCATTTGACAATGGAGATAGTTATGGTTTAGCACAATTTATTCGCTTGCTTAGTCGGGATCAGGAACTAGGAGAACGCATGGGTAAGGCAGGTCGTCAGTATTTGCGATCGCATTTCACACTGAAGGTGATATCTCAACAATATCTTGATGTTTTGCAGCAGGCGATATCGTCTGAAGAGGTAAAAACCTTGTCTGCAAGCCATACAAAGTAAGTCATGTTCATTCCGAGGGATATCCGCCCAAACCTCCTAAAAAAGGGAGCTAAATTCCCCCCTTTTTCAAGGAGGTTAGGCAGGATAAAATTTTATCCGAAAGATCTGGACACCAATAGTAATTAGTTAGCATAACGACACTGAAAGTGTTGGTGTGTAAAAAAAACACGACAAAAATTCCCAGGATTTATCTCATTTGATTTGAGCAGTTGTGTATAATCAAGATTTGATGAAGAAACTAACATATTGTCAGGATAATGTTGTATTATATGAAAAAGCTTGGTAAGCAGAAAAAACAATTGTTGCAGTAAATCTTTGTCTATCAAGCAGTAATTAAATAGTAAATTTTTGGTTTAGAAGATGGGCTTCGATGGTCTTTCTGATCTCAGTCCCTTCAACGTAACCTTCCCCTCTTTTGTTTTATGTTGACTGATGGGGGAGGTCGAATAGCAGAGAAGGTGTAACTGAAGTCCGCAACGCTCGGAATCAAGAGCTGTATTGTAGTTGATGAATACTACTATAATTCCTTCATTTAATCAGGGTCAGTATATAGCAATCCTCCGCAGATTTCCTCTCAAGAGGGACGACTTGGAAGACTTGGAGGACTTGGGAGACTTGGGAGAGGTGTTCGGATCTCCTGCACGGACTGCTATATAGAAGGAACTATCATTTCAATTCTGGTGGCGACGAATACTTACACGAACAATGAATAAATTACTTGTGACAGGCTCTTCTGGTCTAATAGGTTCAGAAGTTGTTAACTACTTCTGTCAAGAAGGATGGGAAGTTTACGGTATTGATAACAATCAACGAGCAGACTTTTTTGGTTCTGCTGGTGATACCCGGTGGAACCAAAAACGTCTTTTAGAGACACACCAGAATTTTCAGCATTACGAACTTGATATTCGCGATCGCCAAGGGATTCAGGACTGTTTAGAGACTCTATGTCCTCACATGATAGTTCACACTGCTGCCCAACCTAGCCACGACCTTGCAGCATCTCGACCATTCGACGATTTTGATGTTAACGCTGTTGGTACTCTCAACCTTATAGAAGCTGTTCGCCAAAAAGTTCCGGAAGCAGTGTTTATTCACATGAGTACCAATAAAGTTTATGGTGATAGACCGAATACTATCCCCTTGAAGGAGCTAGAAACCCGTTGGGACTATGATGATCCGTATTACTACAATGGTATTTCTGAAGATTTCCCCATTGATCAAAGTAAGCATAGCCTCTTCGGAGCTTCTAAAGTCGCTGCTGATGTCGTAGTACAAGAGTATGGGCGCTATTTTGGGATAAAAACCTGTTGTCTGCGTGGTGGTTGTCTAACAGGACCCAATCATAGTGGTGTTGAATTACATGGATTTCTGAGTTATCTAATTAAGTGCAATCTAGAACGTAAACTTTACCGTATCTATGGATACAAGGGTAAGCAAGTAAGGGATAACATCCATTCCTTTGATGTAGCTAGGTTCATCGACGCTTTTTGGCAAAATCCTCGCTGCGCTGAAGTGTATAACTTAGGTGGTAGTAGGCAGAATAGTTGCTCAATTATAGAGGCTTTTGAGCGGATTACAGCCCTCAGCGGTTTTAAGATGGAGTACGAATATGTGGACAAAAACCGAGAGGGGGATCACATCTGCTACATCAGTGACCTGAGCAAAATGCAGACTCATTATCCAGAGTGGAACCTCACCAGATCGTTAGATGATATTTTCCAGGAAATCTACAGCAGTTGGCAGCAACGATTGTAGTTCAACTTGGTTTGCCTACTTCTCATTTTGACCCAGAACTGTCCTGCTTCACAAACAAGAATGATGTTAAAACATGTTGTACTTACAGATCCAGTTCTCAACGGTTTTGCATATGGAATGTTGAGAGATTTGGAAGATGAAATAGTTTGCATCACAGATGGATGTAAAGTATTGACGCCAAGGCGAAAATTGCCAAAATTTATTGAGGATCGCATTGCACATGGAACTCGATACTCTAACTTCCGCAAATTGATTCCAAAAGTTGAGTGTGACCTGAAAGCTGACGTGCTTTGGGTTATACTCATGGGTCCAGAAGACTTTCCTCTCGATTTATTCAACAATTGGGATCGAAATGTTGGGATTAAAGTCCTTTACATATTTGATACTTTTGAGCGTCAACTACCTTCAATTCGTCGGGTTTTACAGTCGGCAAAATGGGATATTGCTATCACTTCCTTTCATGGAGCAGTTTCTTTTTTAGAGGAGCAGACGCAAAGAAAGTGGTATGCTGTGGCTCAAGGTGTGAAGCTTGAGCGATTTAAACCAGTTGCCAAGGAAGAAAAATTAATTAGTTTTTCTTCCTATGGTCGCCGACTCCAAAATGTTCATGACGGTGTAAAAGAATATTGTTCCCAAACAGGGAAGTATTATGACTACACAACTACCACTGCTATACAATCCCAAATTGATTCCCGCGAAAATTACAACCAATATGCATGGCATCTTGTCCACAGTTTTTTTACCTTCTCCTGGCCAGTAGAATTAACTCATCCAAAAAGGGTTCGGACATTTAGTCCTATTACTTGTAGATGGTTTGAAGCAGCGGCAAGTGGCACAGTTATTCTAGGTCAACCTCCCCAAGATCCTGAGTTTAAAAATATATTTGGTTCAGATTTAGTCATACCGATTGACTATGAAAGCAGTAAAGAGCATTTGAATTTAATCTTGGAAGAGTTATGGGAAAATCGTTTCTATTATTTAGAATGTGCCTTGAAGAATAGAGAAATCTTAATCAAGAATTTGACTTGGGAAAGTCGTGTAGTTGAAATTTTAAATTTGATGAATATTCTTGGGAAATAGTAGGTTTTATTTGTCAGTCTCTCCGAATGAAATAAAGCAATATCTGCAAGATATCCATTTTTGGAATATGACAGTAAATATTTTGAAATTTAAACACTACTCATGTTACGTTTAGCTTACTTTGTGTCTCATCCCATTCAGTATCAGGCTCCTTTGTTGCGACTTATCGCAGGAGATCCAGAAATTGAACTGAAAGTTTTTTTCTACAGTGATTTTTCTTTAAAGGCTTATAAGGATCAGGGTTTTGGACGAGTCATTGAGTGGGATCAGCCTTTGACAGAAGGTTATGATTATCACTTTTTAGACTGTTGGGGTAGTAAGCAATGGCAAAGTCGGTTACTACAAGCGATCGCCAAAGATATTTCCCGACAGTTACAACAAGGAAAATTCGATGCAGTTTGGGTACATGGATGGTCTTGGTTTTGCAGCATACAAGCAGTGCTAGCAGCAAATCAATTGGGCATTCCAGTTTTGCTTAGGGGAGAATCTAACGGCTTAGAAAAAGCAAGCCATCCTTTAAAAAAAAGGGTGAAAAAAGTTTTTCTAAACTGGCTTTTTCAGAAAATTAGTGGCTTTCTCTACGTTGGATCTCTCAACCGTCAATTTTACAGAAACTATGGGATTGAGAACGATCGTCTTTTTTTTGTGCCCTATACTGTTGATAATGAATATTTCCGGAAGTTAGCAATGCTAGCTCGTCCTCATCGTGAGGAACTGCGGCGATCGCTCAACTTAGATCCTGGTAGACCGATTATTCTTTATGCAGCTAAACTTATTGACGTGAAGCGTCCCCAAGATTTGCTGTCAGCCTATCGGTTGCTTTCATCTGATGGGGTGCAAGAACCGGAGCCTTACCTGTTGTTTGTGGGAGATGGAGTTTTGCGCCCAACCCTAGAAGCTCAAGCCAAGGAAACAAACTGGCAGTCTATTCGTTTTCTGGGTTTTCGTAATCAGTCGGAAATGCCTGCATTCTATGATTTGTGTGACGTATTTGTTCTACCGTCTAGTTTTGAACCTTGGGGTTTGGCAATCAACGAAGTGATGAATGCAGGAAAAGCAGTAGTTGTCAGCGATCAGGTAGGGTGTGCGCCTGACTTGGTGAAAGAGGGGCAAAATGGACGGATTTTTGCTGTGGGAGATATTGCAGCTTTGGCAGAGGTTATGGGGTGGGCGATCGCGCACCATGATTCAGCAGGAGATCTTAGCTTTCAACATATTCAAAAGTGGAGCTATGAGGAAGATTTGCTGGGACTCAAACAATCCTTAAATTCTTTGAAGGCGAGAGTGGCTTAAATGAAAAAAATCTTGATTGTGGGAGATAACCGAGAATTAGGGTCTACTGAGGAAGTTTATGGGCGAGGATTTTCTGCTTTTGGCTATGAAGTGCAACATTTCACCTGGAAAGAAGCCAAACCCAGTTTATCTTCTATCCCATTGTGGGATAAGGTAGCTTGGCGACTAGGATGGCAACTGCTAGCAAGGTCAGCAAATCAGAAATTAGTTGAAACGGCAAATCAGTTTCAGCCTGATTTGACTTTGGTTATTTCACCTCTTTTGCTTCATCCTGACAGCATCCACGTTATTAAGCAATATGGTCTAGCCTTTGTCTTTTTTACAGATAATCCTGTAGATGCACATCATACCCATAGTAATTCCTGGGTACAGCGAGGATTCCCATTGTGGGATACAGCTTTCATCTGGAGCCGAGAACTCGTTGAGCGCTTAACAGAAAAGGGTGTAAAAAAAGCTATCTTTCATCCATTTTGTAGCGATGTTGAATATCATTTTGCCAAAAGGCAGACTAACCCGGTTTATGATGTGGCGTTTATTGGGAACTGGGATAGTAGCCGTAAGAGAGAGCAGTATTTGAAGGCGATTTCTGATTATCGTTTAGGACTTTGGGGGTCTAATTACTGGAATACTCGCGTTAAAGAACCCTCCTTGAAAGGTTTATGCCAGGGAATGTGCAGCTATAGAGAAATTCCTGAAGTTTTAGGCTCTGCGAAAATGGGTCTCAATATTCTGCGTCCTCAGAATGAAACGGGGCACAATATTAGAACGTATGAGATTCCTGCGACAGGAACACTGATGCTAAGTGAGCGCAGTAGAGAATTACTAACTCTATTTGCAGAAGATAAAGAAGCTGTCTATTTTTCTAGTCCCGATGAGTTAAGACAAAAAGTAGAGTACCTATTACAAAATCCGACTTTAATTGAATCTATAGCTGAGGCTGGTTATAAAAAAGCTTTAGAAAACCAGATTGCTGATAGGGTTCAAGAAATTGCTAACTTTCATCGACAACTGAGAGTTTCCCAAAGCAGTGACGTTCAGGTATTGCATCGTCAGGAGGCATAGTACACCAATGAAGGTTTCTGTGTCAGTCTGGGGGCGTTTTCATGCCTTTTACTTAGCCCAGCAATTACAAAAAAAAGGTTGTTTACACAAGTTAATCTCTACTTATCCTACTTTTGCCATTAGTAAATATGGCATTGATAGGACGTTTATTCATTCTATATGGCAGTTGGAAGTTCTATGCCGTAGTTGGCAACGATTACCAGGCTGGCTCAGGGGCGATCGCGATTTACAGCTATGGTTTTCAGAGCAATTTGATCGCTCGGTAACAAATAGTTTATCACCTGGGTTTGACTTGTTTGTTGGTTGGTCAGGATTTAACTTTTGGTCTCTACATCGGGCTAAAGAACTGGGTGCTAAAACAGTAGTTGAGCGCGGTAGTAGCCATATGCATCACCAAACGATAATCCTTCAAGAGGAATATGATAGATGGGGGTTAAAATTTACTGAAACTCATCCTGGAATATATGAGAGAGAAATAAAATCCTATGCTGATGCTGATGGAATTGCTATTCCTAGCTTATTTGTAAAGCGTACTTTTTTAGAGCAGGGAATACCGGAAAGTAAACTAATTCATGTTCCATATGGAGCTTCTCTAGCAGAGTTTTATCCAGTTCCAAAGGAAGATAATATTTTTCGGGTGATTCATTGCGGTGGTATCACACTACGTAAAGGGGTGCAGTATTTATTACAAGCTTTCCATGAGTTAAATCTCCCGGAATCTGAGCTATGGCTTGTAGGTTCAATTGCTTCAGAAATAGAGCCTTTTTTAGCCAAATATCAGAGCGAACGCATCCTTCTCAAAGGCACACATCCTCAAAGTCAACTGCGTTTGTTTTACTCTCAGTGTTCGGTATTTTGCTTAGCCTCAATTGAAGATGGTTTCGGAATGGTAATACCTCAAGCAATGGCTTGTGGTTTACCTGTAATTCATACCACCAATACAGGTGGTGAAGATATTGTGCGAAATGGCATTGATGGTTTTTGTGTCCCAATTCGAGATGTGGAAGCTCTCAAAGAGAAAATTTTATTTTTCTATGAAAATCCAGAACAGCGAGATGAAATGGGAAGAAATGCTTTAGAGCAAGCGCGTAAGTCTCTCTCTTGGGATGACTATGGGGAGAAGATAATCAGTGCCTACTTAAAGATATTAAAGGTATAAAAATGGCTAAGAAAAGCATCGGACTGCTTATCTACGCAAATCCCGATCACTATCCGCCAACAATCAATGCTGTTCATTTATTATCAGAACATTTTGATGTGGTTTTGATTGGTCGTAACCAAGACCCTGCTAATTGGGAATATACTTCTAATGTTAGAGTTCATCGTTTGGGTCAATACTCTTCAGTAAAAGAGCGAGAGCAACTTCCTGCCACGACGAAGCTTTGGGAATATATCAACTTTGTAGCTCAAGCACGTCGCCTTCTAAAAGATGTATCTTTAATTTATGCCTATGATGCTTTTGGGTATATGGCTGCGTACCTTTGTCAGCTAATGCAGCACAAGGTAATTCCGCTGATTTACCATAACCATGACCTGAACACTCAGTTATTTCCTCTTTCTTCTTTATCAGGATGGGTTTTCAGAGGAGAACGAAAGTGGGTGCATAAAGCTAATGTTGTTGTCTTTCCTTCTCAAGAAAGGGCTTTGCTTTTTCAAAAGCTAACGAAGTTTAATGGGCTACTAATGATAGTACCCAATTTTCCCAGAAAATCTTTTTTTGAGACACACCAAGAATTTCCAAATCTTATATTGGAACGCTTCAAAAAACCTCAGGTATTGCTACAGGGTAGAATTTCTGTACATACTTCTATGTTGGAGTTAATTGATTCTCTCATTTTTTTAGATAAATCCATAAAACTTAAACTTATTGGACTGATTTCAGAACAAGAACATCATATAATGAGAAATTTTGTTGTACAAAAAAACATGTTCGAGCGTGTTGAATATTGTATTTCAGTGCCCTATAAAGAGCTTTTTTCACATACTTGGATGGCTGCTTTAGGGGTATGTTTATATAAAAAAAATAATCTAAATCATCAAACCATGGGGACAGCATCCAATAAAATATATGAGTATGCTGCCTGTGGATTACCTATTATTGTCAGCGACTTTCCAAACTATCGAGAACATCTGAAAAGTGAAACTTGGATTCGTTTTGCAGATCCTGATGATCCTCACTCCATTGCATCTGCTATTCAAGATATCCTAAAGGACTTTGGAAAATACCAAGCAATGTGCTTAGCAGCCCGACACGCTTTTGAAGAAAAGTATAATTATGAGTCTGCTTTTTTTCCCTTGCTCTCGAAAATTCAAGACCTAGTAAATTGTAGTGAAGCCGCAAAGCATTAGGTAAGTAAACATTATGTATAATTACAATAGCGAGAGTGAGGCTGACTGCAATCAACTACAAAATCATTATGAAATTGCTATCATTCAAACCCAAATAAAGCAGGAACGTTACTTTAGGAAACTGTGGTTATTCCTCATATTTATTCTGGTTGTAGGTAGTTTTTACCTGTTGGATAAACGTCCAGAATCACTCTCAATTAACAAAGCGCTTCTCGCATTGGGTATAACCTGGCTGGGTTTTTTGCCCAGTCTACAGTATTTATCAGACCGTAAACGACCACCGATACCTTTTTTCCCGCTAGTAGGGATTTTTTATGCGACTAGCTTTGGGTTACCTATATTTAGTAAGGATCTGAAAGGTTCAGGTCGCTTGCCAGTAGATATTAGTGAGCAAGCCTTAACCCTTGTTTTGCTAGGAATACTTGGGATGAACATTGCTTTCTATGTTTCTAAATCTTCTTTATGGCAGAAGCTTACTCCCATTCAGCTACCTGAATCATATTCTAGAAGTAAACTTCTAAGCCTACTATGGCTATTGCTGGCGTCCCATCTTGCCTTTCTGTACATTCCTTTTGTTAAAGAAATTCCTTCTTTAGGTCAGTTACTAGAGCCAGTTGGATATGTAACTTATGGAATGTTTTATATTATCTTTTCACGTGGTCAGCTACCTACTTTTCAATTTTGGATACTATTAGGTGTATGTGTCCCACTTGAAATAGCTAAACGTCTTTCTAGTGGGCTTTTAGCTGAATTAATGGTCTTATTTCTATTCATGACAATTCTTGTCTGGTATGAACGTAAACGTATTCCAGTAATTTTTATAACCATCACAGTGATATTTTATTTGATTTTTGCTCCAGTCAAAGCTGAGTTTCGGAAACTAACTTGGAATCAAAAGTTTTCTCACGCTAGTAGTATAGAGAAATCCGCTATCTTTATAGACATGACAATCAATTACTATCAGCGAGGTTTAAATAGCTCACAAGCTCAGAATCATAAAAATGACTCAGCTCTTGTAGGACGCTCAGCGCATATAGTTGTCTTTTCAGATGTGATGAGGAAGACACCAACAATAGTCCCATACTGGGGAGGGGAAACCTACTTACCCTTATTCACAAGTTTCATTCCTCGTGCTTTGTGGCCTGATAAGCCTATAGAGATAGTAGGTAATCGATTTGGACGTCGCTACCGTTATCTGGATAGGTTTGATATTATTACTTCTTTTAACCTTCCATGGATTGTTGAAATGTATGTTAACTTTGGGACTTCAGGTGTCTTAATAGGAATGTCACTGGTAGGATTATTCTTAGCTTTTCTTGATAAAAAATTGAATTCTCAAAAAATGAATTCAATAGAAGTTGTATTAGGAAATACGGTTTTATTTGGTCTGATTTATCAAGAGTCTAATTTATCTCTCTCAGTGGGAGTTTTGCTTAATCTTACTATCTCTTTATCCCTACTGTTTGGTTTTTTCTTACGAGATAAACCTCAGCATTAATTCACATTTTTGAATACGGGCAGTAAGCTTCTGTGATTAGCTTATAGGGTGTACTACGTTATTCTCCAATATGCCTTGATTATTAAAATAATTAAGTTTACTGTAGTATTTAAAAGGTAAGTATATGAAATATTTTTGGTTAAATAAAAAAAATGACAATCTCCACTTATGGTTTCCAGATATTTTTGAATTCAAAGGTGGAATTCAAGTCTACTCAGCTTTCTTATTGAAGACATTAGAAAGCTTATATCCTAATGTTAAGTATGATGTTTTTCTCAAACATGATATTCGCTCTTTAGCAAGCTTGTATTCTATCACTAACACCGATTTTCACTTTGCAGGAAAGTGGTCAATAGCTTTACGGAAGTCAGTCTACGCTACTCAAATTTTAGGATATGGACTCTTGCAGCGCCCTAGCTTAGTGATTACCTCTCATGTTAATTTCGCTATTGTAGCCTATTTGCTCAAACGTCTCATCGGTATACCCTACTGGATTGTTGCTCATGGTGTAGATGTTTGGAATATCACCAAACCTACTTTAAAAATTGCTCTATCTCATGCCGATGGCATCCTAGCCGTGAGTAGCTACACACGCGATCGCTTGCTGAAAGAACAGAACCTAGATCCGAGTAAAGTATCCATATTACCCAACACATTTGATGCCAGTCGCTTCCAAATAGCAGGAAAACCAAAATATTTGTTAGAGCTATATGGACTGAAACCAGAACAGCCAGTTATTTTAACTGTTTGTCGGTTATCAAGTCTTGATAGCTACAAAGGCTATGACCAAATTATTCAAGCATTACCGGAAATTAGACATCAGGTGCCAGATGTGCATTACATTCTAGCTGGTAAAGGCGATGACCAACCCCGGATTGAGCAACTCATTACTCAACTAAACCTTCAAGATTGTGTCACCTTAGCAGGCTTTGTTCCTGATGATGAACTTTGCGCTCATTACAATCTTTGCGATGTCTTTGCCATGCCAAGTAGAGGAGAAGGATTTGGGATCGTCTACCTAGAAGCACTGGCTTGTGGCAAACCGACTTTGGGTGGAAATCAGGACGGTGCAATCGATGCACTTTGTCAAGGTGAATTAGGAGCCTTAGTTGATCCTCTTGATGTAGGCGCGATCGCTAAAACTCTGATCCAGATTTTGCAAGGTACTTATCCCAACCCTCTCATGTATCAACCTGATGCTTTACGTCAACGGACGATCAATACTTTTGGGTTTGAACAGTTCAAACAAACCCTTGCAGAGCTAATGAAAAACTCTCCTATTGGATCATAAGTTATGAGAGTTCTCCACGTTATTCCCTCAATTCCTAAGGTGCGGGGTGGTCCCAGTCAAGCTGTTCTGGATATGGTCAAGGCACTGCGAGCAAACAATGCTGATGCCGAAATTATCACCACTAACGACAATGGTGATGGTTTATTAGATGTTCCTTTACAACAGCGCATGGAGTATCAGCAAGTTCCAGTACGGTTTTTCTCTCGATTGTCACCAAATCTCAAAGCTGTAAAGGAATACGCCTTTTCTTGGCAGCTAACAAGCTGGCTTTGGGATAACATTTCTCATTACGACATTTTGCACATTCACGCCATTTTTTCTTATGCATCGACAATGGCAATGGCGATGGCACGCCTCAAAAATGTTCCTTATATAGTCACTCCCCATGGTTTATTATGTGAGTGGTCTTTGCAGCAAAGCACCCGTAAAAAGCAAATTTATCTGAGAATGATAGAGAACGCAAATCTCAATCACAGCCAGCTAATCCACTTTACCACTCAACAAGAACAACAAGAAGTTTCTCAGTTGGGACTCACCGCGCCCAGTTTTATATTGCCCCTCGGACTTTTTGTGCCAAACCAGATTCCTGATGCTCGTCATCGCCTTCGGCAATACCTCAACGTTCCTGCTGATGAACCTGTTATCTTATTTTTGTCTCGGCTGCATCCCAAAAAAGGGCTAGATTATTTAATCCCAGCCTTAGGTCAACTAACTCACCATCGTTTCACCTTTGTAATAGCAGGTAGTGGTTCACAAGAATACGAAGCTGAAATTCAGTCTCTCCTAGTTTCAACTGGCATTTGCGATCGCACCCATTTTGCTGGATTTGTGGAAGGAGAGACCAAAAACCTGTTCATACAGGGTTCAGATTTATTTGCTCTCACATCCCATTCCGAAAACTTTGCCGTGGTAGTCCTAGAAGCTTTGGCCGGAAGTCTTCCTGTCCTGGTTACCCCTGGTGTTGCGCTAGCTTCAATTGTGAAACAATACCAACTGGGCTATGTTCCAGAACTGGATGTATCTGCGATCACTAATGCTATCGACCATTACCTGACCTATCCTCAAGCCGCTAAACATATGGGTGATCGAGCGCGTCAACTAATTTTTAAACAATACACCTGGGAGCAAATTGCGACGCGGATGAATGAGTTTTACACTCGCATCATTAACAGCAAATCACGCTTGAACTATGACGGATAAACATTTCACTGTTCTTTGGGATGGAGGGCATATTAAGTTCTTCTCTGTGAAAATGCTAACCACCTTACTCGAAACAGAAGGGTATACAAATATTCCATTGAAATTTGCTGGTAGAAAGACTTATCTATGGAAATCAATGTTGTGTTCATGTACTCTAAATGAGGCTAAAATTTTATGTTGCTATCTGTCATTATTCTGACAAAAAATGAGGCAGTCAACTTGCCCACGTGTTTAGCAAGTTTGCAACCACTCAACGCCGAAATTTATATAGTAGATTCCGGTAGCTCGGATCAAACTGTTGATCTTGCTAAACAAGCTGGTTGCAAAGTGTTCAGTCATTCTTGGGAAAACCACGCCAAACAAGTCAATTGGGCACTGGAAAATCTACCGATTACTACACCTTGGATTATACGTATGGATGCTGATGAATATCTTACGCCAGAATTGGTTGAAGAACTAAAGCAAGTCTTACCAAATACACCTAGTGAAGTAACTGGATATCAAGTGAAACGTCGTGTATATTTCATGGGGCGTTGGATTCGACATGGTGGCTATTATCCTACTTGGCTACTTAGAGTTTGGCGCAAAGGTTTTGGCGTGTGTGAAGACCGTTGGATAGACGAGCATATTATGCTGACCGAAGGAAGAATTGGAAGTTTCAAACATGATATTGTTGACGACAATAAAAAAGGACTAAGTTTTTGGACAGAAAAACATAATAGTTACTCAGATTGTTACCTCAAGGAATACACTAATCCTAACTACTTTGAAGCAGAAAAAATTCTAGAAGACAAGAACGCAGGTCAAGCTCGTCAACGTCGCCTTATCCAAAGGGGATTGTATGATAAAATGCCTCTTTTTCTACGCTCATTCATTTACTTTTCACTGCGCTATTTTATAGGACTGGGCTTTCTAGATGGTTTACACGGTCTAGTATTTCACTTTCTTCAGGGCTTCTGGTATCGTTTTCTGATTGATGCCAAGATATATGAATATAACCTGAGACAAAGTAGTAAGGCACTTAGTAAAGAATTAATTTCTCAAAATTTGTCGAATTAATTAGTAAATTCTATCCTAATTGCTGGGTAGGAGTCTGAAGAGGGGATTATCATATTCGACTTGGTAATAATCAGAACGATTTGGCGATATATAAACAGATTTTCGGTACGAAATAGAGTGTGCTATGACATAAAAAGATACAATTTTAATTTAGCATTTATTCAAACAATTCTCAATAAGTAAAAGCTAAAAACTTCATTTTTGTTAAATTTTGCAGTTCAACCTTTAAAAAGGTTATTGCTTTCAAAGGCTTATCATGTAAGCTTTCTATCTTGCGTGTCACCCCCCATCTGGATATTTAGATATTAAACAAAGGAGGAGTTATGCTTAACTACGTGCTACTAGAATCAAAAGTTGATGAATATGCAAAGCAATTTGCACAAGCTAAGCCACATAAGTATTTAATAATTGATAACTTTTTAGAGCCTTCAATTGCTGAAAAGGCATATGAGTTTTTTCCAAAAATGGAAGAAATGGATACCTTAAAAAACTTCAGAGAATACAAAGCTCAAGACCCCGACATTAGTAAATTCGATCCTATATTTAGCGAAATCATTTTTGAGAATTTGCAATCAGAAAGACTTCGGAAAATTCTGGCTCAAATCACAGGTATTTCTAACTTACAAGCTGATGCAAAATTGTACGCATCAGGACTCGCTCAAGGTGCTAACGGTAGCTTCCTGAATGTTCATATCGATAATAGCTCTCATCCTACCGAACCCTGGTATCGTCGTCTAAACTTGCTAGTCTATCTAAATCCTCACTGGACAGAAGAAAAAGGCGGTCACTTGGAACTCTGGTCTCCGGATATGTCCGAATCAGTAGCAATACTCCCCATTTTTAATAGAATGTTGATTTTTGCTACTGATAAACAATCTTGGCATGGTCACCGTCTTGTAAATACACCTGATGGTGATACTCGCAAGTCCATCAATATTTACTATTTCACTGAAGAATCTCCAGATGGTACAGACTATTACCACGTTACCTCTTTCCGTGGTCGCAAGAATGAAGTCATTAATAAAGTCCTCTATCCAGTAGATAACCTTGTTCGCACTATCGGTCGGAAAATGAGAGCTAAAAAAGATGAGCATGCTGTTCTTTATGAGAGAAAGAAGAATGATTAAAACCAGATAATTATTGTAACCATTCACGGGGATAGTATGATTGCTCTAAAACCCTTAATAACATAACAAAGGTTTTAGCCTAAAGGACTGTCAAAGAATCATCTCAAGAAAAGCCTGAAAATATAGCTTATTGACATGATTCTTCTAAAAGAAATCTTTAGATTGTCAAAAGCCTATCTGTACCCCCTGATTGGTTACCAATTATTTCGAGTACATATACTTAGAGTATTTTCCGATCGTTATACTGTGTCTATCTAAAGATGCACTATATTTTGCCCAATGCCTGTGGTCCCCTATTTGGGGGGAACTACAGGAGCATGATATCAAGTGCAATCTTAGAAAGAATTGGTATTACCTCATCAACAAATCTGCTAATTTGAAACCAAACTAGGGTTAAGCATATGTACGTAACTACAACCAATAAATACTTCGTTTGTTTAAAAGGGGCACATCTTAATCCTGTTCCCTGGGAAATATCTGATGCTGATGAAACATTGTCTGTTGACTGTGTTTATTTCGGTAAAGTTTTTCAAGCTATGGAGAAGGATTTAAAGATTAAAGATTTAACCTTCTATCTTACCTGGAACACCAACGAACTTCCTTCTTATGGACAAAATGTTGTTGCTGTAATTCTAGGAGATGAGTACTCTCGTATTCCAAAATATATTCATAAAGTAGGGGCAGTATTCAAAACATTGAAGACACGTCCAACTCTTGCTTGTAATCCTCTTCTCCAGCCTTCCTACAAAAATATAATAGATTTGATGCAATTTCTGAAAGTTTGGATTATACGCTTGCCCGGTTGGTTGAATTATATTTTACCAAAAACCAAAACGTTACCAATATCGATAGATAAACTAAAACCTATTTACGATATTCCTTTAGGCTATTACAAGCAGTTAGATTTGCCGATAAAAGATATAAAAGAACGTCTGTATGATATTTTCTTTGCAGGTAGCGTAATATCAACATATCCTATATGGTCTTGGCGTTTTTGGTTGATCCCTCCAAAAGACATTTCTCGCAAAGAAATGATATTAAAGACTAATACAATAAAAAATAAATATCCTGAATTTAAAATAGAAGTAGCCACTTCATCTGATTTTGGGTCAGAAGCAAAGGGTAGTACAGATAAAAGAAGCTATTCAGAAAAATTGATGGATGCAAAAATATGTCTTGCACCTAGAGGAAATGTGTTTGAAACATTTCGTTTTTTTGAAGGATTGAGATATGGTTGCATAATCATAACTGAAAAATTACCTTCTCGTTGGTTCTATGATGGAGCGCCTTGTATTGAAATAACAAGCTGGAATCAGTTAGAAAATATACTTTTAAAGTTGAAGAATGATGAAAATCTTATGCAGAAGTTGCATCAACAATCATTAGACTGGTGGAAAAAAAAATGTTCGGAAGACGCTATTGGTAGATATTTTGCTGAAAAACTAAATATAATGAAATGTGATAGTACTTTGCAGTAAGTAAGACGGTCAATCTGGCTATAGAAGTTGCGAAACCAGATTGGCGAGAACTTGCAAATTTGTAATTTAAATAGGATTGCTATAATTGATTTTAAACGAATCAATTAAGTAGACTCCTAAGACGCACATTTTAGAACCTGCTATTTTATCTATTGACAGCATGGGAGACTTCACATAGCAGCTTCCGTACAAGCTGTGACGGAAGAAATCATATTTCATTTACTCAACCGAGTGAGCGATCGCCATTTGAATGAGAATCTTTTCCTAGCAGGCGGTGTCGCCATGAATTCCGTTACCAATGGCAAGATTACTCAAAACACTCCCAATACGGTTCGGTTAAGCCAATTTCTTACGTTCATGTAGGTTGGGTGATCGGTACTCAACCCAACATTTATCGGCATTTGTTGGGTATAGTTATCGCTCTACCCAACCTACAATTATCGTTAACCGAACCGTATTGAAAACACTCCCTTCAATCACGTCTACATTCCAGCAGGGTAAGCGCATCTTAACAATCATTGACAAAACGATGAATGTGTGATTTGTTTGCATTGTAAGTGGAAACAAATCACAAATGAACTGAGTTTAAGCCCCTTCATAATCCTCTTCTATTGCCTCATCCTCAAAGGTGGTATTTTCGACGGTTGGTATGGCTGGTAGTATGCTTTCCAACGCACCCTAGCAGCAATTCTACTATCTATCCGTTTATTTGAGTACGAAAAAATACATAAACAAGACATATAAACAATTGTCTTATGTATACCCAAGCCAACTTCAACCCTCCTCTTCCTACCTTATCCTATGCGTCTAAGTCACTATACCGTTGGTAATTATACCCCTGGAGCTCCCTACTGGAAACAAATCTTGTGGTACTTCTTAGGGTCATCCTTGATACACAGTCGTTGGCTTCCTCTGTCAGCCGTAAAGGTTTGTACACTTCGGTGGTTCGGAGCAAGAATCGGTGAAAAAGTCCGGATTAAGCCTGGAGTACGGGTAAAGTTTCCCTGGCGGTTGACTGTTGGTGACTATGTTTGGATTGGGGAAGATACCTGGATTGATAACCTCGCTCATGTCACCATAGAAAGTCATGTTTGCTTGTCTCAAGGAGTTTATCTCTGTACTGGAAATCATGATTGGAATCATCCGAATTTTCAACTAATTCCAGCCCCCATTCACATTCAGGAAAGTAGTTGGATTGCAGCCAAGTCGGTAATTGGTCCTGGTGTTACTGTCGGTCGAGGAGCAGTGTTGACTTTAGGTGGAGTTGCTGGACAATCCTTAAAGCCTATGACAATCTATGCTGGTAATCCTGCTCAACCGATCAAGCAACGGAAGCTAGCTCACAATTGTGAGCTTATTCAACAGGTTCTCGACAACTCTGTTGAGGAGTCTAAAATCTAAACTGGTTTGGTGACCCTCACAGAAAATAACTTTG
>JADQBA010000435.1 GCA_016903675.1 Stigonema ocellatum SAG 48.90 = DSM 106950 | reverse complement strand
CACATAGCGAGTGAGCGCTGATACAATGGCTCCGCTAAGTGATAATTTCCCTGTGCATCGTACAATAGAGCCAAATTGTTGAGGCTAGCTGCAACGTCTGGATGTTCTTTACCCAGTACTTTCTCACGGATAGTGAGTGAGCGCTGTAACAAAGGCTCCGCTTTTTGATAATTTCCCTGTTCTTTGTACAACTCTGCCAAATTGTTGAGGCTAGTGGCAACGGCTGGATGTTCTTGACCCAGTACTTTCTCACGGATAGCCAGTAAACGTTCTGCCAAAGGGATCGCGGTGCTATACTTACCTTCTTTATACAACTGCACAATCTGTTGATTTAGGCGTTCAGCTTCTTCCAAAGCAGCTTTTTGGTCTGCTGGCTGTGGAGGCTGGGATTGTCCGGTCACGACAATAGGATTGTTTCCCACTAGAGAGAACGCTAGAGTTAGTGAGACTAACCAAGTAAACCATCTGAACTGATGAAGAAGCTGAGGTTTTGGGTTTGGTATTTGTTTAGACATTGATTTGCACTCCCACGGAGAAAGTAAAACAGCGAAGAAGATCTAGATACTTCTGACGAAGGCAAGGTTATGCAAAATTTATTGGTTTGTAGAGAAGTTTATCAGTTTGTCTGATTCTCAAAAAAGTGCTGAACTTGGTTTTAGGATGGAGTAAGAATAGGAGAAAAAGTCAAAAAAGAACAATGCTAGACGGAATCAATCGCTATATGGTAATCTAAAGATAAAATACTGCGCGATCGCTCCCTTCAATTTCACCCATGTCCCGTAGCAACAGAGGGGTGATTTGAATTGCCCACCGAGCGCGTTTTATGATCTATTCACCACCTATGAACATTCCCTAACATCGCCAAAGCTCGTGGGGCTGGAATGGTCCAAACGGTGCGATAGCTTCGCGCTGCTGCCGGCTGTTCGCACTCCCCTGCACCCATAGTCCCGTCGGTGCACAAGCTCTTGGAACTGAGCTACACTGGGGAGAAAAACGTAACTCCATGCCGTTGTGAGCATGGAAGAATGAAAGGCAGTGCGTAAGCTTCGCGCTGCTGCTGGCTGTTCGCAGCTTT
>JADQBA010000077.1 GCA_016903675.1 Stigonema ocellatum SAG 48.90 = DSM 106950 | reverse complement strand
AATTCCGCCGTTTGCCTCGTTCCCAGGCTCTGCCACAGAATGTGATTAAGGGAGGCTCTGCCTAGGCTGTTGACTCTGTGCCTTTTTCGAGGGGAAAATTTCATGCAGTTTTTGTGTCAGCCTTTTCTGATTCTAAACTGGAGGCAGAGCCTCCTAGAATGGTTTCCCAGCCTGAGGCTGGGAACCAGAGAAATGCATGAGGCAAAAACGAGTAAATTACATCAAAGTCAACAGCCTAGGCTCTGCCTCCCCTCCAATCGGGAGGCAGAGCCTCTTTTGAAGAGCATTACAAGGCAGAGCCTTGTAACGAGAGATACACATAGTTTATTCTTTTTGTCAATGCGTAAGTCCTATGCTGGTTTTGGTGGGCAGTGCCCACCCTACGTGTATTTCAAAAATCTGCGGAGGAATCCTATATCTGATTCGTGATAATTTTTGAAATAAATTAAGCTTTGATAGCAGCGATGTCAGCCAGGAAGTCGTAGAGTGGTTCAACTAGAAAAAGACCAGCTTGATGGTCAATCAGCAGCATGGCAGCATTTTCAGGTGTGAGCTGATCGTAAAAAGCGCTACTGCCATTGGTAATCGCAGTCATTAATGTTTCCTTTGCCTTTGAGTTCAACGTTTACGGCTCAATTTTGAACGAAGGCGATGGTTTCCGCAAGTAGGCACACAAAAGTGCGATAGTTTCATTTTTGTATGTAACTTTGGTTTAATAATTAAGTGTAGAAGTGTTGAGATTTATTACTTTATGATGATGGGGCGTTGGCAAGTATTAGCTGGGTTTGTCTTAGCTGTAGTTCTTTTGTTGTTTCCCATGGAAGCACAAGCAGCAAGTTCTTCCGGTGTCACAGGTTCGGTAGTCACTGAGCAACTCAGTGGTCAAAATTTCTCTGGCGAAAGTTTAATAGGCTCTGAGTATACCAATGTCAATCTCGAAAAAAGTAATTTCAGCAATGCTGATTTACGGGGTGTGGTTTTTAACAGTTCTAAATTACAAGGAGCGAATCTGCATAGTGCTGATTTATCCGGTGGTATAGCCTATTTGGCAGATTTTAAGGGTGCTGATTTAAGTGATGCAGTTTTGACAGATGCAATGCTGTTGCGTTCTAGGTTTGATGATGTAGACGTTACGGGTGCTGACTTCACCAATGCTATTTTAGATACTTCGGAAGTGAAAAAACTTTGTGTTAAGGCAAGTGGTTTTAATTCTAAAACTGGTGTTGATACTCGTGAGTCTTTAGGATGTAGGTAGAACCCTCATTTGAACTATCCCCTCTTTGCGCTTCAAAGAGGGCATTTTCTCTATACAGCAATCCGTGGAGGATTTATAAACACACGCCCCAAAGGGTTCGTCAAAAGTCAAAAGTCACGCATTGTTTTGAATGCGTGAATTTCCGCGTAGCGCCTTGTCCCCCTTGTCCCCCTTGTCCCCCTTGTCCCCCGATATCTCAAATAGGATTGCTGTACCAGCCATACTGACGAAATTATGCGCTAATGTGGAGGCAATATGGTTCAGTTAGGGAAAGTTATTGGTTGAGAGGTAAATTACCTCCGTCGAAGGGTTATATGCGACACAATAGTAGAGGAGCGAAAATGAGGTTGTAATAAGCGCAAGAGTTTAGGAACATATCATGCATGAACTGGTTCAACATGTTCTAACGAGCGACGAAAAAACGGCTCTGCGTCAAATAATATTGACGTTAAGTGCCTCAGGCAAGAAAATCTTCCTGAGAAATGAAATTTTACAAGCTTTTGCCGACTACTGTGAGCGATCGCAACAACCAGCCTACTTTTACCACTCTTCCTCAGTGGGTAAACTCATTGAATATACCCATGAACTGATTCTGTCAGAGGAAAGTATTTGGTTACTGGTGCGACCAAGGATTGGTAGTCAAGAAGTCTGGCGGATAGACACAAACATGTCTAGCTTCTTGTTGATGACACCGCAGGCGCTGCTAGATGTGCGCGATCGCCTAGTCAACCGCTACCAAGGTCGAATCCTACAAATAGACTTCCACCCCTTTTACCAGAATGAGCCTACCATCAGCGACCCCAGAAGTATTGGTCAAGGTCTAGCATTCCTCAACCGTCATCTGTCCAGTCAAGTATTGACTGACCCTGAATATTGGTTAGGGATATTGTTTAATGTCTTACAAAAGCTCCACTATGATGGTATCCCTCTCCTGATCAATGATGGCATTCACTCTGGTATTCATTTATCCCAACAAGTTAAAGACGCCCTCAAATTTCTCCGCCAACGTCCCCCAAGCGAACCCTACGCACAATTTCGCTCAGAGTTGCAACAATTTGGCTTAGAACCTGGTTGGGGTAACACCGCATCCCGAGTGCGCGAAACCTTAGAACTCCTTGAGCGACTTATTGAGACCCCAGAACCAGCTATCCTAGAAGCATTTGTTGAACGAGTCCCTTCAGTCTTTCGAGTAGTTCAGATTTCCATACACGGTTGGGTTTCCCAAGAAGGCGTTCAGGGAAGACCTGAAACAGCCGGTCAAGTCATGTATGTTCTCGAACAAACTCGCAGCTTAGAAAACAAACTGCGTGAAGAAATCAACCTTGCTGGACTTGACACTGTGGGTATTCAACCCCACGTCATCATTCTCACCCGTCTCATCCCTAACTGTGAAGGGACTCTTTGCCACCTGCGTCTTGAAAAAGTTGAGGAAACGGAAAATGCCTGGATCTTGCGGGTGCCCTTCCAAGATAATAACCCTGAAGTTACGCAAAATTGGATTTCTAAATTTGAGATTTGGCCTTATCTGGAAACCTTTGCCGTTGATGCAGAAAGAGAACTACTAGAACAATTTGGAGATAAACCCGATTTAATTATTGGTCACTACAGCGACGGGAACTTAGTAGCCTTTCTGCTGGCTCTTAGCCTCAAGGTGACTCATTGCAATATTGCTCACTCTCTAGAAAAGCCTAAATACCTGTTTAGCAACCTGTACTGGCAAGAATTAGAGTCGCAATTCCACTTTTCGGCACAATACACCGCCGATGTGATCAATATGAATGCAGCAGACTTCATCATCACTTCGACTTATCAGGAGATTGTGGGGACACCCGACTCTATGGGTCAGTATGAGTCGTACAAATGTTTTACCATGCCCCAATTGTATCATGTTGTGAATGGCATCGATCTGTTTAGTCCTAAGTTCAACTTAGTACCACCAGGGGTAGATGAAAATATCTTCTTCCCCTATGACCAAACACAAGACCGCGATGCCAAGGTTCGCACACAAGTCCACAACCTACTCTTTACCCAAGAAGACCCCCAAATCCAAGGCGTACTCGATAACCAAAGCTTGCGACCAATCTTTGCCGTAGGTCCCATCACTTCTATCGATAATCTCACCAGTTTAGCAGAATGCTTTGGTAAAAGTCAGGCATTGCAAGAGCGCTGTAACCTGATCCTCCTCACTAACAAGCTGCACCCAGAAGAAGCAACAAACCCAGAAGAAGTACAGGAAATCGCAAAACTCCACCACATCATTGACCAATATCATCTCCAAGGTCATATCCGCTGGCTGGGTATGCAAATCCCTAGGGTTGAACTAGGCGAAGCCTACCGTGCGATCGCTGATGGTGGAGGAATTTTTGTCCACTTTGCTCGCTATGAAGCTTTTGGACGAAGCATTCTCGAAGCTATGGCTTCCGGGTTGCCAACTTTTGCCACTCAATTTGGTGGTTCTTTAGAAATTATCGAAGATGGATTTCATATTAACCCTACAGACTTAGAAGGAACAGCAAAAAAAATATTACACTTTATTCATCAGTGCAATACTGAGCCAGAACACTGGTATAAAATATCAAAATGGGCGAGCGAACGAGTCCGTAACAAATATAACTGGCAGTCACACTCCAAGCAGTTGCTACTACTCACTAAAATATATAGCTTTTGGAAGTTTATCAACAAGGAAAATCGTGAAGCTAGAGATTGCTATCTGGAAACCTTATTCTATCTCGTCTACAAACCTAGGGCTGAAGCAATTAAGAGTGAGGAGTGAGGAGTGAGGAGTGAGGAATTATGAATTAACTCCTAACTCCTAACTCCTAACTCCTAACTCCTAACTCCTAACTCCTAACTCCCAAAATGAGTGCTGATGGATACAAATTATTTTAAGTATACTGACTGGACGTTAATCGAAACCCAGTTCGACCCGCACCAAGTGCATCACAGAGAAACAGTTTTCACTATCGGTAACGGTTATCTGGGAACACGGGGTAGCTTCGAGGAAGGCTATACTCGTGCATTGCCGGCAACTTTTATCCACGGTGTCTACGATGATGTGCCTATTGTCTACACAGAACTTGTCAACTGTCCTGACTGGACGCCACTGGTAATTACTGTCAATGGCGATCGCTTTCGCCTTGACCAAGGTGAGACATTGCGCTATGAACGCCAGCTTGACCTGCGCCGAGGGATTGTGAGTCGCTTTGTACGTTGGCGCACTCCTAGCGGAAAAACCATAGACCTCAAGTTTGAACGCTTTGCGAGTCTAGCAGATGAACATGTGTTAGTACTGCGCTGTCAATTTACACCTGTTGATTTTGACGGGTTGCTTGAGGTGGAAGCCAGCATCAATGGCTACCCTGAAAACCAGGGTTTTAATCACTGGGAATGGCAAGATCAAGGTAAGACAGACCAAGGTATTTGGTTAAATCTGCGTACCCGAAGTTCCCGTATTGCTTTGGGTATGGCTGCCAAGATCACAATATCAGGAACTGACCCATCATTCCAAGTTACCAGCGCACCAGGGTATCCCACCTTAAACAGCACATTCCAAGTTAAGTCAGGAAAAACCGTGACTTTAGAGAAATTTGTCACAGTTTTTACTTCGCGAGATGTGGAAAATCCAGTCCAAGCGGCTTGTGAAAAACTTGTGCAATTGTCTTCTTACTTGGTTCTTCTCAATACTCACGAACAAGCATGGGAGGAAGTTTGGCTCAAAAGCGACATCCTGATTGAAGGGGATATCAAGGCACAACTTGCTGTGCGCTATAATCTTTTTCAACTGCTGATTGCTGCATCACGTGATAATGACAAGGTGAGTATCCCCGCGAAAACACTCTCAGGATTTGGCTATCGTGGTCACGTATTCTGGGATACAGAAATTTTTATACTACCGTTTTTCACTTTCACTGAACCAGCGTTGGCTCGCAACATGCTGACTTACCGCTACCATACTTTGAATGGGGCACGGCGCAAGGCAGTTTATTATGGGTATAAGGGAGCAATGTATGCTTGGGAAAGTGCCGACACTGGGGATGAGGTTACACCTCGTTGGATACCTCCTAAAGACCCTTATGGTGAGGATATACGGATTTGGTGTCGCGATCGCGAAATCCACATTAGTGCTGATATTACCTACGCGGTCTGGAACTATTGGTACATAACAGGCGACGACCAGTGGATGCGGGACTATGGTGCTGAGATGATCCTGGATACCGCTGTCTTCTGGGGTAGCCGAGTCGAGTACAATACCAAGTACGAAAGGTACGAAATTCGTGGAGTGATTGGAGCGGATGAATACCACGAACTCGTAGATAACAATGCCTTTACAAATAGGATGGTGCAGTGGCATTTGGAAAAAGCACTCTGGGTCCACCATTGGCTACGCAAAACCTTTCCTGACAGTGCGCTGGAATTAGAGCAGAAACTGCAACTGACCCCGACCAGGATATCACGCTGGCAAGATATTATCACAAATATCTGGATTCCCTACGACTCTTCAACAGGACTCATCGAGCAATGCGACGGGTTTTTCAAATTAGAAGATATTAACTTGGCTGACTACGAACCCCGCACCCGTTCAATACAAACCATCTTGGGTATGGACAGAGGGAATAAAAGCCAAGTACTCAAGCAGCCAGATGTGTTGATGCTTCTTTATCTCATGCGCCAATCACAAGAGTTTCCCTACAGTCAAGAAGTGTTAGAGAAAAACTGGGATTACTACGCACCTCGCACTGATATTACTTATGGTTCATCCCTAGGACCAGCTATACACGCTATCTTAGCATCAGATTTGGGCAAACCAGTAGAGGCTTATCAAAGATTTATGCAAGCAGCAATGGTAGATATTGAGGATGTCCGAGGTAATGCTCACGATGGGATTCACGGAGCAAGTGCAGGCGGTGTTTGGCAAGCCGTGATTTTAGGTTTCGGTGGTATCCAGCTAGGGGAAAATGGTCCTGTTGCCAACCCACACCTCCCTCCAGGTTGGCAACGCCTGAAGTTTAAGCTTCACTGGCGTGGTCAATTGCACGAGTTCGATCTAAGTATAGCAGAAGCGACAGCCGAAGTTGGGAACCTAGGGAAAAATGAAGGAGATAAGGGAGATGAGGGGGATAAGGGGGATAAGGGAGATGAGGGAGATAACAAAGCAATATCCCCCCCACTCCCTACTCCCCACTCCCTCCTAGGGTTGAAACCCCAGGCTATCCCCACTCCCCCCTCTTTCGACATCCAAGGAGTGATTTTTGACCTTGATGGTGTGCTAACAGATACAGCAGAATACCACTACCAGGGTTGGCAAAAGCTTGCAGATGAAGAAGGATTACCCTTTAATCGGCAGGCGAATGAAGCTTTACGGGGTGTTTCCCGGCGAGAGTCTCTGCTGTTGATTGTGGGGAATAAGCAGTATTCAGAAGCACAACTCCAGGAGATGATGGAGCGTAAAAACCGCTACTACGTGGAATTCATCCAGAACATCTCACCAGCAGATTTATTGCCAGGAGCACTGACGTTGTTGGAAGAGTTGAGGCAAGCTGGTATAAAAATAGCCATTGGCTCAGCTAGCAAAAATGCTCGTAATGTTGTAGAAAAACTGGGCATTGCTGACCGCATCGATGTACTTGCAGACGGTTACAGTGTAGAGCGACCGAAGCCAGCCCCCGACCTGTTTCTCTACGCAGCCCAACAGCTAGGACTTGAACCAGCACAATGTGTGGTGGTAGAAGATGCAGCAGCAGGGGTTGAGGCGGCTTTAGCAGGTGGGATGTGGGCAGTAGGACTCGGTCCTGTTGAGCGAGTGGGTGCGGCTCATGTTGTCCTGCCAAGCTTAGCAAATGTACACTGGGCAGATTTACTGGCTAAGTTCAAGAAGGCGGGTACAAATTGAGTCAACATTTAGTGATAAATTACGTTTAGTTACAGATTTGTAATTTTATCAAAACATTGTCTTGACGCGACATATCGCGTCAAGACAATGTCGTGATTTTCACAATTCATATCTTGATTCAGCAACGCCGATATTATCGGTGTTTAACCGAACCTGATATAAATCAGCAACACCAGTATTGCTGATGTTAAGGTTGTTTGATGATGCGATCGCTCAATCCTTTAGAGTATCAGTTTAATTTAGGCGGGGTAGTTCATACAACCGATAAAACAAGGCTTTCAGAGCAAACTCGGGCAAAGCGAGCATTCGTCGCCAGCGCCAAGGCTCTTGATAAAGCCGATACAGCCATTCTAAGTTGTACCTTCCCAACCATGCGGGAGCGCGAGATTTTGTCCCTGACCAAATATCAAAACTACCACCAACGCCCATCCAAATTGCTTGGGGACACAAATGCCGATTTTGCGCAATCCACAACTCTTGACGTGGTACTCCCAAGCCAACAAAAATTACTTGTGGCTGTAGTTGGGCGAGAGTTTGTCGCAATTCTTCTTCTTGTGCTGTTGAATGGTAGCCTGAATGAGTACCGACTATGATCAAGCTAGGGTTTTGAGAAAGCCAAAAATCAGCAGCCTTTGCAGCTACCCCAGGAGATCCTCCATAGAAGAATACCTTGGCATCAATTGAGCGTCGCCCAACTTCTCGCAATAGTGTTTCTGCTAGTTCAATCCCTGGAATTCGTTGCACTTTTTGCCACAGGAGCAACCGCAAATAAAGAACTATCCCCGCTCCGTCGGGAATGACTAACTCAGCATTTTGAATGGTCTTGGCGAGTGTGGTATTCCGTTCTGCCTGCATTGTCATTTCTGCATTGAGCGTTACCACATGAGTGCCTCTGTTGTGTTGCAAGCGTTCTAGCAACCAGCCCGAATAGTTAGTCATCACGTGAACTGGTAACCCAAAAACCGAAAATGCTTTATTGCATATAGACATAACCTATTCTTGATAATCCTCACCCCAAAGTGTTTGACATTTTCCCCACTTTACCTGCATTTTGTCCGTTTGAAGGCTGTGATAAGCCTTTTCAAGAAAGATTTTTATGTCTCTCTATTGGCAGCGCGAGTATTTAGTCATAGATCTCCTGTATCTTAAACAATTTTTAGATAAATGAAAAAAAAGATTGGGGGTTGGGGATCAGGGATTGGGGACTTTCTTCAGGTATGATAATGGGTTAGGGATCACTAACCGACCGTATGGTTAGGGACTCCGAGGCGTGACAAGGGCACGAACTATAGCGGTTCTGGTGTTGAATCCCATACACGAGGAGTGAGATCGACCCTCTCCCAAATGGGGAGAGGGGTGCCCGAATTGGGCTATCTTGAGGGCGTTCTGTATGTACGAGGAGCGAGAACCGCTATATACTCCGTGAGGCTCTTGTGATACTTTTGTGGGCACTAACGGAAATTGACCATGACTAAAATTCGTGTTGCACTGATTGAAGATCATGACTTAACTCGTGTTGGTATTCGGACAGCACTCATGCAAAAGGATGAAATTGAAGTTGTGGGTGAAGCTGCCAATGCAACCGAAGGAATAAAGATGTTAAAATTGTTACAACCAGATATAGCGATTATAGATATCGGTTTACCGGATAAGGATGGCATTGAGCTAACACGGGAGGTTAAATTCATTGAGAGTGGAAAAGAGTTATTCGTAACCAAGGTGTTGATTTTGACACTGCGGGATAACAAAGAAGCGGTGCTGGCTGCTTTTGCAGCAGGTGCAGATTCCTACTGTATGAAAGACATCAGATTCGATAATTTGCTGGAAGCCGTGCGAGTAACTTACAATGGCAACGCTTGGATCGATCCGGCGATCGCTCGGATTGTGTTACAACAAGCACAGCAAAAAAATCCACATCAGCCGGAGGTAACGTCATTCGACACCAAGGCTGCTGTCAATAACCCAGAGTCCGTTAATAATCAGGAGGTGATTGACCCCTACATCCTCACAGAAAGGGAGTTAGAAGTACTACAGCTAATCGTAGAAGGTTGTAGCAATGCAGTGATTGCGGAAAGACTGTACATTACAGTCGGAACCGTAAAAACTCACGTCCGCAATATTTTGAACAAGCTATGCGCTGATGACCGCACCCAAGCAGCAGTTCGCGCCCTGCGTTCGGGTTTGGTCGGATAAGTTGGTTTTCGGATGTGGTGACGCCCAAAGAAGACTAGAAAAAATTTGCAACTTGAGAAAGTATGTGTTCAAAATGGATCAATTATCTTTAATTTTTTTTGTTGATTATTCAAAAAAATCAACAAGTGTACTGTGTTGGCATTCATTAAAATATCTGGAAAGTAAAGTCAAATATGACTGAAACAGGGGCCGAAAAACTCAAGCTCATGGTGGTAGATGACGAGCCAGATAACTTAGATTTACTCTACCGAACTTTTAGGCGAGAGTTTCAAGTGTACAAAGCCAGTAATGCCAAGAGTGCTCTGAAAATCTTGGACACCGAAGGCGAGATGGCTGTGATTATATCTGACCAAAGAATGCCAGAGATGAATGGCACTGAATTTCTTGGTCTGACTGTGGAGCGTTTTCCTGATACGATTCGCATTTTGCTCACTGGCTTCACCGATGTTGAAGACTTGGTGCAAGCGATTAACTCTGGTCAAGTGTTTAAGTACATCACTAAACCTTGGAAACCAGACTCACTCAAGGCAATAGTTGAGCAAGCCACTGATACCTATCGTGTACTTAAGAAACGTACCCAGGAATTAAGTCGTGCCCTGAGGCGAGAATCTCTGTTTAATGCGGTAACAACAGCAATTCGGGAGTCTCTAGACTACCACAGCATGCTAGCAAAGATTGTGGCAACAATCGGACAGACCTTCGAGGCTAGTTGTTGCATACTTAGACCAGTGGAGGGCGATCGCCTGACACTAGACCAGTTCTCTTATCAAGATCACCTTTACCCGAGTTGCTTGTTCGACCCCAGCCCTTTGATCGAAAAAGTTCTCGCAACCCGCCAATATCAACTTGACGAATTTACTCCTGACGGGAAGTCTTGTCGCCAAATAGCTGTGCCACTTACGTACCAGCAACATTTGCTTGCCGTTCTGGCTGTCTACCAACATAAACCTAATGGTTTTTGGCAAGATGAAGACATCCAGCTAATTGCAGGTGTTGCCGAACAATCGGCATTAGCTCTCTCCCAAGCAAAACTCTACCAGAGTCTTCAAGAAAAGCAAGAGCAGATTCGCGCCGAGTTGGAAGTAGCCCGCAAAATTCAAAACAACCTGCTGCGTCAAAGCTTGCCAGATATCAAGGGTGTGAAGATCCAAGCCTGCTGCAACCCAGCTCGCGAAGTGGGAGGAGATTTTTTTGAAGTGTTTCTCCATCCCAAAGGAGACCTCTGGTTAGCAGTAGGTGATGTCTCAGGCAAGGGCGTTCCGGCTGCTTTGTTCATGGCTAGTGCCATTTCTTTATTGCGCCGCGAACTATCTCAAGAAACACCAGCCATGGCGAATGTGGTCATGCAAAATCTAAACTACGCTCTTAACGATGACTTGGTCAGCAACAATTGCTTTATCACCCTTTTCTTAGCCTGTTATACTCCTACTACTAGAGAATTGGTTTATGCAAATGCAGGTCACATTTATCCCCTTGTTTTGTCACACCAAACTAGTGTGATACAAGAGCCACAATGCCTCAAAGTACGCGGTGTTCCTTTGGGGATATTACCTGTGTGGACGGCGCAGCTTGGTCATTTGGTTCTGAATTATAGAGATATTTTGCTACTAGCCAGTGATGGTATTACTGAAGCAATGGTTTCTCAAGAAAAGGGAAATGCTTCAAATTCCGTAGGTAGCGATGGACATAGTGGTCATTCTATGCTGAATTTGGAAGGTCTTTGGCAACTATTACAAAGTGAGCCACAACCACTTTCTCTTAAGCATTTACTAGCTCGTATCCAGGCGCACAACCAAGTTCAAGAAGATGACCAAACTATACTCTCTCTGGAGGTTTTGTAACTCATGAAAAGTGAGCTTCATGTACCAAGTGACTTGAACTTTTTAATTGTCGTGGAAAACTGGTTGATGGGATGCTTAGAAATCCAGTTACAAGAGTTTGCCGATTGGTCAGGGCAATCAAATCGTTTGCGGTTGGCTTTAGTTGAAGCTTACTCAAACGTAGTACGTCATGCCCACAAGGATAAGCCTTATTTGCCAGTTGTCATTTGTTTGGAAATCAAAGAACGGGAGATCTCTCTAGAAGTTTGGGATCAAGGCAAAGGCTATGATTTCAACACCTACTTGGCTCCCAGCCCTCTAGAAAAACAAGAAGGTGGCTATGGTTGGCTGATTATTAATCGTCTCATGGATAAAGTAGAATACCATCTCCAGGTCAATGGTTGTAACTGTCTCAAGTTAGAAACTACTATGTCAAAAGATTGTTAGTGGTTAATTTTTGTTGGGTCTTTGGTCTGATGGAAAGTAACTCTTGGGGAGAGGCTGTGAGTTTAATTTTTGTGTAAATAATTTTCCCTAGTTGGTTGAGGATAAATAGCCAAATGACATTGACACCACACCAATAAGTTTCAGCTAAGCCTGTTACCTGAACTTGAATTTGCCCCTTCTCCAACGTCTCGACCATACCCCCGCGAGGATAAGCTTTAATGTTTTGGGCTTCTTGTCTTAGATAATTAGCAATGGCATCTGGTCCGATAATACCAGATTCAAATGGGGGATGCATCACACCTTCTGCGGCAAACAAGGCAGCAGTTTCCTCAAATTGTCCTGCATTCAAATATTGAAAATAACGCAGTATGGTTGGTTCTGTAATTCCCTCAATAGTGAATTCTTCTTTTGCAGTGTCAGCATGTGACGGCTGTGTTGGAAGCATAAGACGAAGTTTAGTTACTTTTATATAAATGTAAATAAAAAAGCAGTTTTTAACCTGCTGCTAAAGATATATCTTTGACGAAGGGGTGTAGGGGTGTAGGGGTGTAGGGGATAAAAAGCGATGGTTAGCTTCCCCTACACCCCTGTTGACTGGGGAGTGTATAATGAAAAAGCTATTTTTTGAGCAATTTTAACCCATAAATGAATGAATTACCCGCAGTCAGTAGCAGTGAGGTAAAATCCAAAGCCTTAGAGTTGGGGTTTCATAAAGTTGGAATTGCTGCGGTGGATAGGTCGGATACAACCTCGGCCCAGAGATTGCAAGAGTGGTTGAGGCTGGGTTATCACGCTGATATGGAGTGGATGGAAAACCCTAAGCGTCAGGATATTCAGTTGCTGATGCCAGAAGCGCGATCGCTCATTTGTGTTGCCCTCAACTATTACACACCTCACTCGCGCCCAGGAGAAAAAAATTCTTTCTCAATTTCCCCAGCAGGAGAGGTTCAAGGTACACAGGGAGACGAGGAATATGCCAAAATATCTCGTTACGCTTGGGGACGGGATTATCACAAGGTCATGCATAAAAAACTCAAGGCTTTAACTACCTGGGTGCGAAAACTTGATCAAGGCATTGAAGCACGTTATTATGCGGACACTGGTCCGGTGCAGGATAAACTCTGGGCACAAAGAGCCGGAATTGGCTGGATAGCTAAAAATAGTAATGTGATCACACGTGAGTATGGTTCTTGGGTGTTTTTGGGGGAGGTGCTGACGAATCTGGATTTGGAAAGCGATCGCCCACATACAGAACACTGCGGTACTTGCACTCGTTGCATTGATGCTTGTCCTACAGATGCTATCACCGAGCCGTTTGTGGTAGACGCTAATCGCTGTATTGCTTATCATACAATAGAAAACCGGGAGGAAAAATTGCCCAACACTCTGACACCTCATATGCAAGGCTGGGTTGCTGGTTGTGACATTTGCCAAGATATATGTCCTTGGAATCAGCGTTTTGCCCAAGAAACTGATGTTGCAGAGTTTCAGCCTTACCCTGAAAATGTTGCACCTAAGCTGATAGAATTAGCAAAAATATCAAATGAGGAGTGGGATAGACGATTTACAGCATCGGCGTTGCGGCGGATTAAGCCAGCGATGTTACGAAGAAATGCCCGTGCTAATCACAGAATCATTCCAGGCGAAAGAATGACCCAGAAAACAATTCTCTTTGATTTTGATGGCACAATTGCTGATACAGTAGATGCTCTTGTGAGTATTGCTAATCGTTTAGCTCAAGAGTTTGGTTATGTACCAATTGCTCCAGAAGAGCTTTCTATGCTCAAAAATTTAAGCTCTAGGGAAATTATTAAATATTCAGGTATCTCTATTTTCAAGATACCTTTTCTCGTTAAAAAAGTTAAAGCTGAGTTGAAAAAAAAAATCCCAGTAATAAAACCAATACCAGGAATTAAAGAAGCCTTAATAGCTCTCAAGAGCGAAGAAAATAGGCTTGGAATCATAACTTCTAACTCTCGAGAAAATGTCACACAATTTCTCCAGATAAATGACTTAGATAACCTATTTGAGTTTATTTACTCAGGAGTAACAATTTTTGGGAAAACCACAATTATTAACAATGTCTTAAAGCAGCAGCAAATAAAACCGCAGGAAGTCATTTATGTCGGAGATGAAACCAGAGACATAGAAGCGTCAAAGAAAGCCAATATCAAAGTAATCGCAGTAACTTGGGGATTTAATTCACCAGAAATACTAGCTAGGCAAGATCCGGATTTTTTAATTCATCAACCCAGCGAATTGCTGGAAGTGATAAAAACTAGTTAAGTAAGTTCGTAGTAAGGACTTTAGTCCTTATTTTCTAAGCACTAAAGTCCTTACTACAAACGCTCAAAACTACCTTGACAAAGTGCTACTAAGTAGATTTTTTCAGAGATGGTGTAGAGACGTAGCATGCTACGTCTCTACAGGCATTTATGCCAACTGCGCCTATTTTTTGGGTTTATTTTCCAAAGCTTGTTGTACTAAATCATCGCTGACGCTGCTAACACCTTCATTCCTAGAACCACCAACTTCCTTTGCCATCTCTGCGTAATCATCAGGATTACCAGTGGGTTTTGCTTCAACTTGTGTTTCTTGTGGTTCTGATATCTTTTGCTGAGGTGCAGTGGCTGCTTCAGCGGCTTTTGCGCCTTCACCAGTGCGGTCGATGTCACTAACGCTGAATTGCTGTGCAGCTTTATAATCTGCTTCAAAATCGACGGTTGGTGCTTTTTCTTCACCACTCGCTATGTTTTCAGCAAGTAATTGTGCGTCTTGAGTGAGAGCATTCTGAGGATTTGGCTTTACTTCTTCTGGCATGAGTAACCTCTTTGAAATTTTTCTATTTATCAATGGGGCGATTCTATCAGATAATACCTCAGCAATTCTGATATCTATAGGTAGATTTATCACCTCTATTGAAAGACAGATAAAAAACTCTCTCTGTTGGTGGTCGATACAGCATAATAAACTTTGTTATGAATTATGAATTATGAATTATGAATTATGAAAAAAATCAGTTTTATAATTCAATACGCTTGGCGATCAGCCTTTTTTGTCTCCCCTGCCCCAACAGCCTCCCTTTCCCCCGTGCTTGCCTCAACAAATAAATTTCCTTAACTGAACCGTATTGTTTCATAATTCAGAATTCAAAATTCAGAATTTTTAAGTTTGTTAAATAGTTTTGGAGAAAAATAATGACTGCAAATTACGAGAAAACCGTGTCTCAAGCTTTAAGCAATGAAACTCAAAAAGTGGTGGAAGGGTTTAACGCCTTGAACACTGATGCCAAATTAGCTTGGCTGTATTTTGTTTATAAGAAAATGGGTGACTCCATTACGCCAGCGGCTCCTACTGCTGCTGAACCAGAACTAGCGCCATTGCTCTTAGGAGACTATTATGGATTGTCTGATGAGCAGCAACTAGCAATTATGAGGGAAATTGTCAATGGGGAGGCTACAGAATATTCCCGTGCCTATGGTGCCATAAAAGAAAACAATCAGCTATTGGTTTGGTATGCTTGGGCGGTGGCTATGGGGGATCAAGTTGTGGGAATGCCAGACAGTTACAAAGCCACTGACGCAATTAATAATTTGCTATCCCAAATAGAAGGATTGGATTTTGAAGAGCAAATGTCAGTGTTGCGGACAGTCGTAGGTAATATGGGCTATAGCGATGTCAAGCCAATAGAGACACAAGGACAAACAGGTAAAACCTCAAGCCTATGAAAACCGGGTAGGGGGTAGGGTGTGGGGTGTGGGGAACCCCATAATTAAAATTAGAGAGAAGGGGCTTGTACCATGCATGGTGGGGTCCTTAAAGTTTGAGACGCCATTAAGAGACAGCAATCTGATTGATATCAGATGGAGCGAGGTGGGAATGTACAACCTCACCATCACGAAACCAAACAATGCGCTGAGTTTGACGAGCAACATCAGGCTCATGGGTTACCATGACAACAGTGATTCCACTGGCATTGAGTTCGCCAAAGATATCCAACACTTCTTGAGTTGTGCGCGAATCAAGTGCGCCAGTAGGTTCATCGGCTAGGAGTAAAACAGGACGGTTGACAATGGCACGAGCGATCGCTACTCGTTGTTGCTGTCCGCCAGAAAGTTGATTCGGTTTGTTATTCAGGCGTTTTCCCAGTCCTACTCGTTGGAGAGCTTCAACTGCACGCTCCTGTCTTTCTGTCGCTTTCACACTAGCATACACCATCGGCAGCATCACATTTTCTAGCGCCGTCAATTGTTGTAAGAGGTGAAATTGCTGGAAAACAAACCCCAGTTTTTTGTTGCGAATATGTGCCAATTGAGCATCGTCCATTTGCGCCACATCAACATTATCTAGGTAATAATGTCCTGAAGTGGGGCGATCCAGACAACCAATAATATTCATGGCTGTAGATTTACCAGAACCCGAAGGTCCCATAATGGAACAATATTCCCCTTGTTCCACAATCAAGTTAATATCGTTAAGTGCCCGCACCTCAGTTTCGCCACTACCATAAATCTTGAAAATATTTTCAAGACGAATGATCGAGGAGTGAGGATAACCAGGAACCTCAACCCCAGAACGAACCGAAGAACCAACACTAATTGCCTTTTCCATATAAATTTTATTCTCATCCACACTTAAAACTTCCCAACAACCTCTTTAACTCCCCACTCCCTCCTGGGGTTGAAACCCCAGGCTATCCCCACTTTACTTACGCGCTTCTTAAAGCCACGATGGGGTCAAGCTTCGCAGCGCGACGTGCAGGAACAACACCAAAGAATAAACCAATACCACCAGAAACACCTACTGCCATTGCAATTGCCACAGGAGAAACCCCTGCGTTTAAAGGAGTCAATGCTCCAACCACCATCACACCGCCTACACCAATAGCAGTACCTATTAAGCCACCGGCGGCTGATACAATCACAGCCTCAATGACGAACTGTAGCAGGATATCTTGCTGGGTGGCACCAATTGCCTTACGCAAACCGATTTCTTGGGTACGTTCGGTGACAGAGACGAGCATAATATTCATGATGCCGATGCCGCCGACAAATAACGAAATGCCTGCGATCGCCGCCAGCATAATTGTCAAAGCGCCTGTGATTTGACCAACAGTTTGCAGTGCATCTTTTTGGGTGCGGATAGTAAAGTCATCTTCGTTAAGAATTTTGTGTCGCTGGCGCAGCAAATTAGTGATTTGAAATTCTGCTGCGTCTACGCTCTTAGTATCACGAGCCGAGACAACGATATAATCTAACGCGGTGCCATAGGGAGAATTTTTTCCTACAAGTCGGGTGGCTGATGTGGCGATTGGTACTAATGCCGCATTATCGTAATCAGATCCTACGCTTGAGCCTTTGGATTTTAACACGCCAATCACTTGAAAGCCGGTATTTTTGATCCGCAACTGCTGACCTACGGGGTTATTACTGCCAAACAGTTGTTGTGCCAAGTCAGCACCCAGCACAGTCACTTGATTGCGGCGCTTCATGTCTATATCAGTAAAAAACCGCCCTCTATCAGTTTCAAAGTCGCGTACCAGGAGGAAGGTGGGAGTCGTGCCAATTATGTTGACATTCGTGTTACGATTACGATAATTTACCAATAATCTTTTGTTCAACTCCGGTGCGACTCCCACTACCGTTGGGACTTGAGAGGAAATTGCCTCCGCGTCTACAAGTACCAAAGTTTTCGGTAAATCAGAAGAAACACGCTGAGTTTCACGATTACCAGGGATGATAAATATAACGTTTGGTCCTAGGGACTGCAATTCCTTATTAACGTACTTTTGCCCTCCTTCACCAACACCAATCATGGCAATCACCGAGGCGTTACCGATGACAATACCCAGCATGGTGAGGGCACTACGTAACTTATTTGACAACAGGGTTTTCCCTGCCATTTTGATGCTTTCTAGGAAGTTCATTTTCGTTGTTTCGCCTGCTGTTCGCGTTTATAGTCGGCAGGTGGGTTGATAAATATGCGATCGCCCTCTTTCAATCCCTGCAAAATTTGAGTTTGGTCTTTGATCTGCGACCCAATGGTGACAGGGTGAAAGAGGGGTTGATTTTTGGCATCCGGTATTAGTACACCTGTATTCCCTTTTTCGGTAACAATTGCCACCGTTGGCATGAGTAAGGCATTGTTGACCTGGTTGCCGAAAAAGGTCAAATTAACATTCAACCCAGAACGCAGTTTATCTTTACCAGTATCCATGGCAACCCGCACTTGGAATAATGTGACACCTTCTTCCTTCACGGCTTCTGGCGCAATCAGGTACACATGACCTTTAAAGACTTGATCGGGATAGGCATCAGCGACAATTTCCACCTGCTGTCCCTGTTTGATTCTGCCAATTTCGGTTTCTGGAACTTGTGCGAGTACCTCTAATCCCCCTGCTATGGCAACAATTGAACTAGAAGTAGCCGAGGCACTGGTAGAAGCCGAAGTTGTCGGTGTCACAAATGCACCAATATTGGCATACTTTTGTGTGATAATTCCCGAAAAGGGCGCACGAATGATGGTATCTTGCAGCTTGACTTGTGCCATTTTTAACTTAGCTTTAGCGGAGCTAACAGCGGCTTCACTCTGAGCAATTTCCTCTACACGAGTGCCACTTTGCAGCAGCGATAGCTGTTTTTGTACTTCTCGTAATTGTGCCTTCGCAGCATTGTCATCACTGATAGCTTGATCTAGTAATTGTTTTTTCTCTGCTCCCTGTTGGTATAAGTATTGGTAGCGCTTCACCTGCTGACTGGTGTAAACCATCTTCGCTCTAGCCGAGTCCACTTGTGCCTGGGCTTTGGCAATTTCCTGCGGACGGTTACCAGCTCTTGCTTGGGCCAGCTTTGCTTGAGTCTGCTGCAAATCAGCACTCGATTGGTCTACCTGTGCCTCAAGGTCTGCACTATCCATCCGGGCAATAATTTGCCCCTGTTTCACCTGAACCCCTTGCTCAACATACAATTGTGTCAAAGTTCCAGGGTTTTTCGGGCTAATATTCACGCTCTGCACTGGCTGCACCTTGCCACTGGCAGTAATCAGCAGGGTGATAGTCTTTGCTTGGACGGGGACAGTTAGTTGAGCGATGTCTTCTTTACTAGTGCCCTGATTTACAAGTTTGTAGGTTGTGGTTGTGCCAACAACTAAGACACCAGCTGCTAACAGCCCAATTAGCCAGCGTGATACATGCTTAATTTTGCCAATTACGGGAATTTCCATGTATGTAGTCATAAGCACACCGATAGTAAAAATTACCTTTGTTCCGTTCGATTTTGTGGAAGTATGGCGCGTTGTCAACTCCCCTAAGATGTATCAAATTAAATTTTTATGGTTTTATATTTGCTTAATAATTTTTTATGTTAGCCTTTGTGACTGACAAACAACTTCACCTTAACGGGTGACTCTTGAGCAAAGAATGGGGAGTGGGGAGTGGGGAGTGGGGAATGGGGAGTAGGGAATGGGGAGTGGGGAGTGGGGAGTGGGGAGCAGAGGAGTGGAGGAGCACAGGAGCAGAGGAGAGAAAGAATCACCCCTGCCCCCCTGCACAGGAGATCCCCACTCCCTACTCCCTACTCCCCTACTCCCCACTCCCTACTCCCCATTCCCCACTCCCCACTCCTCTGTTGAGTTGAAAATTTTCCTTTCGTCACGAGCGCAGATCGTTTAAGCTATCTGAAAGATTCTTTGATTTGTAAACCAGAGGCGGTAGTGTGCCAAAACGAATTGGTTTGATTTCTCTTCTGGTTGTCTGTAGTTTGTGTAACATGCCAAGTTCTGCTGATGCACAAGCACTGATACCCCATACCCTGCAACTTGATGCAGTAAAGTTGGAACAGCAGGGGTTGAGTCTGGCACAGGAGGCGGCTCAACTAGCCCAGTTTCAACAGTTTGAATTAGCTTTACCACGGGCGCGGCTAGCATCTCAACTAGCTCCCAAGAATGATAAAGTCTGGTTTCTCCTGGGCGGTTTGTATTTGCAATCTAAAAATGTAGATGGTGGGATCGCCGCTTTGAAAAAGGCACAATATCTTAATCCTAAAAATGGCGACGTTCAGTTCGCCTTGGGATCGGCTTACTTTCAGCAGGAAAAGTACCAAGAAGCTGTAGGGTATTTCCAATCAGGTTTGAAGTTAAAACCTAATGACCCAGAGGGGTTGTTTGATTTGGGCAATGCTTACTACAAGCAGGGTAAATTGCCAGATGCCATCGCCCAGTACAACAAAGCAATCTCCACCCAGAAGAAATTCTGGCCCGCAATTAACAATGTTGGGTTGATCTTATACGAGCAGGGCAATGTCCAAGGAGCGATTAAGCAATGGCAAACTGCTGTGGGTATTGAGAAGCAAGCAGCAGAACCTCTATTGGCAATGGGAGTGGCGCTCTATACCAAAGGCGATCACGGGCAAGGTCTGGCAATGGGAGAAGCTGCACTCCGCATTGATGAGCGCTACGGTGATTTGGATTTCTTGAAGCAAAATCTCTGGGGTCAACGCCTGCTTGCTGATACTAAGACATTCCTAGCATTACCCCCCATTCAAGCCGCCCGCCAGCCACGGGAAAACCCTCCTTCTCCAAAGCAATAAGATGGGGAGTGGTCCATGGGGAGATGGGGAGATGGGGAGTGGGGAGTGGGGAATGGTCCATGGGGAGATGGGGAGGTGGGGAGATGGGGAGATGGGGAATGGGGGATGGGCTGAATGTACTATTTCTTGCCCCCTACCTCCCTACTCCCCACTCCAAGACGAACCACTCCCCACTCCCCACTCCCCATTCCCCACGATTTACCTCTTGCTAAAAAGGGTCATCTGGTAGTACATATATATTAGTGAGGGGCGACAGGGGCTTCTCTCTTCCACTGTTTCAGTATCTGCGACTCTAAAGTGGCTATTCAATGGTCATCTTTAGGTAGCAGTGCGAGGATCTGGTCAACAAATTGTTGATGGTCAATAACAGGCTTGGAGATATAGCCATCAGCGCCGCTTTGCTTGAGAAAGTTCTCACGGTCGCCCTCCATAGCGTGGGCTGTCACGAGAATAATAGGTAATGTTGCTGTGTGTGGATCGGATTTCAACATTTGCGTAATCTTAATACCATCAACAGACTTTCCTAGGTAAACACTTCGTGACAGAGAGACATCCATCAAAATAATGTCAACCTCCCCCGCTTGGGCAATTTGCATCACCTCGTCCACATTTTCAGTGTGCTTTACCTCCAAGCCACCTCGCTTGGTCAAAATTTTAGAAAAAACGCGAGCATTAATCAGATCGTCTTCGACAATCAAAACGGTTTTCATGAGAATTTTATCTTTTGATAGCCCATGTTAACTATATAAGTAAGGCGCAAGCGCATTTGAGAAGAAGTACCACCCAAAAGCAATACGTGTATACATATGCTTGAAATAAGCATCAATCTACATACCCATAATCAAGGATAATACTGCTTTTTATCCTATGGCTATCAAGATTTTGTAATGAAGAGCATTTCATCCGTTATGCTGTGGTTGCTACAGTCTTCATTTACGGCAACATTTGTGTAGTAAAATTTCAGGAAAAAAACTCATGGCAAAACAGTTAAACCTTCTCCCCACGGGACAGGTCATTACCACAGCCCTGCATACTGAGATGCAGCGGTCTTACCTAGAATATGCCATGAGTGTGATAGTCGGGCGGGCGTTGCCAGACGTACGGGATGGCTTAAAGCCTGTTCATCGACGCATTGTCTATGCCATGCACGAACTTGGTCTTACCCCCGACCGACCATATCGTAAGTGCGCTCGTGTGGTGGGAGACGTGCTGGGTAAATACCATCCCCACGGCGACCAAGCAGTTTACGATGCGTTGGTGCGGCTGGTGCAGGAGTTTTCCAGCCGCTATCCCTTACTGGCTGGACATGGTAACTTCGGCAGCGTGGATAATGACCCGCCTGCGGCGATGCGCTATACGGAAACACGTCTTGCACCCATTAGTCACGAGGGAATGCTGGCGGAAATTGGCGAAGAAACGGTAGAATTTATCGGCAACTTTGATAATTCTCAGCAAGAGCCAACCGTACTGCCAGCACAGTTGCCGTTTTTGTTGCTAAATGGCTGCTCTGGTATTGCCGTGGGTATGGCGACCAATATTCCGCCACACAATTTAGGGGAATTGGTGGATGGGTTGATTGCTTTAATTGATCATCCTGATTTACCGGATGAAAAGTTATTCGAGCTAATTCCCGGACCTGATTTTCCCACAGGCGGCGAAATTATCGGTAATGCTGGAATTCGTGAGGCATACACTATAGGTAAAGGTAGTATTGTGCTGCGGGGAGTCGCCCAGATAGAGGAGGTGGCTGGCGGACGGAGTAGCAAGCGGCGGACAGCAATTATAGTGACAGAATTGCCTTATCAAGTGAATAAGGCTGGTTGGATTGAGAAAGTTGCGGAACTGGTGAATCAAGGTCGCCTCCTGGGAATTGCGGATCTTCGGGATGAGAGCGATCGCGAGGGAATGCGCGTGGTGATTGAATTGAAACGCGACACCAATCCCCAAGAAGTTCTCCAGAATTTGTATCACCAAACCGCGTTGCAAACTAACTTTGGGGCAATTCTCCTAGCCATAGTAGAGGGACAACCACGACAGTTAACCCTGCGCCAGCTTTTGCAAGAATTCTTGAGTTTCCGAGAACAGACACTCTCGCGCCGCTACACTCACGAGTTGGAAAAGGCCCAAAGCAGACTACATTTGGTAGAAGGTTTGCTGACTGCGCTCTCGCAACTAGACGAAGTCGTTGAAATTTTACGGTATGCGGCTGATGGGAGTACCGCAAAAGTTAGCCTGCAAAACCAACTCAATTTGAGCGAGGTGCAAGCGGATGCAATTCTGGCTATGCCACTGCGACGCCTCACGAGTTTAGAACAGCAGAACTTACAAAAGGAGTCTGTTGAGCTAAATCAGCAGATTAACTTGTTGCGGATATTACTTGATGATAAGCGGGAATTACTGAAGTCCCTGAAAAAAGATTTGCGAAGTCTCAAGCGCAAGTACAACGATGCTCGTCGTACGAAGATAGCTCTTGTGCAAGGGAGCAAGGGAGCTCTTGTGCAGGGGAAAACAGGAGTGGAGGCGGAGGAAAATCCAAAATCCGCATTCCCAGGCGGGAGCGTGGGAACGACAAATTCCAAATCGGAAGCCCCGCCAGAAGAGGTAGTTTTAGAGTTTACTCAGCGAGGGTATGTGCGCCGTGGAACCTCAGGACGGAAGCCAAGACCTGACAACGGTATGCCGGATAATGACTTTGTCATCCAAACTGCTGTCACCGACACAGAAAAAGATTTGCTGGTACTTACCAGTGGTGGCAAAGTCTACCCAATTAAAGTAGGAGATATTCCTCCTACTAGTGGGCGTTCTCCACGGGGAACACCACTCATAACTTTGCTTACGAATACTGCTCAGGGTGCTCAAGAAGCTCTTGTCAGCCGCTTTTTACTGCCAGAAAATGCTGACGTAATTCTGCTGACCAAGCAGGGACGAATTAAGCGTTTGGAAGTTGGAGAATTTACTAACCTGACTCGTCGCGGAATTACCATCTTGAAACTCAAAGACGACGACGAATTGTTATTGACTAGGTTCACCACTACCAGCGAACAGGCGATTTTAGCAAGTTCTGGTGGACGACTATTGAAGTTTAAGGTAAACGACGAACAACTCCCTGTCATGGGTCGCACTGCTATGGGTCTGCAAGCCTTACGTCTGCGCCAGCAGGAGGTGATGGTTGGTTGTGTGACCTTAAACACAGAGGAAAATCTCTTACTGGTGACTCAACTAGGATACGTTAAACGCATGGCAGTGAGTGATTTGCGACTAGCTAACCGGGGTGATATAGGTACTCAGAGCTTCAAATTTGCCAACAAAACTGATACCTTAGCCGGTATGGTACTTGCCCACCGAGGGGCTGAGGTGGCGCTAGTAACTAATCATCAGCGGGTAGTGCGCCTACCTATAGAAACGGTGTCCACTTTGAGTAGAGATAGCGTGGGTGAAAGCGTCCTCCAACTTAACCGTGATGAAAAAATCATCAGCGTCAACGAACTGCATTAATCAGTGGAGTTTGGGGAGTGTATCAGTTGAGACTGTTCGGTTATAGTGTTTTTTTATAACTCAGTACCTACCTTATAAGTTGAAGTAATAGAAATAAATTGCAAATTAGCGTCACATCTTGAAAAAATTTGTTATGTTAGTTTACATAAGGTTACAAACTTTATAAACCCCACCTTGGAGTTCCAATCATGACAAACGCAACAAAAGTTACTACCCCCATTGTTAGCGAAGACCGCAATGCTTGGCGTTGGGGCTTTACCCCTCAAGCAGAAATTTGGAACGGTCGCTTGGCTATGATCGGCTTTTTAGCTGCCGCTTTGATTGAATTGTTTTCTGGTCAAGGCTTTCTACACTTCTGGGGTATCCTGTAAGTTTTAAGGCAATATTTACCATAAATAAAAAACCTGGGAGTGCTGATCCACTCCCAGGTTTTTAACTAGTTGTTATTGGTTAAAAAAACTACTAACCACTAACTATAATTCGTAATTCCTAGTTGCGCGTGTTTGTTGATGACTGATACTTTCATGGTTTTCAACTATTAAATAGTTTCTCCCTTATGGGTGGTTTCCTTTGCCAATGTTTTTTCAAGGTTTCAAGATGGCAACACGAACCCTCTACCTGTAGGAATGTTTAATCACCATCCGCAGTGTCACGGGACTAGGAAATGGGTCGCTAACCCTATATCCCCGAGTGCCTATACATTCTTGAAAAACGTAGTAATCCTCTCACTCGGGGAGACGCGCAAGGGACGCATAACGGACTACTGAGGCTAATGACAAACTTCTAATTTCTTAGAAGCCCACACCTACCCAAAGGGAGGTGTGTGGAGTTGTCACCGGATATACTCTTTAAGAACGCTGTTACGATTTGGGTGGCGTAACTTACGGAGTGCTTTTGCCTCAATTTGCCGAATCCGTTCGCGAGTGACGTTGAAAATCTGGCCAATTTCCTCTAGGGTCTTCATGCGACCGTCATCTAATCCATAGCGCAGTCTGAGAACGTCTCTTTCGCGAGGACTGAGACTATCAAGTACTTTTTCCAAGTCTTCCCGCAGGAGGTTTTTGGAAACTTGGTCTTCTGGTGTCTCACTATCCGACTCAATAAAATCGCCCAGTCGGGAGTCTTCTTCTTTCCCAATGGGCGTTTCTAATGAAATCGGTAGCTGGGCGGATTTAGCAATAAACCGTAGCTTCTCAATAGTCATTTCCATACGAGTAGCTATTTCTTCTTCGGTGGGTTTACGACCCATCTCTTGGGAAAGCAGCTTAGTAGTTTTCTTGATCCGAGAGATAGTTTCGTAAAGGTGAACCGGAAGACGAATAGTACGGGATTGGTCAGCGATCGCTCGGGTGATTGCCTGACGAATCCACCATGTAGCATAAGTAGAAAACTTATAACCCTTTTCGTGGTCAAACTTTTCAGCAGCGCGAATCAAACCAAGACTACCTTCCTGAATTAAGTCTTGGAATGACAGACCCCGATTCATGTACTTCTTCGCAATTGAAACTACGAGGCGCAGGTTAGATTGCACCATCTTATCTTTTGCCCTGCGACCAACATGCAGGCGATAACGAAACTGTGGCAAAGGTAATTGTACTGCTTCTGCCCATTCACTATCTTTAGGGTCGCGATCCAACTGCTCTGAAAGTCTTTCACGGACTCGCTCTAATTCAAGTAAATCGGCAATTTTCCGTGCCAGTTCTATTTCTTCGTCTGCCCTAAGAAGCCGGATTCGACCGATTTCTTGTAGGTAAAGGCGAATCGAATCTTCGGTGTAGTGCTTTTTCTTGCTTTGTGTCCGACGACGCGATTTAGCGGCTTTTCCAGACTTTGCGTCGTCCTCATCAGACTGAGGCTCTAAAAACTCATCAATTTCGCCATCATCGTCTATCAGCAAATCCTCTTGATCGTCAATTATTAGGAGTGCCTCCAACTCGATCTCAGGCTGATTTATCATTTCTAGGTCAGGCTGAAAAATATTTTCGAGTACGTTGTTAGCCTGGTTCATGCCGCGTTCCTCATGCTCCTTGCAGAATCAATTACTCACAATTATGTCTACCGCTCTTGTAATGATCTTTTTGTTTGATCGTTAAGAGGGTTTTTGGCTGATTTGCCCCAACTATTTTCACTTATTTTTGCGCTTTCTTACGAAAAACAGTGGTCTAGAGGTTTTTGGAAGTTGAGAGCCTCCCTGTGGGAGGAGCCTGCGTGCTTCAGTAGAAACCACCGATCTAACTTCTGTTTACCGCGACCAAGTTTCAGTTCGGAACTTTGCTATGCAGCTTCGGTTGCTGCCTTAGTCGTAAATCCCTCACCTTAGAAAACGCCGTAGGTGTTGCTATGCAACACAACGTTTGACTTACGAGTCTAAAAAAGACTCCAAACTACAAAAAAAATTTACCACTCCATACAAATGAATATAACTGTTGGGGGATTTTTTTTTGTAAAGACTCTTCCGATTGTAGCCTGTTTCACAGAAATTGCACTCTTTTCGTGTGGGAATCATGGAGTTGGGGCGGATTTAACCTGTCAGCTTGTCAGTGGACAAGATTTTTTGTTAAACCTACCTGTACTAACATAAAGCCTGATTTACCAAAAAGACATTGAGAACGGTAGTCATAGTTTAAATTTTCTGCAAATTTTTTTTTGCAATCACAGTGGCATTCTCATTCAATTAAAAGTTAGCTACATCTCTGTATGTCTGATTCTTGGTATTATCCACAACGACCGTTACTTAGAAACAGCGCATCTTATGTTACCTCAAGCCTAGAAGTTTAGTACACCGATTTTTACATTTTCTTCATAACTTACTGAGTGGGGATATTTAAATTAGCCATAGGGAGAAACCCATGTAGTAGTTGCCTTTTTGGTGGTGGCTTTATGCTTTCTTAGACTAGAGATTTATCAGCACTCTTATTTGAACTAAATAGTGCTGCTTCTAAGAACGCACTTAACCTAGGCACAATCAGCCATATAGTCATTCAATTGCAATTTTACCAATTTTGTCTTAATCCCACATTAGCGCACTACTGAAATTTCAACCCGATGAAACTTGACAAACTCAAGTTGTTCTATACAACGATATTGTAATCAATTCAAAGGGATTTGACAGTCAGGAGTATCGATATTAGCTTACCTAGAGCAAAATTGCATAGTGATGAAGGCAAAATTTATGACTTTTGGCATCTGTGATGGAGAAACATTTTTTACAAGGGAATGGGTAGGGGCGGGGTCTCCCCGCCCGTAAGTCCGTGGGGACTGGGAGACACTGAAAACAGGGAATGAACAATTAGCACTCTCACAATTAGCGATTCCCCTAGCCCTGGGTTTATTGCTTAGATTTATTTATACAACCATCCTTAAATATCTAAATCCGTAAGGTTGAGTTTAGAACCGTAAGTTTCGATGAATTCACGTCGCGGTGCAACGCGATCGCCCATCAAAATTGTGAAAATGCGATCTGCTTCTGCTGCATCCTCAATTTCTACTCGCTTGAATGTCCGACTAGCTGGGTTCATAGTGGTTTGCCAGAGTTGTTCTGGCATCATTTCACCCAAACCTTTAAAACGCTGGATGGTATAATTGGCTTTGTCGGGCAAACTGGCGATGTACTGTTGAAGCTCGCGTTCGCTATAACAGTATTGATGATTCCGTCCTCGCTCCACTTTAAATAGTGGCGGACAGGCAATATAGATGTATCCTTGCTCAATAAGTGCTCGCTGATAGCGGTAGAAGAAAGTTAACAATAGTGTACGGATGTGCGCTCCATCTACGTCAGCGTCCGTCATAATTACTATACGATGATAGCGCAGCCCTGAAGCGTCAAATTCTTCACCCTTCACACCCAAACCAAGAGCAGTGATTAGCGATTGAATCTCATTGTTTTTGTAAATCTTAGCATCGTCGGTTTTCTCAATGTTGAGAATTTTACCACGTAGGGGGAGAATGGCTTGGAAGCGCCTGTCCCTTCCTTGCTTGGCACTGTTATGGACAAATACGCCACTTGCCAAGGCGAAGTTATGGGTATGGGGAACTTCGATGTCGTAAACATCCAGTTGTTCTTCCAGACGTTCGATAGCAACAACGCGGTGATTATAATTGACAACTGCTTCACCAGCAAGAGCTTGATTACCCTCAAAGTAACGCTCACAAAAGGTATCAAACCGCAGTAGAGACTTATCTCGTGTTTGCAGACGGTAGACCTGATAAGCATCCACATCAAGCTTACCTTGCTCAATTTCGATTTGTTTAAGAGCAGCAATCGTTTTGCGGTAGTAGGTTTGCTGCAAAGCAGCCTGACGCTTTGCTCGAAACTCTGGTGTCCACTGTTCCTGAGTCCTATACAGCGGCATAAGCGAATCATCAGGTGTTAACATTGCGGCTGGCTTGTAAGTGCCATCGCGTAACATGAAGCGGTGATCGGGTGTGCAGATCAGAGTTTCCCCGTTATCCAGAGTCACCTTAATAACTTCAGCATTTGCCTTAGTCATTCTGGGGTTGATAATGCCTTCGATGCCGATGGTGCCATCATTACGGATGGTATAGCAAAAATGCTCTTTGCCCATTGCTTGCTCAGCAACAATTTCTTTAAAACTGAGCGATCGCCCATCAGCGAGTGCTACAAGTGTATCTCCATCGAAGCACCCACCAGCGGAATCTCCTTCTACGAGGAATATTTCTGATTCCTTGGGATCTCTAGTACTGCAATCTGCCAACTTTCCTGGTAATGGAGAAGATTCCAGCACTGATTTGCGGCGGACTAACTCCCGTGCATGACGGGCTGCTTCTGCTGCTTTGAAGGCTTGGATAGCTTTATCTAAAATAGCATCAGCGACACTGGGGCGAAATTCGAGGTACTCGGTAAGAGATTCTCCCACCAGAGAATCCACAATTCCCCGCACTTCAGTGTTACCAAGTTTGGTTTTGGTTTGCCCTTCAAATTCTGGATCTGGGACTTTAACGGAAATAACGCCTGTAAGACCTTCACGGACGTGTTCGCCGGTGAGGTTGGGTTCATTTTCTTTAATTTTGTTACGCTTGCGAGCGATCGCATTCAAGGTGCGAGTCAATACCGCCTTCAAACCCTCCAAGTGCGTACCGCCGTCAACCGTGCGAATATTATTGGCAAAGCCCAATACATTGTCTGTGTAAGCATCAGTACACCACTGCAAAGCCACTTCCACTTGTACGTTATTGCGTTCTCCGGTGACAAAAACAATTTCTTCATGAAGCGGCTGCTTGTCGCTGTTCATGTAGGCAATGTATTCCCGAATCCCACCTTTGTACTCATAGGTTTCTATCCTAGGAGTACCGCTTTTCAGCAGTTCCAAGCGATGGTCGGTAAATGTAATTTTCACCCCAGCATTGAGATACGCTAACTCCCGCAAGCGACTTGCTAAAGTAGTATAATCAAATTCTGTGTCGGTGGTGAAAATTTCAGGGTCTGGTTTGAAGGTGACAGCAGTTCCTGTACGATTTTCTTTATCAGGCGAGACTTGCAGTTCCGTCACAGGAATACCCCGTTCATACCTTTGGACATGAACCTTTTTATCTCGCCACACCGTAACTTCTATCTTCTCTGACAGGGCATTAACCACGGAAATACCAACCCCATGCAATCCTCCAGAAACTTTGTAACCGCCGCTGCCAAATTTACCCCCTGCATGTAGTACAGTTAACACTGTTTCCAATGCTGACTTTCCTGTTTGGGGGTGAATATCGGTGGGAATACCCCGACCATCATCAACAACTGTAACAGAGCCATCGGCGTTGAGTTCCACCTCCACATGGGTGCAGTAGCCAGCCAAAGCCTCATCAATCGAGTTGTCCACCACCTCATAAACTAAATGGTGGAGTCCTCTCGGACCAGTAGTACCAATGTACATCCCCGGTCTTTTGCGGACAGGTTCCAGACCTTCCAGAACTTGAATCTGAGCGGCACTGTAACTGCTCGTCATGAAAATTCTCCTCTTTGTTGGGGTGAACTCGCCCAAAAGGCGAACGAAGTCAAAAACACTCCAAAATTGTAACACAAAAGCCTTAATGGCGACTGTAGGGCAATTTAAAGAGAAGTTTTTCTAGGGGATATACCCATTATAATAAATGGGTGTAGGGGTGTAAGGGTGTAAGGGTGTAGGTGAAAAACTAAAATGAGTTGTTAAGTTGAGAGGTTATAAAGCTCATACCCTTACACCCCCACACCCCCACACCCCTACACCCCTTTGATGACTAATGACAAATTTGATTGTGATTTGTGGGGCAACGGCGACAGGCAAGTCTAGGTTAGCATTAGCTTTGGCTAGGCGTAATGGTTCTGTCATTTTGAGTGCTGATTCCCGTCAAGTGTACCGTTCGTTTGATATTGGTACGGCTAAGCCAACAGCGGCTGAACAAAGGTTAGTACAACACTATTTAATTGATATCTGCGACCCCACAGACACCATGACAGTGGCAGACTATCAACAGCTTGCACAAGCGTTAATTTCTTCCCTCACTGTCTCATCTCCCCGACTTCTCCTGGTTGGTGGTACTGGTTTATACATACGGTCTGTGACACAGGGAATGAAGATTCCTAGAGTAGCACCGCAGCAGGAACTGCGATCGCATCTGGAATCTCTGGGTCAAAAACAACTCTATGCTATGCTGCAACAAATTGACCCTAGTGCAGCAAAAAAGATTCATCCTCACGACCCAGTGAGAACTTTAAGAGCATTAGAAGTATACTACGTCACTGGTCGTCCGATTTCTGAGCAGCAAGGAGAGAACCCACCAAATTATCCGATTCTGCAAATTGGTTTAGATTGTGATTCTGCTCACCTCACCAGACGCATTGCCCAGCGTACAGAAAAGATGATAGCAGATGGCTTAGTCGCTGAAGTAGAATATCTTTGCCAGAAATATGGTAATGATTTACCTTTGCTGAATACCTTAGGATATCAAGAAATCAAGCAATATTTGGCTGGGGATATTTCCTTGGATGAAGCGAAAGAATTAACGATTTTGCATACACGGCAATTTGCCAAGCGACAACGCACTTGGTTCAAAGCATATCCTAAAATTGAGTGGTTTGATGCTGAGAGTCCTGATTTAATAGAGCAAGTTTGGCATCGAGTGGAACAATTTGTTTTGTCTTGATGTAAAGCCAATACCCGTGAATGAAAACCCTCACCCCTACCCCTCTCCCAAATTGGGAGAGGGGTGCCCGTTTAGGGCGGGGTGAGGGCAGTAATGACAATGAAATAGCCCTGTCTAATTGCCCTCTAATTCCATTCATTCAGGGGTATTGGATGTAAAGCAAGCCAACTAACTCAACAAAATGCAAATCCCGTCCTCAAGTTCAAGCTAATAGCTCAAGCCCCTTAAAATTGACTTAAATCCTTCTGATCGCCCAGATGACGAAAACGACGCTCTAAGGTGTCACATCAGGCGATCGCCCGTTGCTCCTGCTTGACCATAATTCTTGCAATAATAGTAATCACAACCGTTAACATCAGCCCATGCAACGCCATGACAGACACAGCACTTAGCATCCCTCAAGCTGACATCAAATCCCTTGAAGAGTTGTACACATTCAGGGGAAAAACAGAAATTCTCCAGTTTCTGGACAAATATCAGTTTCTTGTTGCTCCCTTACAGTTAGCTGCTCAAAAAGTTCGCTCTTATTTTCCCAATGAACAGCTATTTCTTCGGATTGACCACGACCCAGAAATCATCGACTATGTGCATCTGGTACTCTCAATTCCGACAGAACGTGACCCTCATGATGCACTTAACAGGCTCAATCAGTTCGATGAGGATTGGTTGCAATCTCTGCCATACGAAGTTCAAAAGCATTTGATTACTACTCCGGAGTTTCAGGATGACGTTTGACTGGTTAGAGTATCTTAATCTAGCCAAGAAACTCGCAAGTGTTGTGACTACTTCTGCCTATCAGGAAGCTCAGTTGCGTGTTACTATCCATCTAGCTTATTATGCCGCTTTCAACTTGGCAAAAAATCACTTACAGGATAGAGAGGGACATTCTATTCCGACAACAGGTAACGCTCACACATATGTTAGCGATCAATTTCTGCTTACTCCTGATTCAGTGCATAAATCAGTAGGACGTAAATTGAAGCGGTTGCGCTTGTTTCGCAACCAAGCTGATTACGTTGCGTTCTTCCCTGGTTTATCTAATTTCACAATAGCATCTATCACCTTAGCCGAGGAAATAATTTCTACATTAAACAGTATTTAGGTACACTCATATCATGTCCGGCAAATAATCTCATGTTCGCGTAATTAGTTACGATTAAACTCCAATTTGAATCCACCAATGAAAACCAGTTAGCCCTCGAATTAAATCTTGCTGCTGAACCGTCTTATTGCTATCCTTAGAGGATGTTTGAAAAGTTGTTGGCGGTATCTTCGCAATTTCTCGATAATCCTGCATTACTACCATTAGCACCATTAACCCAAAGCAACTCACCCCAAGAGTTATTATCACAGGTTGCCCAGAGTGTTGCTAAAATTTCGGATAGGGAAACAAGACGGGATATAGCAGCTTACACAGAGATTTTAGCTGGTTTGAAATTTCAGAAAGATTTAATTCGGCAATTTTTCCGGGAGGATGTTATGCAAGAATCAGTAATTTATCAGGATATCTTACAGAAGGGTCAGCAACAGGGAAAGCAACAAGAAGCATTTACCTACACTTTACGTCTTGTAAATCGTCGGTTCGGCGATATTGATTCATCTTTAACAGAACGTATACGAATATTATCCGCTAATCAGTTAGAAAATGTGGGAGAAGCATTATTTGACCTTTCCAATGTCAATGATTTGGAAGCTTGGTTAGATCAGCAGGAAAATAGTTAGCTATCTGCCTCTTGTCCTCATACATACTTTCCCGGCTTACCGCATAGTCCGAAAGGGGAGGTGCATCATGGCGGTGACTTGCTGCCTTCCAGGTGATTTATCACGTACCCGTGCAAAAATTTCATCAGGGTCAATTTCTGCTGCCTCTACATTATATTCCTGGCGAAATCGTTCTATAGATTCCCAAAAACTTAGTGTTTTATTTAGTAATTTTTCATATTCTGCGGTGGAAATAATGACACCAATCTGTTTACCTTGCTGGGTAATTTCTATTTGTTCACCTTTCTCCATCTCCTGAATAATTTTGTTGAAGTTGACGGGAATTTGTTCGATGGAATATTGCTGAGACATAACTATTCACCTTAATCACCATGCAAAAATTTTAGCCTATCCGGATTACCTGTCTTCACCATTATGATATCTCGCACATTCTCAATAATGGGTAGGTGGGCTTTAGCCCTACCTACGCAATCATAAACTTTTGACTTTTGACTTTTGACTTTTGACGAACCGCAGGGCGGTTATCCCCCAACCTTAATGCACCAACTCCAACGCCCGTTTCGTCAAAGCCTGCGCTGTCAAACCATTAAACGCCATCAACTCTCCAGCACTTGCTGTCGTCTCCCCACGCTTCCAAGCGAAGATATCCCGCTTCGCCGTACTGCGTAACATAATAGGTTCCAACATCGCCGCAGGACCACCCGTGACACCAACAAGTGCATCACCAGCAAACAACTCGGCAAATTTCTCATCATCCAAGAACCCACCCTCTGGTTCAGCGCAGGTTTCCCATGCAGTATCATCTGGACGATACAAGCGACGCGGGTTAATCACAGAAACAATTTTAACACCAAGACCTTCAGTTTCCAAGAAGGCAGCAGCTTCAAAAACTGGTATTAATGTCATATCGCCAATGACGGCAAATACAACTTTCTTACTCCCCCCTTGATTAGAATCGACTTCTTGCAAAACCACCGCACCATTGTGTAACCCTTGACGGGTTTGTTCAAAAGTGGTACGAATTGGCAACGGCGATTTACTAGCAGTAATGACAATTCCCTTATTCTTAGTACTTAGCGCCCAGTCATAACAAACTTGAATACTGTTAGCATCAGGTGGGAATAATGGGAAAACATTGCCATTGCGCATCATTGAGGCAAAGTAAGCTTCAATTTCGGGACGTTGGTGAGTCCAGCCGTTGCGTCCTTGCTCTAATGCCCCAGCGGTGAATAAAGTAATAGTAGAGGGTGTGGGACGCCGCAATTCTGCCATGGCTTGGGTGACTGTTTGCCAAATAGGCAACCCGTTGATGGCAAAAGATTCGTAGGAACACCACAAACTCCTAGCACCCATCAACGACAAAGCAGCAGCTAAACCAGCACAAGCATCTTCACTCAAGGGTTCATAAACTTGTCCTTGTGGTGCTTGGTTGTATAAGTCGTCGGTGGTGGGGTGAATAATTTTGAGTGCTTGGTTGATATTGGCAATACCAGATGCTTCATTACCATCGGCGTTGGTGACTAGGAAGTTGCGATCCATTTGTCCTACTTTTGCGACTAACCTTCCCATAGAGGTTGTGGAAACCTTAGGATCGCCACCCACGTGATATTCTTCCAAAGGCAATTCGCCTAATTCTGGTAGTGGTAATTCAAATTCTGTCACAACTGTCTTGGCTGCTGGACCACCTCCCGCACGTTCACAGTTTGTCCGCACCAGTTGCCAAGCTTCATGGGGCAAAGCGCGTTCTTTTAAAGCGTTTATAATATGAGGAGCATCCAAGGTGTCTTTGGGATAGAGGTTGTGAGATTTTGCACCACGTGCGTGGACTCCTGCACCCTTGAGTTGTTTAATAATGAAGACGGTTAGTTTACCATTGAGTGCCGATCGCGCTGCTTCATCCACCGCGACAAGTACAGCTTTAGTAAAAGCTAGCCGCTGCTCGAAAGAAAAAGCAGTACTATCAATATAGTCCCCTGCTTGATTTTGGTCGTCAAAATCTTTGGCATCCACTAACACGACTTCTTCAAAACCATTACCCTGCCAGTACGCCATCATCTGTTCATTGGTTTTGAGCGAAACCATGCTATGGTGTTCCTGGCTGTAACCGTTCCAAACGAGGACTGGCAAGAAGTTGGTAACACCCGGAAAAGCCGTATGGAAGTGTGCCATGGAACTCATAACATAGGGTTCACCTAGTCCACCGTCGCCAATGGTGAAGGGGAACAGCTTATCGAGGTGCAACAGCGCAGATGCCATAGCAAAGTGTTGCCCTTGTCCTAGAGGACCTGCTGGTGCGAGAATACCGGGAATGTAGCCAGATAGGTGTCCCAAGAGTCCATGTTTTTCCCGGTAGCCATCGCGCAGTTGTTGAACTGTGAAAATTCCCATGTCCTCTAGTGAACGATCCAAGAACATAGCACTATAAAATCCAGGGGCGTGGTGTCCCACTTCCGTGATAATGTTTTTGTAACCCAGCATGACCAGAGCAGCATAGGCTTCCGCTTGACTGGCAAATCCTCCAGGGTGTCCAGAGGCTTTACTAGCGGTGATTTGCAATGTCAGGTAGCGTAGGGCATCGGCAGCAAGTAAAGTTTGGAAGATTGCTGCTGGATCTGTAGGGTCGGCGATCGCTTCTTGACCCAATTCGATAGCAGGTGTTCTGCCATAAGTATCTAAACCTGCGAAGGCTTCACTAAAATATTGAATTCCTTCGCAAAAATCGGAACCTGCTGAAGTTGCCTTTGGGGTAATTGCTGTCATGCTGAGTACCTAATAATGAGCACAGACTGTAAATGCTCGTTTAATTTAACAAAGATTTTACAGCTTATTCGGTCACTTAGCTGCCTTCATGAATCGTCCATTTCTTTCATTGTCGCTAATGATGAAGGAGACATTCGACTGAGATAGTTGAATATCAAGTATTTAAATATAGAGTTTAGAATCACAGGAACTGTGGCGATAAAGATAAATATGGCACTTCTATTTGCAGGAAGACCAAAACTTTCCGTCACTCCTTCAAGAATCACCTCCCACCCATCTGGTGAGTGAAATCCCACAAATATATCTGTAGACATGATTATCAAAAAAGCCTTGGCACTATCGCTAATCCCATAGACAATTTCATCGATAAATGACTTCAGAATTGCTATTTCTCTTCTGCTTGTAGCAACGACAACAGCAAAAGCAATTAGTGATATCAAATTAGCAAATACATTACTAATCGTGCTATTACTTTTCTCACGAAATTCCTTGGCTATCTCAATTGCCTTTTCCTTGACTTTTTCTTCTATTATCTCCGCTGAAAGGCTAGGTTCTTGATGAAGTAAGCTTTGAAATCTCAGTTTTTTTTCAAATTTTTTTAATTCGCTCAGAGCTTCCTCTTCCATGGCATAATTGAGGAAAATTTGCGGTGTGTTTTCACCTCTCATGCGTTCTACTATAGGACTAACTAAGAGTAGCTTAGATAAATTATGAGTTAAAAGTGGTACAATAACTAGCAGCAACAAAAATCTTAAAGCCGCTCTTGTCTTATTTCTTGAAATTCGGAATTCTCTAACAAATTGCTCTTCTGCCTGGGGGGAAAAATCTGCTTTAAGTTTATGAATTGTTCTCGCGATTGACCGTGGTAACGCACCTTTTTTCTGAGAAAGAGGTTGAACTCCAGTAAGGTCTCTGTTAGATGGATCTGGCTGTTTGTTCATTTTGTCACGGTTGATTTGTCTTGGTTGGGCAATTGGTACGAGCGGGGGTATGGTAATATGTATTTACACCGATTATAGGGTTAGGTACAGGAAACAGGCAATTTTTTTGCTTAGCTAAGTTTTAGCGAAGGGGAGGCGGCAGCCCACCAAAATAGCCATTACAAGGTCCGTAGCCCACCAAAGAGAAGTAATGCACATAATGGTTTTTCTGTCAATACCTAAGTGGTATTATTATGGCGATGCTATAGGTGAAAATTCCAAGCCCCAGAAACCCGGTTTCGCAGTAGGGGCGTATTGCAATACGCCCCTACGAAACCGGGTTTCTCTACTTTCACGAATCATTTAGGATTGCTATACGATCAAATTTATGAGAAAATTAAATTTTTGTTAATTCCATCTATATAATGAAGATAATATATTTATAAGCTATAGTTGTCCTACTTATGAAACTGAGGTTATTTGTGAAAGTGTTGACGGGGGTGGCGATCGCCTTTGGCACAACTGTAACCCTGAATCAACCCAGTTATGCTGAAGGCGCAACCTTCTACTGCAGTAAAAGTAACGGTGTATACACAACATTTGTTCGCACCCAAGACGGGAAGAATTTGCCGATAATTCGCTGGGTCTCCAACTATTTCAGCGTTACGGGGTTGACACAAGAGCAGCGCTGTTACGAGATATCGCGAAGATTTCAGAGCAACTATGACCAAGGTACCCTGAAATATATCAAGGCAGGTAGGCTCAACAAACAACCCGTGGTGTGCGCCGCCGCCCAAAAAAATGCTGCTTGTAGAGATACCACTTTGTTATTCACTCTCAAGCGTGGCAGCGATCCCAACGCAATTGCACGCAAGTTATTTGATCGCCGTGCTTTAGCGGCTGGAAACGTAGTGAATCAAAGTGGCGGCGATACCAGCAACGATCCCCTAAATATCGATGTCGAAGCTTACCTATACTTCGCACCATCTCAAACAAATACAGACGTGAGCAATAATCCTTAGATGATTTGGCGTAAATGGACACTGGTTGGCTGTGTTGGCGGTTTATTTATGATGCTGTCAACATGGGCAGCAAATGTCAGTGCTAACAAGTATTCTCAACGGTCACAACCCCCCACTCAACTATCTATAAAACATCTGCACTCCTCTGCCCAAGCCATGACTGTAAAGGTGATGTCGCAAGCTATCTTAGGCTCAGGCATTCTACTACAAAGGCAAGGCTCAATTTATACCGTTTTAACCAATGCTCATGTGCTGCGAGCAGGCAACTCCCCGTATCGCATTCAGACAAAAGATGGTCGCATATGGTCAGCTAATGCGCCTCAAACTAATTCCTTTGGGCAAAATGATTTGGCTTTATTGCAGTTTCGTAGCACTGGGACTGTCTATGCTGTGGCATCCCTTGGTTCTTTCCCAGCAGTGGGGGATGAGGTGTTTGCTGGTGGGTTTCCCTATGGAGAAAAAGGATCTGGGGAAAAAGGCTTTGCGTTTACTACTGGTAAGGTGTCGCTAGTGCTGCACAAAGCTTTGGAGGGAGGATATCAGGTTGGATACACTAATAATATCCAAAAGGGCATGAGCGGGGGACCACTTCTAAATCGTCGCGGTGATCTTGTGGGTGTGAATGGGATGCACGCATATCCCCTTTGGGATGCTCCTTCTGTGTTTGCTGATGGTTCCGAAGCTGAACCGGCTTTACACCAAAGGATTATTCACCTTAATTGGGCTGTACCCGTAAAGACAGTGTTGACCGAGAGGCAAGTAGTAGATGGTAGGTAGAGATTAAAAATTCGTAATTACGAATTACGAATTTTTAAGAATAGAGGTTGACAACGGCTGTTTTTTAGGTTACACTTTTTATAATGGGAAAATATGCGCTCATATATTTGCCCAAGAAATATGCAATTGTTCTCGTTACAGGGCTGCTGCCTGGGAATGCGATCGCCCGTGGGCTGCTGCCTCTTGTCAAACCGGTAGGTTCACATCTTGCACCAGCCTGGCAGTACATCAAAAAAATAACTCAGTATTTAATGGGTTTCTCACCCAGACCACATCCGCATGGGACTTGAAGTCCCATGCTAATAGCATAAGTCCTCTAAAAGAGGACTGAATGAGTTTTGCAATCACTGTCAATTTTATGACTCCTTATTTGGTTATTTGTGCTTTCTACTTAGAGGTGCAAGATATAAGTAGGCAGCAGCCCACCACAAGAGCGAGGTAATTCACAGTAGTTGTAAGTGTATTGATAATAACTAAGTATTATTGCTGATTTTTATGTAAAAGAACGTACTTTATCAAGAGTGGATAAATTTTGATTTTTTTACCGGATATCAGGCTATGCTGTAAGAGAAGACAAATCGAATACTAAGTATACCAATGAATTCCAAATGAATTTACACGCGCGTAAAGGCGCAAAGGCGCAAAGAGAAAGAGTTTTAAAGTAGCAACGCCGAAATTACAGCTTTAGTATATTGATTGCAGATATGAGTGATGGGTCTTTTGGTAGAGGCGATCGCTGCTAAAAAGTGCTGTTTTCTCATTACAGTAAGGTTCATTTATGAGAAAACTAATGGCTTTCACCAAAGAACAGAAGATTTTGGGAATCCTGCTGAGACAAGGATTTTGTCTCTCGTCAAACTACGCACTAAGCCAATCCGCATTATGAGTCTGATTAGAGACATTCCAGAGCAAGGTCAAATTGTTAATGTCCGATCGCGACGTTTTGTCGTAATGGATATTCGCAAGAGTTCTTTATCTATTAACCCAATGCTCAATGGGGTGAAGCAACCTCAGCATCTGGTGACGCTTTCTTCAGTAGAAGATGATGCACTGGGAGAGGAGTTGCAAGTTATCTGGGATTTAGAGCCTGGGGCTTGTGTTTATGAAAAGGTGGATTTGCCAACTCCAGATGGTTTTGATGAACCATCTGTCAGTAATGCTTTTTTAGATGCAGTAAGATGGGGAGCAGCATCCAGCGCTGATGTCCGCAACATCCAATCGCCTTTTCGCAGCGGTATAGATATTGAGGACTATCAACTCGACCCAGTAGTCAGGGCGATTCAAATGCCTCGTGTTAATCTCCTAATTGCCGATGATGTTGGACTCGGTAAAACTATTGAAGCCGGGCTGGTAGCTCAAGAACTTATCCTGCGCCAACGGGTACGGCGGGTTTTGATTGTCTGTCCCTCTTCTCTTCAGATTCAGTGGCGCGAACAGATGCGAGATAAGTTTGGGCTGGACTTCCGCATTGTTGATAGCAACTTGATGAAGGATTTAAGGCGACGACGTGGAATTCATGTTAACCCCTGGAACCATTTCCCAAGGTTGATTACATCAATCGATTTCCTCAAACGCGATCGCCCATTGAGACTGTTTCGAGAAGTTCTCCCGGCTCAAGGGGAATCTATATATCCCCGACGCTTTGACTTGCTAATTATTGATGAGGCTCATAATGTTGCCCCCTCTGGCGGTGGCAATTATGCTATTGACTCAATGCGGACAGCTGCCATTCGCCTCATAGAACCACACTTTGAACATAAGCTCTTTTTGAGTGCGACTCCTCACAACGGTTATCTTGAAAGCTTTACAGCACTGTTGGAATTACTCGATAATCAACGATTTGCAAGGGGGGTAACACCAGACCGCGACCAACTTAAGACAATTATGGTGCGACGGTTGAAGTCAGAACTCCCACCGAGATGGGATGGGAAAAAGCGGTTTCCTGGACGCTTTTTAGAAGCAATTGGGGTAGACTACACTGATGCAGAACGACAAGCTCACAAAGCTTTACAACAATATACTGAATTGCGTCGTCGGGGAGTGGCAGATAACACAGAAAAGTATGCCACTGAATTTGTATTGAAGTTATTAAAAAAACGGCTATTTTCTTCCCCCGCTGCATTCGCCACGACCTTAGAACAACATGAGAATTCTATTCATTCTTCCCGTCGTCGTTCTACTTCAGGATTGTCCAAACCAACAATGGGTATTTTGCGACGGCAGATAGAACAAATTGAAGAAGAATTCGCGGATGATACACTTTACGAAGAATCTGAAGCGGATGCTTTAGCCACTACCAGTCTTTTATTTCGACAACTCTCCCCAGAGGAACAAGCACTACTCCAACAACTACGGATATGGGCAGAAGCGACTTCCAGACGATCTGACACCAAAGCCCAAAAACTACTGGACTGGATTGACGAACACATTAGACCTGATGGGAAATGGTCAAATGAACGGGTCATTATCTTTACTGAGTACCGGGCAACGCAAAAATGGTTATACGAACAATTAGCAGCAAAAGGACTAACTCAAGATGAACGAGTGATGCTGCTGTATGGTGGCATGAATGCCCAGGAACGGGAACGGGTGAAAGCGGCATTTCAGGCACATCCTGAAACTTCATCCGTGCGGATATTACTGGCAACTGATGCGGCTAGTGAAGGATTGGACTTGCAAAACTATTGCTCAAAGCTGATTCACTACGAAATTCCGTGGAATCCGAACAGGATGGAACAGCGCAACGGTCGAATTGACCGCCACGGTCAGAAAGCCGATCAAGTCTTGATTTATCACTTCGTTGGCAAAAGCTATCAGCAGAATACCACAACATTTGTCCGGCCTGGTGAGCTAGAAGGTGATTTAGAGTTTCTCATGCGAGCAGCCCTCAAGGTCAATAATATCCGTGAAGACTTAGGCAAAGTCGGTCCTGTGATTGCCCAGCAGGTAGAAGAAGCGATGCTGGGAGTGCGTGTGACCTTGGACACAACAGCTACTGAACGAGAGTCAGAACCTGTACGACGGATGCTGAAATTTGAGCGCCAAGTTCGTGACCAGATTGAAAAACTACGTGAGCAGCTTTTTGAAACCCGTCGTAATCTCCGCCTGACTCCTGAGAATATCGAATCTGTGGTCAGAGTGGGGCTGGAACTGGCAGAACAACCACCTCTGATTCCTGTAACAACCTTAAAAGGACGGGCTTTTCATCTCCCTCCTCTCAAGTCTAGTTGGGCAGTATGCAGTGAGGGACTGGCGCATCCTCATACGAAAGAAATTCGTCCTATTGTCTTTGACCCAGATTTAGCACATGGCAGGGATGACGTGGTGTTGGTGCATCTCAATCATAGATTGGTGCAGATGTGCTTGCGTCTGTTACGGGCAGAAGTCTGGTCCCAGTCTGGTCAAAAACGATTGCATCGGGTGACAGCAAGACTTGTGAAAAGTTCTGCACTGGAACACCCTGCTGTTATTGCTTACGGACGCTTGGTGATTTTGGGGGGCGACCAGCAGCGGCTGCATGAAGAGGTGATTACGGCTGGTGGTATTTTGAAGGATGGACGGTTTAGTCGGATGAAGGTCGGTCAAATCCAACTAGCACTAGAAGCCGCATCAGATGATCCAGTTCCAGAGGAGATTAAGAACCGCTTGGCAGAACGATGGTCTAATTACGCAGAACCACTGATGAAGTCCCTTGAAGTCCGGATGGGCGATCGCACAACTGGTTTGCAAAAATCCCTCCAAGACCGTTGCGATAAAGAAGTTGCTGATATCACTGCTATTTTGACCGAATTGCAACGGACTATTCAAAAGGAATTGCAAGAACCAGAGGTCAAGCAGCTAGAGCTATTTAATACAAACGAGCGAGAGCAATTGGAGCGGAATATTAACAGTTTGCAAAAGAGATTAGAGGAAATTCCAGTAGAAATTGAACAAGAGACTGCTGCAATTTATAAGCGATTTAGCAACCCAAATCCCCGGCTATTTCCACTGGCGATTACATACCTAATTCCAAATAAGATTTTACGGCGTTGCTGAATCACGGTATGACAGGACTACGCAAAGTCGCAAAGGCGCAAAGAGAAAGAGTTTTAAAATACCCGTTTTTTTCATTTCATACTTCAATTCAGCAACGCCGATTCTACGGTGAAGAACAAAAATCATTTTCTCGAATATCTGTCTCAATTTCGTCTGGGAAGGCTTCAGCGTATACCCAAGCATTTGCAATATCAGTAGCAGAAAGCGATGGATAGCTTATAAGTAAGTCAGCTTCGCTGTATCCAATGCGACGAGCTTCTACAAGTCCCCAAACAGTTATGCGAGTTCGAGCAATGCAGGCACTGCCACCACAAACACCAGGTGTTTTTTCAATACCGCGCCCTAGAGTAATTTTGCCTTGGGATAAGAGTTGAACGACTTGAGCTTTTTCTTCGTCAGAGAGTGCCAGTAGTTGAGGCTCTAATTCTTTTAGCGTCATGTCAAGCTAAGAATTGAACTATCAACTATTATATCCTTCTAAAGAGGCAACCCACACGCCTAGGAATGAATTCCTAGGCTAATAGCTGAAGTCGGCTTAAGCCGACTAGAACTAGAAGGAATTTAGTCCGTTTCAACGGACTTGAGCTTTGAGCCTTGAACTTGAGTTCAAGGCTCAGGTATAGAATGAAATAGCCCTGGGTAGTTGTGATTCAGCGCTCAGATCTAGCGCGCTCAAGCGCAACTACACACCTTTATTTTATTATTTTAAATCTAATATTTATTCTGAATTCAGAAGGTCGGCACAAAGAAAAAAATAAAGGTTTGTAGTTGCGCTTCAGCGCCCTAGATTTGAGCGCTGAAGCACAAGTACCCAGGGCTATTTCATTCTATCCCTGAGCCTAGAACACAAGTTCAAGGCTCAATGCTCAAGTCCGTTGAAACGGTCTAAATTCCTTCTAGTTCTAGTCGGCTTAAGCCGACTTCAGGTATTAGCCTAGGAATTCATTCCTAGGCGTGTGGGTTGCCTCTTTAGAAGGATATAATAGTTGATAGTTCAATTCTTAG
>JADQBA010000200.1 GCA_016903675.1 Stigonema ocellatum SAG 48.90 = DSM 106950 | reverse complement strand
ACCTAATTGGCAACTCCTCATCCACCCCATTCTCTCACTTGCCTATGGCAAGTATCATTCAGGGGCGGAATCGTCGCTGCTCGTCATTCCTCCCACACTTCACTTCGTGTAAGTGTGGGGCTCCTGACGGGTTAGCTGAATCCAATCTCGGGGGTGCCCCCACAACCCAGTCGGTCGAGGTGTTGCTCCCTTTACCGGAGATTCTGACAGAGGCATACTTAGAAATTCGTGCTGTGGAAACAGAGGAAGTTGTGACCATCATTGAGGTGCTTTCTCCAAAAAATAAACAGGTGGGAATCGGGCGGTTGCAATACGAAACAAAACGGTTAAAGATTTTGGGCAGTGCGACTCATTTCGTGGAAATCGATTTGTTGCGTCAGGGAAATTCGATGGCAATGGTGGGAAATTTTGGGCAAACTCACTATCGGATCGTGGTCAGTCATAGGGAAACTCGTCCAAAGGCTCAACTTTATGGGTTTAATTTGCAAGATCGGATTCCTGAGTTTCCAGTGCCGTTAAGGACTGGTGAACTAGAACCAACGCTCGATCTAAAGTCATTGCTAGATCAGATTTACGATCAGGGAAGCTATGACTTAAGGATTGATTACAGCCGCCCCCCAATTCCCGCTTTGTCGGAACCGGATATGGCTTGGTTGAATGAGATATTACAACAGTTTCGGGGAGTTCGCGTTTGAGAGTCGTGAATGAAAGAGATCGACCCTCACCCCCCTCTCCCAATTTGGGAGAGGGGTTGGGGGTGAGGGTAGGTGAGGGCGCGAGCAAAAGTCTACCTATTAACCGTTTTTAGTATAATATCAAAAAACCTTGTCAGCCAAAGCCGTTTAATATTGAGGGAGTTGCAGTGGTAGGGATTGTTATCGTTTCTCACAGCAAACAGCTCGCTCTTGGCGTGCTAGAACTCGCAGCACAGATGGTTCAAGGACAAGTCCCCATAGTTGTGGCGTCCGGAATTGACGATCCTGAAAATCCTCTGGGAACTGATCCTATCCAGGTTCATCAGGCGATCGCTTCTCTCATCTACGATCATGATGTTCTGGTTTTGATGGATTTAGGTAGCGCTGTCATGAGTGCAGAAATGGCTCTAGAGTTCCTCCCAGAAGAACAACGAAACAAAGTGCATCTGTGTGAAGCACCCCTGGTAGAAGGTGCGATCGCCGCAGTTGTTGCAGCCGCATCTGGTAAAAATATTGAGCAGGTGATGACCGAAGCGCGGGGAGCTTTGGTAGCAAAAGCAACTCAATTGGGTATTGCTCCCACTCAGCCGTTAGCCGCTAGTAGCAACAACCAACCAACAACCTACAAAGAACAAAAGACTCAAGAAATCAGGCTGATTGTCCGCAATCGTTTAGGATTGCACGCTCGTCCTGCTGCTCAGTTTGTCGCCACAGCCGCCCGATTTCAATGCCAAATCAAAGTGCAAAATTTAACTCGGGGTACTGAGCTTGTCCGGGCTGATAGTATCAATCAGATAGCAACTTTAGGGGTGCGTCAAGGACACGAACTGATGGTGACTGCTACTGGTGCTGATGCAGATGAGGCGCTGGCTGCATTGCTTGCATTAGTGGCAACCAACTTTGGTGAATCTGATGTTTTTCCATCTGTGCAACCGTCTTCACCATCGCTCTTGAATGAAGATACGACTCCACTATTTCTCCAAGGAATTCCCGCTTCTGGTGGAGTGGCGATCGCTCCCGTGTTTCTCCATCGCACAATTTCCTTATCAGTTCAGGATAAACACGCAAATAATCTGGAAAAAGAGACACAAAAGATACAGTTAGCTATACAATCAGCTAAGCAGGAAATTCAAGCTTTACGAACACGTGTCGCAACTCAAGTAGGTGAGGAGCAAGCCGCTATCTTTGATGCCCATCAGCTAATTTTAGACGACCAGACGTTGGCGGAAGCTATACATGAGCGGATTTTTACCCATTCTCAGAATGCGGAAGCAGCTTGGCAAGCAGTGATGGATGAATTGGTGGCTACCTACCGCCAGATGGAAGATACCTATATGCAAGAGCGAGTTAGTGATGTCGTTGATGTGGGACAACGAGTGTTACGAAAGCTACTTGGCACGCCTCCCAATTTCCTGAATCTCTCCCAGCCAGCGATTTTGGTTGCGACTGACCTGACTCCCTCCGATACGGCGCAGTTAGACCCAACAAAGGTGTTGGGGATTTGTCTCACTATGGGTAGTGGGACTTCCCATAGTGCCATCATCGCCCGTACATTAGGTATTCCTACCGTTGTAGGTGTCCCAGAAGATGTGTTATACTTGGAGAATTGTACTCTGGTGGCACTAGATGGTGAGACGGGTAGAGTGTGGGTGGAGCCAGAAGAAGATATCAAAAGCTGGCTTCAGGCAAAGCGGGATGGGTGGCAAACTGCTCAGCAAGAAGCATTAACCAGAGCCTATCAGCCAGCAACGACCCGTGACGGTATCCGGGTGAAGGTACTCGCTAATGTTGGTGGCATAGATGATACTCAAGTCGCCTTACAATTTGGTGCAGAAGGTGTGGGATTGTTTCGCACGGAGTTCCTCTATTTGTCACGGACAACCGCGCCTTCCGAAGAGGAGCAGTTTCTAGTATATCAGGCGATCGCCCAACTTTTAGAAACTCGTCCTTTAATAATTCGGACGTTAGATATAGGTGGTGACAAACCAGTTCCTTCCTTGGGTGTGCAGCCAGAAAATAATCCTTTTTTAGGTTGGCGGGGGATTCGTTTTTGTCTGGATAGACCGGAGATTTTCAAAACACAATTACGAGCGATTTTACGAGCCAGTGCAGGACACAATATTAAGATTATGTTTCCGATGATTGCAACTGTGGCAGAGGTACAATCAGCTAAGGCACTGCTGGCTGAAGTGCAAGCAGAACTCAATCAGGCGGGAATCCCGTTTGATGAAGCAATGTCCGTAGGTATCATGGTAGAAGTGCCCTCGGCAGTTGTTATTGCAGACAAGTTAGCTGCGGAAGTAGACTTTTTTAGTATTGGCACTAATGATTTGACTCAGTATATCATGGCTTGCGATCGCACAAACCCACGAGTGGCAGCTTTGGCTGATGCAAAGCATCCAGCAGTGTTGCGAATGATACAACAAACCATACAAGCAGCTCATAATGCAGGTATTTGGGTAGGATTATGTGGTGAATTAGCGGCAGATTCCCAAGCTGTGCCTATTTTACTCGGGTTAGGGCTTGATGAGGTGAGTATGAATCCCCAGACTATACCTGCATTTAAAGAGGCGATCGCACAATTAACCCTAGCCGAAGCCGAAGCGATCGCGTTTGAAGCTTTGCAATAAGTTATGGTCACTTAAAAGCAATACCCGTGAATGAAAGCCCTCACCCCTAGCCCCTCTCCCAATTTGGGAGAGGGGAATAAGCCCCCCTTTTTAAGGGGGGTTGGGGGGATCTTCAGTCTGTGAACACTACTAACTGAACTGTATTGCAATTAACCCTTCTCCCAAGGGGAGACGCGCAAGGGACGCGTCTTCGTGGTTCAAAAAGATTTTTAAACCGCGAAGACACGAAGAACGCGAAGGTCAAATGCCGAAGAATGGACGTGATTTTCCCAATTTTTCACCCACATTGAAAGGGCTGGTCTTTGTCGTGATGTTTTTGGTCAGCTTCTACATGGCGTGGCGCATCAAAACAGACTATTCCAGAGCCGCCAGTGTTGCGTTTACCGCCGCAAGCGAGTCAAGTTAGACCAGAAGCGAAGTCGTCGATGAAAGAAGTTGGCATCGACATTAGCGATCAATATTCCAAACCCCTCAGTAACTTCAAAGCTGAGGATTTCGATGTGGTTATTTCCCTATGTGGGTGTGGTGTGAATCTGCCTCCGGAGTGGGTGACTCGTGAGGTGTTTGAGGACTGGCAGTTAGATGATCCAGCAGAACAGCCAGAAATCTTTCCCAGAGTGCGCGATGAAGTTAAAGAGCGAGTAATTCGACTGCTAATCGTGTCTCTAGCAAGAATTTGTGCTGGCAGGATGAAAGTTGTGACGATAAAACCAATGTATGTTGAGTTTTGTAAAAACATTAGAACGATGCATTCTTGAGCTTCTTTGCTGATTTTACATTTCGTTACATAGGTTGATTTTTTAACGTCTAGCCCTCCGTTCCTGAAGCTTTGCTCGAACTGCTTCATAACTAGGTCTAGGTAAGGCTGTAGCAATCCGAGTAAAGTGTTCTCGGTTACGCTCTTCCCAGTAGTTGCGAATTTCTTCTGCTGTCTGCAAAACTTCTTGATATTCAGCTTCAACCTCTGTATGATGTCCGTTGATGTAGGAAAGAGCAGCATTAATTTGCTCATCTGTAAGATTGAATGTATCACGGATAAATCTGGGTGGATATTGAGCCTTCAGATGATCCATTATGTCGTACAGGGTGATGCGTGTCCCTGCGATTGTAAGTCCACGTTCTGTGCGAATTATGACTGATTGTTCATTTGATACTGAAGCCATATTAGTAGCTTGTTACTCACTTTCTCCATAGTACCACTCCTCTTTGAGTAGCGAGTTAAGCAAGGCTAGATTTTACCCTGAGTCACCGATGCGGGGGAACGCCCTTAAGCGAAATTCTGTCCCGCCTTCAAGCAAATTTCTGGAAATGTTCTCAATGGATTTGAAGAATATATCAGACAAAGACATTCCAACCAAAAACGAGCATATTCTTAGGAAAATAAATCATGGGTTCCAATAAGTTTCAGACTCTTGGGTTTATTATACTGGCAAGTTTAGTCACTACGTCGTTTTCACAAAAATTTAAATGCTGCTAAACAACCGCTATCGAATAATTCAGATTTTAGGAGGTGGTGGATTTGGTGAGACTTTCAAGGCAGAAGATACCCAAATCCCCTCCAACCGCTGCTGTGTAATAAAACAACTCAGACAAATTCACAATAATCCTCAAGTTTACCAATTGGTACAACAGCGGTTTCAGCGTGAAGCAGCGATTTTGGAAGAACTGGGTGATGGCAGCAATCAGATTCCTCGATTGTATGCCTATTTTTCCGAAAATGGTCAATTTTACTTAGTACAAGAGTATATTGAAGGACAAACTCTCACAGCAAAGGTACAACAGCAGGGGTTGATGAGTGAAAGTTCCGTAAAAGAAATCTTAACCAGTATTTTGCCAGTTCTCGATTACGTCCATAGCAAAGGCATTGTCCACCGAGATATCAAGCCAGATAACATCCTCATTCGCTCTGCTGATGGCAAACCAATTTTAATAGACTTTGGCGCAGTGAAAGAAACAGTAGGAATGACGATGACTCCCTCAGGGAATTCTACCAATTCAATAGTCATCGGCACACCAGGTTTTATGCCAAGCGAACAATCGGCAGGACGCCCGATGTTTGCTAGTGATATATATAGTTTAGGGTTAACAGCGATTTATTTGCTCACAGGCAAGATGCCACAAGAGTTAGCAACAGATCCTGCTACAGGTAATCTTTTGTGGCGGGAATATGCTTTAAGTGTGACTCCCAGTTTTGCAACTTTGTTAGATAAAGCGATTCAGTTTAATGCACGTTATCGCTTCGTTAATGTTAGAGAAATGCTAGAAGCTTTACAATCTGGCGTCTCATTTCCTCCTACAGTTCCTTATACTGAATTGGCATCTGTAACACCTCAAAAGATAATTTCTGTTAGTCCAGTACCTTCCCATCAACCTTCTCATCAAGGTAATGGACAAAGAGGAATTTTTCTAGGTAGTTTAATTGCAGGTGGTTTGATTGGTGGGTCTGTCGTCATTGGTCTTACCCTCAACAGACAACAACCTCAACAAGTAACACAACAACCCGAAACGCAGCCAAGGGCTTCATCTACTATTCAACCTTCAACGCCAGCTTTTCAACCTCAGGACACTATACCATCCCCAACGCAAGTTCCTAGCTATACTGCTCCCAATACTACTACCACACCTGTTAAAAGTCAAACTCAATCTTCTCAACTTTCTGAGACAACACCGCCACCAGTTCATAGACCATCACCAGAAGAAGCTTTACAAAATTATTTTTTAACTATTAATCAGGGTCAGTATCAAACTGCTTGGAGTCAGCTATCTCCCAATTATCAAAACAATAAACGCCTACACCCAAAAGGTTATTTTTCATACATAGACTGGTGGGCAGGACAGGTTCAAAAGGTAGATGTTAAGCGAGTGAGTTTGGTAGAAGCAAGTCAAGAAACCGCTACCGTAGATACTGAGTTGAAATATCAGATGAAAACTGGGAAGGTAGTTCCAGGTTCTGTACGTTTCTCTCTTTTATGGGATGTGGAAAATAACAAATGGGTTATTGCTAACACAAAATAGGTATTCAACCAGGGCTATTTCATTCTTCACTCGCAACCCACACGCCTAGGAATAAATTCCTAGGCTAATAGCTGAAGTCGGCTTAAGCCGACTAGAACCAATACGGTTCAGTTAAAGAGAATCGTAGGTTGGGTTGAGGCTTTGCGAAACCCAACAAACCGCGAAAAATGTTGGGTTTCGTTCCTCAACCCAACCTACGCAGGACAAGGGTTTTTGGCACTAACTGAACCGTATTGCGACTAGAACTAGAAGAAATTTAGTCCGTTTCAACGGACTTGAGCTTTGAGCCTTGAACTTGAGTTCAAGGCTCTACGTTGATTAACAATAGTCCGGGTTGGCAGATAGGGTAATCACAGCCACTGGACAGGGTGCTTTGTTAAGGATAGCATCGGTGCGGTGTCCAAAGAAGGCTCGACCTGATATTGTCCGAACACTGCTGCTCATAACAATCAAATCTACTTCATGAGTGCGGGCAAATTTGAGAATCTCAATTTCTGGAACTCCAGTCAGAATAGCAGTTTTGACAACAGCACCTAGAGATTGTGCAATTTCTGCTTGCTGATGAACAATCTTTCGACCAATCTCTATGACCGAGTGCCTTGTCTGCTGCTCAAACAGAATGTATTGCTGCTGTGTCCGGTAAACCACATGGACTATGGAGACAGTAGCCCCAGTCTGAGCTGCGATGGTACTGGCAACCTCAACTGCGTTTTCGCTCTCTTCAGTGCCGCTAGTGGGTACTAAAATATGAGTAATCTTACCATTGTCAGTCAAACCCATCTCTTGTTTCACCTTCGGTGAGTTCGACTTAACTACCATTGTAGCGCAGGGAGCATCCTGAACGACTCGATCCACCAACAAATTGAATAAAACATCCGGAGAACGCTGACCTTCCCTTGCACCCATCACAATCAGGTCATACCCTTTGCAGGCTTCTTTGAGAATCACCTCGACCTTGTTGTGTCCCGACACCACCTTGGTTTGCACTCGTGCTTCATCTGGAAGATAAATTTCCTCGGTGATGGCAGCAATAGCGTTTTCTGCTGTGTTATCTTTGACAGCGTTTGCATCAGCATTCACTGATTTTTTTCTGGGCTTCTTATCGCTCTTGGCAAATAGAACCGTTACTTCTAGCGGATTTTGGTGGGCTAAGTAGTTCACTAACCGGGCAGCTAACCTGACATTTGGTCCTCCCTGAGTGGGCAGCAGTACTCGATGGATGCCCTTGATAAAGCTGCGACTTGCCTGTTCTTCTTGCTCGAGCCTAGTGGCTTCTTCTTCACTTATGGACACTTTGGACAATGACCAGCGCAGCAAAGGGGGAGCCATAAGTGAGGTGACGATCGCCACCATCACAATAATCGAATACATCTGCGGATTCAGTACTCCCAGGGAAACCCCGATGGTGGCAACAATAATCTCCATTGCTCCCCGCGCATTCATCCCAGAACCCATAGCAATGCCTTCCCAGTGGTTCAAGCCGCCAACACGAGAACCAATGTAGGCTCCGGTGAATTTGCCGAAGCAGGCGATCGCCAACACGATTAAACCAATCATCAAAGTCTGCGGAGCCAGTATTTTAAGTAAGTCTACCTTCAACCCCGCTGTGGCAAAAAAGATTGGAGCCAAGAATGCAGAGGTGATTAACTCCAGAGTCAACCCTGCTTCTCGACTAAAGCGCGGTGACTGTCCTGCCAGAATCCCCGTGACAAATGCTCCCAGTGCGGCTTCAATCCCCAGTGTGTGGGTAAAGGCGGCAGCAGCTAAGGCCAGTACTAACAGAGCTGATAAACTAGCCGTTGCTCCACCAATAAAATCATCTACCCAGCGAAACGCCCAAGCCATGAGCGATCGCCCCAGGGTCAAGGCAAATGCCAAAAACAGTACAGCTCCTCCAACCGACCGCAAAACCGTCTGGAAATCGAATTTGCCACTGCTTGCTAACCCTGATACTACTGAAAGCAGAATCCAGCCAATTGTATCATCCGCCATCCCAGCAGCAAGCGTCACCTGACCAATGTCCCGCCGAATCAGGTTTAAATCCATCAGCACTTTGGCAATCACCGGGACTGCTGAGATACTCATAGCAGTAGCGATAAACAGACTGAAGATTAAACGTGCGTTAGGATTCACTAAAAAACTGTCTGGCAGAAACCACCCCAATCCCAGTCCAGTTGTGAAGGGAACGAGAATACCCCCCAAAGAAATTAACAGTGCCGTTTTGCCTTTGCGAACAATGAGATTAAGGTCTGTCTCCAGTCCAGTCACAACCAGTAAAAACAGTACTCCTAACCAAGAAACCACCGAGAGTAGGTCTGACTGTGCTTGACTGTGGGGGAAAATATCACTCTGTAAATCGGGCAGAATCCAGCCAAAGACAGATGGACCCAGCAGCACCCCTGCAAGTAGTTCACCAACCACTGGTGGTAGTTGAATGCGACGCATCAATTCGCCTAAGCCTCTGGCGACCAAAAGCAGTAAAGCTAACTCCAGCAATACCAGCAGTAACTCGTGGTGACCAAGAGGCTTAATCAGACCTTTTTCGGCTACTGCTTTAGCCACAGCTAAAGGATTAAGCGGTAAATGCATGATTTTTGTCCGGATTCCTGATGCTGTCACAAGAATCTTCAAGTGTCAGCTAGTTTTATATGAAAAGGATGTAGGGTGTAGGGTGTGGGAAACCCCACACCTTATATCTTGCACCTCTAAGTAGAAACCACAAATAACCAAACAAAAAGTCATAAAATTGACAGTGCTTTAAAAACTCATTCAGTCCTCTTTTAGAGGACTTATGCTACTCGCGCCTGGGACTTCAAGTCCCAGGCGGATGGGGGCTACCTGGTTGGTGCAAGATGTGAGACACCCCGTTTTTGGTTTTTTACAATTAGCCATCAACCATTAATATCATCTCCGTCGAATCACACATAATAAAATAACCCCACCCCCAGCCCCTCCCCGCAAGTGGGGAGGGGAGACTCTGCTTTCAGCAGAGGCGGGGTGGGGTTGTGGGAATTATGGTTAGTTTACAAAGGACATGATATAACACGCTTTTTTGTTAAAGCTCAATTAGCTAAACTAGTCCAGGACCTCTACCCCTTGTGTCCTCATCAATTGTTAGTTCGCCTTCTTTATCCTCATTCGCTTCTCTAAGTTCCGCAGTCCGTTGCGCTTTGTCTTCTGCTGCTTGTTGGCGTGCATCCCCTGGTACTTCGTAGTACATTTCCGGTTCCACCGCGTAGTTGTTCAACAAACCTTCTTTATCCACTGTGTAGCCGTCAGTGGTACGAACACTACTACCTAATTCGGTTTGGTCGTCGGTAGGCGAACTTGCCTGTCTCTCTTCTGTGGGTGTTGTTTTGAAAAGGTTTCCTTCTCTATCCTGACGAGCTGCGGTTTCAGCAGGAGTAATTCCCCTATCGTAATTATTGTCTGCAACGCGATCAGATGAATCTACTGCTTTTCTAACTGGTTCATTAGCCATAAATTACTTCCTTGATAAAGGTTTATCAAAATTCGCTTAATAACTACATTAGGTTGATAAACATGAATAATCTACTATCTTTAGAAGGGAGTTATAATTAACAGCTAATGTTTTTTTCTATCTTTAGATATAACAATCCTATTTGAGATATCAACAGGGGGGACTTTGAAGACTTGGGGGACTTTGAAGACTTGGGGGACTTTGAGGACTTGCCAGATGTGTTTATAAATCAAATAGGATTGCTATATAGTAATCCTATTTGATTTTTGAAACATACGTAGGGTAGGCATTGCCGACCAAATACGGGTTTTGTAGGGCATAGCCCCACCTACACTACCAGTAGTTAAACAAAAAAATAAGGTATAATTCTTTACTTAAATAGCTTTTACGTCCAACTCCCGCAGCCATGCCCCCGTGTTTTGAGAAATCGTAGTCAGCGATGCCCAATAAGAGGATTAACTATACCGAGTCAAAAATTTGTTGTACGGTTAGATTCAACTGCGGAAAAGTAGGAGACACTATAAGGCTTGTTTCTCTAAAGGGTGTCATTTGATATTCACCATCAATAAGTTCACAGACGAAAATAGTAGGAACTTTGGGACTACCAATAAATACACGTCCACCGAACGCTGCATAATCCACAATCCAATATTCAGGTATGCCCATAGCTTCATAGTCACGAAGCTTATCGTAGTAGTCATCTTGCCAGTTGGTTGAAACTACTTCAACTATTAGTTTGACCGAACTAGCATTATGGATAACTGATTCTTTTTTCCAGCGCGTCTCAGTATCGATAGTTTCTTGATTTAAAACAATAATATCCGGTTCGTATCCTGATTTATCGCGGTATGGTTTAATAATGGATTCTTTAGGTATAGTCCAGATACCGCGCTTACCCATCTCTCTAATTGTGATGAGTAATTCTTCAATCAAAAAACCAGCCAAATCAGAATGCTCCCCTTTAGGCTTTGGCATCTCAACAATCACACCATCATGTAATTCGTAACGTACTTCTGAGTTTTCTGGATACCATTCGATAAATTCATCGAAGGTAAGTAGCTTTAGTTCGGCTTGTGTTTGAGTCATAAAAGTTACTGGTAGGGTTTATTTTAACTGTTCATTTATCCTTATTTTTATTTAAATAAGAGTATTTGTAATATTCATTTTAAACAAGCTCAAAAAAGTTACTTCCATAAACGCTTCTCACTGCTGTAACCTGAAAATTATCAGTAAACGGGGTGTAGCGGTTACAGGTGAAAGTAAATCGACACATTTTTCCCCCACACCCCTGAAACTACACCCCTACACCCCTGTGTTCCTTAGGAGCACCCCACGGGCGGCACACCACCCCCTATGAATGAAACAAACACCCCCACTCCCCATTCCCCACTCCCCACTCCCCACTCCCCACTCCCCACACAAAGTGTTTCTTGAGAGTGCCCCACGGGCGGCACACCACCCCCTATGAATGAAACAAACACCCCCACTCCCCATTCCCCACTCCCCACACCCCACTCCCCACTCCCCACAAAAAGTGTTTCTTGAGAGTGCCCCAAGGGCGGCACCCCACCCCCAATGAATGAAACAAACACCCCCACTCCCCAGTCCCCACTCCCCACTCCCCACTCCCCACTCCCCGTGTTTCTTATGAGTCTTGTCCGTCGAGAATGTCTTTTTGGATAGAGCGAATTTGCGCACCCAATTCTTGCCGACTGGAACCTTTGAGTAGATATCGGAAAATAAACCAAGTTACGTAACCAATTCCAATTAACTCAAAAACTAGCTGTACCTGCGGAATATCATTTATTGCATCAAGTACAGCTAGGACTAGCTTGAATGTAACAATTGCCGCAATAATTAAAGCAATACTGATAATAGGCTGCCTGTACTGGTTGAAAAACGTACCTAAGTATTCGGGCAATTGCTCCAAAAATTCCAAAATTTTGCCGCCAATTTGCTGCCATTGGGGTAATGGTTCCTTAGCGGGTGGTAGCAATGGCTGAGTTCCAAGTTTTGAACCTTCAAGTGCCGCAATAGGTTCGGTTAAGGTAGTATCGACGGATTGTGATTGTTGTTCTTCGGTTCCCATAGGTTTCCTACTTTTTTCAATGACAATAGTTTTCAGCCGTGTAGGGGAAGCAATAGGGTCTTACAGCTATCCCGTGTTTTTTAGGTGTCCGCAGATAAATTGCGATCGCGTGTTTAACCCGTCCGTAGGGGCGGGTTGAACACGATATGGAGGGATCTGCTGATCAGATCACAGGTTAAACCCGTGCCTACTTGACAACTTTTGCGTTATTAACTACACTTTTAACGCCTTTGATTTGCTTGGCTAGAGGTTCAATCTTACCTAGCTCATTCTGATTAGTAACAGTTCCCCCTACAGTAACAGTACCATCTTTTGCAGCCTTAATGACTAAATGACCTTTGGGGATGTTAGCCTCTAACTTAGAACGAACTTCACTTGCAAGAGCGCCTTCAGATCTGTTACTAGCGGCACCATCATTCAATGTATTATTCCGCTGTTCATTGGCGCGAATATCTTCATTGAGTTGTTTTCTGCGGAGATCACTCTGAGAATCTTTTAGAGCAGTCTGGGTTGCTTGTGCATTTGGGGTCTCAGACGGAGCTGCGCTAGGATTGTCTGGTGCTGCGGAACTAGTTTTGGCGTTATTTTCACAAGCTGCTGCACTAAATACTAAAAGGCTACTAATGAGGAAGGAGGTTAGCTTTTTCATGAGTTTGATTCTCGCTCGGAATGTGATGAAAATAATAGAGTAAAGAGGAGCAAGTTTTTTAATTTTATTGGTCTTTATTTGTCTATCCTGAGACTATAAGTCTCAGGAGCGCTTGCTGAACAAGCTTTTAGTGGAGTATTCCACTCCGTAACGGTTCTAAGATAGAAGCGAAAACAGCGCAATTACAAGCCATAACGCCACGAATTTGGGAAAAGCTGTACTTAGACTCTTTCATCCCTATTGTCAATGATGATAACAGCAGGTTCTTCTCTATTGACGCCCGTTGAGTAATTGGTGGAAGTGGTATTAACAACTGGTGTTTCTTGACGAACACCGTCTCTACCAGCATCAAAGATGTCAAAATCTTGAATGTTGTGACGTTTGAGGATGGCTTCTGCATGGCGGAGTTGCTCATTTGTACCATCCACCAGCACTAAGTAATCGCCTCTGTTGAAGCGATCGCTATAAGCACGCGCACGGTTTTCCGGAATTCCTAAACCCGCCAGTCCACCAGTTAAACCGCCTGCTGCGGCACCGATAGCTCCGCCTGTAGCTGCTGTGGCCAAAGCGGTTGCTAGTGCACCGCCTGCAATGACAGGACCCACCCCTGGAATTGCTAAAGCGCCCAGACCAACCAATAAGCCGCCTAAACCGCCCAATGCGCCGCCTGTTAATGCTCCTGCTTTTACACCTTCGCCCGCTTTATTGCCGACCCCTGGTTGGGTATTCACACCCCCCACCGGGTTATTGCCATCTGCATCTTTGGCAATCAACGACACTTGGTTCAACGGAAAACCCGCATTTCGCAGTTCGGTGATTGCTGCTTCTGCATCT
>JADQBA010000115.1 GCA_016903675.1 Stigonema ocellatum SAG 48.90 = DSM 106950 | reverse complement strand
GCGTTAATTAGCGATCGTTATCCATTGCAGGATTTATCAGCAGCTGTCGAACAGGCAATATCTCCGACTCCCGAAACTTACAAAATCCTAATTTATCCTTAACAAGAGTGGGGAGTGGGGAGTGGGGAGTGGGGAGTGGGGAATGGGGAGTGGGGAATGGGGAGGCAGGGCTATGAATGAAAGAAAGACCCCTACACCCCTACACCCCCACTCCCCCACTCCCCCACTCCCCCACTCCCCCACTCCCCACTCCCCTTTTTATGATATTTTTTAAATAAGTGTGACTTATAGTCAGTGGGGTGTAGGGGAACCCCATAACTAAAGTTAGGGAAAAATCTCTCTTGACAAGAGCTCATTTAAGCTGTTCACTTTATCTGGCACAGTACTGGAACTATTACTAAGATGAGGGGCGGTAAGAACACAAAGCTGCAAATTAGTCAAGGGTTGAACATAATTCGTAATTTATAATTCGTAATTCGTAATTATTAACCCACGTATGAATCCGCTTGTGCTGAAACAAGGAAAAAATAATTTCCTCCATCAATAAATTGAGGGGCTTGGACTTTCGTTACGGATTACGAATTAATAATTATTCGGTCAGAGGGTAGAAACCAATGGGGCGATTTGAGAAGCGACCAGACAACCCGCACCAGGGCGATCCATATGGGGCAGCAGAAACTGCTCTACGTGCTGTAACTGAGGAATTGCAAATTATCCAGCGTAATTTGCTCAAGTCGTTGCAGGAAGATGTCTTGCAGCTGCAAATGGAAAAAAACCGCTTAGCTGATGATATTAAACTGCTGCAAGAGCAAAAGCAAGAGTTACAGGAGGGGCGGCAGATAAGTGAGCAGCAAGCATTGGTACGTCAGCTGGCGCAAGTTTTAGCAAATCATATATCTTCCCAACTGCAATCCTCATTGGAGAATTTAGCTAACCAAGCAATACAGGGTGTCTCGGTCGCTAACGGAACCTCTAGTTCAGCCCACATTAATGATAATAAGAAAGCAGAACATGTCCTTGGCTCTCTAGATGACACTCTTACCATTACCTTTAACACACTGCAACAGGAGCTTAAAAACTATCAAAGTAGTTTTTTTGAACAGCTGTCACGGATGCAAAGCCAACAGCAGCAAGGGGAAGCTATTTTGGCAGATTTGGTTAATAGCCTTCGTAGGGAACTAGGAAAAACACAAGACACTCCCCAAACAACAATCCCACAAGCGCCTCCTCCTCAGTTTGAACCCATAAGGCAAAAGCCTAGTAATAATTCCTTTGAGGCGACAACAAAGTTGCAACTAGACAGTAGCCCACAACCAGCACCACCCCTGAGTAGGCCACCAAAAGCAGCCACCCCTGTGAGTTCTCTTCCTCCCAGGAAATCGCAGAATGAAACTACAGATTCTCCTGCTGCTACGCCAACGCCAGAGCAACCACCATCAGGGCAAATAGGAACCTTGTCCTTAGCAACCACGGGTTTATGGCTGATTGTGTTGTCAACGCTTGTGGCGTCTGTTTACAACGTAGCTATCAAGGTGATTTTCCATCCAGGTTTCCGCATTTTCGGGGTGTTTGAGGTGGAACGCTTGATAACGCCAACTTTGGGCAATTCTCTATTAATTTTGATGTTACGGATGCTGGTGGTTGTACCGCTGATGCTACTCTTGGCTCCTATATTACATCCACGCGTATGGCAAGACTTACAAAACCTCATTGACTCAGCCCGAAGTCGTCCTACTTCTAACAAGGCAATTACAAAACAGGTGTTGGTGTTGTCGATAGTGAGCGGGTGCTTTTTGTTTTTGTCTCAAGTGCTCATCTACCTTGCCATTGGTAAAGTCGCAACTGGAATGGCGATCGCACTTTTCTTTGTCTATCCAATGATCAGCGGACTATTGTCGTGGTTCCTGTTCCGCGATCGCCTGACTTTATATGCCTCTGGTGCACTCACCTCCATTGGCTTGGGTGAGTTACTAGTTTTGGGTGGTTCTACAAGCATTGGCATGGGTAATACCCTTTTGGAGAGTACCACAGCAATTGCTTCGGGAATAGCTTTTGCTTTCTATGTGCTTCTTACGCGTATATGTGCTGCCAAGCTGCATCCAGTGACATTCACCTTAATTAACTTCGCCACCATGCTCCTGTTGTCCTTACTCAGTTTGATGCTGCCTTTACCACAGGACTGGAGCCTCCAAATTAACCCCACTCACTTCCTAGAACTCATTTTAAGTGCTTTCATCCTTGGTGTACTGACACTCTTAGGTTATTTGTTCAATAATTTTGGGATTCGCAAAATTGGTGCAAACCAGGCAGCAATTTTCGGTGCTATCGTCCCAGCTTTAACCGTAATTTTGGCCGGGTTGATTATTCAGGAAACCTTAGAGCCTGCGCAGGTTTTGGGAGTTTTGCTAGTTACTTTAGGGGCGGGTGCTTTTAGCTTTGAAAAAATCCGAAATCGAGTCAAACCTTCGAGAAATATCAGTTAACTAAGTCGGCATGAATAAATGTAACTTCTTGTGAGAACGCTTACTACAAACCTTTAATTATTCACGCCGACCTACTTACACCTTAATCAAATTGGCAATTAAATTCTCAATTTGATTGTCGAATTCAAAATTTTTATAAAGAAATATAACAATTTAATTTTGTAGTCTTTTTAACATAAGTTATTGATACAAGTTGGTACTATTGGCAAGAATATTGTCCAAAATAAGAGGTTTTCCGAACTTTGAATAATCTCCTCTACTTGAGGTCTATGATTTTTCCTCAAGCCCACTCTCGATATTGCCAAGACAATCACTGTAGATTTTCGAGATGGCATTTCACCAGACGCCGTCTCCCCTTTCTAGAGTTCCAAGACAACAGGCTGACTCCGACTTCCATTCAACGGCAAGAATTGGAGAGAGGGGTAACAGGGGTAAATCTTGCGCAGCAAGTCTAGAAGCTAGTGTTTACCCCAATGATGGCGGCATACCACTTGTGCTAAAAACTTTGAACCAAGATAAAAAGGCAATCTTCACATCGGGATCGAAAACAGCATCACCCAAATTCTGTTAACTTGATAAGAATAATCTTTGTTTTGATAGTTTCTGAGGTACTCTATACTGGATGATGCCCACCCGAACATAGAAGTTCTGTCAGCGAGGGGCTGAAAAGCCTATAAAACCTCGCTCGCTTGTGTAAGAGTAGCTTGCATTGATTCTGGTAAGGCAAATCCACTTTTCTGTAGTGCTTTTGAATATATGCCAGAAAATCCGATAAAATACTTAATTATGATTACCCAAAGGACTCATAATTAACGCATAATAAATAATCTGAAGTGCAGACATGGACTTCAGTAGGGTGTATACTACCAGCTTTACTTTGACTGAAAAATTGTGTAAACCTTCTATTCATCCTTTTGTAATATGAGTAACGACGTAGATCTGATCAAACGTCTTGGCCCTAGTGCTATGGATCAGATCATGCTTTATCTGGCTTTTAGCGCCATGCGGACTAGTGGACACAGGCATGGGGCATTTTTAGATGCGGCAGCAACGGCAGCAAAGTGTGCCATTTACATGACCTATCTGGAACAGGGACAAAACCTGCGGATGACAGGGCATTTGCATCACCTTGAGCCGAAGCGGGTGAAAATCATTGTTGAAGAAGTCAGACTTGCCTTGACTGAGGGCAAACTTCTGAAGATGCTGGGTTCTCAGGAACCACGCTATCTGATTCAATTCCCTTATGTCTGGATGGAAAAGTTTCCTTGGCGACCTGGTCGTTCGCGTGTGCCTGGTACAAGCCTGACATCTGAAGAAAAAAAGCAAATTGAGCAGAAACTGCCTGCAAATTTGCCCGACGCCCAGATAGTCACCTCCTTTGAGTTTCTGGAGTTGATTGAATTTCTGCATAAGCGATCGCAAGAGGACATGCCCCCTCATAACCAGATGCCTTTAAGTGAAGCCTTGGCGGAACACATTAAACGCCGTCTGCTTTACTCTGGCACTGTGACACGGATTGATTCTCCTTGGGGAATGCCATTCTACGCGCTGACTCGTCCTTTCTATGCCCCTGCTGACGAGCAGGAGCGTACTTACATCATGGTGGAAGATACCGCCCGGTATTTCCGGATGATGAAAGATTGGGCAGAACGGCGGCATGGTGCAATGCGAATCTTAGAAGAATTAGATATCCCACCAGAAAAAATGGAGCAGGCTATGGAAGAATTGGATGAACTAATTCGCTCTTGGGCAGATAGATATCACCAAGACGGTGGAGTGCACATGATTTTACAGATGGTTTTTGGCAAAAAAGAAGACTAAAGCGAAAAATTTTCACGAATCGAATATACCCACGTTGATCTCCTCATACTTGATTCAACATCGGAAGTTCGAGCATCGACGACGGGCAGTTTCCTGTGGCACTGAGAAAATTGCTGTAGGGCTTCCGAAGTCCTAAACTTCGGAATACCTAACAAGCGTCACACAGCTCGTCGTCAACTGTTGTCTGCTTTTATTTGCTGCCTGGATTTACAGGAGTTAGATCGCCTGGATTTTGTTGAGTTGCGCCGCCTGGATTTTGCGGAGTTGAGACACCCGGTGGATTGGCTGGAATTGAGGGATTTTCTTGAGTTGGGATATTGACTGGAGTTGGGATATTGGCTGGAGTTGCGCTAGCTGGGATAAAAGAAGGCAAAAAGCCGCTGATGCGATCGCTCGCATCAATACAAGTATTCATCGCCCGGATAGGGGCATAGTCGATTTCAGCACGCAAACCCACTACACACTGAGCAAAGCGCACCGGCGACAAACTACGACCACAGTAATCTAAAACCTGTGGGTTAACTGCCTCCTTAGAATACTGGTTGATACCCACTGCACAACTAGCTAAATCCCTAGGAAAACGGGATCGGCTACAGGATGACAGCGCATCTGTAGCTGGAATTTGTGTTCGTCGCTGAATTTTAACTACGCAGGAAGACACATCCCTTGGACGCAGTGCTGTGGCACAAGCTTGTGATGCTGCTTCCGCAGCGACGTTCACACTTAAAAGTCGAGCAGCACAAACACGGTATTCATTGTAATAAGAGGCGTTAACATCCGTATTGTAGGAAGTGGCCGTAACAGCCGTACTGGGTAAGGACATTGCCAACCATCCAGCCATTGCCAACACTGGTGCAAACAACCCAATTGCTTTAGTACTTAACATTGTGTAGACCGAACCTCCCTGTTTTTGAAAGGGAGGTTCTCCAATTTTAAGGCTGTCCATATATTTGCTCTCTGTGTTTCCTAACATTTCCGTTCTGGCCCAAACACCCAAGGCTATGCTACCTCATCTGAATTATGAATTATGAATTATGAATTATGAATTAATTCCTAACTCCCGACTCCCCATTCCCCACTCCCCCACTCCCCCACCCCCCCACTCCCCACTCCCCACTCCCCACTCCCCAACTCCCGAATATAGTGTATAATGATATGTCGTGGGAAAAATTGAGCAGCATTAGATTAAAGGAAACTCATCTCCCGATATAGAGGACCTCGCCTTAGAGTTGTACGTCGTCTAGGCGACTTACCTGGCCTAACTCGTAAAAGCGCCAGACGAGCTTATCCACCTGGTCAGCATGGTCAGAACCGCAAGAAGCGCTCTGAATACGCCGTCCGCTTGGAGGAAAAGCAAAAACTTCGGTTTAATTATGGTTTGACTGAAAGCCAACTGCTACGCTATGTCCGTAAAGCCAGACGCGTAACCGGCTCCACTGGACAAGTTCTGCTGCAATTCTTAGAAATGCGCTTGGATAATACCATTTTCCGCATGGGAATGGCTCCTACTATTCCAGCAGCTCGTCAACTGGTGAATCACGGACATGTGACAATCAACGGTCGCGTAGTCAATATTCCCAGTTACCAGTGCCGTCCTGGAGAGGAAATTGCAGTCAGAAACCGGGAAAAATCCAGGCAGTTGGTTACTACTAACTTGCAATATCCTGGTTTGGCTAACCTCCCCAGCCATTTGGAGTTTGACAAAAACAAGCTGGCTGGCAAAGTCAACGGTGTCATTGAGCGCGAGTGGGTGGCGCTACAAGTCAATGAACTGCTTGTGGTGGAATACTACTCACGACAAGCCTAAGAAAGTTAGGAATGAGGAGTGAGGAGTGAGGAATAAAAAAAAGAATCAAGAGTGAAAAAGTTAATTAATAACTCCTAACTCCTAACTCCTAACTCCTAACTCCTAACTCCTTTTACCCGCCAATTTGGGACATGGTACGGGTGTAAACGCCTTTGGTATTACCTGGATCGCGTTGCTTAAAGTTAATTTCTGGCTTGATTGTCAGCAAGACCCTCACCTCCTCCCGTAACTGGGCAGTACTGACACCATGGCGCAGAGCAGTTTTTAAGTCTATTTGACCATTTTCATTCAATAAACAGGGACGCAGCCAACCATCGGCGGAAAGGCGCATCCGGTTACAGCGATCGCAAAAACACTCCGACATCTGACTGATAAATCCCAGTGTCCCCTTCGCGCCCGGAATTTGAAATACATCAGCAGGTCCATTACCACGAACTTGAGATTCTGTCAACCCCCAACGTTGGCGAATATTTTGCCGGATGTCTTCTGAAGCTATCCAACCGCTTGAGCCAAACAAATCAGCATTACCAATGGGCATAAACTCAATAAACCGGACGTGCCACTGCTTGTCAATGGTCAGGGCGGCTAGGTCGATAATTTCGCCATCGTTGACGCCGGGAATCACCACAACATTGAGTTTAAGCGGGTCAAATCCTACATGATGGGCAACTTGAATGCCATCCCAAACTTGTTCCCAGCGTCCACGACCGTGATTCCCAATAATTTGGTCGAAGGTGTCTGGATCGAGAGAGTCTAAGCTGATATTAATTCGCCGCAGCCCTGCATCATACAGGTTCTGTGCCATTGGCGCAAGTAAAAAGCCGTTGGTGGTCATGGAGAGGTCTTGGGTTTGAGGGAGGGATGCGATCGCCCCTACCAACTCCACCACACGGGGGCGTAGTAAGGGTTCCCCTCCAGTCAAACGAAATCGGGTAAATCCCACAGGGATAAAAACTTCTTCTATTAGGGTGAGCAGTTCTTCATCAGTCAATAGCTGTTGCTTGAGGATATAGTCAAGTTCTGCACCCTCTGGCATACAATATTGACAGCGGAAATTGCAGCGGTCTATTAAGCTAATTCGCAAATAATCTACCTGGTTCATCTTTTTATGGGTTCTTTAGCCTGTATGCAGAATATATAATTTTTGTCAAGCTATAAATATTTGCTTGTTATATTAATTTTACTTACGTTCTTTTAGGCTAACGCGCATTGAAGATATTTGCGAATAAAGGAGTGCGACCTGCTGCAAGCAGATCGCACTTAACATCTAAAGGTGAAGAAAATTCTTATCTTGGTTTGTAGTTGCGCTTCAGCGCCCCAGATATAAGCGCCCTCTGCGCAACTACGAGCCTTCACATAAATTCACATAGTTTGGTTTTTCTATGCCTCCCTACTTAGGGAAGCTTTGGAACAAGCGGTAAAATATCGTGTCTGTTTTCACGTTGCTTGATATTACTGGGTTTGTGGTGTAATCTCCTATTTGACCGGAGTGTTGGGAAAGTCGGATTAGAACCGAGTGATAAAGAAGGATACACTATAAAGTTACGCGATCGCACTTTTAGGTTGATAGCGAAAAAAAGTGCGATCGCGAAGCGCGCGGCTGCTTGCAGCAGATCGCAGTTAGCATCTGCGTTTGATAGATTTATAGATAATCAGGCTTGTTCGTAAGTTATTCGATAGCGTCCGACTCTTCGCCACTTTTTTCCTGACTGGTTTTAGTGCTTTTGGCTACCAGCCTCACTAATTTGGGATCTAACCCCAAAGCCTCGGCTATTTGTTCTACAGTTCCACCTAAACTCAACATAAAGGGAACAGCTGCTAATTGACCCTCAAGTTTACCCTCAAGTTTGCCCTCAAGTTTGCCCTCTAATTTGCCCTCAAGCTTTGCTTCTTGATAGAGTCTAGTTTGCTTAAGATCGCTTAATCCCAACATTTGCTCAATCTCCTCTCGACTTTTATCTTGAAATTTGTAGACAATAATTGTTTCGATCAATTCTAGAAATTCCCGTTGGGTAATATCATCGGCGTTGCTGAATGGTCGTATGAATTGACATTTTTCGACATGATTAAACAAAGATTTTTTGCGCCTAGGAGTAAAGCGTAGTCCTGTCATACTTTAAATCAGCAACGCCATATCATCAGCTATCTCCTGTTTGACAAGGTTCAGTTAAGATCAGGACTTACGCAAAAAGCTTAATTTATCGAACCGCCAAGACGCCAAGAATTCGTAGGTGTGCGTAAGTCCTAATGTTAAATATTCCCCTTTTCCCTTTCCCTTTACCCGTCAATTGAAAATTGACAGAGTACTAGTTTCTACCAGCTAGCTTATCCAAGAAATCGATTTTTACGGCTAGGTTAACTATACCCTGATGAGACTCAGGGTCTGTGATTTCAGCATTGTTCAAAGCGACAATGTATGGTTGACGACCAATCAAATCAATGATTGGTCCACCGGAAGAACCACCAGTGGTGTCGCAATTATGGTAAAGCACTTGTGCTTTTTCCTCGACAATGCTACATCCACCCTGAAAGCTTGCAGTCCATCCTTGACCGGCACTCAGGGCTTGATAGCCTGGTTTATTGGGATCGGGGAAATCGCCGGAATAGCCTACGAAAAACAATTTTTCCCGGTTTTTATTAATCAGAGTTGAGGAAGGCAGAGATTTCCAGCCCAAATAACCGTACTTTCGACCCAGAGGCTTGTTAATTTTCATAACCGCCCAGTCGTTTACCTGATTGGTTAAGCTGTTATTTGTGAAATCTGTACCAGAAACGACTTGCTCTCCCAAGGCTACATCATTATTATCCCGCACGTTCCCGTTGATGACGTTCGGCATAAACAGAATTTTGTCACTTAATTGATGTGTCTTGGGATCAATCACGCAGTGGGCATTTGTCAGGACAATATTTTCAGCAATTAGGGTACCAGTGCAGGTGTAAAGAGTTGTATCTGCTTTTTTCCCCACAATCCGACCAACAGATGACCAAGGATATAGTCTGCTGGTCATGGGGATACGGTGATCTCGACCAATGATACCGCGATTGCTATCATAAGGTTTATCCGTCTGGGTAAGATTGGAAGGCATAAAAGGCTTCCCATCTCCTAGCAGTTTCAAGTTACCAGCATCTTGGAATTTGGTGAATTTGGGTGGTGTAGTTTGTTGAGGTTCTTTTTGGATTTGTGCTTGAACAGATGCCCAAGTACCCAAAGTTGCCATACCCAGAATTCCGGCGAAGAATAAAGCGATAGGTTGCTTGTAAATAGACTTGTTATTCATTGATCATCACTCCTTAGTTGGTTAACTCGTCACTCGTTCACTCGTTCCCAGGTTCCACCTGGGAATGCCTGCCCAGAGGCTCTGCCTCTGGTATAGTACAGGCAGCAGCCCACTGACTCAGACGACAAAATTATGCTCAGCAGTAATGTGAAACTGTAGCGGGTAAATAAGCGTGGAAAGCACGAGAAAATCCCCTTAGGCTTTGCGTTCCTGTTCATTCTTTAGCCTCAATAACTTATTAGTTACAGCCGTATCCCTTGCCAACCAATCCTGTCATGAGTAAATTATTTAGTTGTCATCAGAAATCTTGCGGAATATTTATTGTTATTTTATGAGTTTGAGCAACATATATCGGCTGTTGTTTCTGTTTTTGCAACAAAATTGGGGGTGATGGGATTGAAGCTTCCCAGAAATGGGCATGAGGATCTAGGGGCGTTCGCGTTTAGGCGTTCCCGTAGGGTACGGCAGTTTGCCCCTACCAAGGGTTTTAACGCAACACGGTTCAGTTAAGAAGAATTGTAGGTTGGGTTGAACGCAGTGAAACCCAACCAATGGTTGAAAGTGTTGGGTTTCGTCCCTCAACCCAACCTACGCAGCGCGATCGCGTCTATGGACGAGTCTTGATGTACTTGGTATCCTACCCCTAAAATACAGGTCTTACGCAAAAATTCCCGAAAACCTTGATTTAACGAACCGCCAAGACACCAAGAGCGCCAAGAAATCGTAGAGCCTGCGTAAGTCATAAAATAGAAGACATGGGGTAGAAAACAACCCTTTACCTCGTCTTGAAGTTTCGCTCACGGAAGACGAAATTGTGTTCAAAAAAATTCGTGAACCCATGACATTAAAGGAATTAAGGCGGCGTGTTGATGAACTAGGACCAGATCCTGATGAACCGACACTTGAAGAAATTAGTCAGATAGTCAAGGAAGTGCGGCGGGAACTTTGGACTGAAAAATCAAAATTTTCCTAGATGCCAGAGGTTACTAATAGGGGTTAAATTATGGAAACAGGTGTAATTATCAGAGTGACAGAGGAAAAGCAACTAAATTTACCACCAGAGATTCAGTCTCAACTCCAACCAGGTGATGAATACCGAGTTATTATCAAAGATAATTGTATTTTATTGGAAAAAATTACTAAGCAGACTGTAGATTTGGATGAATTTCTACAACAGATGGAGGAACTAGAACCAGATCCAAATCAACCGACTCTCCAAGAAATCAGTGAAGTAGTCAAGGAAGTCCGACGGGAGTTATGGTCTAATTAATGAGAGTTGTCCTTGATGTCAATGTTTGGATTTCAGGGTTGTTATGGGGAGGTGTTCCTGGCAAAACTTTACGTTTAGCACGAAATCAACAAATTACTATCTTTGCGTCTGAAGCTTTGTTGTTAGAACTAGAAGCAACACTAAGCCGTGAGAAATTTCAGCCTCGACTACAAGCACGAGGTTATACCTTTGAATATTTGATGTCTGTAGTAAAAGAGTTTTCCAATTTCTGTCCAACAACTTCTGTAGATGCTCCTCAACTGCGTGATTCAAAAGATAATAAAATTTTAGCTGCGGCTATAGCGGCAAATGCTGGGGCAATTGTTACTGGTGATTTAGATTTATTAGTGTTGATTGAATTTAACGGAATTCCTATTCTTACACCTCAAGATTTTCTCAGTTGTTATTTCCCAATATATATTATAAAACAGAACGCCCTCACCCCGCCCTTGGAGGGCACCCCTCTCCCAATTTGGGAGAGGGGTTGGGGGAGAGGGCCGATCTCACTCCTCGTGTATGGGATTGAACTGAGAACCGCTATATTAATTTCTACTAGCTAGCTTATCCAAGAAATCGATTTTTACTGCCAGGTTGACGATATCTTGGTGCGTTACATGGTTTTTCCTCTCAGCATTATTAAGAGCGACAATGTATGGTAGACCATCAATGACACCAATGATTGGCCCTCCAGAAGAACCACCTGCCGTGTCGCAGTCATGGTAAAGTACTCCTGAGTCTTCCCGGAGAATGCTGCAACCCTCTTGGTAACTAGCAGTCCATCCTTTACCAGCAGTGAGGAACTCATAGCCTTTTTTACTAGGGTCAGGAAAATCACCAGAGTAACCCACAAAGAATAATTTTCCTCGGTTCTTAATCAAAGCTGCGGAAGGCACAGATTTCCATCCTAAATGACCGTACTTACGACCTAGGGGCTGGTTGATTCTCATAATTGCCCAGTCGTTCATTTGGTCGGCGACACCGCCCTTGGTAAAGTCTGTACCATAAAGCACTTGTTCTACTTTAACAACATCTGTTTCATCTTGCACAGTCTTATTAATAACGTTGGGCAGAAACAGAATTTCTTTACTTGATTGATGGGTCTCAGGGTCGATGACACAGTGAGCATTTGTCAACACGATATCATCATCAATTAGAGTTCCCGTGCAATGATAGCGTTTGGCATCAGATGTTGTTCCTTGCACCCGACCAATAGTTGACCAAGGGTACTTTCTACTCACCATAGGAATCCGGTGATCTACACCATAAATAATGCCGCGATTGCCATCAACTGGTTTTTCGGACTGACTAAGGTTAGCAGGTTTAAAAGGCTTGCTATTTCCAGACAATCTGAATTGACTGGCATCTTGGAAGGAAGTAAATCTTGGTGGTGTACCTGAATTTGGTTGTCTCTGTACTTGCGCTTGCACAGACATCCAACCGCCCAAAGTTGCAAAACCAATCATTCCTACAATAAACAGAGCAAAAAATCGGTTATACATAAACTTTTTATTCATTGATATCACTATCTTTGCAACCATGCCCTTGAACATCACCGCCACTCACCCTGAAGAGTAAACGCCGCCCAATAATTAGGATCACGCCATTTCTCTTGCTGCCACATCTTTAATTGTGCAGCACGCAGCGCTATATTCGGAGACTTGCCATTCTGTAACATTTCGTTGTAAAACTCTTGCATCAACACCGCTGTACCCTTATCGTTTACCTCCCATAACGACACTACCAAACGCTCTGCACCAGCATACATCAGTCCTCTTGTCAAGCCCACCAAGCCTTCACCTTGGATATTTTTCCCTAAGCCGCTTCCCCTCTGCTAATGCTTGTAATGCTTGTTCCGCCGCTGCGCGATTTGGTTGTGCTATCTCCATCCCTGTACCTTTCGGTATTGCCTTCACTGACTCAGACCACAAGGTGACACTGAGTAAAAAAGTTAAACCGTAGGTCGGAAAATTTCCCAGCAAGTAGCATAAAATGCACCAAGACTTGACACGCTTGTTCATCCTTCAGTCTCAACGACTTATCGGGTTTTATTTTATGCAAGATCGCGACCCGAAGGAATACAGTTCTCGGCAAATTATTTAATTGTTTTCGGCAATATGACTTCATCATAACTGTAATAAATTCATAAATTGGCGCGGCTTGTATTTCTGTTTTTGTAACAATTTAAGGACAATTAATATGCTGTATCAAGTTAGTATTATTCTCGAAAAAATTGGTGGTCATGGAGAGGTCTTGGGTTTGAGGGAGGGATGTGATCGCCCCTACCAACTCCACCACACGCAGGGTGTTTTCATACAAACAGACAAAAAACCTTCCCTGGATTTCAAAGCCTTTCCCCCACGGGGGGAGAGGTTTGGAGAGGGGCTAATGGTTCTGCACTACACGAAAAATCAAGACTTATGGATTTTTCTTTCTTTGTATGAAACCACCCTGCTCTCCCAATTTGGGAGAGGGGTGCCCGAATTGGGCTATCTTGAGGGCATTCTGTATGTACTCTGAGTGAGAACCGCTATAATTAAACGATGCTCTCTCTTGACGCGCTTGCAAGGAAGGAACAACTATGATAATAGAAAAATATCTACTTTTGCTCTAATTAATAATGGCTACCTACACACTCACGGTAGAATTACCTGAATCAGTATTTCAACAATTGGCTCGCATTGCTAAGTTGACTAATCAATCGTTGGAAACGATAGTCGCGCAGAGTATCACAAGCAATCTACCGCCATCTGCTGACAATGCCCCGGCGCAGATGCAAACAGAATTGTTGAAAATGCAGACACTACCAATTGCTGAACTGCGGGAAATTGCCCATGCGGGAGGTACAGTTTAATGCTTACCCTAGACGTACAAACAATTTTAAACTCTATTCCCCATGAAGTTCGTTGGGAAGAGGTCGTACAATTTAAGAAACTTAATGAACGTGTTGCCGTAGCCAATGACCTTTGTGCCAATATTGTTGGTGTCAATGAAGGTTACATAGAATGGTGTCCTAATGACGAGCCACCAAGCATGTTGGAAACCTTTCTTTGGTGGTGGGTTGTCCGTCCTGACTTGGGAGCTGCTATAGCGCTGGAAGCACCTCCAGAACTAAAAGAAATTATTAGTCAGTACATTCTGAAAAACTAGATATGGACCCAATTTTTAACATCAGCTCAGTTAGAATTAGCTTGGTCAATAGATGTACTTACGAGGAGAGTTGACAGAGTCGAGGAGCAAATCTCACAAGTTAATCAACAAGTCTCACAAATGGTGACATCACAACAAGCGCTGATAGAATCACAGCGATCGCTGTCTCAAAGCATGGTAAGGTTGATCACTGTGCAAGAGCAATTAGCTGAACAACAGTCTTCCTCCAATGCAGCGGTAGAAAGATTAGACCGAATTTTGGATTATTTGATTCGACGTGATGGCGCTCAATGAGATTTTTAGTATTTAAACTAACCCAAAGGGAATTTGCTAGCTAATTGTAGATATTATAAATTTTTATTTTACCTTTTAGGGTGTATTTGCCAGGGCTATTTCATTCTACACCAGAGCCTTGAACTCAAGTTCAAGGCTCAAAGCTTAAGTCCGTTGAAACGGACTAAATACCTGAAATTTCTAGTCGGCTAAAGCCGACTTCAGCTATTAGACTAGGAATTTATTCCTAGTCTAATGGGTTGCGAATGAATTGGTAGAACTAGGGATACCCACACAAGATATTGTGTTGGCATATCATTCGCCGTTTATGCGACAGTACGATGGATTTGCAGTTGGATAGGTGCTGTCTCCACTGCCCTGATGGATACGACTCGTGTTTCCTGCCTAGAATAGTAGAACACCCGATTCGATCGCACATTATGCAATAATAAGCCGATTGCATACACTAGTACGCTATAATATCGTGCAATATAACGAATCTATGGATGACCTGGCTGCTGCCTTACAACAGCCAGCTGATCTGACGTTCCAACTGCCTGATCCAGAAGACGAAGAAATTACCGAACCGGAATTTCAACAGCAGTTGGATATAGCTTGGCAGGTGTGCGATCGCTTTGACTTGCAAACCGAAATCTGGCGGGGGCGGATTTTACGAGCTATCCGTGATAGGGAAAAAAAGGGCGGCGAAGTTCGGGGTGCAGGCTTTCTCAATTGGTTGAAAGAGCGGGAAATCAGCAAAAGCCAAGCTTATGCCTGGATTCAACTGGCTAACAGTGCTGATACGCTCTTAGAAGAAGGAAAACTAGACCCAGGAGCCATTAATAATTTTAGCAAACGGGCATTTGTGGAAACTGCCAAAGCAGCGCCGGAAGTTCAACAGATGGTGAGTGAAGCAGCACAAAAAGGCGATCGCATCACCCGTCGGGAAGTGCGACAAATAAACGACGAATGGACAGCCATGTCCTCCGATTTACTACCCGGAACAGTTAAGGAAAAAGCAGCAGACAATTCCCTTCCTCCTCGTTACCTCGCCCCTTTGGTGCGGGAAATGGAGAAGCTACCAGAGTCTCATCAGAATGCTATCCAAAAGGAAATTAGCGCAAATCCTGATGTGGATACTCTCAAACTAGTAACCACAGAGGCACGTAACCTGGCAAAATATCTTAAAGCTGCTGCCCAAGTCCAAGCACTTAACGCCGAAGAAATTGACATTGAAACAGCCTTGGTAGAAGCTCAAAGAATCGGCTGTTTGAACATAGCTGCCGACTTGGTTAATCAAGCATCCCAGATAGAACAAACCATCGCCAAGTTGTACATGACTTGGAAGCGGATTAGTAATTTATCGGACAGGTTGTATGTGGATACAGGTGCGAGTACACCGAAGTTGCGATCGCTCCTCGAGTGCTTAGAACCCTTTGGAAGTGAAATCATGGAAATTCAATTAGGTGGTGCAACTGAACGTACTGTCCGCTTGCAAATTCAGGAAACAAACTGAAAGTGGGGAGTGGGGAACTCGGGGCCCCCTCTGGGGATAAGGGGCAATGGGGAATGGGGAGTGGGTGAATTATGTTTAGATAAGATGATTTCTAAACAAAAAACATTTGTAGCAATACAGTTCAGTTAGTAGTGTTCACAGACTGAAGATCCCCCCAACCCCCCTTAAAAAGGGGGGCTTATTCCCCCCTTTTTAAGGGGGGTTAGGGGGGATCAAAGCCTTAACTGAACGGTATTGACATCTTGTGAGACGATTAAAATAGTGGGAAATATGTCTAATAGAAATGCACTCTTTGCGATCAACATTAATCTGAGGACATAAGAACGCTTGAACAACAAAAACACAATGCGGATTACACCTGACGGTCAGATTACCATCCCTCCTGAAATCCTTGAGGCGCTAAGCATTTCTCGCGACGTAGAATTAGCGTTTGAAATCGAAGGAGATCGTCTTTACCTCAAGAAAATACAACCTGCCGATAAAATCTTAACCTGGATTGACACCATGCGGGGGTGCGCTGCTGGAAACCTCACCACTGACCAAATCATGACCCTTACCCGCAGTGACGACAATCAATAATAGTCAGTTTAGACTTTTGGCGATTATATAGGATTCCTCCGCAGATTTTTGAAACACACGTAGGGTGGGCAGTGCCCACCCTACACTCTGAGTTTTTATCGTACACCAAATGACTAGATGCCGTTGGATGCTAGTGATGAAACTACCGTCAACCTATGTAGAGACGCGATTAATCGCGTCTCTACTGTGCATCTGTCCGTTGAGGAGCTAGCGCCGTGATATACTAGCCTATTAAGGTATTGAAATTATATTTCCTTGCTATTGCCGAATAGACAATATTATATTATAATTAGAGAAAAACTAACTTCAAGATTCCAAAAATTGCCGTAGATGTGGGCAATTGTTTTTTTCCTTTAAGGAGGCGAAAACTTTCTTTGCCGCTCCATGAGAGTGTTTTAGGCGGCGTAAGGATGAAAAAGACATTAACTGAGATTTAAAGGAGAATTTTATCTCCAACTCATTAGAATTTATAGATGCTTGGAGGGGTAGCTGTCATGATACAGCGATCGCTAATGATAAGATTGCGGAAGTTCGTCACGAGCAGGAATGAAAGGTCTATCGTTCGTAGTTGCGCTTTAGCGCTAAAGCGCAACTACGAACCTTTTTTCTTATTTTCTTAATACCCCCCGTACTGTAAACTGCTGTGAACAACGCATACGTCTATCTAAAGATAGATTTTGGATTTTCTTTTGGCTTCCATAAATTTAGGATTTACGCATTGACAAAAAGAATAAACTATGTATATATCTCGTCACAAGGCTCTGCCTTGTAATGCTCTTCAAAGGAGGCTCTGCCTCCCGATTTGAGGGGTTGCCGAGCCTCCCTTAATCACATTCCCAGGCAGAGCCTGGGAACGAGGCAAACGCCGTAATTTCTTTATACACATGATGGTTGATTTGTAAAGTGCGTAAGTTCTGAAATTGAGGAATTTGTTGTTCCACACTCAGATCCGACCTAGGCAACGCAAGAGAAAAACGTTAAATTTTTAATTCTGTCATGACAACGCCAGTATCAATTTATAACCACTGGGTCAAAAGAAATAACTATTGACTCGTTTAACCCAATACCTGATCAAGAAGTGAATAACTTACCTTCCCCTAATTTAGAAATATTAAAGCCGCTGAGAGCATCGGGACTCAAGAGCGATCCACCATGGAAAATTTCTAAGCAAGAGATTCGGACTAGCTTGAAAGCCTCTACCATGGATGGGGTTTTTGCTGCCATCTTTGCCAACGTTACCACTGGCGTACTGCTGATTAACTTCTTACTCAAACTGGATGCAACCCCGGTACAAATTGGCTTCCTATCGTCAATTCCCATGGTGGTGAATTTCCTGCAACCAGTGGGAGCCTATATGGCTGATCGTGTCCAGAGTCGCCGCTGGTATATTATAGCATTTTTTGGTCCTGCTAGGCTTCTGTGGCTGATTTTAGTTGGGGGCATTGGATGGTTAAGCTGGTCTGGCAATGACCCACACTATCTGGTAGCTTGGACACTAGGAATAATTTTGTTCAGCAGTATTCTGGCAGCCTTGGGTCTTGCAGCTTGGTTGAGTTGGATGGCTGCTTTAGTTCCCCGTCGTTTACGGGGGAGGTATTTTGGTCTTCGCAACAGTGCTGCTAGCTTGACTAATCTTCTGAGTGTACCATTGCTCGGATTAGCGGTATCTGCTTGGCCTGGTGGCACAATTCAAGGTTACGGCGTGCTGTTGTTGGTAGGAGTCCTTATTGGGTTAGTAAGTTTGGCATGTCAGTCTTGTATGACTGATGTAAATCCGCAAATAACGAACTTTGCAGTATCTTCGGACCAACAAGAGGAAAATGCTCCTGACCTACCAAAAATACTAAGCGTCCTTAAAGACACCAATTTTTTGCAGCTTCTGCTCTATTTTGGTCTGTGGACATTTGCAGTGAACCTAAGTTCACCATTTTTTAATCTTTACATGCTGAAGAATTTGGCTTTAGATGTCACCACAGTCACATTTTACACCAGTTTTCTATCTGGGGCGAACATCGTCATGCTGGTGTTGTGGGGCAAGTTAGCTGACAGGGTAGGCAATCGTCCAGTGCTGTTGTTAGTTGGCAGTGTGATAGCAGTAATACCTATATTGTGGCTGGGGGTTGGGACTGACTCAGTTTCTGTATGGGTGTGGATACCACTCATAAACATTGTGTCGGGTAGTTTCGCAGCAGGATATGACTTGTGCTATGGCAATATTCAGATGGCCCTAGCACCGATAGATCGTCCTGCTCAATATTTTGCGATCGCCGCTGCTGTTACTGGTGTCAGCGGTGGTTTGGGTTCAACACTTGGTGGCTTCTTAGCTGGACTGGATATTATCGGTGGCTTACCTGGATTATTTGCCCTTTCATCTGTTTTGCGATTCATCGCTCTGTTAGCCCTATTCTTTGTTCAAGAACCACACAGTCAGCCTGTTGTTCAAGCATTGTTCAGTATTCTACACTTCAAACATCCACCGATATTAGTGAAAGAAGGGGTGTAAGTCAGGAGTGAGGAGTTAGGAGTTAGGCACACCCCACAGGCGGCGCACCACCCGTTATGAATGCAACAAACACCACCATTTCCCCTCTTCCCCCCACTCCCCACTCCCTACTCCCCACTCCCGTGTTTCTTCAAAGTGTTTAATTTTTCATTCCCGTGGTGGCAATACCGCGAATAAACTGACGCTGACCGACGAGAAATAGTAACATGACTGGTACTGTGGCTATAGTGACAGATGCCATCATCAAGGGCCAATTATTTGTAAACTGTTCCTGAAACTCTGCTAGCGCTAGCTGCACCGTCCTTAATTCTGGTCGCGTCGTAAACACTAAAGGCTTAAACAAATCATTCCATTCACCAATAAAGGTAAAGAGAAACAGCGTCACTAAAGCAGGACGAGATAGAGGTAACATGACCCGCCATAAAATTTGCAGTCTGTTTGCCCCATCTATTGCGGCTGCTTCCTCTAATTCCACCGGAATAGTTTGGAAATACTGCCGCAACAAGAAAATTCCGAAACCGTTAACAGCGGTGGGTAAAATCAGCGCCCAGTAGGTGTTGATTGCGTGTCCCCACTTTAAGACCAAAAAGACGGGAATCACCAACATCTGAAAGGGAATCACTAAGGTCGCTATGACAATGAGGAGTAGGACTTGTCGTCCCCGAAATTCAAGCCGTGCTAAAGCGTAACCAGCCAAGGAGGAAGTTAGAATCTGAAATGCAGTGACAGCTAGCGCAACCAAGGTAGAATTAGCAAAAGCCAGTAAAAACTTACCTCGCTGCCATGCATCGCGGTAGTTAGCTAGAGACCAGCCATTTTTGGGCAGAAGTTCTGGAGTTGACCCAGGAGGTACAAACGATGTGACGAAGACCACAAGCAGGGGTAGGAGGACGATAACCGCCGACAGCAGCAGCACTCCTGTGCTCAGGAAATCGGGGTATTTGAGATTAAATCTTGGTTTTGACATCTATTTACTCTCGCTCATTGCCCCCAGCAAAAGCTAATCTACTAATATAGTGACTTGTTAAGTTAAATTAAACCACAGTTACCGTTACCCTAAATTCATAGGGTCTAATGAATTTAGTATCAAATGATTCACATTACAGGAGTGAACATACAATGCAGCAGTTGCCAACCAAATCTGAAATCGATTACAAGAGTGAAAAATACAAAGACGCTTATAGCCGCATTAATGGAATTGTGATAGAAGGGGAACAAGAAGCCCATGAAAATTACATCAAGCTGGCTGAACTGCTGCCAGAACATCACGATGAACTGATTCGCCTATCCAAGATGGAAAGTCGTCACAAGAAAGGATTTGAAGCTTGTGCTAAGAATCTCGGTGTGACGCCGGATATGCAATTTGCCAAGAAATTTTTTGCTCAATTGGACCAGAATTTTCAAACAGCGGCGACTGAAGCTAAAGTTGTCACGTGCTTGCTGATTCAGTCTTTGATTATTGAATGTTTTGCCATAGCGGCATACAGGATTTACATCCCGGTAGCCGATGATTTTGCACGTAAAATTACTGAGGGTGTAGTGCAAGATGAATACATACATCTTAACTTTGGCGAAGTTTGGTTAAACGAACACTTTGCAGAATCTAAAGATGAATTAGAAGCAGCAAACCGCCAAAACCTCCCTGTGGTCTGGAAAATGCTCAACGAAGTTGCTGAAGATGCTCGCACTTTGGTAATGGAAAAAGAAGCTTTGGTGGAAGACTTCATGATTCAGTACGGAGAAGCCCTGAGCAACATCGGTTTCACCACCCGTGACATCATGCGCCTGTCAGCCTACGGACTCAGGGCGGCATAGGACATGGGGCATGGGGTAGTAAGATCATTTGCTATCTCTGGGCATCTCCCTCTTGTGCCTATATGCCCTATGCCCATTTATAGTTATCTCTCAAATCGACCAAGGATACGGCGAATAAAATAGTTCATGTTTGGTCTAATCGGACATCTTACAAGTTTGGAACACGCACAAGCGGTAGCCAGAGAATTGGGTTACCCAGAATATGCTGATCAAGGGCTAGATTTTTGGTGCAGTGCACCGCCCCAAATTGTCGATAACATTACTGTCACCAGTGTTACCGGGCAGAAAATTGAAGGGCGATATGTAGAATCTTGCTTTTTGCCAGAAATGTTGGCAACTCGTCGCATCAAGGCAGCAACTCGCAAAATCCTCAATGCTATGGCTCATGCTCAAAAGCATGGCATAAATATCACGGCTTTAGGTGGATTTTCTTCGATTATTTTTGAAAACTTTAACTTGGAGCAGTTTAGGCAAGTCCGCAATATTAAACTAGAGTTTGAACACTTCACCACAGGCAATACTCACACTGCCTACATTATTTGTCGGCAGGTTGAACAAGCATCGAAGCAAGTAGGAATTGAACTATCAAAAGCGACTGTTGCTGTGTGTGGTGCAACTGGGGATATTGGCAGTGCTGTCTGTCGTTGGTTGGATGCTAGAACAGATGTCCAGGAACTTCTGTTAATAGCCCGTAACCAAGAACGTCTCCAAGATTTGCAAAGCCAACTAGGGCGGGGAAAAATCATGGCTTTGGAAGAAGCTCTGCCGGAAGCTGATATTGTAGTTTGGGTTGCCAGTATGGCTAAAGGTGTGGAAATTGATTCCACTGTGTTAAAGCCACCTTGTCTGCTGATTGATGGTGGTTATCCCAAAAACTTAGCAACCAAAATTCAGCGACCGGGTTTGTATGTGCTCAATGGTGGTATTGTGGAACATTCTCTAGACATTGAGTGGAAAATTATGCAAATCGTCAACATGGACGTTCCAGCACGCCAGTTGTTTGCTTGTTTTGCTGAATCAATGCTGCTGGAATTTGAGAAGTTATATACGAACTTTTCCTGGGGACGCAATCAGATTACTGTAGAAAAAATGGATCAGATTGGTCAGGTGTCTGTAAAACATGGATTTAGACCACTGCTGGTATAGCTAATGGAAAGAACAATTAGCCATTAGCAATCCCCACTCCCCACTCCCTATTCCCCATTCCCCATTCCCCATTTATGGCAACTACTGAGCGTAAACCGCTACTGTTGGATTTTGAAAAGCCCCTAGCAGAACTCGCCACCCGAATTGAGCAAATTCGGCAACTAGCAGAAGAAAATAGCGTCGATGTTTCTGGTGAAATTCGTAAGCTGGAAGCACGCGCTATGCAACTGCGTGAGGAGATTTTCAGTAGTCTATCGCCGTCTCAGCGACTTCAGGTCGCTCGTCATCCTCGTCGCCCTAGTACTCTTGATTACATTCAGGCAATTAGTGATGAATGGATGGAGTTGCATGGCGATCGCCGTGGAACTGACGATCCTGCTTTAATCGGTGGTGTGGGTCGCGTGGCTGGACAACCTGTGGTGATGTTGGGTAATCAAAAAGGACGCGACACTAAAGACAATATTACCCGGAATTTCGGTATGGCTTCCCCAGGCGGCTATCGCAAAGCACTGCGGTTGATGGAACACGCCAACAGGTTTAGCATGCCGATTTTAACTTTTATCGACACCCCAGGTGCTTTACCTACAGTGTTAGCAGAACAACAAGGTGCAGGGGAAGCGATCGCATACAATTTGCGGGAGATTTTCAGTTTGGATGTGCCTATTATCTGCACCGTCATTGGTGAGGCTTTTTCTGGGGGAGCACTGGGTATTGGTGTAGGCGATCGCCTTTTGATGTTTGAACACTCCGTTTATACCGTTATTACCCCCGAGGCCTGTGCTGCCATTTTATGGAAAGATGCTAGCAAGGCCCCCCAAGCCGCCGCTGTCTTGAAAATGACTTCACACGACCTGAAAACCTTGGGAATTATCGACCAGATACTACCTGAACCAGTTGGCGGGGCTCATTCCGACCCCCTAAAAGCCGCTACTACTTTCAAGCAAGCCCTGTTAGATAACTTAGAGGAACTCAAAAGCTTCACCAATCAAGAACGACGCCAATTGCGCTATGAAAAGTTCCGCAAAATTGGTGTTTTCACTGAAGTTGCTCACTAATCAGACTTGGGATGATTAATTAGCACAGCAGCAGTGCTATAATGCCTATAGCAAGTAAAGATTTTTAACAATCTTCTACAGCCATAGGTGTTTGGCATTTTAGTCAGTGTTAGCAGTTAGTGGTTAGTTGATAACTCAACTAACTACTCTCAACATATAACTACTAATGGACAACAAACCCTTAGATTATCAACTAATGGCTATCAGGGTGGGATAAGTTTTCCTAGCTGAAAGAATCTTGTCATCCTATGGGAAATAAAAGACCTAAAACATATCCATATTAACAACACACGTTAGCATGTTTTGGAAAAAAATCATCTGATTCTTAGATTTATTTAATCTAAGCCAACCCATAAATGTCAATAATTGGGTGGCAATAGGATTTTGGCACTGCGAAAAAATTCGGAGAAAGCATGAGTTTTGAGCAAAAACGACGCGCCCTAATTACTGGGGCAAGTAGTGGGATTGGGAAAGCAACTGCTTTGGCATTTGCCAAGGCAGGAATAGATGTAGCTGTAGTCAGCCGTTCTACTGATAAGTTAATGGCAGTTTGTGAAGCAGCACAGCAGGCTGGGGTAAACGCAAAAGCTTACTCTATGGATCTAGCTTGTGTCTCACAAGTCAAAGAAAAGATCCAGACCATCGCCCTTGATGGAGACATAGATATTCTCGTAAATAATGCTGGCATCGGATACACCGCTATTTTGAGTGAAACTCCCTTGTCTGACTGGCAACGGGTGATAGATTTAAATCTGACCAGTGTGTTTGAGTGCATTATGGGGATTTTGCCTAGAATGCGCGATCGTCGCACAGGTATAATTATTAATGTCGCCTCCATTGCCGGGAAACAAGTCTTTCCTGGTTGGGGAGCCTACAGTGTCAGCAAAGCTGGTCTAATTGCCCTTTCTCAAACCCTTGCACAAGAAGAACGTGCCCACGGCATACGTGTTACTACTATCTGTCCTGGCGCGGTCAATACGGAACTCTGGGATACAGAAACGGTTAAAGTCGATTTGAACCGCTCAAATATGCTAAATCCGGAAATTGTTGCTCAGTCAATTCTCTACACTGCACTATTGCCACAACAGGCAGTTATTGATGAATTAACTCTCATGCCTAGCGCCGGCGCGTTATGAGTGAGGAGTGAGGAGTGAGGAGTTATGAATTAAGTAGTAGGACAGAATTAATTACACAAAATCTGGGCTGAAACCTTTACCCAGTCTAGAAATTAATTTGTAAATATTTCTGTCCGGTACCTTACCCTAACTCCTCACTCCTAACTTCTCACTCCTAACTCATAACTCCTCACTCCTAATACTGAGATCATGACTATTGCTTGTTCAAACGGTTTGAATCAACCTCCTCTGATTCCCGACTTGGCAGAAACCATCAATTCCAGACCAGATCGCAACACTCATAACGGGGGACAACCTGAATTGCACCCGCCAACAGAAGAGCAGATTGCGCCGATGATGGATGCCGTGCGAACACTACTGGTGGGTGTCGGGGAAGACCCAGAACGCGAAGGACTCCTGAAAACACCGAAGCGGGTTGCTGAGGCAATGCGGTTTCTTACCAGTGGCTATAACCAGTCTTTAGAAGAAATTGTTAACGATGCCATCTTTAATGAAGGTCATAATGAGATGGTGTTAGTCCGGGATATCAATTTCTTTAGCTTGTGCGAACACCATATGTTACCGTTTATGGGCAAAGCTCACGTTGCATATATCCCTAAGCAAAAAGTTGTGGGACTAAGTAAGCTAGCAAGGATTGTTGAGATGTATTCCCGTCGCTTGCAAGTGCAAGAGAGGCTGACCCGCCAAATCGCAGAAGCAATTCAGACCATTTTGGAACCCGAAGGAGTTGCGGTTGTCATGGAAGCAACCCATATGTGCATGGTGATGCGAGGTGTGCAAAAACCTGGATCTTGGACTGTTACCAGTGCAATGGTGGGTGTGTTTCAAGACCAGGACAAAACCCGTGAAGAATTTTTCAACTTAATTCGCCACCAAGCAGCATTGTTTTAGCTCTCATGTAGAGACTTTGCGTGCAACAACGTCTCTACATCTCAATTCAGGAGATAAGCGCTAACCTTTCAAACAACTTAGCAACCTTATCCAAATCTTTATCTCCAGGACTACGTTCTACACCACTTGATAAATCAATACCGCTGGGGTTAGTGTGATTCAGGGCTTCCAGGATATTATCTGGAGTTAGTCCCCCTGCTAAAAACCAGGGGCAACTGGGGCTAAATTGCTGTAGCATATCCCAATCTAAAGTTTTGCCAGTACCACCTAGTTCTTGGGGATGGTAGGCATCAAGTAGTAAGGTATCTACTGCGATAGCATAAGAAGCTGTTTTGTCAATATCTTCAAAACTACGTATCCTTAACGCTTTCAGAATTTCTATGTTAGGTAGAGATTGGCGCAATCTAAGGCAAAATTCTCTTGATTCATCTCCGTGCAACTGTACGCCTGTTAATCCAGAATCAACTGCTGTCTGAGTTATTTCCTCAATGGTAGTGTTGGCAAACACTCCGATTTTGTCAACTTTTTCTGGGAGTTCTTCCACCACTGACCGTATTTGTGCTACTGTGACATAGCGAGGTGAGGTCGGGACACAAATAAATCCTAATGCTGTCGCACCAAAGGAGGCGATCGCTTTGCCCTGTTGTGGTTGAGTGATTCCGCAAATCTTAATCCGCATGGAAAATTCAGATATTTTTAGCAGTACTAAAAGTAAGTGTAAATTATTTCAACAAACTGGGGTTTTTCCCCAGAGAATTTTATAATTTTTCTGGTCTACATCAATTTTTCGATTTAGGAGACAAAAGCTTGATTTCATCAATGCTATTGGCAGTCCAAGCCACTGTTCCCGCAACACCTGAGTGGAGTCCCATAGTGGGGATAATCATCAGCGTTAGTTGTTTAGTAGTTGTTTTGCTCACTTTCAACATTGAGCAGCCCCTAGTTGGATCCAGAATTCCTATACTCCCCATAAGTATTCCAGCATTCGTTGGTGCTATGTGTTTCGGTCACTTGATCGGCGTTGGCATCGTTTTAGGACTGACCAACATTGGTGGTATCTAATACCACGAAGCGGAATTAGAAAAGCTTATAATCTAGGCTTTTTGAATGTATGACTTTTGACGAACGCTCAGCGGTGCTTGATTGTTGTGGAGACGTAGTATGCTACGTCTCTAAATTCAGAATAAAGTACTTGAACGATCGTAATTTGCCATAAAACTTAATATAGTATTAAATCTTTCCGTAGAAGGAAGATTCTACTACCTTATTAAGCGGAACATAGAATTAGCTCAAGTTTGCCACCTCAATCAATGTATTGAAGCAGGAGAAAAACTATGATTTCATCAATGTTATTAGCAGTCCAATCTACTGTTCCCAACACTGGTACCGAATGGAACTGGTCAGGAACGCCAATTATCATAGGCGCTAGTCTATTAGCTCTTTTAATTATTCCCCGGACAATTCGCTATCCCCATGTAGGTTCTAAAATACCCCTACCTTTCCCTGATTTGTTTAATAATCCTAGCATCGGTACATTTCTCGCCGCATTAAGCGCAGGTCACATCGTCGGCATTGGTGCTGTTTTGGGATTGACCAATATCGGCTTCTTATAGATTTTACTTTTTTAACAAAAGCACCGTAATCCCCCTCCATAGCGCCCCGCAAGGAGGGGAATTCCCACTAGTACCGCTACGCGTAATTCGTAATTACCGTGACTATCAGGGTTTTAGACATTTCAAATGGGTGGCTTATTTACGCCGACCTCCTATTGATTATTGAAATATACGTAGGGTGGGCACTGCCCACCACATCCGGGTTGTGGTGGGCAGTGCCCACCCTACACTACTTAAAATTTTTCATGAATGATTTAGGATTCCTATATTTACCAGCACGAACTAAGATATTCGCGATTCCAGTACGGGCATATTGCAATACGCCAGTAGGGGCAAATTTTACTTATTATAACACATTTATTGGCTAATGAATGCAAAATATTCCCAATTCTTGCTTAAAGTTTGATTTCTTTCCAATAGTTCGGTTTGTTCCATGAAAGTACCCCATCGGCGGCGCACCACCCGTTACTCATTACAGAAACACCTCCATTTCCCCTCTTTCCCTACTCCCCGTGTTTCTCTAGGAATCACGTCTATTCTAGAAATTAGAGCATCACACCCAAGAAGAATGCTAAGTTTCCTTCCGACATTCGTGTTGATGCAATCAAACAATATATGTATATAAACTAATGCGTGTAATGCAAACAAATTGGAAAATCGGGGCTTTATTCGGAATTCCGCTGTTTTTAGACCCTTTATGGTTTATAATTCTAGGGCTGTCAATCCTTAACTTTGGTGTAGCTTACCAAGCATGGGGGGTTATGTTAGCTTGGAGTGCTGGGATAGTCATGGCACTCCTGCTATTTGGTTCGGTGTTGTTACACGAGTTGGGTCACAGCTTGGTAGCGCGATCGCAAGGCATTAGAGTAAAATCCATAACCCTGTTTCTGTTTGGCGGTATTGCTGCTATTGAAGAAGAATCCAAAACTCCCGGCAAAGCATTTCAGGTAGCGATCGCAGGTCCAGCAGTGAGTATAGCACTATTTATACTGCTCAAACTGCTGGCTAATATTTTGCCTCACACCAGTCCAGCCAGTATGATGATCGCCGATTTGGCGAGAATTAACTTGGTGTTAGCACTATTTAACTTGATTCCAGGCTTACCCTTAGATGGGGGACAAGTCTTAAAAGCAGCACTGTGGAAAACAACAGGAAACCGCTTTCAAGCTGTAAGGTTAGCAGCTAAGGCAGGTCAAATTTTAGGTTACAGTGCCATTGCCTTGGGTTTGGCAGTAGATTACTTGACAGGTGAATTAGTCACTGGTTTATGGATTGCTGTGTTGGGTTGGTTTGGCGTCCGCAACGCCACCAACTATGACCGCGTGACCATTGTACAAGAAACCTTGCTAGAGTTAGTTGCCGCCAATGCCATGACCCGCGACTTTCGTGTCGTCGATGCTGACCAGACCTTGCGTTCCTTTGCTGACTTCTATTTGTTAGAATCAGCCACACCACAGGTTTATTTTGCCGAGTCTGACGGACGATACCGAGGCATCGTTGACCTAGAGAATTTTCGCTCTTGTGAACGGAGTCAATGGGAAACCCAAACCCTGCAAAGTATTGTAAGTCCCCTGACAGCAATTCCCACCGTTGCTGAGTCAAATTCCTTAGTTGAGGTGATTAACAAGCTGGAAAATGAGCAATTACCCCGCATCACCGTGCTTTCTCCCGCTGGATCTGTAGCTGGTGTCATTGACCGGGGAGACATTGTCAAAGCAGTAGCGCAAAAGTTAAATTTGCGGATCAGTGATGGCGAAATTAAGCGAATTAAAGAGGAAGGTAGTTATCCACCGGGTTTACAATTAGGGGCGATCGCAAAATCAACTTCTGAGTCTTAGCAACCGCACATAATATAAGAGGCTTTGCCTCCCGAAACTTAGCTTAGCAGAGAAGGATGTTGTAATGGTTGCCCAAATCCAAGAATTTGACGCCTCGCACTGGGTTAAAACTCGTTCGTCCCTAGACCCCACCCAATCCACCTTTCTGACCTGGACAGGTAAGATTTACGCCTTTATTCCTGGGGAGAAGAGAAAACTTTTGTTTAAAATATTGGGTATGAGTGTGAGCAGGTGTATTCCCATACAAGAAAATAGCTGGGATTTTACCTCTAGAGAACTGACCTACTACCTTAATCCAGACACTGGTGTTGCTTTACAGCGGTGGGATAATCCTTGGACAGGGGAAACAGTTCCGGTAATGCACGTAGCAAATAATCCAGTGCAGGGGCGCTTTGAGGGTAAGTTTCCCGCACCCGTAGAGGGCGACCGTACAACTTTTGTATTTGACATATTTCCCACTTACCCCAATCCTTTGGCACAAGACCCCAAGTTTGCTCAATACAGTCCACAACCTACCTACCAGGCGGCGGAGTTGTTTAAAATTACCGTCCCAACAGCAGATTTATTCAACCCAGATCTCCCCTCGGTTTCTGAACTGCAACTGAGCTGGGATAGGATTGGTCAGTGGCTTCCCTGGATGAAAATGGGTGCTAGCCCTGGTCATGTCATCTACAGTGCTTACGGCGGCAAAGTTAATGGCTTTACTGAATTACCGCAACTGTTGCAGGATGAAATTAATAAACGCATTCCAATATACAGGGATGCGCCAAAATCCTTTGTGGATGGAGAAGATATGACCTCCTGGCTATACTTCCAACGGCACTTTGAGGCTTACTTAGCAGGCGAAACATTTCCTTCTGAAGAAGGGGTGTAGGGGAGGGGGGGAGGGGGGGAGGGGG
>JADQBA010000470.1 GCA_016903675.1 Stigonema ocellatum SAG 48.90 = DSM 106950 | reverse complement strand
TCTTGACCCAGTATTTTCTCACGGATAGCCAGTAAACGTTCTGCCAAAGGGATCGCGGTGCTATACTTACCTTCTTTATACAACTGCACAATCTGTTGATTTAGGCGTTCAGCTTCTTCCAAAGCAGCTTTTTGGTCTGCTTGTTGTGGTGGCTGGGATTGTCCTGTCACGACAATAGGATTGTTTCCCACTAGAGAGAACGCTAGAGTTAGTGAGACTAACCAAGTAAACCATCTGAACTGATGAAGAAGCTGAGATTTTGGCTTTGGTCTTTGTTTAGACATTGATTTCCACTCCCACGGAGAAAGTAAAACAGCGATATAGATCTAGATACTTCTGACGAAGGCAAGGCAAGGTTATGCAAAACTTCTTGGTTTGTAGAGAAGTTTATCAGTTTGTCTGATTCTCAAAAAAGTGCTGAACTTGGTTTTAGGATGGAGTAAGAATAGGAGAAAAAGTCAAAAAAGAACAATGCTAGACGGCATCCATCGCTATATGGTAATCTAGAGATAAAATACTGCGCGATCGCTCCCTTCAATTTCACCCATGTCCCGTAGCAACAGAGGGGTGATTTGAATTGCCCACCGAGCGCGTTTTATGATCTATTCACCACCTATGAACATTCCCTAACATCGCCAAAGCTCGTG
>JADQBA010000325.1 GCA_016903675.1 Stigonema ocellatum SAG 48.90 = DSM 106950 | reverse complement strand
AACCGAGGGCTTGCTTACAAAAATAAAGGTCGTAAAGATAAAGCCCAAGAAGACTTCAAGAAAGTCCTGGAATTAAACGATAATGTTGAATTAAGCCAAAAAGCATCTCAACAGCTTCAAGAACTGGGTACAAGATAGCGGGTTTGCAGAATGATCGCCTTTCAAAGAGACTTTGAGGATAGAGCTAAAAAGAGCATTTTCCCACTACTCGTTACTTTTTACACTACTTCAATCTCAGTAACGGCTCACACCCCAATAGACAAAAAAATACCTTTCAGAACGCGATTTAAGGGGGTTAAAATTAATTGGTGATACAATACATCAAAATCGAAATGTCCCAGGATTTGCCACTCTTATTCGCATTCGCGCCAAATGGACGATTAAAGTGTTTTTAACCTAATTGTTGATCTTGCCCGTGACGCTGGTCAAAACAACGAGAGATTAATAGTTTGAGCAACCGATTACAACTAATACCTCTTTCTTGTAATCGGTGCCGAAAAGTATTAATTTCTCGTGCTGGTGAGTCACCGGAAGGTGGCAGCAACTCTTGCTTCAACAGTAAAAACGTCGTTTTAGAAAAGCATACACTATAAACCTCACACCAAAGTGGGGTTTAATAAAATTTATAAGTTTGCGGAATATATGATTTGATACCCAGAACACAGATCCGGACGTGCTAGAACAGCAGTTGCGTTCTAAAAAAGCGAAAATGGTAAAAGTAATTTAGGAACCATTCTTGCGTCAAGCCAAGCCTCATCACCTAGAAGCATCAAGCAAGAGTTGGACTGACCGACGGCTTATAGCGTTGCGTTCCCACCCCCTCGCCGCCGCCCAACCCGGCGTAAATATAGCGTAGCTGACACCAGGGGCAAGATAGTACAATTTTACCTAAAACTGAGGTTTACAGTATAATATAACAAATTGACCTACTGATTCGTCTGACTCAATCTCTTCCCTCGGAAGTCAATCATTTCGCTCAAACCCTGATAGGGGTGATTGATTATTTAGTCCCTTTGCAGTTAAAAGATTTCTTCATCTCGACAACTAGCCCTCAAGTGCTACCCTTGGATAAGCTGTTAAAAAATTTCAAGAATAAATCGTCTCTAGTGCAGCAACAATGCTCCATCGCTACCCATTTGCAGCTACAACAAATTTTACTTGTCATCAATAATATCGAAGAAATTCTGGAGCGTTTTTCTAGACTTTCCAATTACATCCTAGATATGAGCCGTTTTATTGTTGCGATCGCCTAGTCTTAAACTGTCACGAATGCTTTGGGCTTGGTGGCGTTGCTGATTAATAGGATGAATTTTGTTTCGCGCAAAGGTGAGCTACAGGACTTACGCACTTTACTTTTCAACCATCATGTGCATAACGAAACTTCGCCGTTTGCCCCGTTGCCTCGTTCCCAGGCTCCGCCTGGGGACGTAATTATGGGAGGCTCTGCCTCCCATTAAACGCGGAGGCAGAGCCTCCTGAAGGAGCATTACAAGGCAGAGCCTTGTAACGAGATGATGCATAGTCTGCGTTCTCTGTCAATGCGTAAGTCCTAAGCTAGTCCGTTGGACGAGAACACCTGAAAAAAAAGTCCCTTGCGCGTCTGTGCAGGAGTTAGCAACCTTCCCGAATACGCGACGCCTTCCAAATAGATTTGGCTGTCCGCAACTTGTTTGAAGCACCAACTGTTGAACAACTTGCTAGGTATATTGAAACAATGTCATGGGTAACGCAGGGTGTGGTTCAGGCTGGGACTATGGGACAAGAGCGAGAAGACGTAGAATTTTAAAGACTTACAGTATCAAAGCAGAAAGCCCACATCCCCATTGGCTGGTACTTCGTTCATGGCTACAATGCAGAGTTAGCAAGGACTTGAGCCTTACCACTACGAACATATCACTACCAAAAAAGGCTTATTACAAAAAATGTTTGTGTAGATTGTTAAAATTAAATCAACTAACCCAGAGCCAAACTGACCCCAAGCAAGCTGCAAACCGTAGGAGGTAACTAACCATGATCGTAGCCAAAGACAACGCCCCCCACCTAACCCCAGAAGAATACTTTACTTGGGAAGAACAGCAACTAGAAAAACACGAACTGATCGACGGTCAAGTTTACGCCATGACTGGTGGTAGCGTTAATCATAGCCGCATTGCAATTCGATTTACGACTATGGTTGATACCCATTTAGATGCAAGATGTTGCATAACAGGTAACTCAGACCTGAGAGTTAATATTGTTGGCACAAATAACTACACCTATCCCGATGTCAGCGTCACCTGCGATGATCGCGATCAAACCACAACCCAATATATTACCTACCCCTGCTTAATCGTTGAAGTTCTCTCAAAAACTACCGAAGCCTACGACAGAGGCGGCAAGTTCAGAATGTATCAAAATAACTCAGTACTAAAAGATTACCTATTGGTTAGTTCCACTGCGATCGAAATAGATTTGTATCACAAAAATGATGCGGGACAATGGATGATTATTAACTATGGAGAAGGTGACACCATTGAACTAAAAAGCATCAATCTCAGCTTCCCCATTGAACAAGTTTATCGGGGTCTAAACCTTACCCCAGAATCTTAATCAATTCGATCATTTGGTAGTGATACGGGCGTGGTTCAATTGTACGATAAATTTTTTCTACAGATTGAAACATCGCTTTTTTCCTTAATGTTACCCTCATATTAAAGATAAACTTAGTACACCAGTCGGAAAAATAATAAAATGCTAAAAAGTTATGAAGCGATGTATGAAAATGGTCGTGTAATATGGTTGACGGAGCAGCCAGAGGTTAGCTCAGCTCGCATTATTGTGACTGTCTTGGTAGAGAATGCTCCTAATGTAGTTCCTCACAAGCGTCGAATTCCTCCGGCTTCAATGGCGGGCAAAGTGAAAATTTTCGGTGATATTGTCAGTCCGATTGTGGATGAAGAGGACTGGCAATGTCTGAAGTAATTGTTCTCGACACTCATATTTGGCTATGGTTTATTAATGCGAATGTGGATCAATTTCCGTCGCATTGGCTCGCTCAAATAGAGTCTGCGATTCAAGTTGGCGTTTCTCCAGTGTCTTGTTATGAGGTCGCTTTAGCTCATAAGCGTGGTCGAATAGAGTTACCATCTACAGCCTGTGAATGGTTTACTGGAGCGCTAACAACTGTAGGTATCGAGCTATTTCCTGTCACCGAGGTGATTGCATCTCGTGCTGTTGACTTATCGCCTGTTCATAAAGATCCTTTTGATCGGTTGATTATTGCGACAGCACTGGTTTATGGAGCAAAGCTAGCCAGTATTGATAGTTTGTTCTCTCGATATTCAGAACTTGATGACTGCTTGATGAAGTGAATGTTCGGCTCTGCGTGAATTACTGATCATTCCCAAGCCCTGTTGAGCGGAAACCTTAAAGAAAAGTTACCAGAATACATGATCCCAAGAGCCTATGTGGTGCTAGCATCCCTACCACTAACACCCAATGGCAAAGTTGATCGCCGTGCTTTGCCTGCACCTGATACACTCACTCTCGACAAACAAGATTATGTGCCACCACGGACGCAGATTGAAGAGTTGCTAGTGGAAATTTGGGTTAAACTTTTGGGAAAAGAGCAAGTAGGTATCCATGACAATTTCTTTGAATTGGGCGGTCATTCTCTACTTGCGACTCAGTTGACTTCCCGAATACGCGACGCCTTCCAAATAGATTTGGCTGTCCGCAACTTGTTTGAAGC
>JADQBA010000269.1 GCA_016903675.1 Stigonema ocellatum SAG 48.90 = DSM 106950 | reverse complement strand
TCGTATAGCGCAAGTTCACTTATGCAAAAATTTAAATCCAACAACAATATCGTTTATTCATGTAAATATCATGTTGTGTGGACCCCGAAGTATCGGCGATCTGTCCTCAAAGATGGAGTTGACCAACGACTTAAAGATTTGCTAGAACAGATATCCAAAGAAATACGGGTTGACATTATTGAAATGGAAATAATGCCGGACCACGTTCACCTACTCGTTGAGGTAGACCCCCAGAACGGTTACCATAAAGCAGTTAAACGTTTCAAGGGTGCAACTTCTAGGTATCTCAGGCTTGAATGGACGCATTTAAAATCTAAACTTCCAACACTGTGGACTAATTCTTACTTCGTATCCACAGTTGGAGGTGCACCATTGGATATCGTTAAGCTGTATATCCAAAATCAAAAAGAAGTTTGACGGGGACTGAAGTCCCCTACGCACTTACCCCATGTCTGAAGCCAGGGGCTTGCATTCTAGTAGTTCCGGTCAATCCCATGCCAGGAGATGAATTGTAGCTTGGACATAAGTAGATATTCGCCCAGATCGCAGCGCCAACTTGTAGCTCATATTATTTCTCGCCTGCAACATATCAAAGGGATCACTGCGATCGCTCTTGGTGGTTCTCGCGCTAGGGGAACGCATACAGAAAAGTCTGATATAGATATTGGTATTTACTACGAGACGGAAGATCTTCTTGATCTGTGTGAACTTGGTTGCTTAGCAACTGAACTTGATGACAACCATCGTGAAAACCTCATCACACCTATTGGGGGTTGGGGAAAGTGGATTAATGGAGGCGGTTGGCTCTGTGTGGATGGTGTGGCTGTAGATTTTCTCTACCGTGACCTAGCGCGTGTCAGACAAGTCATTGCTGATAGCCATGCTGGCAAAATTACTATAGACTATCAGCCAGGGCATCCCCACGGGTTTGTCTCGTCGATTTATATGGGTGAGATAGCTATTTGCCAACCACTTTACGACCTTTTTGGAGTTATTTCCGATTTAAAGGCACAAACGTTGCCATATCCAGTTGCACTTCGGCAAGCAATCATTGATACTTTTGCTTGGGAAATCAAATTCTCACTGCTAGTTGGAGCAAAAGCAGTTACACGCGGTGACGTTACGTATGCATCTGGCTGCTGTTTCCGAAGTGTAGCGTGCATGAATCAAGTTTTGTTTGCGCTCAATGGGCAATATCTGTTAAACGAAAAGGGTGCAGTAGCATTGGCAGATACATTTAGCATTTTGCCGCACGAGTATAAAAGGCGTGTTGAGTCAGCATTTGAAATGCTTTCGGCTGATGCAGAATCTATCGCAGGAGCAATTCAGATTTTAGATGAACTTGCGCAGGAATTGAGTCAATTGGGTATTGAGCCAGGAGCAACATAAAAATGGTTCTTGGCAATCTACAAAAAGCTCAATACTGGGTAATTCTGAATGAGGGCAAGATCGGATTCGTGTTTAACCCCCATAGCCCTTCGGGGGTCAACCAACCAATCGCCCCAAACTCGCCAACTTCCCCTCCAAAATTTCAACACGGCTCTGAAGCGAAGCTAAAGCACTGCTCACCCCGTCGGGGTTGACTTGCCCCAAATATGCTGCGATCGCCGGACTCACTATCTGTGCCTCGGTACGTCCACTAGCCGCTGCTATCCCCTGGATCTGCTGAAGCCACTCCTGGGGAACCCTCGCCCCTACCATTGGCGACTCTGCCATCACTGCCCACCCTGCTATCACTCATCAATCAAGGGTACTGGATTATAGCTGTAATCGGTGATAGCAGCGATATCATAAGCAATTTATATCAGAAATGCCTGTAATCCTCATTCTCTCGTAGAGCATGACTGAGGGGACATATAAGCAGCGGTGAACTCGTGGGATGAATTCATCCCCAACCACGGTACAGTAATAGTTTGAACACCCCATTACAACTTATCGACCTTTCGTGAAGTGTTGTATTACTTTTTTTTAGCAATATCATCACAAAGGTGGCGCTCATCATCCTTAACATTGGGGTTGTTGTTCAGATAATCAGAAACCCAAGCACAACCACGTATCAGTAAATCATCCAAATTCATGTTCCACAGTTTCACTGTCTTGTCTTCACTGCCAGTGGCAATGGTGTTGCCATCCGGGCTGAACACCACACTATTGACTGCACCGCTATGCCCCTGAAGGGTATGGAGTAGCTGTCCTGACAGATTCCACAGTGTCACTGTGTTGTCTGTACTCCCAGTGGCACTGGTGTTGCCATCCGGGCTGACCACCACACTATGGACTTCACCGCGATGCCCCTGAAGGGTATGGAGTAGCTGCCCTGACAGATTCCAAAGTTTCACGGTATTGTCTTTACTACCAGTGGCAATGGTGTTGCCATCTGGGCTGAACACCACACTATTGACTTCACCGCTATGTCCCTGAAGGGTATGGAGTAGCTGCCCTGACAGATTCCACAGTTTCACTATATTGTCCTGACTATGAGTGGCAATGGTGTTGCCATCCGGGCTGAACACCACACTTGTGACTCCATCGCCAGGCTTCTCAAGGGTATGGAGTAGCTGCCCTGACAGATTCCACAGTTTCACTGTACTGTCAGTAATACCAGTAGCAATGGTCTTGCCATCGGGGCTGAACACTAGTCCTGTTACTATACTACTGCTATGCACCTGAAGGGTACGGAGTAGCTGCCCTGACAGATTCCACAGTTTCACTGTATTGTCGTCACTAGTGGCAATGGTGTTGCCATCTGGGCTGAACACCGGACTTGTGTAATAAGTGGTAGACCCACGCTGAAGGGTATGGAGTAGCTGCCCTGATAGATTCCACAGTTTCACTGTAGAGTCAAAACTAGCAGTGGCAATGGTGTTGCCATCCGGGCTAAACACCACACTTGTGACTGAAGCGCTATGCCCCTGAAGGGTATGGAGTAGCAGCCCTGACAGATTCCACAGTTTCACTGTCTTGTCCTCACTACCACCAGTGCGAAAATCGTGACTAGCAGTGGCAATGGTGTTGCCATCCGGGCTGAACACCACACTTGTGACTGAAGCGCTATGCCCCTGAAGGGTATGGAGTAGCTGCCCTGACAGATTCCACAGTTTCACTGTCTTGTCAGTACTACCAGTGGCAATGGTGTTGCCATCCGGGCTGAACACCACACTATTGACTTCACCGCTATGCCCCTGAAAGGTATGGAGTAGCTGCCCTGACAGATTCCACAGTTTCACTGTGTTGTCAAAAGTAGCACCAGTGGCAATGGTGTTGCCATCCGGGCTGAACACCACATGAGCGACTTGATCGCTATGCCCCTGAAGGGTATGGAGTAGCTGCCCTGACAGATTCCACAGGTTCACTGTCTTGTCTTTACTACCAGTAGCAATGGTCTTGCCATCCGGGCTGAACACCACACGAAGGACTTCACCGCTATGCCCCTGAAGGGTATGGAGTAGCTGCCCTGACAGATTCCACAGTTTCACTGTCTTGTCCCCACTACTACTACTACCAGGGATAAAATCGGACTGACTAGCAGTGGCAATGGTCTTGCCATCCGGGCTGAACACCACACTCCAGACTATACCTTTATGTCCCTCAAGGGTATGGAGTAGCTGCCCTGACAGATTCCACAGTTTTACTGTCTTGTCAGTACTACCCGTGGCAATGGTCTTGCCATCTGGGCTGAACACCACACGAAGGACTTTACCGCTATGCCCCTGAAGGGTATGGAGTAGCTGCCCTGACAGATTCCACAGTTTCACTGTCTTGTCTTTACTAGGAATGGCAATGGTCTTGCCATCCGGGCTGAACACCGGACTTGTGATATAACTGCTAGGTTCTTGCTGAAAAGTATAACGTAGCTGCCCTGACAGACTCCACAGTTTCACGATATTGTCTTTACTACCAGTGGCAATGGTCTTGCCATCCGGGCTGAACACCACACTATAGACTTCATCGCTATGCCCCTGAAGGGTATGAAGTAGCTGCCCTGACAGATTCCACAGTTTCACTGTCTTGTCCCGACTAGCAGTAGCAATGGTCTTGCCATCCGGGCTGAACACCACACTATTGACTACATCGCTATGCCCCGCCAGTCTGTTATGTTCTTTCAATTCGGTTTCAACCTGTTCCAGAGCAACAATCGCCTTTATGTGGTTATCTGCATCTACAGCATTACCATGTTGTTTCAAATTTTTCCCTGTTTTTAAGCCGGATAATAAAGCATCTAGTTCTAAGCCTGAAGCAAAAAGATTCTCTGTAGTGAGACTTTGAACTGAAAATTCTGCATTAACTCGCCCTTTCTCGGCTTGCTGCCATTGCCAAAAAGCAAATCCTGATAGACTCAAAGCACCAGCTAAACCAGCAATGAGCGCCTGAATGCTACGTCGCCGTCTTCGGGACTGTTCCTCAATCTCTCTAGAATGCTGTTGTGTACTAACACTAATAAAATCTTGCTCTAAAAGTGTCATTTCAGAAGAGCGCTTGTGCAACCATTCTTGCGCCACACCCAATGGCACACCGCGCAACAATGCCCCTGAGTCATGGTTGCTATTCTTCCACTCAAGCATTAACACCTTCAGACGCTCTTGCCAAACGCGAAACTGACGGTTAGCGTTCATCCACTCTCGTAAAGTCAGCCACTCCCGGATTAAGGCTTCATGAACAACTTCCACTGTATCTTCCCCGGATTTTTCATCGCGTCCGGTGACAACCAAGCGAGCTTTGTATCCTGCCAAATAACTCACCAATCCCCAGTTATCATCTCCTATTTCTGCACGAGTTGCGATGCGACGAGTATCCTCCGTTCCTTCTCCTGGGCGTACTAATTGTACAAAAATTCGCCGTGCTTGTTTTTGCTCTTGTTCATTTAGTTGCTGATAAATTTGCTCAGCATGATTAGCCAAAGCTTTTTTAACACCACCAATCTCGTCATAAGCTTGGTGAATTAACTTGCGGTTTTGCTGCTTCTCCCAAAGTCGAGTCATAGCAAATTCTAGCAATGGGAGATTCCCTGGTTCATTGCCAACATCATCTAGAATTCGTTGTGCCAATTGTGCTTCTAATTGAACTTTTATTTTCTGCGCTGGTTGCTCAATTGCTCGAAGTAGTTCCTCTCGATTCATTGCGCTTAACAGTTGCGGTGTAAACTGCTGCAGGGCATCTCGAAAAGGACGATAGGCAAGCACAAAGCCATAAAAGTCAGCCCGTAAAGTGAAGACGAGTGTTAAAATTTTCTGATGAATAGCTTCAAGCATCAAATCAGCAAAGCGTTCTTGTTCTTCTTTCTGACAAAGGGTGTAGAGTTCTTCAAATTGATCTACAAACAACAGAAGACGCTTATCCGGGTTACGTTCTATGATGCGAGATGTTATCTGCTGCAAGGTAACGATACCCTGCTGTATATCTTTATCTAGTCCAGCCGTAGACCGCAATTGTTGAATTTGATCAACTTCCGGTTCTAATTGACGAACTAAAGCCGATGCTATCTGGTAAAATGGTTGGCTACTGGGACGAAATGATTCAATCAGCCAGTTTCCTGTCGTACGCAGATGAGGAATCAGCCCCGCATACACCACAGAAGATTTCCCACTTCCCGATGGACCAATCACAGCGACTAAGGGTTGTTTGTTTACTGCTTCTACCAAACCATTGACAAACGTTTCCCGTCCGAAAAAGAATGCTGCATCTTCTTCACCAAATGCAGCTAATCCTTGATATGGATTGGGTGGAATAATCTCTACTTCTGGCTCGATGATACTAATTTGGTCTTTTTTAAAGAGAACCGGGGTCTGTTGTTCTAAATAATTTATTAAGATCGCGCAAGCTAATTCATAAGCATCCTCTATATCTTGTCCAGCTGCTAGAGCATCATAAAATGCTACAGAAAATGCTATTGCTGCTTTATCCCCTACCGTTTTGTTCATGCCAATCACATAATTGATATGTTGGCTAATAGCTTTTGCTTGCACCTGGCTATAGCAAGCATTAAGAACTACGCACTGCACTCCATGTTTGGCAAATACCTTAAACATGCTTGCCAATGCCAACGCGTTAACTTCAACTGGCTGGTCTGTTTCATCTTCTAAGACGATACCATCAACGCCTGTACCATGCCCGCTAAAGTGAACAATCTGGGGTTGGAAATCTAGGATAGCGCGGTAGAAATCACGCTGACGCACTGCCCACTTTTGCTCTAACCTGAACTGCGATCGCCTAAAACCTCTTCGTAATCCTTCATCAATTTCCCGGACTTCTTTATCTAATTGCAACCGTGAAGTACCTTGCGGATTGGCTGCCAAAATCAAAATTGTTTTGACATCTGGGTTACTACCATGAATTCGTTGGGTCGAGTCCATAAAAATTATGATCCGATAGAGGTTTCTGGGTTTAGTATGCCCAGGTTTAGCGAAAATTCACCAATTTCCCGAATAAATACGGTTATTTTCCTGACTATCAACCAGTATCGTTGTGAATCACATGATGAGCTTGATTTTCTCTTCCCAGAGATTACCCGGATTCACAACCATGATTTAGTGTTATTGAATTCGTGGCACAACCATATGTCTTGGATACAATCTCTTCCCTTGTCGGATTTAAAAATTTTAAGTTGTTCTGACTTCAAAAATTCAGAAATTACTGTTAGTTCAGAGCTTAATCAAACCACACCCGCTTTTCCAGTATCATCTGAACAATTAATATATGAAGAGTTAGCAGAAAAGTCTCATTTCTAGTCTCTGCGTGACCAGTTATTATTTATGTTCGAGCCTAAGCTACGTCGAGAGTATGAATTTTATATTAGTCAACAAGCTAAAAGTTATGGTTATAGAACATTAGTTAGTTATAATTTACAACAAGCATCTGACTTAACTGTTGCTAATCTTTATTCTTACTTCAATATCCGAAATAAATCAGAAGATGTAGCAGAAGAAGTTACATTCAATTGAAAGTTTTCATGCGGTAGGGGCTACTTGCAATACGCCCT
>JADQBA010000265.1 GCA_016903675.1 Stigonema ocellatum SAG 48.90 = DSM 106950 | reverse complement strand
TTAAGCCCTATTGACAAAGTTTTACAGACCATTTCTTTGAGCTTCGACCCCTCTGTGTGGCAGATATTCTGGCCGTTGTTGTTCGGGGCACAGTTAATCTTAGCTCGTCTTGGCGGACATCAGGACACAGCCTACCTGGTGAAAACCATTGCCCAACAGCACATCAGTGTGATTGCCCTAGTACCCTCCATACTGCGGGTTTTACTCCAAGAGCAGGGTTTGGAGAATTGTCAATGCCTCAAGCACGTCAGCATCGGCGGTGAAGCAATACCTGTGGAACTGATAGAGCGCTTTTTTGAGCGTCTTCCCCTGTCCAATGTTCTGTATAACTGCTATGGTCCCACAGAAGCTGCCATCGATGCCACCTTCTGGACCTGCCAACCCGGAACAGGGCAGACAATTGCGCCCATTGGTCGCCCCATTGCTAACACACAGATTTATATCCTGGATGAGGATTTGCAGCCAGTGCCTGTGGGTGAGGTTGGAGAACTTTATATTGGCGGTGCTGGTTTGGCGCGAGGCTATCTCAACTGTCCCGAACTGACTGCACAGAAGTTCATTTGCAACCGGAATGGGGAGTGGGGAGTGGGGAGTGGGGAGTTAGGAGTGGGGAGTGGGGAGTGGGGAGTGGGGAGTGGGGAGTTAGGAGTTAGGAACACGCCCACGGGCGGCGCACCACCCGCTACGAATGAAAAAAACACCCCCATTCCCCCTCTTCCCCCTCTTCCCCCACTCCCCACTCCCTACTCCCCACTCCCCGTGTTTCTAAGGCTTTACAAAACAGGGGACTTGGGGCGTTATTTGCCGGATGGGAATATAGAGTTTGTTGGTCGTATTGATCACCTAGTCAAGATTCGTGGCTTCCGCATTGAGTTGGGAGAAATTGAAGCGATGCTAGGTCAACATCCGGCACTCAAGCAGACCCTAGTGATGGCAAGAGAGGATGTTCCAGGGGACAAGCGACTCGTGGCATATGTTGTTGCCCAACCTGAAGAAGTCCCAAGCACGATTGAATTACGCGACTTTTTAATGGATTTGCTGCCGGAATACATGGTGCCAGCTGCCTTTGTATTTTTGGACACTCTGCCATTAAACCCCAATGGCAAAGTAGACCGTGGGCAATTGCCTGCACCGGATACATATAGTCTGGGTCGCTCTACCAACTTTGTTGCTGCCCGCACTCCTACGGAATCCGTATTAGCAGCTATCTGGGAGCAAGTTCTCCGTGTAGAACACATCGGCATCCACGACAACTTCTTTACCTTGGGAGGGCATTCTCTGCTAGCGACCCAAGTCATTTCTCGGTGTAACCAAGCCTTTGGTTTAGAAATTCCGCTACAGTTGCTGTTTGAGACACCCACCATTGCGGGTTTAGCAGGTGCCATTGCCCACATTCAGACGGATAATGGTGATGCTTCCCAACACCAAATTATTCCCCGAATAGAGAACCCCAAACAAGCCCCCCTATCTTTTGCCCAGCAAAGACTGTGGTTTTTAGAGCAACTAGAGCCAAACACCCCAGCTTATGTAATCTCGCAACCGCTACGCTTGAAGGGGAAGGTGAAGGTAGATGTATTGCTTCAATCAATGAATGCCATCATTGCCCATCACGAAGTACTCAGAACCAACTTTATCTTATCACCTGATGGCAGCCCCATACAGGTCATCGGTGAGGCGAGGAAAGTGGAACTCACGGTGATGGACTTGACAAAATTGCCATCAAGTGCGATGGAGGAACAAGTCGAAAATATCTTGACCCGTGAGGCGCAACGCCCCTTTAACTTAGCATCTGACTTGATGCTGCGAGCCACCTTGCTACAGATAGATGAACACTGCGACATCCTGGTGTTGGTGATGCATCATATTGCCTCTGATGGCTGGTCCATGGGTATTCTGTGGCAGCAGTTGGCAACGGTGTATGAAGCTTCGATAAATGGGTTGCCCAATCCCTTGACAAAACTGCCAATTCAGTATATTGACTTTGCCGTCTGGCAACGCCAATGGCTCTCAGGTATTGTACTCCAGACCAAGCTAGACTACTGGAAAAACGCGATCGCAGGTGCTAACCATGTACTGGAATTGCCCACAGACCGACCGCGACCACCAATTCAAACCCACCGAGGGGCAAAGCAATCTTTGCTGCTACCCCAGAAGCTGAGTGCATCCCTCAAAACACTTTCACATCAGGAAGGTGTCACCTTGTTCATGACATTGCTGGCAGCATTTGGGATCCTACTGCACCGATATTCTGGGCAAGATGATGTCACCATTGGTTCTCCCATTGCCGGTCGTAATCGCGCTGAGGTGGAACAGTTAATCGGATTTTTTATCAATACTGTGGTGTTCCGGTTGAATTTTGCTCTTACCCCAAGTTTTCGTTCACTACTCGGTCGAGTCCGCCAAGTAGCATTAGATGCCTTTGCCCATCAAGATCTGCCTTTTGAGAAACTGGTGGAAGAACTACAACTTGAACGAGACACCAGCCGCAACCCACTGTTCCAGGTGTGGTTTAATATGCTCAACTTGGGGGACATTCCACTCCAACTTTTCGGACTTGATGTCGAACCTATCTCCATAGCAGAAGCAGCTTCCAAGTTCGACTTAAGCCTGTATGTTACTGAACAAAAACACGGAATTCAACTGGAATTAGTCTATAATTCCGATTTGTTTAATGCAGATACAACGCAACAGATACTCTTGCATTACCAGACCTTGCTGGAAGGTATAGTTGCTAACCCAGAACAGCGAATTTCTACCTTGCCCTTGTTAACAGAAACGGAACGCTACTATTTGAAAAGCCGTGGTAACGTTGTCCATCCATCCAACCCCTTCATTACCTTCGACAAACAAGATATTGAACAATCAATCCCAGTTCGATTTGACCAGCAAGTTAGGAAATATCCCTATAATATCGCTGTCCATACAAAGAATTATCATTGGACGTATAGTGAATTAAATCAGCAAGCCAATGGGGTAGCACAGGCAATCCGGAAACAATGCACATCTGGGGAAGAAAGAATCGCTCTGTTGTTTGAACACGATGCGCCAATGGTTGCTGGGATTTTGGGAGTTCTCAAGGTTGGCAAAACCTACATTCCCCTAGACCCAAATTACCCCAGTGAGAGAGTTGTTTACATTCTAGAGGATTCACAGACTAGCGCTGTTCTCACTAACAACAAGAACTTGGATCGTGCTCAAGAATTAACCAGAGGTACTATCCCCCTCATCAATATAGATGACATCAGCTTTACTAGCTCCTGTGAAAGAACAGAGGAGGGGGAGCAAGAAATCTCACCCAACGGGTTCGCCAGTTGCTTCAACGCGCTTAACCCTTTCGGCAGTTCCTCATGGGGGAAACCCCCAAGATCGGACTGCCTCAGTAACGCACTGGTCTCACCAGATACTGTTGCTTACATCCTGTATACATCGGGTTCCACAGGACAGCCGAAAGGGGTGATTCAGAACCATCGCAATGTTCTGCATTTCATCAGAAACTACACTAATAATCTTCACATCAATGACCAGGATAGGTTGACGCTGCTATCATCCTATAGCTTTGATGCTGCGATCATGGATATCTTTGCTGCCATCTTAAATGGTGCTACCCTATACCCAATAAATATCAAAGAGGAAGGTTTCACCCATCTATCTCAGTGGTTACAACAGCAAAAGATTACACTGTATCACTCGACGCCGACCTTATATCGGCACTTTGTTAGCACTCTGAGTGGGGATGAGAAGTTTCCTCAGATTCGCCTAGTTGTCTTAGGGGGAGAGGAAGTCGTCAAAACAGATGTTGATTTATATAAAGAACATTTTTCCAACGAATGTCTCTTTGTCAATGGTCTGGGACCGACGGAATCCACCGTCACCTTGCAGTATTTCATGAATAAGCAAACGGAAATTTCTCGGAATACGGTCCCAGTTGGGTATCCAGTTGACGAAACTGAAATTTTCTTGCTCAATGAAGCTGGCGAAAAGACTGATATTTACGGGGAAATCGCTATTAGAAGTCCCTACATTGCGCTGGGTTATTGGCATAAACCCAACCTGACACAAGCTGTCTTTCTCCCGGATACAGAATGTGGTTCGAGGCGAATTTACCGCACGGGAGACTTGGGTCGTTTAAAACCAGATGGTAGCATTGAATTTTTAGGCAGAAAGGATTTTCAGGTGAAAATTCGCGGTTTCCGGATTGAGTTGGGAGAGATTGAGGCAGCTCTCACTCAACACCCCAGTGTACGCGAAACTGTGGTTATGGCAACCGAAGACGTACGTGGTGATAAACATTTAGTAGCATACGTTGTTCCCACGCAGACACTGACAACTGACGAACTACGCCATATACTTAAACAGAAACTGCCCGAGTATATGATCCCCTCAAGCTTTGTATTCCTAGACAGCTTACCCCTAACTCCTAGCGGTAAAGTCAACCGCAGCGCCCTGAAAGTGCCCGACTTATCAACGCAAGAACCCGAAGTTACCTTTGTTGCTCCCCGCGATGAGTTAGAACAAGCGCTTACGCAGATTTGGTCACAAGTTTTAGGTGTCCAGTCCATTGGCGTGAGGGATAACTTCTTTGCTCTTGGAGGACACTCCCTGCTAGCAGTCAAACTGTTTTGGCAAATCGAGAAGAAATTGGGCAAAAATCTCCCTCTGGCAACTCTGTTTCAATGGGGAACTGTAGAGGCTCAAGCCAATATTCTCCGTCAGCCAGAAAATTTAGCACCTGTTACGGAAGCTACTATAGGGATTCAGTTGGAGCAGTCAGACGCCCGGTCGTTAGATGAAAATTCCTCTTCTCCACTCCCCATTTTCAAGACAGCATCTTGGTCGTCACTGGTGCCTATTCAGCCCAACGGTTCTAAACCCCCTTTCTTTTGTATCCATGCTGTAGAGGGTAACGTCCTCTCATATTATGATTTGGCACGTCATATGGATGCAGATCAACCATTTTATGGGCTGCAAGCACAAGGACTGGATGGACAGCAGGCTCCCTTGACCAGGATGGAAGATATAGCATCTCACTACATCAAAGAGATCAAAACCATCCAGCCAAAAGGACCTTATTTTATTGGAGGACACTGCTTTGGGGGAGGTGTGGCATATGAGATGGCTCAGCAACTGCACAGACAAGGTGAGAAAGTGGCTCTGCTGGTCATGTTGGATGCCGCAGCTCCATCTGGTACTGAGCGATTGCCATTCCGGAAGCGAGTTCCTCTTCATTTGAAGAATCTTTTACAACAAGGACCTACCTATATTTGGCAAAAGGCGAAGTCATGGCTCCCGTGGCTCCAGTATATGCTCAAACACAGGCTTGTGAAGATAAGCAGCAATTTTTACCAGGCTCTTGAGGGTTCTGTACCTTACGACATCCGCCGCTTGCGTATTAGAGAAGCCCATGAACAGGCATCAGCAAAATATGTCCTGCAAGTTTACCCAGGTCGAGTGACTGTGTTGGGGGTGGAGGATCAACTGCGGATACATGGTGAAGGCTATATAATAGATCCTAATTTTGGCTGGAGCAACTTGGCTGCTGGAGGACTGGAGATCCACTATGTTTCTGGGGATCATGTTTCCATGTTCACAGAACCCCACGTAAAGGTGCTTGCTGAAAAATTGCAGTCTTGCTTAAAGGAGCGTCATTACGAATTCCGCGCAGCGATACTATAGCGGTTCTCATCCGAATCACATACAATTTTATCTGCGTTCATCTGCGTACCCTCCGGGAAGCCGCCCAAAGGGCGCCTACATCTGCGGTTCCTTAAATACTTGATGTATGGCACCCAATTGAAAAGTGCTATAGTACTCGACCAACCCAAAATTGCGCTTGTGTGGACCGACGCCCAGACAGGTAGACACGGGGACACACCAGACACGGGGACACACCAGACACACCAGACAAGGGGATGTCTGTAAGATAGAAATCTCCGCGTCACCGCGTCTCCCTTTCTGGGCGTCGCTGTCTACCTGTCATTTCTCGATTGACAGACCACTAGCCCTACCTACAAAATCAATTCGATATGCAATACTGCTCGGTTAAGATAATTACCCTTAAGACTTACGCACTTTACACATTGACCATCATGTGCAATAGAGGCTCATTAAGCTAAAAGTCTTGCCCTACCTCGTTCCCAGGCTCTGCCAGGGAATGCGATCAAGGAGGCTCTGCCGGACGATTTGACAGGTTGCCGAGCCTCCTACAAGAGCATTACAAGGCTCTGCCTTGTAATGCTTTTCAAAGGAGGCTCTGCCTCCCCTCAAATCGTCCGGCAGAGCCTCCCTAATCACATTCTGTGGCAGAGCCTGGGAACGAGGCAACGAGGCAAACGCGGGAATTTCGTTACACACATGATGGTTGATTGGTAAAGTGCGTAAGTCCTGTTTTTATAAAAAATTAACAATAAATTATATTTCTTCACACTTATTTAACTTAATCATCATCAATTCTTTACATTACTTGATGATTTTTAGATAGTAAAAACAATATATTTACAGTAATTCAGTGTCATCCCTTAGGTTTAAGTCCCCCACCAATTGGTGGAAGGCGTTGGTGGCATGTTTAAATCCCCCACCATAGGCCTAATAACTGTTCACTACTTTAAGCAATGGTACTCCCCACAAAGCTCAGGGGGAAAAGTCAGGAATTATACAAGTCAGTACTGGAGTTTTAAAAAACTATTTCAAAGCTAAGTATAACTTTTATACGTATCAAAACTTAGATAATCTATATATTTTCATACATAAACTTTACCACATTCAATAAAAAATACGGTGTTTAGCTTCGTTTTGCTTGATTATGCATAGACATAGATTATACATTTTCTAAGTATATACATCATCAAGAAATGCTGATAATTGTTGATTTTGTCATGATTTCGCATCATTTTGTAACTCTACTTAAGATACACCGCGCAAACAACCATAGGCAATGCAACTTTATACACCTATTGAACTGAAACAACTCCAACAAGACCTTCCCTACTTAATTGAAATTAGTGAATGGGTTCAAAGTTTTTTGGCCCAACCTCACCCAGATTTAGGTAGACCTGGTTCTGTTTGCCCTTTTGTACCTCATGCACTCAAGTCAAATAGCATTCTCCTAGCAGCTATTCGTGCTAAAAATTTGCAGCCGCAGCAAGTTGAAGAAATTGTTCTGGGCTACCGAGATATCTTCCTCGAGATAGAGCCACAAGCAACAGAAGCTGCACTATACAAAGCGATATTATTAGTCTTTACTGATATTCTTCTAGAAGATACGAACAAACTAATTGATGGTGTCCAACAAAAACTGAAGCCTTTGTTTGTGGAATCAGGACTGATGTTAGGGGAATTTCACAATCTTACTGAAAGCCCTGGTTTGCACAACCCAAACTTCC
>JADQBA010000038.1 GCA_016903675.1 Stigonema ocellatum SAG 48.90 = DSM 106950 | reverse complement strand
TTAAGCCCTATTGACAAAGTTTTACAGACCATTTCTTTGAGCTTCGACCCCTCTGTGTGGCAGATATTCTGGCCGTTGTTGTTCGGGGCACAGTTAATCTTAGCTCGTCTTGGCGGACATCAGGACACAGCCTACCTGGTGCAAACCATTGCCCAACAGCACATCAGTGTGATTGCCCTAGTACCCTCCATACTGCGGGTTTTACTCCAAGAGCAGGGTTTGGAGAATTGTCAATGCCTCAAGCACGTCACCATCGGCGGTGAAGCAATACCTGTGGAACTGATAGAGCGCTTTTTTGAGCGTCTTCCCCTGTCCAATATTCTGTATAACTGCTATGGTCCCACAGAAGCTGCCATCGATGCCACCTTTTGGAGATGCCAAAGCAAAACGACCCACACCATTGCCCCCATTGGTCGTCCCATTACTAACGCACAGATTTATATCTTGGATGAGGATTTGCAGCCAGTGCCTGTGGGTGAGGTTGGAGAACTTTATATTGGCGGTGCTGGTTTGGCGCGAGGCTATCTCAACTGTCCCGAACTGACTGCACAGAAGTTCATTTGCAATGGGAATGGGGAGTGGGGAGTGGGGAGTGGGGAGTTAGGAGTGAGGAACACGCCCACGGGCGGCGCACCACCCGCTACGAATGAAAAAAACACCCCCATTCCCCCTCTTCCCCCTCTTCCCCCTCTTCCCCCTCTTCCCCCACTCCCCACTCCCTACTCCCCACTCCCCGTGTTTCTAAGGCTTTACAAAACTGGGGATTTGGGGCGTTATTTGCCGGATGGGAATATCCAGTTTCTTGGTCGTATTGACCAGTTAGTGAAAATCCGTGGTTTCCGCATTGAGTTGGGAGAAATTGAAGCTATGCTAGGTCAACATCCCGCAGTGCAAGAGACTGTGGTTATTGTTAGAGAAGATGTTCCCGGTGACAAGCAGCTTGTGGCATATGTGGTTCCTCGACTCGCACAAGTCACATCCACTGATGAATTGCGCAGTTTCCTCAACCAGAAGCTGCCCAACTATATGATTCCCTCTAGCTTTATCATGCTAGAGGCTTTCCCTCTCACTCTTAATGGGAAAGTAGATCGATTAGCTCTTTCAGTGCTTGATTGGAGACAATTCAAACTGAAAAAGGAAATTGTTGCCCCTCGTACTCTAACCGAGGAGATGCTAGCACGTATCTGGGCTGAAGTTCTCCGTATTGAATCCTTTAACAGACAACGTACCAACATCAACATCTACGATAATTTTTTTGATCTGGGTGGTCATTCTCTGGCTGTGCCTCTTATTATGACTCGGATCCAGCAGGTTTTTCAGATAGAACTACCTTTGTGGCGTTTATTTGAGGCTCCCACTATAGCTGGTCTAGCTGAAAATATTGAATCTGAGCGCCAGGCCAAGATGCTTAGGGATCAAACAAAATCACAGCCATGGTCTTGTGTTGTTCCAATTCAGCTAGGCGGCTCCAAAAGACCATTTTTTCTGATCCCAGGCGGAATTATTGGTGGTGAACCTGAATTTATGACTTACGCGAAGTTGGTGTACTTTTTGGGTCAGGAGCAACCAGTGTATGGGTTAAAAGCCCGTGATTGGGAGGGAAATCTCAAGCCTCACACCAAAGTTGAGGCGATGGCAAGTGACTATATTAAAGAAATCCGTATTATACAACCCTCTGGTCCCTATCTTTTAGGAGGTGAGTGCATGGGGGGAGTCGTGGCTTTTGAAATGGCGAGGCAACTGGTGGCGGTTGGTCAAAAGGTTGACTTATTAGTCTTAATGGATACTAAAATTCCAACTAAGCTTCAAAAGCTGGGTCACCTTCTAGAAACAGTCTCCTTGAAAGCACAAAAACTACGAAAAATTCCCTATTACTTAAATAAACTTTTGCAACGTGATTCAAAAGAGTCGGAACCTTACACTTTTAACAAAGCAGCAAAAGCCTTAACAAAGCTGGCTGGACCAACCTATGGCACAGTCCTAATGCGCTACAAACTACGAACCTACACTGGTCGAATTACCTTACTGGTTAATGAGGATTATTTTCAAGAAAATCCAAGTATGGGTTGGCATAATCTAGCTATTGGAGGTTTAGAAATTCATAAAATACCAGGAAATCACGAATCTTATCTGGGAGAATATGTCAAGACCACGGCTGAAAAGTTGAAGGCTTGCCTCGATGCAGCATTAATGTCCAATGATGTTCAGGCTTGAAGTATCACTATTTGGTAGAAGATGATTGGGTAGGCTAATTTACACAAAGGCGGCGTCCTTGTTCATCCTTCTATAGCAATCCGTGCAGGAATTACAAACACCCCTCCCAAGTGCCCCAAGTTAGGATCTTAAATAGGATTGCTATAGGGATGGCATGAAAGCCGCCTTCATTGGTCATTGGTTAATAGCAAATGACCAATGACCAATGAAAAACCACAAATGACAAAAATCAAAAGCGTTATGGCTAAACCTGTAATCTTAACGGTTGATGATGATCCTGAAGTTTTGCAAGCGGTAGCGCGGGATTTGCGGCAGGAATTTGGCGATCGCTTTCGCATATTGCGTGCCGAATCTGGTGCTAGCGCCCTGACAGCACTGGAACAATTGAGACTCCGTAATCAGCCAATTGCGCTGTTTTTAGTAGATCAACGAATGCCCCATATGTCGGGTGTAGAGTTTTTAGAACAAGCGCTGCAAATGTTCCCAGATGCGAAACGCGCCTTGCTGACTGCCTATGCAGACACTGATGCAGCGATCCGCGCTATCAACACCACAAAAATTGATTACTACTTGATGAAGCCATGGGACCCGCCCCAAGAGCACTTGTATCCAGTGCTTAACGATTTACTCGATGAGTGGCTAGCGAATTTCCACCCACCCTTTGAAGGTATTCGCGTCATTGGCAATCGGTGGTCTCCCCATTCCCATCAAGCTAAAGACTTCCTTGCACGAAATCAAGTGCCTTATCAGTGGATGGATATTGAGTTGTCGCCAGAAGCACAACAGCTAGCAGCATACGCCGATTGTGACCAATTACACTTGCCTCTGGTCTTGTTTGCTGATGCTTCCAGTCTCATGCAACCCACCAACGTGGAAATTGCCGAAAAAATAGGGCTGCGAACTCAGGCGGAAAAGCCGTTTTATGATTTGATTATCGTGGGTGGTGGTCCGGCTGGTTTAGCAGCTGCGGTGTATGCCGCTTCAGAGGGGCTACGCACGGTGATGATTGAACGAGAAGCCCCTGGAGGGCAAGCCGGAACAAGTTCTCGTATTGAAAATTACCTCGGTTTCCCTAGTGGTTTGAGTGGCGGTGATTTAGCACATCGGGCGGTGACACAAGCAAAACGCTTTGGTGTAGAAATTCTCACGCCGCAGGAAGCTAAGGGTATTCGCGTAGAAGACCAATACCGTTTTATACAGCTAGATGGCAGTATTGAAATCAGCTGCCATGCCATGATTTTAGCCCTTGGCGTATCGTGGCGGCGGTTGGATGTACCAGGACTTGAGCGTTTGACTGGGGCTGGGGTTTATTACGGTGCAGCACAGACAGAAGCCATGAGTTGCCAAGGGGAAGAGGTTTATATCATTGGTGGGGCGAACTCAGCCGGACAAGCAGCGATGTACTTTTCCAAGTACGCCCACAAAGTGACAATGTTGATACGCGGCGACTCCTTGACCAAAAGTATGTCCCAGTACCTGATTGACCAAATAGCAGATACACCAAACATCAAGGTACAAACGCATACCAGTGTTGTTGAGGCAAAAGGTGAAACGAGGCTAGAAGCAATTACTCTTGAGAATACCTTGACTGGCGAAAAGCAAACGGTTTCCGCAACTTCGCTCTTTATCTTTATTGGTGCAGTACCACGTACTGATTGGTTAGATGGCATCATAGAGCGAGATGAACGCGGCTTTATTTTAACAGGTCCAAATTTGCTGCGTGAGCAAGGGCGGATCAAGGGATGGACACTCGCTCGCGATCCCTATTTGCTGGAAACCAACATCCCTGGTATCTTTGCAGTAGGCGATGTGCGTCATGGTTCAGTGAAGCGGGTTGCTTCAGGTGTAGGTGAGGGTTCAATCTGCGTTCAGTTTATTCATCAATATCTCAGTAACGTTGTGTAGGAAAGAATAGGGGTATTAAAATAATTCTTAATTGAGAATTCGTAATTCGTAATGAAAAATTGGGTTTTGAGCCAATCAAGAAGATTAATGAAGTAATTACGAATTACGAACTACAAACTAAGTAGGTAGGCGCAAATAAACATAACTATAGGAATCCTAAATCATTTGTGAAAAAACTTAAGTAGTGTAGGGTGGGCACTGCCCACCAGATCCAGGTTTTGTAGGGCATAGCCCCACCTACGTGTGTTTCAAAAATCAAATATGATTCCTATATATTAAGTTCTGTTAACATGCTTCAAGCCAACCAACAACCAACAACCAACAGCCCGCTTCAGATAGTTGTGTTTATTCATGCCGACTTACTTACTTTGTTTTAATGTCAAGATGGATTAAGCGTAAACAGGTGACAGCCATGCAAGAAATAAATCTAGCGGAAGCATCTAAAAATCTACCCGAATTAATTGAAGCAGCAATCAATGGTGAAGAAATTGTGATTACAAACGAAAATCAGCCCGTTGTTAAACTAGTTCCTGTATCGCCAGTTGAGAAACGTTGGCCTGCTAAGGCAGGGTCTGCTAAAGGGTTAATTACAATATCGGATGATTTTGACGATCCTTTAGAAGACTTCAAGGACTATATGTAATGAGGGTACTGCTGGATACTCATACCTTCATTTGGTTTGTCATCGACAGCCCTCGACTTAGTGTCATAGTACGGAATCTAATTGAGAATGAAAATAACGAGAAGCTAATGAGTACAGCTAGTGTTTGGGAAATGGCGATTAAGCATAGCAATGGCAAACTGAGTTTTGGTCTACCTTTTAGGGAATTTATAGACCCGCAACTTAGTCTTAATAGCATCGAGTTGTTGAATATCAACTTAGACCACCTCGCTGTGGTGGCAACGCTACCCCTTCATCATCGAGATCCATTTGACAGACTTTTAATTGCACAGGCTATGGTTGAGCAAATACCCATTTTGAGTATTGACTCAGCCTTTGATTCCTATCCAATTCAGAGGCTATGGTAATATCGTGTCCAGATGAATAATGTATAATAAGAGATTGTGAGAAAAAAGAAAAAAGGAGTTGTCATGCTGCACGATCCGAATCAGATGACGCTGTTTCCCAAATTGCCCGATGAAGCTTTAGAGGAAATGAAGCAGCATGGCACCGAAATCCAACTCAATGTGGGTGATGTGCTGTTTAGTGAAGGTGACTCAAACTACGACTTTCACGTTGTTTTAGAAGGAGAAATTCAAATAACAAAGCTTGTTGGTGGGGAGAGGAGAGTGCTTGCTCTTCATAGTCATGGGGATTTCATGGGTGAACTGTCCATGCTGACTGGTTCGGGTTCAATTGCTAGTGCAATGGCGATCGCACCCAGTCGGGTTTTACGAATTGACATGGACACCTTTAAACACATCATTGCTGAATGTTCACCCCTTGCTGACGTGATTCTTACAGCTATGGCTGGGCGAACTAAAGACGTGGAAGCCCAACTGCGGCAACAAGAAAAGATGGCGGCGTTGGGTAAAATGTCAGCAGGGCTTGCCCACGAATTGAATAACCCAGGCGCAGCAGCGCGACGGGCTGCTTCACTATTGCGCGAGAATTTTCAAAACTTGCAAACTCTAGCTTTGCAGCTCAATTTGCTTTCAAAAGAAGAACTAAAATTTCTTACTGATATTCAACGTCAACTAACAGAACACCCCCCCCATTCTTCCTTACTCGACCCCCTCACCCAAAGCGACAAAGAAGACGAAGTGACAGACTGGCTAGAAAATCATCAAGTACACAATGCTTGGAAACTCGCGTCCACACTCGTAACCGCCGGATTAGACACCAAATTGCTGGATACTCTAGCCGACAACATACCCACCTACTATTTCAACAACGCCCTCACTTGGCTAGAAGCAACACTCGCATCCTATGGACTTATCCACGAAATTGAACAGAGTACTACCCGTATTTCTGAGTTGGTGACAGCAATCAAATGCTACTCCTACATGGATCAAGCCCCACTGCAAGAAATAGATGTACATGAAGGAATTGAAAATACCCTTCTTATCCTCCATCACCGCCTGAAGAAGGGAGTCATCGTATCCAGGGAGTACGATCGCACTTTGCCACACATCAACGCCTATGCCAGTGAACTCAACCAAGTATGGACAAATTTGATTGACAATGCCATTGATGCGATGGATGGTAAAGGCGACTTAAAGATTAGCACTTATAAAGAAAATAACTGTATCATAGTTGAAATTACTGATACAGGAAAAGGTATTCCACCAGCAATTAAATCCCGGATTTTTGAGCCATTTTTTACTACTAAAGACGTGGGTCAAGGCACAGGCTTAGGTTTAGAAATTGCCTACCGCATTGTTGTTAACAGGCATAAAGGAAACATTTATGTTGACTCCAAACCTGGTGATACCTGCTTTCGAGTACATTTGCCTATTGAACCAACAATGAGTTCCTGCAAAAAGGTTTTGGAATGAAATTGTCCCGTCCAACTCCTCGAACAATGACTAATACCAATTTGCATTCACAACCGTAATAAGCGAAATTCTCATTCCCCACTCCCCACTCCCTACTCCCGATTTTGAGGGTTCTTTCTAAGCCAGAGGACACGAGGTTTCAGGTACGTCTGCCGTATAAGACCTTAATCAATCCAAGGATGATATAAAATGTCGTTTTCAACAAATAGAGATTCAACGAGAAATCTGTATAATCTTACAGCATCAAAGTGGGTTCGAGAAGAACCCTGGGTGCTTTCAGACTTTACTGCACGCCCTGTTGTTCTAGAACTATGTGAGCCTGTTACTGGATTACTTGTACTCGACCTTGGTTGCGGTGAGGGTTACTGTAGTAGAGAATTACGTCGCCGTGGAGCTGCACAAGTTTATGGAATTGACATTTCAGAAAGTATGATTGCAGCAGCCTCCCAGCAGGAAGTAAAAAACGCCTTGGGCATCCATTACGAAGTAGGATGTGCTACTAATCTCAATCACCTTGGCGATTGTGAATTTGACCTAGTTATTGCAGTTTTTCTATTTAACTACTTGACAATTGCTCAGACTCGGGAATGCATGGGTGAAATTATCCGCGTCCTCCGCCCTGGCGGTAGATTTGTGTTCAGTGTTCCTCATCCATCCTTTCCATATATGCGGGAGGCTGCATACCCATTATATTTTCAGGCCGAGAACACAGGCTACTTCAGCAAGCGGGATCAGCAGTTTCCTGGTCGGATTTGGAAGCGAGACGGTTCTTGGCTCGATGTGCAATTAATCCATAAAACTCTTGAGGACTATTTTGATGCTCTTCAAAGTGCTGGTTTTAATACCATGCCAACTATTAAAGAATTGCGTGTTACTTCAGAGCATATGGCATTGGATGAATCATTTTTTGGTTCCTTAATTGACTTACCACTCCATCTGGCTCTAAGAGTAAGTAATTAGAGCTATCGCAAGGGCAGGAACCCTGCCTTTTCAACGAACTGCTGACCTTCTTTAGACAGTAACATATTGGTGTAGGCAACTCCAGCCTGCTCGTCAATTTTCCCATCGCGACGAATAGCAATATATAGACGTCGGATCATAGGGTAAGTACCATCTTTCATGGCGGCAGCATTGATCCGCTTGCCTTCATCTATGAAGGGTTGTACGTATTTCTGGGAATCGACTTTAGCTAAAGGGAGGGAACGGATCATTTGTTGACCAACAAGTGGTCCACTTCCACCAAAAGAAATAGCTCCAGGCGTAGACGCGACCTGACGAATAGCATCAGTGTAATCCCGGATGTACTGCACCCTAGGACTGACTTGATTGACTTCTGGACCGAGAAGCACATGCAATAAAGTGGCAACTTTAGGTCTGGCGAAAGGTACTATCGGCAAATTTGGTCCTCCTAGCTGTCTCCAGTTGGTGATTTTACCCTTGTAAATATCCTGGAGTTGATCTACTGAAAGCCCAGGAATGGACAAATCTCGATGGGTGAAGGCGACAATTGCATCGATAGCCACTGGTACTTGCTCTAAGTTAAAGCCACGCTCTTTTGCTTTGCTGTATTCAATATCTGTAAGAGGTAGACCTATCTGAGCAAAGCTTAATTCACCATTCAACAGCATAGTGACACTCCTGCTGTTACCAGGATTACCATACGCAGGTTCAGTGTAAACTAGATAAAAACCTGGATGTGCATTTGTCATAGCCTGATGTGCGCCGCTAGCAGTTATAGATGCAAAGAGGACAGCACCACCGTAATTAAATGTTCCTTCTGGTACCTTCGGAACCTCCTTTATTGAATTGTAGAGTCGGATATCAGAGGAACCACTGTCGGAGGAACTTTTGTCAGAGGAACTATTAAGATTGCTACTGGTTGTTAGCATTCGGTACTCCCGCCCGTAATAGTAACCGAACCAACCAAAAATCAAAAAAACTAGAGCTATAAGCAGTAAAAACACGTAAGGGGCAAAATCAAATTTGCCAATTCTGTTGTCGGTGGGTATGGAAGAGATAACAAGATGCTTACCGCACTTCTGACAGCGTTTAGCTCCAACAGGATTTGCATTGTAGCCACAGTGGATACAATCCAGAGTTTTTTGATTATCAGATTCGTTACTATTCATCAAATTCCTGAAAACTGAAGTCCCTGTAAACAATGAACTACATTCAGATTATCATATGAATTGATATCTTTGTAAACAAAAAAATACAGCATTCAAAACCATTTCTTTAAGAAAAATTAATTTTTAACTGAGAAAACCTACTTGCAAGAATTATTAAAGTATTAGAAAATATTAAAAATGCTTCTAAAAGAGTAAATATGTCCAAAAACTAGATTTATAATTAAGCCCCATCAGAGTTTCCGGGGCATTTTCACTCCTATGTGTAACACTTGTTTTCTGAAAAATTAGGGATTGAGGTCAAGCTAAAACCTCTTACATGCATCTACTATCAGCGTATGATCAATCTATTAGATAAAATATACAACGCACTAACAAACACTTGTAATCTCTCTGCCTTGGGAGTAGCCAGTGTCGTCTATTCAAACAGAAAGGTTTTTGCTCAGGTGAGCAACCGGAAGCTGTACTCTTATGGATTCAGAAGGGATCAGGCATGAGTTCATGCACTCCCAAGATACTTCTAAACCAAGTAGCGATCGCCTTTGGCAAACGGTTAGTAGTACAAGATATTTCACTATCCCTACACGAACATGACCTACTGTGCATTGTTGGGTCATCAGGCTGCGGCAAAACTACCTTGCTCCGAGCAGTGGCTGGCTTAATACCGTTACGCTGTGGTCATATTCTCCTCGATGGTGTAGCGATTACCAGCCCCAATCCTCAGATGGCGATGATTTTCCAACACTTTGGTCTTTTTCCTTGGAAAACTGTACGAGGGAATATTGAGTATGGGTTATCAGTCCAAGGTCGTCGCGATCGGGATGGCACTGTCATGCGCCTGCTTAAGGTTATGGGTTTGTCGGAGTATGCTCAGTGCTACCCCTACGAACTCTCAGGCGGAATGCAACAGCGCGTTGGTATTGCACGCGCCTTGGCAGTTCAACCTGAGGTACTCTTGCTGGACGAGCCGTTTAGCGCGGTTGATGCAATTACACGCGAAATGCTCCAAGACCAACTAGTACAACTGTGGGAAGACCCACAGCACTGCAAAACGACAGCAATTCTCGTGACCCATGACCTCGACGAAGCCATCTTACTGGGTGATCGGATTGTGGTGCTGTGCGGTACACCAGGTCGAGTGTGTCTAGAAGTGGATGTACCGATACCCCGTCCGCGCACTCCCCAAGATATCCGGTTTCATCCAGCATATCCACAGCTACGGCGTCACTTATGGGAAGCGCTACATGGTAGTCATGTGGAACACCAAGTCAGAAATTACAATTAGTCAAAAAATGCGATTGAAGAAATCGGTATTTAATCCTACCCCAACCAAGGTGACTTGGTACCAACTTAAAGCTAACCGGCGTGTAGATATAACTTTGAGCAGACGCTTGCTGTGGTACCTCCGTGGTGTGTCGCTGCTTGTTATTCTCTTGCTTTGGGAATGGTATGGGCGGACTAACAATCCGATCCTTGTTACCTATCCAACCGCAATCGCCCAAGCCACAATAGACATGATTACCGACGGTACACTCCCATTGGCTTTGAGCCAGAGCGTCACTGTACTTATGACAGGATTTGTATCGGGTACGCTTGTTGGCATAGCCCTTGGCTTGATTACTGGTCGTAGTACGGTGGTAGCTGCGCTGTTGGATATCCCGATTACGGCACTCTATGTCACCCCTATTGTCGCCCTAGTACCAATCCTCGTCTTGTGGTTCGGATTTGGTACACCAGCCAAGGTAGTCGTGGTAATGCTGTTCACAATATTTCCGGTATTAATCAATACAAGGAGTGGTGTGCGCGAGGTAGATCCTCAATTGGTTGAGGTTGCAAACTCGTTTTGCTCAACAGAATATCGACTCTGGATAGACTTAGTGCTCCCATCAGCAATGCCTTTCGTCATGACCGGAATTCGTCTAGCAATAGGTCGGGCGCTAGTTGGTGTCATTGTTGCTGAGTTTTACACCGCTGTTTCGGGGCTGGGATATCTGATTGTCTCCAATGCCCATTCTTTTCAGACAGCGCGTGTCTTTGTACCTGTTGTTGTGCTGATGGTACTTGGTATTGTCAGCACCGCACTACTATCCATGGCAGAAGCACACATTTCCCCTTGGCGTCATCAGCGTAACTAGGAGGTTCTCATGCAACGACGGCTGCGAGTAATTGCTGTCTTCTTTCTTCTCACCATATTGTCTGCGATATTTGTGATCGCTTGTGGAAAGGTACCTTCGGGGGACACGACTAAGTTGGAGTCTTCACTCACACCGACAACAATCGAGATCGGTTTACCAACTCTTAAAACTAGTTTTGCGAACGTTGATGTGGCGATCGCTCAGGACTTGGGGTTCTTCAAGCAGCAAGGCTTGAACATTACTATCAAAAACTTGGACTCGGCGGTAAAAGTTGTACAAGCATTGGTTGCTAATGACATCGCTATCGGCGGATCGAGCTTTGAGCCTGTCATCAGTGCTGCAATAGCAGGTGGTGACGTGGCGATCGTAGGCACTTATGCTAACCGACTCACCGTTTCGATGGTCACGCCCAAGACAATTAAGTCGGTAGCGGACTTGCGTGGTAAGAAAGTTGGTGTCCAAGATATCGGCGCATTCCGCGAGATAATGACTCGCATGGTGCTTCAAAGCGCCAAATTGACACCCCAGGACGTACAATATATTCCGATCTCCCCACCAAGCTATATTCAAGCACTGCTAGCTGGACAAATTGAATCTGCTATCCTTCAGACCGAGCAAGTTTCGGAGATACTCAAACGCGATTCGAGGTTTCATGTACTCGTTGATTTGCATAAAGTCGAGCCAGAATATTACTATGGCTCTTACTTAGTACGCAAAGACTGGCTAGCAAAAAACTCCGACCTCGCCGTCCGCTACCTGACTGCTTTGATCCAAGCGCACAGATTTATGTACCAAAATAAAGCCGACACCATCAGGATTGCGGCTAAGACCACTGGCTTCGACGCCAGCGCGATCGAAAATACCTATGATTTACTTTTGGGGAAGCATCAGGTTTTCCCTGTCAATGATGGAATTGAAGACAAACGGCTCACCTATACAATTTCCAGGATGAAGTCGCTAGGGTTGTTAAAGGGTAAAGAACCTGATCTCAATCAGATCGTAGATCGCAAGCCCATCACCCTAGCCCTCGACAAACTGGGTAGGGTGTGATATGAATTATGAATTATGAATTATGAATTATGAATTAACTCATAACTCATAACTAATAACTCCTAACTCATAACTCATAACTCCTAACTCCTAACTCCTAACTCCTAACTCATAACTCATAACTCCTAACTCCTAACTCCTAACTAACCCCAGACTTCAGTCTCAGGGTGTATGTCAATATTGGCAATAGTTCAATATGATTTTGAGTGTTTTGAGTAAGATGTAACAAAAAATAATTCTTAAGGTAAGAGTAATGCGAGCAACCGTTTATCACGGCACAGGTGATGTGAGAGTTGAGAATGTTCCTGATCCTGTCATTAAACAGCCTACTGATGCCATTGTGCGGATCACTCATGCCTGCATCTGTGGTTCAGATTTGTGGTTCTACCGTGGGTTAGATAATTGGAAACCAGGGTGGCGCACTGGTCATGAGTGGATGGGCATAGTGGAGGAAGTGGGTTCCGAAGTCCGCAATATCAAAAAAGGCGATCGCGTACTTGCTCCCTTTGCTTTTTCCGACGGCAGCTGCGAATTCTGCGGCAAGGGCTTGCAAACTTCCTGCGTCCAGGGCGGCTTTTGGGGCGGAGAGTCCAATGACGGTGGACAGGCAGAGGCTGTACTCGCGCCGTTTGCTGACGGTACCCTCGTCACCGTTCCCAAGGAGGTCGAGGGCGATGATGCCATGCTCACCAAAATTCTACCGCTCACCGATGTCATGTCAACTGGTCATCACGCAGCAGTTTCAGCAGGAGTGCGGCGAGGAGGTACCGTGGCGGTCATTGGCGATGGTGCTGTTGGGCTGTGTGGCGTACTAGCGGCAAAGCGATTGGGCGCAGAACGCATTATCATCCTTGGTCGTCACGAGAAGCGTTTGGAAATTGCGCGGCACTTTGGGGCTACCGATGTGGTGACAAGTAAAGATGAGCAGGCAGTTAGTGAAGTGTTGGAGATGACCAAGGGCGGTGCAGAGTCGGTGCTGGAATGTGTTGGTAGTGAGTCGTCTATGGATACGGCGATCTCAATTACTCGTCCTGGTGGAGCAGTTGGCTATGTTGGAGTCCCTCACGGTAGTGAGACAATCAATCTGTCAAAGATGTTCTTTTCCAATGTGATGCTGCGCGGTGGAGTGGCACCAGCCCGTGCCTACATTCCTGAATTACTTACTGACGTTGTGGCGGGTAAACTTGACCCTTCCCCTGTCCTGGATCTTTCCGTTGACCTCAATGGCGTCCCAGGTGGGTACGCGGCGATGGATAAAAGGCAAGCAATTAAGGTCATGGTGCGACCTTAATTTTGAGATTTTCAACCGCAGATGTAGACGCCCTTTGGGCGGCTTCCCGTAGGGTACGCAGATGAACGCAAATAATTATTGCGCACGTTATCCGCGTTACTCTGGGTTGTAATTCTGGATTGGTAAGCAAGAGGATTTTATGAGTAAAAACTGTACGCATCTCAATCAGATTCGGGAAGTTACACCCAGCGCTAACGGTTGTGAAGAATGTCTCAAGATGGGCGATCGGTGGGTGCATCTACGCGAATGCCTGATTTGCGGTCACGTGGGCTGCTGTGATTCGTCAAAAAACAAACATGCTACTAAGCATTTCCACGCAACCAACCATCCGATTGTGAAATCTATTGAACCTGGTGAGGACTGGCAGTGGTGCTACATTGATCAGACCTTTGTTTGATAGTAGTTAGTGGTTAGTGGTTACTATAACAACCAACAACCAACAATCCTCAATGACTAATGACTAATTCGCAGAAAGGACAAATTAAGGTAGCGGCTAGTAGGTGGAGAAGACCACGACTGTGTGTGACTAGTGATGCTGAAAGAGAGCGTCATGCAAGCTGGATCGAGTTATTCTTCGATGTGGTGTTCGTCGTGGTCATTACCTTTTTTCCCGAAGGGAATTGATATCCTCTTGCTTTGCCGCAAAATAGTTTTTAATTTCTGTATGAGTAAGTTGTATGACTGTTGTTTCTGGGCGAATCGGTTGCAAGAGAGGGAGTATCGCTGTTGTTCCTGGTCGAATCGGTTGCAGGAGAGTGTTAGTACTGCATTGGGAACTGTTTGCCTTTCTATACACGCACCTGGCACTTATACCAGGTATGCGAAAGTAGTCGCCTATTTGTAATTCTTGGAAAATCATAATCAATGAATCTTGAGTGAGTATAAATGCACTTCTAAACGTGAATGTTAACACGTCTAGAAGCAGTCAGAATATTTACCTCCATTGACATAAAACAATTTTTGATTTTTAATTTCTATTGATGGGCTGTTGCTCTACTTTCACTATTTAGCTGGAGGAGCGATCGCCAATCTCTCATTGCCTCGTCCGTCCATAGCCAATTTTTACTTAATTGATTCAGTTGGAAATTGACTGGATCATCTTTGACTACCATTTGACGCAGCTTAATTGCTTCCTTAAGATATTGCTCTCGTTTCGCAGCAGGTTGAGAATCTGCTGTTTTATACATCCCCAGCGCTAACCCAGCATAGGCAGTTAAAGCATCGTGTCTTGGTGGTGGCAAAGAGGCTATTGCTGTGTTAGTGCTGGTTATACTCTGCTGTTTGACAGCTAAATTCAAAGCCTTGAACCAAGATTCATTGGCTCGATTCAGATTGCCTTCTGCATAGTACGCAAACCCCAAAGCGTTTGTGTACAACGGCGAGTCTGGTTGAGCTTTCACGGCACTTTCCCAGTAACGACGGGCATCATCAACGCTGTATTTTTTCTCTCCAGTCTGGACAAACTGCCACGCTAATCGCCCCTTGAAAAAGTTGACAGATGGATCGTTGGCTTGGGAGTTGGAAACTAGTGTTAGGGCGGCTTGAGCGTTATTAAGTGCACCACGGGTAAGTAGTTCTTCCACAGCACTAAGCCCGTCAGGCAAGTCACCCTTACTTAATTTTTCAGTGGCATATGCGGTGACAATTCCAGTGGCATCTGTCTTTAAATTGACTTGAGGAGAATTTGGGCTAGATGGAGACTGTTCGGGTAAAGTGGGAATGTCAGGGATTGATATCTGGCGATTTTGCCACCAATTTAACCCAACAATAGCTGCTGCTGCGCTCAATCCCACAATCCCAAAAATCGACCCCAGATTGCGTCTGATCCGACGTCTTAGTATAGCTCGTTGTGATGGGGTAGTAGATGAGTATAATGAGGATACGTCTGAGTTTTCCCAGTTTTGTGACAAATTCTCAGCCTCCCCACCATTGGCTTCGCTGCCTTTGGGCAACTCACGCCGCGATGCATCGTTGTCTCTACCATATTGTGCAGGTGTTGGGACTCCTGTCCACATTCCAAGAGTACCCTCTTGGGAACCTATATCCCCTAAAACCTCTCTCCCATAAATATTATCTTCCCCAACCTCTTCAACCAGTTCAGCAGTCATATGAGATTGCTCAGTTCCAGATGATGAGTTATCTAGCTGGCGAAACAGATCTGAAACAATAGCAGAATCCTCTGCATAGGTTGGGTCATCATACTCAATTTCATCAACGAGGTCGCCCCAAGTATCTTCGCCCAGCCAGTCAAGCTCAGAAGAATCTCTTGCCAAAGGAGAAGATATGATATCTTCTATTGGTAAAGGCATATCCACATCATCGGCAGCAGCGTACATCGTTGACGTTTTCCTGAAAGTGGAATCGTACTCGTTGAGTAATTCCATACTTTGATGTAAATAAATCTCTGGGCTTAAATAACCGTCAAATTCTGGTTGGAGATACAAAATCGGTAACGCCCAGTACATTTGGTGAGCACCATAGGATGTAACCAATCCTTGGCGCATCCGACTCACGCACAGATCCACCGCATATCCCCGAGCGAGGTTGCGGTAGAACAATTGTGTCAGCGTCAGCGCCACATCCTCAGGGATGCGTTCTGACATGGCCAAAACGCTCCTAATGCCCCGCTTCACCAAACTTTCTGTGAGATTGCGTTCGCCTGTGTCTGCTATGGTGTCTGAAGTTGGTGCGTATGCTCCTAAGCAGGAGTTAAAGACTGCCATTTGGATGTTATTATTGACAAGCAAGCCTGCCAAATCATCGCCACTTAAGGTTTCCGTTAAGCCAGTTCTGCTACTGACAAGATAAATCTCGCCGCCATTAGGACCTAAGTTACTATGGCCTGAATAATGCAGAACGTGGTATCGTCCTTGTTCTAAGGCTTGTGTCAATTCTTCCCGCCCTGGTTGCTCTAGCAGCGTCAGTTGAATTTGTGGCAGATAATTGCCGCCTTCAAGATAATGGAGTTCTGCTTGGAGTTTAATAGCTTCTTGTTTGAGTAGTGAAAGACGGACTTGATCGGTGGGGGAAGCCATGGCCATCAGTACCCTTATGCCACCTTCATCCAGTGGTACTGGCATGTTTGTCGATGGCAGACGAGATGCTCCACTAATACCACTTTGGTAGCGAGAAAAAGCAATATAAGCTCCTGTTGCTACTGGGCGATCGCCAAAATGCATCACTTCCCAAGGCAGACGCGCTAATCGAGTGTCTTTTAACCCTAAGCGTAAGCGTAGTACCTGTTGGTGGTTTTGGGCTATTCCTTGCGCTGTAATCCAACTATCTCTGAGAGTGCCTTGAAACAGTGCGTTATAGAGTTGCTGACCCAAAGCCACCAAGTTGACAGAGTTTCTTGCGATCACATCCCCCTGTAACACTGACTTCAAAGGGTCATTCATCAGATGCCCAGCCGCTGTCAACCAGTCAGCCACAGGCCAATTCACCAGTTCTTCTGCCAATGGCACCCCAGGCGCGACTTGTTCCGTCCGCACCAAGTAGTCATTTTGCCCTACTGGGGTTACGGAAATGTGAAATTCCTGGGTCACAACTTCTGTTTGCCTCCTAAATCTAGGTTGAAACGCTAAAGTTTCCAGTCCATGTTTCGCTTGTTCTTATACCTTAGATGCATCCCGCCACTGAATGTTTCTAATTCCAGTTATTTTGCAGAACAGCTTTTACCACTTTATCCGGATTGTCTTGTTTTCGCCTAGAAAATTTATATCGGTAGATGCACCTTGATCTTCAACTCCCCTAGTTGGGTTACACCTACTAGGGTTTTTTTTATGCTTAACAAAAAAATCACCCCCAATCCACACCAATTGATCACAAGGATCGTGCATAACCTAGGATACCCTGAGAAGAGGCGGGGTGTAAGGGGGTAGGGGGTAAGGGTGTAGGGGTGACTGGGCAAGATTCAATTAAAAGTTTATTTTTTTTATTTTACATTTTTTATTTTACATTTTTTATTTTTTATTCTTGTACTAGTCCTACACCCTCTGGGGGTTTTTTAATTTAGGTGGGTTTGAATAAATTTATCCGGAGAATGATGATTGTTCCTAGAACATAGTATTGGTAGATGCACCCTGATAATTAACGCCCCTAGTCGGATCACACCCTCTGGGGGTTTTTTAATTTAGGTGGTTTTGAATAAATTTATCCGGAGGATGATGATTGTTCCTAGAACATAGTATTGGTAGATGCACCCTGATAACTAACGCCCCTAGTCGGATCACACCCTCTGGGGGTTTTTTTATGTTGCCTAATCAATCACCGCCTCCATTTATACTAATTTTTTATCCGGATCGTTGTGCTTAACCTTAGAACATAGTATTGGTAGATGCACCCTGATAACTAACGCCCCTGGTGGGATCAAATCCTCTGGGGGTTTTTTTATGTTGCCTAATCAATCACCGCCTCCATTTATACTAATTTTTGTTCCGGATCGTTGTGCTTAACCTTAGAACATAGTATTGGTAGATGCACCCTGATAACTAACGCCCCTGGTGGGATCAAATCCTCTGGGGATTTTTTATGTTGCCTCTAATTTAAAAGGAACCTGGATCACCTTGTGGACAGACTTCAACAAAGCTAAAACTTTGCGTCTTGACACGCTTAAAATCTGATTTATACCGTATTGCTACGGATTGAGATTGCTCATAGCCTTGTCAGATACCCTTGAACCGGTTCGCTGACAGCGGCTACCTTCTCTTATAAGTTGGAGTTTTGAAACTAAATTATATCAAATGCTGTAATCTCTGTCAAGAATTATGGGAGGAATTTCCCTTTTTCATTAAAGCATTTTCGCTCCAGATGTTAAATTATGCTACAGCATTGCTTCAAAGCGGTAGAAAAGACCCATGTCTTTATATTAATCATTCCTTGACTAATTGTGTATGGGGTTGAAAATGGGGAATGGGGGAGTGTGGGGTGTGACCCTCAATAATTGACCAACAACATCATTTGCTTGCTACAGGGCTATGCTGAAGTTTTTAACAATTTATCAAAACTTTTGTGTGAAATTTGATATCATCAATAATGCTAGTACCAACAACAAAAAAGTTGCAAGCCTATGCAGTTAGCTGTCATTAAATTCTCTTCAGAAGATTGTGGTATATGCCACAAGATGTCTTTTTACGACAAAAAAGTGGCAGAAGAACTGGGTTTGGAATTTATCGATGTGAAGATGCAAGATACAGCTACTTACCGTAAGTATCGCAAAATTCTGCTGACTCAGTATCCAGATAAATCAGAAATGGGATGGCCCACCTACGTAGTTTGTGATTCTCCAGAAGGAGAATTTCGGATTATAGGCGAGGTAAAAGGGGGTCATCCTAAAGGGGAATTTAGAAGTCGTCTACAAGAGGTCCTGAGTTCAGAAGGTTCTAATCAGAACTAGAACTGATTATCTCAAAGGATTTGACCTCTAAAACAGGACCAATGATGGCAATGGTCATGACATCTTCACGCACCTGTCCTGTTACCTTTGCTTTTTGGTCTGGTTTCAGCAAGTTTTTGTCAGCACCTCTAAGGATTTCGTAGGTAACACCCTCGTCGGTTACTAACGCCCATGCGCCGGGGCCAATATCACGTCGTTGGATAGTGCCTGTTACTGTTATGCTCATATCGTAGTGGGGAGTGGGGAGTGGGGAGTGGGGAGTGGGGAGTTAGGAGTTAGGAGTTGTTTAACAACCAACAACTATCAACCAACAACTAACAACCAACAACTAACAACAAACAACCATCAACAATTAACTTCTTCGTTTTTCAATGATAAACGAGCGAGTCCGAAACAGAGTAGGGCATTGGCCATGAGGAAGAGTCGGGGTAGGTTCCCGGTTCCCAATCCCCAAACGGCTGGTTCTAATACAGCACTCACAGCCAAACACGCTGCTATACCTATTGATGAACCGATGGCAAACCATTTCCACCTCGGATTTCCCAGCAGGAATGCCATTAAAACAATGGGAACGAGTACGCTAGCAAACAGGGGATTTAATGAACTCGTTCCTTGGAGGGTGTTGCCAAGTTCGGGTATTGAACTACCCAACAACCGGAAAGGCCATTGGGGTAGGTCAAAGATATAAAATCCCTTGAGGGGGAATAAACCAGAACTGCCAGCTACTAATCCACAGGATAAAGTCCAACTCCACTGGAACGGGAAGTAAACCCGTAAAAACCAAGCTAGCATATAGGAGCCAACTACCATCAAAATTTTTGGTAACAGGGCTATGGCACCGCCATCAATCCAAAAGCCGGGATTGAGATAGCCGTTATCCCGTAGCCACCGGAAGAAATCTTGGAAACTGATTTGTCCTTGGGTCGCACTTTGCACGGCTGCTTCTGCATTCAGTTGTCCAGCACCATAGTAGTTCAAACCGTCGTCTTTGACACTTCTTGCAGATTGTTTGAGAATTTTGAGGACTTCATCTGGTTCTTTGACGCCAGTAGCTTTGACTAAAGCCGCTACACCAGCTACATGGGGGGCTGCCATGCTTGTACCTTGTAAGCCCATAAACACGGCTACGCCCTTGTTTTCCATGTCGATGGTTTCTTGCAAAATCTTACCTGCATCACTGCCACCAGGAGCGGAAATATCAACTCCAGCGCCAAAGTTAGAATAGGCAGCTTTTTGTCCATCTGCGCCTAATGCGGAAACACCGATGACGTGGGGATAACGGGCTGGATAGGAGGCTGCATTCTGGTTTTCGTTCCCAGCCGCTGCGATGATGATGACACCTTTTTTGTAGGCGTATTCGATCGCTGATTTCATCAACTGGCTTTCACCGGCACCGCCCAAGCTCATATTAATCACATCTGCCCCATTATCTGCTGCAAACTTAATTGCTTCGGCAATATCGGCAACAGTACCGCCGCCAAACCCACTGAGTACTTTTAACGGCATCAAGCTAGCTTCGTAGGCAATTCCTGCTACACCATAGGAGTTGTCTGTGGATTGGGCGATGGTTCCTGCGACGTGGGTTCCGTGTCCGTTGTCATCCTTGGCTTCTACTTTATCGTTCACAAAATCGTAGCCTGGAACAAATTTCGTCTCTACCAAGTCACGGACACGAGTAATGCCAGTGTCAATCACGGCAACTGTTACGCCTTTCCCTTTAGTTTGGTTCCACGCCCCGACAACGCCAATATTGTGGAGATTCCACTGCTGGCTGTACAATGGGTCGTTGGGACCTGTCAAGGCTGGTTTCGCTTCGTCTGATTGGGGCTGCAAATATTCTCCAAGCCAAGCGACTTGACCTGGTTTGGGGATTTTATAGATATAATTTGGCTCAATGTATTCGATCGCTTGAGCGAACTTAGATTTTTTCAGTTCTTTCAGTCGCTGGCGATCGCCCTTAATAATATACACATGATCCTTTTCGGCAAATTTATTATCGAGTTGGGGTGTGACGTTGTAATGATGGGCGATCGCCTGCAAATCCTGCTGCAAGACCTGCTGGGGAATATCTTCCCGGAAATTCAGCACAATCGTTTCAAACTCCCCGTTAGCCGCCAGTCCCTGAAAATTCATAAAATTAAACAGGGCAACCCCTAATCCGATGACAAACAAGCAAAATACTATAAATCTTCTCATATTAACCCACCACTGCTTTTTGCCAGTTGCTCACTAACATAACTTATGTACACTCTTAGTTGCTCAATGTTACAGGATAGTTACAAACAATGGAACGTGGTCTAGTTTGGTTACCTCTGTTAGTAGCATTTTTCTGGTTGGCTTGGCAAGGATCGAAGGAGTATCAAAAAATTGAGGCCTATCGTGCTTGGGCGCAGCAATTTGAAAAAGCTAAGTATGATATTTATGCGGTCTTAGGTCAAAAAGGCAACAATATAACTTGGGGAAAACCCACACCCACAGGTCCAATTCAGCTAAAAACATTTTCTTTAAATGATGTTCGCGAAATCAGCCTTTTGGTAGATGAAAAACCAGTGGACACGGAAAAACCACCAGAAAAAGGTCGTACTATTGAATTGGAGTTTCTATTTCCTGACCCCATTAATTCGGTGCGCGTTCCTTTTACCGAAATCCCTTTAGCAGCAGAATGGGGCAAGTATTTGCAATCATTAAGGGTGTAGGGAGTAGGGAGTAGGGAGTAGGGACTGACACTCTCGTGTTTTTGATAACTTATCCCACTCTGTGCGTCTCCCTGTGTTTGTCTTATCTACCGAGTCTGTGATTCCAGATGATCTTTTGTTCTGTGTGTGCCTGCGGTTTGGTAAGTTATATAGATATAGATTAAAAAAAATGTAGTTAACGCAAAAAAGGACGTATCTTGAGTTACCATCCAGATGGCATAGCGCCCCACGGTGGGCAGTTGGTGAATCGCATCACTACACCAGAGCAAAGACAGGAATTTCTCTCGAAGGCCGACTTTCTACCGCGAGTGCAACTCGATGAACGGGCGGTTTCAGATTTGGAAATGATTGCCATCGGCGGTTTTAGTCCACTCACAGGTTTTATGAACCAAGAGGACTACGATCGCGTTATTACAGAAATGCGGTTGACTAATGGTCTTGTTTGGTCAGTTCCAATTACACTTTCGGTGGCAGAGGAAGTAGCAGCCCCCTTGAAGGAAGATAGTTTCATCCGTCTGGATAACCCAGCAGGTGAGTACATAGGGGTTTTGGAACTTACTCAAAAGTATCCCTATGACAACACCCACGAAGCAATTAATGTTTACCGCACAAATGATCCTAAGCATCCTGGGGTGCAAGTACTCTATAGCCAAGGCTCAGTAAATCTTGCAGGTGATGTGTGGTTATTGCAACGCCACACTCATCCCCAGTTCCCGAATTACCAGATTGATCCCGCCGAGTCCCGGCAAATGTTTCAGGCAAAAGGCTGGAAAACCATCGTCGGTTTCCAAACTCGCAACCCAATCCACCGCGCCCATGAATATATTCAAAAGTGTGCCCTGGAAATTGTGGATGGTTTATTTCTACACCCATTAGTAGGGGCGACGAAAGAAGATGATATTCCTGCCGATGTGCGGATGCGCTGCTATGAACTTTTGTTAGAGAAATACTATCCCCATGACAGAGTGATTCTAGCAATTAATCCTTCAGCAATGCGTTATGCTGGTCCCCGTGAGGCGATTTTCCATGCCCTCATCCGCAAGAACTATGGCTGTACGCACTTTATCGTTGGACGGGATCATGCTGGGGTGGGTAACTACTATGGCACTTACGATGCTCAGTACATATTTGACGAGTTTAAGCCAGAAGAATTGGGCATTGTGCCGATGATGTTTGAACACGCCTTCTATTGCACGCGTACTAAGCAAATGGCAACGAGTAAAACCAGTCCTAGCAATTCAGAAGAGCGCATTCACTTGTCAGGAACAAAAGTGCGGGAAATACTACGTCAAGGTGAGTTACCCCCACCTGAATTTACTCGTCCAGAGGTAGCAGCAGAGTTGGCACGGGCAATGCAAGTGCGAGTAAATCCTTAAGCGAGATTCTATAGCAAAAGTATAAAATTTTGCTTTACATACACTACTAAACTCAGATATTTAAGCTGAGAACTGATGGCTGATAGCTAATTATGAAGCGGCGGACGTTTTTGCAACGGTTTGGCTCCATACTTACGGCATTGGGTGTCACTGAAACTGAGTGGTTGAGCTTGGGAAATCACTATTACCAAGCTTTGGCACAACCCAGTACCCGTAAGTTTGCGTTATTAGTAGGCATTAATCAGTATCCACAAAGTCCAGCCCTTAGTGGTTGTGTGACAGATGTGGAACTGCAAAAGGAACTTTTGATGTACCGTTTTGGTTTCCAACCATCAGACATTCTCTGTTTGCTAAATGAACAAGCTCCCAGGGAATTTATTGAGAACGCTTTTTTGGAGCATCTCGTTAAGGTGGCTAGACCAAGTGATGTGGTTTTTTTCCATTTTAGCGGTTATGGCAGTCGTGTCAAATTGGAAACATCCCAGGAAACGGTGCAAAATGCTTTGGTTCCATTCGATGGGAATAATGGTGCACAAGACAAGAAAATAGTCAATTACTTGTTGGAAGAAACACTGTTGCTGATGTTGCGATCGCTGAGGAGTGACCATGTAACAGCAGTATTGGATACCAGCTATTACGCTGCTACCAATGTTCTGCCCACAGGATTACGAAGTCGTAGCCGCCCAATGTCAGAAGAAGCTGTTCTTACAACAGCGGAATTGGAATTTCAAAAACAACTGAAAACTAACAATTCACTCAGCACTGTTCTCTTAGCAACCTCTGACCCTCAGCAATTGGCAAGGGAAGTGCTGTTGTCTGGTTTCAGCGCGGGGTTATTTACCTATGGGTTAACGCAGTTCCTGTGGGAAGCTACCCCAGCAACGACAATTCAAGTCTGCCTCTCTCGTGTGGGAAGTTCTGTTCAGCAGCTAGGTAGTACTAAACAGCAGCCAGCAATATTTACTGGTGAGAACAACATGGATATTTTTCTCCCAGACCTCACAAGGGGCGCTGAGGGAGTGGTGACAGGAACTGAAGAGGACGGGAAAATAGCCCTGTTGTGGTTGGCTGGATTACCTTTACCAGTACTGGAATACTACGGAGTGAATTCCCGACTCACTTTAGTGACACTAGAGGGGTCAAGGGCACAACTGGTGTTGCGATCGCGTACTGGGTTGACAGCAAAAGCCCAAATTTATAATCCTGACGGTACAACTTCCCTACAAGTCGGGCAACTTGTCCAGGAAGCAGTGCGAGTCTTCACCCGGAATATTAATTTAATTGTTGCTCTCGACACTGGACTGGAAAGAATTGAGCGGGTAGATGCCACAAGTGGCTTTGCCACATTTTCCCATGTATTATCGGTAGTGGCGGGAGAACAAGTAGCTGATTATGTGTTTGGCAAGTTGCCAGCGACGACCTCAAAGGTTGTGTCTCCCAGTCGCTATGGTTTATTTTCTTTAGGAAATGAGCTCATTCCCAACGCTACTGGAGAAGCGGGGGAAGCAGTGAAAGTGGCAGTGCAGCGTTTAGGGTCGAAACTGCAAGCGCTACTGGCGGCAAAGCTATGGCGACTCACAGAAAATCAAGGTTCTTCTCGCTTGAGGGTTAGGGCAACCTTAGAATTAATTGATACTCTACCATATCAGATACTCATGCAAAGAGAAACAGTACGAGTTAAGCAGGAGGAGTCAAAAAGACTACCAGATAGTTCCCCGGAAGGAATTCCCACGGTACATATAGGTAGTCGGATACAGTACCGAGTAGAAAATATGAGCGATCGCCCAGTATATTTAATGTTGCTGGGATTAAATAGTAGTAGGACTGCGATCGCGCTGTACCCTTGGCAAACGAGTACTCAACCCAATAGTTCACAAACTCAATCACAGCTTAAAGATATAGCTATAGCTCCAGGAGAAACCATCACCGCACCGCAAACAACTACTGGTTTTGAATGGGTAGTACAAGAACCAGCTTCCTTGAGTGAAACCCAACTCATCTTCAGCACTGCTCCCTTTACCCAAACCCTCACTGCTTTAGCAGCAGCTAAACAGCCCACAGCAGCGCAACATCGCATTCAGCCATTGAGCGCTCCCGTAGAAGTAGCACAAGCTGTTCTGCAAGACTTACATAACGCCAGTGCAGTGAAAGCCGAGATAAACACGACATCTACTGATTCTTATACATTAGATGTGAATAATTGGGCAAGTCTCAGTTTTATTTATCAAGTTGTTTAAACCTCATCCCACTTCTTGTTCTTAATACAGCATTTCATAAGTTCCTCTCCTAATAAAGGCTCGTAGTTGCGCTTTAGCGCCCTAAGCGCAACTACGAACCATAACGCATTCTTCCTCAAAACTTTATTTTTTCATTAATAAATTAATTCGCAAGTACCCTGAATTTATTAATTACGAATTACGAATTACGAATTATTCAGTCACAATCTCCTTTACCAAGGAATAGCATGTCATCAACCAAGTTGGTCATATGTTTAGTACTTGTCTGAATGCGATTGAGATGACATAGTTTCTTCTGTTCAGTCCATCGATGACCGTAATTTTGCAGTAGTTCAGCAGAAGATAGGATAACAGTGAGAGGCGTGCGGTACTCGTGTGAGATAGTGTTAATGATCTGGGATTTAAGGAGGTTAAGTTCTCTTTGTGTTTCTAAAGCTTTGTCAACCTCGGCTTGCAAACTCAACAATCGCCCTTGTGCTTGAGTTAATTGAGATGTGCGCTGTTGCAGTTTGATTTCCAATTCTTTGTTAGCATGAAGCAGTGCTGCCTCTGCAATCTTGTGCTGTTGTATTTCCCGCTCAATAGTGAAGAAAATCAAGAAAAACAGGAAAATATTCAAACTAGTCCCAAGTAAGGCAAAAATATTTTCTTTTTGACCAGCTACATGCTCCTGCTTTAACTGTAAAAGTAGGTTGATGCTGCCTACAACCACTGATGCTAAGCCGAGTCCTATTATAGTTTTCTTCTCAATGGGACATTTCATGAGATAACTTGTCTGTGCGCGTTGGAGAAAACCTAGAATTTACGTATGTAGAATAATTTCGTGCAAGCCAATTCAATAATCGTATTTTTGCTGATAAATATCTTCCGCAAAAATACATAAAATTAAGCTTGAGTTAAATTAAAGTTTTCGTAAATCTGGCTTTTTTTTAAGTGTAATCACTTATATCAAGTCCGTGTGATTACCCACAATTAAGAGAGAACCCCTCCCAGCTTGCGGGGAGGGGTTAGGGGTCAATACCGTTCAGTTAAGGCTTTGATCCCCCCTAACCCCCCGAACCAAGGGGGGAATAAGCCCCCCTTGGTTCGGGGGGTTGGGGGGATCTTCAGTCTGTGAACACTACTAACTGAACTGTATTGGGTTAGGGGTGGGGTCTTTTTATCATGAGCAATTAACCGGACTTGATATTACTCCTGTGCCACTCGAAGAAATTGACCAACAACATCATTTATTTATGGGGTTCCCCACCTACCACCTACTCCCTACCCCCTACCGTCATGAGGTTGCTAGCTAATCTAAAGCAGTATTTTCTCTGATCTCGCTTTTGGTCGGTCGGCCCCAACGCGTTGTTAGACGGCGTTTTGGCGACAAGCTAACAACTTCTCTCCCGCTTTGAGCCTGCTTGTTCTGCAAATCTGTAAATATTGCGTCCAAGTCATAGTTGAAGGACTTAGCATACTCTTCACGAATTCGGTGGATTTCCTCTACAATCTCGTCTTGCCACATAAATTAATGTAGACAGTTTCGCTCATCTTAACCCACACCATCGACTATGTCTAGGATAATTTGCTACCATATACCGGACTTACAAGCGGCTGCGGTCAATGTAGTAAGAACCTAAAGCGATCGCATCCATTTTTGTCCTTAAAAAACATTGAATGGCTTGTTCTGGGGTACGAACAATCGGCTCGTTTTCATTATTGGTAAGCAGATTGATGCTTATGTAGCAACGTTATTTTCTGTGAGAGTCACCAAACCAGTTTAGATTTTAGACTCCTCAACAAAGTTGTCGAGAACCTGTTGAATAAGCTCACAATTGTGAGCTAGCTTCCGTTGCTTGATCGGTTGAGCAGGATTACCAGCATAGATTGTCATAGGCTTTAAGGATTGTCCAGCAACTCCACCTAAAGTCAGCACTGCGCCTCGACCTACAGTAACTCCAGGACCAATTACCGACTTGGCTGCAATCCAACTACTCTCCTGAATGTGAATGGGGGCTGGAATTAGTTGAAAATTCGGATCATTCCAATCATGATTTCCAGTACAGAGATAGACGGATTGAGACAAGCAAACATGACTTTCTATGGTGACATGAGCGAGGTTATCAATCCAGGTATCTTCCCCAATCCAAACACAGTCACCAACAGTTAACCGCCAGGGAAATTTGACCCGTACTCCAGGCTTAATCCGGACTTTTTCACCGATTCTTGCTCCAAACCACCGAAGTGTACAAACCTTTACGGCTGACAGAGGAAGCCAACGACTGTGTATCAAGGATGATCCGAAGAAGTACCACAAGATTTGTTTCCAGTAGGGAGCGCCTGGGGTATAATTACCAACGGTATAGTGACTTAGACGCATAGGATGAGGTAGGAAGAGAATAGTGTATTATTTATGTATTTTTTCGTACTCAAATAAACGGATAGATAGTAGAATTTCTGCGAGGGTGCGTTGGAAAGCATAGTACCAGCCATGCCAACCGTCGAAAATACCACCTTTGAGGATGAGGCAATAGAAGAGGATAATGAAGGGGGCTAGGATTTTTTCTCTGCGGATGCGATCGCCTAGACTAAGTTCTTTTTTGGGAGTATGGAGTAGCTTTTTGACTTCCATCAGCATGTAGTTGTCTTGCGCCCATAACCAACGACTGAGAGGCTTGCGATCGTCGTGGTAAATATAGGAAGAAAGCAGCTTAGAAGTTCCTTCCACAATAACTTTATGGGCATGACCATCGTCTTTGTAAATGGCTTGTTGCCGTCTATAAAGAACTTTACGTGGTGGCAATAAAGTACCACGTAGAGGTTTACCGAAGACGCAGTATTTAAATGGTATAATGTAACTATTAACTTCAGGATATTCTTGGAGTTTTGTGATTTGTAAAATCAATTCTTCACTAAGGATATAGTCTGCATCTAAAGATAAAACCCATGTAGATTCAATTTTAGATAATCCGTAATTACATTGATTCGCGAATGAGTCAAATTTCCTTTGAAACAATTCTATTTGAGGATAGTCTCGGAGTATTTTTAGTGTTTCATCATTACTCAAGCTGTCAATGATGACTATTTTCTTTGCCCAAGTGAGACGTTGCAGTGTGCGCTTGATGTTTGGAGATTCATTAAATGTGAGGATAAGAGGAGTTATGTTTTCGAGCATGAGACTAATTTTTTTTAATGAACCACAAAGACGCTAAGGACGCAAAGAATAAAATAGATGATATTGCAGTACGGAAGGTATTGCCCACTTTACTCTACTTTGAATTGAATCTATTCCTAATTGTTAAGTAGGTTTTCAAAATTTTGAATATAAAGTTCAGCTACTTTATTGTAGCTATAATACTGTGCTTTTTGGCTAGCTTTTGTACTAATTTCACAAGTTACCTTCCAGTTATAAATTGCTGAAGCTAATCTACAAGCTAAATTTTCAGCAGATTGAGGTGTACGATGGTTAAAAAAATATCCAGTTTCGCCTTCTTTAATGAAATCTTTAAAACAGGCTAAATCAGAGACAACTGGAACCAAACCTGTCGCCATTGCTTCTAACGGTGCAACTCCGAAAGACTCTCCTTTTTCTGCTAAGGAAGGGTAGCAGAATAAATCAGCATTGCGGTAAGCATCAGCAAGTTGATGTAAATCAAAAATTGGTCCTAAAAACTCAACATTCAATCCTGTGGATTTGAGCTTTAGTGTTTTTAGATAATCTTCTCCGCCACCTCCTTGAGAGCCTTTTATCGGTCCAATGATACGTAACTTCACATGAGAAATCTGTTGTGACAAAATAGCAAATGCCTCTAACAGAACGTGAATTCCTTTTTCTGGGTGAAGCCTACCTACATATAAAATGACCTTCTCTTTTCTCATCACCCTAGCTGTAGGTGAGGGCGAAAATATGTGAGTGTCAATGGGATTGGGAATAACCCGCATTCGAGAAATAGCAGCAGGATATTGCTGGGCGATCGCTTCCTGGATAGGATGGGATGCGGCTGCGAAGAAATCTGTTCCTGTGTACAGTCGATATTGCCCTTTAGGAAAGCGATTTGCGTTAATGACAATTTTGCCAACCTTTGAGCGTAAGCTAGCAAACACAGGTAACCAAAAGTCATTGATTACCAGAACATCAGCACCAGGTAATTTGGGAAAAGTCAGCAAACTGTAAAGTAGGTCTTTGAGTAAATCCAAGGTAATATTAGGGCTTTGAGGAAATCCTCCCTGTCGAATGTACTGAACGCCTCGAATAACTTCTGTCTGAGGTTGTCCTGGATAGGAACGGCTCAGTATTCTCACGAGATGACCTCTAGCAGCGAATTCTTCTGCTAGACCTTGCCATACTCGCGGAATAGCGCCTCCCTGTAGACCAGGTACAGGGAACCAGGGACCTGTGGCAATCGAAATAATCATAACTTGTCTCAGGTAAATCAGCAAAATTTAACACAACTTGGTGTCGATACACCTCCGAGAATCCACTGATATACACCTGCCATGTGTTTAGCGATCGCCCCCCAAGCGTATTTGGTTTCTACTAAATTGCGACCTCTCAAACCCATGAGTTTGCGATCATCACCTGACATCTCCATTCCCTCAACCAAAGCATCAGTCAAAGCCTGTTTGTTATCCTCAATCCACCAACCACATCTGAAGCGTTCTAAATCTTGCCAAGGTGTTCCCTTGGTCGTGATGACAGGAACTTCATAAGCTAGAGACTCTGCTATGACAATGCCAAAGTTTTCTGAGTGGGTCGGTAAGACGAATAAATCAGCATTGCTCAAGGCAGATGCTTTGTGTTTTCCTGAGATCATACCAGTAAATGTCACATTTTGTTGAAGTCCTAGTTCTGCTGTCATCAGTTCTAACTCAGCTTGATAGCCAATTAAGTCAGGTCCTGAAATAACTAGATGCCAATCAGGAAATTTTTTGCAGATATTTTTCCAAACAAAAATTAAATTATCTAGACCTTTTTTAGGATGAATTCTAGATAAAAACAAAAGCCATTTTTTCTCAGCTAGCTCAGGAAAAGCTTTGACTAAAACTTCTCGATTGTTCTGAATTACTAGATTGGGGAGGTTAACTCCATTAGGAATTATAGCAATAGGCTGACGAAGATTAAGCTTGCGGATAGACTGCGCTTCTTGCTCTGAAGTAGCGTGAAAAGCAGTTGCACTCTTCAAGTTCCGGTGTTCATAGAGACACCAAGCAGGGAGTTTTTTAAACCAACTGTTTCTTAATGACCAAGGTTCTAACATACCTCTAGGAGAAATGACCAGTGGTAGGTGATTCTTAAGAGCCGCTTGGCGAGCATAAAGATTAGGAAACATCCACAAACCGTGATTATGAATTAAATTTAACTTAGTCGATGCTAATTTCTGCAAGGCAAGGCTAGCATGAGGCTGAAATCCACGCAAATATTTTGCTATTTTTTGAGCAGGATAGCTATGCAGGGTAACTTCTCCAATAGAGGTTTGCTTACCAAGCTCATGGTAATCAAGAGTCAATAAATGAGAATCAATGTCTTGCTGTGATAAAGCTTGAGCTAAATTAGCAACAGAGTAAGCAGGACCACCAACATTTTCATTAATACTCGCCACTACCTGACAAATATGAATTTTTTCGACCAATTTTTTCATATATAAATACCTCCATCACTCATTCGTAGTTGCCCTTTATCGCACTCTTAACCCTGTGGTCTAATTTATTCATTAATTTTTTCATTTTCTATAAATTCATCCAGAAATATGCTCCCACCAGTATTTGAGAATAGCCAAACTCCAGCGTCGATACCAAGGTTTAAGAGATATATTTTTCGGTGTTTTCAAAGGACTAAAATAGTCTTGCCATTCACCTGCTATCCACTGATCAAAGGGAAAGGAAAAGCCTTGTTTAGGACGGTTGACAACCCATTGAGGTAACTCAGGAACCGATGTAATTAACAATTGCTTTCCAAGAGCTAGACGGATATGACTAGGAATAGAAGCAACCGCTTCTAGTAAATTGCGATCAACCAAAGGGACACGTAATTCTAGTCCCCAAAACATGCTCATGACATCGCTGTCTCGCAATAATTGATTACGCATGTAACAACTCAGTTCTAAAAAGCTCACTTGATCTTCTATGGTGAGATTCTGTCCTTGAAAATTTGGAATAAAGGCATTTGGTGGAGGTTGATCGGGAAGATATTGACGGATAATTGCACAAGCTTCTGTGTGAGAAAAAATTCCTCGTAAACTACTATAAGCTGCTGCTGAACTAGGAATTTTTTGAAGAAAATCACCCAGGCGTTTTATTTTTGGTGATGTTCCCCAATGTGCTAATGCCATACCTACCCCAGTGTTCACCAGAGGAATTGCTTGCAGTTGCTTACTATATGTCACCATCTGCGGAATTTTTTGAAAAGAGTGATATCCACCAAATAATTCATCTCCACCTAGCCCAGAAAGCACAACTTTAGTTCCATTTTCGTGGGCAATTTGGGATACACAAAAAGTATTAAATCCATCTATACTAGGTTGGTCAATTGCTTCTAAGAATTTAGGTAACAGATGTTTAGCAGATGACGCTGTTAGTTTGTATTCTGTATGTTTTGCGCCAAACTCTGTTGCCACTTGTTTGGCAATTTCCCCTTCATTCCACTGTTTTTCTTCAAAGGCTATAGAGTAAGTACACAACTGTTCTTTCTGGGTCTGAGTTGCTAGTGCCAGAATTGCTGTTGAGTCGATACCACCACTCAGAAAAATGCCTACAGGGACATCACTTACGAAATGATGTTGTATTGAGTCAACGAGAGCAGTACGAACTTTTTCTTGAGCTTCTAATGGTGAAATTGTTGCTGGAGTAAAGTTGATTTCCCAATAAAGCTGTTTTGTGACGCCTTCGCGTTGCCAATACAGCCAGTGACCAGCTGCTAGACAGTGAATACCTTCAATGAGAGTGTATGGTTCTGGCACTGAACCACTAATTAGATAAGCATATAATCCCTCCATGCTGAGGTTAATGGCAGGTAACCCAGAGGCAAGAATGGCTTTGAGTTCTGAGGCAAAAACTAAAGTTGAGCCAGATTGCCAGTAGTATAAGGGTTTAATTCCTAGAGGGTCACGAGCTAAAAAACAAATCTTCTCCAGGTCATCCCAAATAGCAAAAGCAAACATGCCTCGCAAAGACTCAACACAGTCAGAACCGAATCTTTGGTAAAGTTTGAGGATGACTTCTGTATCTGTTTGGGAATAGAATTGCTCTCCTTGGGAAATCAGATGGCTTCGCAGTTGTTGAAAGTTATAAATTTCACCATTAAACGTAATCCAGTAGCGCCCATCAGGAGTGGACATGGGCTGATGTCCAGCGGGACTGAGGTCAAGGATTGCTAGCCGAGTATGAGCAAGGGCTACATGTGCTGTCGTTGAAAGATAGATACCAGAATCGTCAGGACCACGGTGTCGCAGCGCGGTCTGCATTCGTCGAACTATCGTTTCCAAAGCACCCTGATGCTGATTAACTGTAAGAATTCCCGCTATACCGCACATTTTTAAATTTAGCTCCTTTTAGTTGCTCTTAAGTGCTGATCCAAATGGCTAGCGAGAGTTTGCTGAAAACGCTCAAACCCAAAGGTATCAATGACCTTTTGGCGTAAAGCTTCAGGTTGATATATCAATGAGTTGGGATAAGTATAATGTAATATTTTAATTATTGTATGCGTGATTTCACTGAGATTGTCAGGATTAACCAGTGCGCCTAATTCACCTTGGCACAAAGCATCAATTGTTCCATCCTGATGACCTCCTAAAACAGGTTTGCCACACGCTAATGCTTCTAGATACACAATGCCAAACCCTTCCCTTTTACTAGGCATGGCAAAAACATCACAGAGATTGTAATAATCACAAAGTTGCTGATCGCAGACAAACCCAGCTAAGGTGACACAATCTTGTAGCCCCAGTCGTGCAATCAACTGCTCAATTCTGGCTCGATCATCTCCTTTGCCAACAATGATGTAGTGAACATCAGGAATGACTTGACGAATTTGAGGAAGTGCTCTTAAAATTTGATCGTAGCCTTTATACCGCTCGACTGCTGCTAGTCGGGAAACAGTCAGAATAGTTGGCTGTTTTGGTTTTAGGTGATATTTTTCTAGCAAATAGGTAGGTTTCGGCGCAGGTTGAAAGCGATTGAAATTGAATGTGTTAGGTAAGATAGAGAATATGTTGGGGTCGAGGTTTTGTTCTTGGAGCAGGCGATCGCGTGTATATCGACTGACAGCTAGAATTCTATCTGCATGTTGTAGAGCCTTTTTCAGAAGAGCGTTTTGAATATCCCAAGCTTCTATACCGTGGGCAACTGTCCAGTAGGGAATGCCAGTCAGACGTTTCAGCCAGTAAGCTGCAACGGTGAAATTTAAGTGAGTTGTGATTATGAGGTCTGGACGCTGTTGAAGACCTGTGCTAATAATTTGAGTAGAAAAGATGAGTGTGCGGATTTTTAATGCTGCTGCTCCGGTAAAGTGGAACCGAGTCTGAGGTAAATAGGGAATGTCAGATGTAGCCTGCACATCATGCTTGAGGAAAACATCATACTGAGCTTGAGGATAGAGATTTTGCAGAGCCTGTAAGAAAAAAGCTGAATAAACTTGGATACCACCCTTAAACCCAAACAGGTTGGGAACCCATAGATGAAACTTCAATGAATCAGGATGGCTTGACATTGTTGTAGGTTGGTATTTTCAGATGATTTGGTACAGGGCTTTGCTGAGTCCTTGAGTGGCTTGGATATAACTATATTGAGATATGATGTTGCGGCTCCTCTCTCCCCATTGCTGCAAGCGTTGTCTGTCTGAGAATGCCTCCTGTAGACTACGGGATAGAGCAGGTACATCACCAGCAGGAAAAATCAGGCCATTTTCATAGGGATGAATCAGGTCTTGAGTACATCCCACATGGGTACTGGCAATAACTGGGCGACCTAGACACATAGCTTCGTTGATAATCAGCCCCCAAGTTTCCCACATACCATAACTTGGTAGCACCACTAGGTCTGCAACTGCATAAGTCCGTGGCATCAAAGTTTGGTTTTGGAAGGGAGCAAAGTAGATATTTTTATGCCCCGTGGCTTCCAATTTTAGGTCTTGTTCTAGGGATCCGGCTCCGACAAATAAGAGCGACACTTGAGAAAGTTTTGCCTGCAAAAAGGCTCGGAGTAAATCTAGAGGTCGTTTTTTCGCTTCAAACTTACCAGCAAATAGAATCACTGCATGGTCGTCAGAAATGCCTAACTCCTTTTTCCAAGTAACTGCTTGCTGGCTTGCGATTTGGGCTTGAGCAAAGAAGCGATCGTTATCCACAGCATGGGGAGAGAAAAATAGATGATTGGCTGGAACACCATGATATCGAAAGTAATCATAGTTTGCTTTACCAACATAGAGACAGGCGGCATAACGCTGATAGATTAGAGAAATAAATTGCCGACGCCCCCATGCTTTGAGTCCAGTAGGTGGTAACAACCGATGAGAATCTCCTCTAAATAATAGGGGGACTTCGCGAGTATTCCAAGTAGAGAGAAAGCGATAGATGCTAGCATAGTTATAACTCATCAACAGGACTGTGTCAGGGCTATATGCTCTGATTTGCGATCGCAAAGAAGGATTTTGTAAGCCCCAAAAGTGATGAGTGCCTGGATGAACGCTGATGTTGGACACAAACTCGTAATTGTACCCGGTAAGTAGCGGAATATCCCACTGCAAAGATTGTTGGAAGCCCACATCGACCTGCTGTGTGACACCAAAATCCCAAAGATAAAACACCTTGACAGCAAAATCTGCACTACTAGCCAGGTGTCGAAACCAAGGCGCGTAGTACTGTATGGGATGGGAGGTAATAATAGCCAGTTTTTTCATGTTCTATCGATGAAATCAGGGAAAATCGGCATCCAATAGGATCTCATCAGAAACACCACAATGCCACCAAGCACCATGCTGGACTGAAACAGAGCTGCAACATACACCCCAGCAGTCCATTCAGTTTGAACGGCGAAGGTCATCATCAGTACAGCAAACAGAGAGCGAGCCGAAAGAATTGGTGTATTGAGGCTCCAACGTGTAGACTGACCATAGGCTACCCCTAGAACAATGGCAAGTCCGCCACAGCCAAGCAAACCAAAATTAGCATAGGATTCAGCTAGTAACCCCCAGCCAATGGTTGTTTTGAAAGTGTCTTGGCGGGTTTGCAATCCGTAGTGAATATTCAAGAGATAAGTGCCTTCATGGCTCCAGATTTTATTAGAGTTAAAAATTCGAGGAACTAGTAGCTGCGGTAGAATAGCGTAGGTTTTTCCATATAAGAAAGGTAGAGTGTCAGGGCTTTTATCCTGGGCTAAAAGCAGTAAGTGAATAACACTGGAACGCTGAAACAATGAGGCTCTTTCTTTGGATTTTGGTAAATTATTCTGTTCGCCGAGAAATTTTAAAGAGTAGCCAGTCCATTCGGTATACCAAGCAGGGTACTCCCAAGGTTGAACGAAGGTGGTTTGCCGACTAAACCAGTATTTGGCTCGCATCTCTCCTTCGCCGTAGTGCAGCACTGACAAACACACTAAGACAATCAGGATGGTAAGTATGGGTATTTTTTGACGACCGATGATAAAGGCGATGGTGGCTACCAGAAACATAGACGCTGCCCCTATAATGATGAGTTCAACCGCATTCGTTATCATGTAGGCAACCAGCAAAAATAAAAACAAACCAGCTTGCGCTTTGGATAGCTCTTGAGTTCCTAACTGATAGGCTAGAGCAAAGGTAGCTAGAGCAGTTAATCCTAAAATTGAACCACGAACAATGGAAAATATGCCTCCTTCTAGGAAAAACCAACCTCCAACAAAATACATATTGAATAGAACACCAGCTACCATAACCCATAAAAAAAACGCTTGACCCTTCTGACTACTCAAGGCGCGATAGGATTTTGGTGGTAAAGGAGTAGATTTGACAAATTGGAACCAGACAAAAGTTCCAAGTCCCAAAAAACCTGCTACTGTGCAACTGGCGAAGAACTGACAGGCGCTTGAGTAGGTCATGACCTTGGGATGGTTACTGACCAAAGGCAAAGCATAAGTCCAAATAAATGTCAGGGCAAAAAATGGAAAAATTGGCATTCCCTGCGCTCGACCTGAGCACCATAGGTAGCTGGGTAGGAGAGCCGCAGCAGTAATTAAGATAGCCCCAAGATTAGTTACTAGGGAGCTAGTTTCAGAACTGGTTCCAGTCGAGAACAGTTCAAACAAAAACAGTCCTAGAGCAACAAGCCAAAATGCTTTGAGTAGTTGTGGTTGATTGTTTTGTAAGAGTGGAGGTAGGAAGGGTAACTGTTGAAGGACGGGTTCTAAAGACTGGGTCATAATGATTGACTCTAACTCACACTTGTAAGACACTGATCAAATATGGCACATTGTTTACGGGTCATTTCTCGAGCTGTGTAGGGTTGAAAGGCTGTCCAGTTTGTTTCTGGTTGATATCCTTTGGGCAAAGACAGCAGCTTTTGCAGTTGAATCGTCACCTCAGCTAGTAGGTCATTAGGCTGGTTTTCTGGTGCAAAAGTGATGGCCCGACCTGCTTGACAGCGGTGTAGAATGTCCACAACAGAACTCTCTTGATGGAAAATTGCTAAAATAGGTTTGCGAGCTAGAATGCAGGGGTAGAGCTTGGAAGCAGTATACCCAGAGTCATTGGAGCCAATTAGTAAGATGGCATCACTATCGATAAGCACCTGTAGTGCTTCAAAGTAGGGAATGCGATCGGTATGCTCTGTGACTAAATCGGCAACTCCTAGTTCTTGAGCGATAGGTTCTACAGTTTTGACAGCACGATCTTTTGGGGCATAGCTAGTACCGACGAAGTGTAGCTGAACTGAGCGCCATTGTTCAGGGTGACGATGGCGCTCGGACTGGATGCCTAGAAATAAAGTTCGGAGTGCCAATGCCATATCATTGCCACCTCTACCTACGTAAACCCAGTGGCGCTTACCATCGTTGCGGTCAAAGATGTTTTGCTGAATATTGAAGGTGGGGAGTTGCTCGAAGTCCGTTTCAGGCGCACCAAAAGGCAGAACTGTAAATTGCTCTGGACTTAGGTGCTGGTATCGCCGTTGTAGAGTTTTCGGGTAAGCAGGTGAAACACTAATTACATGACTCACTTTACTCAGTACTTTAGGTTCCACCAGTTTTGCCTGTAATTGAGAAAATTCGTACTTTAAGCGTCCGCCTGGTGGCAAAGATGCTCCTGACTGTTTGTAGTAATCACTCAGCCAAGGATCTTGGCAGTCTAGGACATAGGGAACACCGAAACGTTTGTGCCATTTATGACTTAGAGCCATGACAATAAACACAGTCGTCGAGAAGTAAATGAGATCAAACTTTTTTTGATGGAGGAGGCGATCGCCAGTTCTCAGCAAATATGGCATACACCGCAGTCCCAGGCTGCTCATGCCAATACGCCGAGTTTGTTGGATGGGTAATGCTCCTGTATAAGTGACTGGGATCTGAGGGGGAACTGTTTTTGTCAGTAGAGGATCTTGGACTGCTTCAACACAGTCTGGTCGTACAGCAAGTACATGAGGTTCCCAGCCAAACTCCTCAAAGTAGGGCAAAGACATTCGCACCCGTTGGTGATCAGCAGCGTTAATGGGTGGAAAGTGAGGACTGACAATTAGAACACGATGAACCAAAATAGGCTCCTCCTGGTTATATCTATGGAAAAAATTACCAGCTAGTTGGCAAATGGATGGCTTCTGAATAGTAGATGGCACCAATACCATAACTGTCCTGCTCTGGATCTTCAATGAACTCAAAGCTTTGATACATCTGTTTCAATTCCTTCCAAAATATTGGTACTCCACCTGCCCATCGAAAAGTATTCTTCCCATAACGAGTTTTGTAGTCTGGAATAATATCATGAAAGGCAATAATGCCACTTTCCTTGACCAGATGCCGATACATCAGGAAATCTCTTTTCACACCGTCATAGTTATGGTCGCCATCAATGAATAAGAGATCGAGCTTAGAATCACCCAAAATTTGTGAAACCTGCTGGACAGTACATGGATCGTAGGAAGATCCATTAATAAAAAATAAGCTTTGAGTAGGTTTGGCGAAATACTTGAGTTGAAACTGATTTCTGACGAACAAATCAACACCTGCCATTAATTTCACACTCTGTAGAGCGTGAAAAAGAAGAAAATTTGTACCTCCATCAGCAGTTCCAATTTCACAAATATTTTGTGTGCAACAAGGTTGCAAAAAATCGATAAAATTTAAGATTTCACTCTTAATCTGATGCATTCCAATATATTTATTAGAGTACTCATAATAGTCCTCTGCTGTTTGACAACTCTTAAATTCTATGTACCATAGATCGTGGTTAGTCTGATTGATTTTAAACAAGGTATGACGCAAAGTTTCTTCAGTCCAAAGAACAGGTGTGTGTAGACCAGGAACTTGACTCAATTTATTAGCTACTCTTCTAATTACATTCATCATTAAAACCACCAGTAGGGGAACATGACTCTTCCCACAGACCGAGAGACTGCAAGGAATTTTTTCCTAAAAGAAGTGTAAGAATCACCATTACCACCAATACCTTGAGGCTCACAATTACATGGCCAACGGAGGATAACTTCTGGATCATCACGCATAGGCATCAGCTTATCGTAGAGGATATCCTCTACGAAAGATTTTCTTGGTGTTGACTGCATCTCCTGATAAACTTCCTGTATATATTTACAATAGAATTCGACTGTAAAGATAATCAACCCGACCATTACGTTTCGGCGTGGGTAAGGAACAAATAAAGAAACATTTCGTGTATCTGCTGCAACTTTATACCTTTGTGGCAGACAATTCAGAAGTTGTGATATAGTTGGAAATTGATATCTTCCTGTTACCTTGATTAGATAGTCACTTCCTTCAAGGAGTAGACTTTTTTGCAGTCCTAAGTGTAAAAGCTTAAATTCAGCAAACCCATAGTGTAAGCCAGGTGGGATTTCATTGCAATTAAGCGAGATAAATTCACATTCTTTCTCCCAAACATTATTTTTTTTATAAATTTCTTGTAAGCTGTCTAGTGTATATCCTGAGTTATCTATAAAAATTATTTTTGTGATTCGTGGTTCCTTAATTCCTAGCCAAAACTTAAGACCATCTTCATAATCTTTTAAGCGAATTTTGGGATTTGAACGGTTGACAATCTCACCTGTTGACCCATTCCTAGGATCAATGCATGCAGTCATAACTACTGAATAGTTTGGAGTTATATCAACTGATTTATAAGTACTTATCATATGAAAACTCTTAATGGTAATAATTTGTTTAAAGTTTTCTATTAGATTACTTTTATTATAAATATTTATAATTTTAGATTTATTCATTTTGTGATAAAAATAGTCCGTTTGTGTGAATAGGAAACTGAGAAGGTGTGTAAATGTTACCTTGATGATTGAAGAGGTAGCAGTAATAGCCGAAATTAGCTAAATAGTTTTGAATTTATTGACCATTGAAAAAAATGCAGCCTACTCGGACTGAGTTAAGCATAAAATTTTGAACTATGAAGCAAAAATTTCTGGTGCAATTGCTTTAAGAATCGCTTCCACCAACGATTTTGTCTTAGTTCTTCCCTAGCACTACTCCAATCTACTAAGCTGTCATTAACGTCATGAACTCCTCGCTGATCTTCTGGGATATTTCCTAACTCAACTCGTTGAATCAGTTCAGGAAGACTATCATAAAAATTCTTGGAACGATAGGGAGGATGAAGTGACCACATTCCAGGTTTTTCACCTAAAAATTCTACTCGATGTAAAGAGTGATTTAGCATTGCTTCAGTAAAAATTTCTTCTGGCAAAGGGTAAGGATAATTACCCTCTATTAAAGCTTTGATAATACCCCGTATAGGCGCATATTTTAGAGAAAGCTTTTGAACTAGAGATCTAAAACGAATTCGATCTAATAGAAACAAGCGGGAGCTTAAAGAAGAAAAGCGAAAAGCTGGAGAGTCATGAAGCTCGAGTTCTGCAACTTGTGATCGCAAATGCCCATCACTCGTTGGTGGACCAGGAAGTGGACTACACACTAAAATATCAGGTCGTTGAGTTAATAAATCGATAGCTTCAGCAATCCAAGTAGGACTTCCACCCCCAAACAGTAAATCTGAATCAAGATGAAATATATAATTGTGCTTAGCGGAATATAAACCAAAAAAATAGGAATAAAAGGGTCCTCCTCGAAAATCTTTAGGTGGAATGAGGTTTCCACCAAAGAACATAGCACTTACGCCAGCTACAACTTCCGGCGTGTAGTCAACTTCTTTTAAGTGGGCATGAGGATATTTGTCACAGCACTCGTTAATCAAAAGTTTAATTTTTGGTAGCCTTTCTTGCCAGCCTTCAGAAAAGCGACCGGAACTACAATGTAAATCTAATGTTAGTAGGATTTCATCTACTTGTTGAGCAAATTGTCGTAGCTGATGGGGCAAGATGTATCTGGCGTGAAGCCAGTCGCTAGGGGCTAGATTGATTTGTAGAGTGACACCAGACTTTGATTTCATAATTTTTAACTTTATATTGAAAATTATTTATTGCTTTAATTGAGTGCAGCCTCAGCTACTTGCACAAGTTTTTGAGACTCAATTTCCCAACAAAACTGTTCTCTAGCTGCTCGTAAAGCGGCATCTTTAGCAGTCTTTAATTCATAAGATGACTCTAGTAATTCGTTGAGAGCTTGAGCTAGAACTGAAGAATTATTGCTCTTAATCAATCGACCGATCTCTCGCTGCTGGGAGAAGATCTCTTGCTGACCAGCTGTGTCACTAGCAACTACTGCTAGGCCGGCTTGCAGGTACTGAAAGAGTTTATTAGTTACCGTGAGATTTCGGCTAGGTATATCTGTGCATTCTACTGCTAAACCAATATCATGCTCTGCAATACGAGAGACCAACTCAGCATTAGGGACAGTGGGATGGATAAACAAACGATGCCGCCATTCAGTAGGAACTAATGGCTCAAAATATAGGCGATAAATTTCAGGGTAGTTACCCCGTAGGTGAATTTCTACTGGTGTTCTTAGTTTTGGCAAAGCTTGGAAGAGAGTTTCTAATCCTCGTCCTGGTCCTATGGTTTGGGAAAACCAATGAATGGAAGGTAAGCTAGGATTCTGCTGATCGCGTTTTTGGTGGTCGATTTGCAATCGCTCAGCCCAAGGAAAGGTATTGTAAATGACTATTGGTTTAGGTGCTTGATAAGCGTTAGCTAAAGCTTCAGCTAAAGCATGGGAAGTTGTCAGGCAGTAGGTGCAGTTACGAGCAAGACGACTCTCTAGTGCTTTCAAATGTTTTATTGGTCGGGTAACACGGTCTTTCGGCAAAAGGTCTTCCGAAAACCAATCTTCAAAATCCACACCAACCCTAAAGCCTTCGTTGAGAAGTTGATTACCTACCCAAAGCCCTGCCTCTGAATGAACAATGGTCAAATCAGCACGAGCTTGACGAGCTGCTTTTAGCATCATCTGTACACCATAGCCGAGAAGTTCTGGTGAGAAGAAGCCAAAGTGTCGAAACCCTTCTTTGGCTAAGCGTGATTGTAGTCGGATACCCAAACTCCTAAATCGGTGATTAGGTTGAAAGTCGAGGATAGGTTCAAACTTCCACTTTTTGTTAGCCATAAGCAGGCGATCGCGCTTGACCAGTTCTGGGTGGAACCAAAAGCCACGCACTGTGACCTCGTGACCAGCATTGGCTAAAGTTTCTGCTTCTTTCTGGGGACGAGGAGCATTACACAAATGTCCAATAATCAGGATCAAAATTTTTGCCAAAGTTCAAACACACTAAGTTCAATAATGCTGGGTAATTAGAAAGCTCTCTAAATGCCACGAAAGCCGCGTTGCTGGGCTTGCTCTGTAACACGAGCTGTTTGCTGGTCTAGAAAGTCCCAAAGTTTTGGGTTAAAAGCAACAGACTGAAATATTTGAAAAGCAGTTACGGGACGTTTGATACAAAAGCCGATAAAAAATACCCAATCAATAATAGTTGCATGTTTGATTAATTGACGACATTCAGGAAAAATTAATGCTACAAAAAATAGTGTTCCTGTCGATTTTGGAACTTGGGAGCGTGCTTCGTGCCAAATCTGATGCAGCGTTTTTTCTTTCACAGGAACATGTTTGAAAAAGCTTGCTGCTAAAAGTGTTTGCATTTGTCCCCAAGAAGCACGACTGTCTGACCGAGAGGTGTTGCGAGTTATGGCAAAATTGGCATAGACTTGGGGCACAAACAATATAGGAAAAACATAAGTACGCTCTCTAAAAGACTCTGCTGCTGTAAAGGGAGTTTCTTCGGGAATCACATAGTGTTTGATAAATTGTGCTCGCACTAACATTGCACCGTTAGAATGCAAAGCACCAAAGATTTGCCGTGGATGTCCCCAATCAAAAAGCTCTGGTGGATCAGTTTCAGAACGATTCCAAATATTTCTGCCTGTGTCTGTCCAGTTTCCATTCGGTTCTTCTTGCCAGAAGTGCATATTCGCCCAAGCAACATGGATAGTTGGAAATTGTTCCATAACTCCGATCATTTTTGCTAAAAAGCTTGGCTCCCACCAATTGTCATCCTCTAAAAGACTAACAAACTGCTCGGAAACTTCTTGAAAAATTAAATTAAAGGTGCGAGTAGGACCTAAATTGTGTTTATGCTCGCACATGGATATTCTTGTATCTGCGATTTCTTCTACTAATTTTTTAGGGAAAGTATCTTCTGGATCATCATTGTGTAGTTCACATACCCAATCTGTAAATGTTTGTGCCAAAAGACTCTTGAAAGCCCGTGGAAGTAAGTTGTGTCGGCGATATGTACAGAGATAAATACGACAAACAGCCATCTATATTACCTTCTAAAAATTTAACTTTTTGTATATCCGATTATGTCCAATATTCAAAATATTAATTAATCCTAGTTTTGGAATTATTTCGCAAGCACGTGATACTGTTTTGTGTCCCTTCCAAAAGGTTCTTCCTGGAAGGTAGTATGAAGCATCATCCATAACTAATAATCCATTATTTTCTAGTAAATTACTGTAGTTTTTCAGATCTTCGACTACACCTTTATAAGAATGATCTCCATCAATATAAATTAGACAAAATTTTTCATTTTTAATAGAATTAATGACAGGCAAGCTATTAGAGTAACCTTTAATAATACGAATATCTGATAAGTTGAGTTTAAAAGTAGTAAATAAATTAGAGATTATGGAGTAATAATCTTCATCAGCATAAAAGTTACCTGACCTCGAATCCTGATAAAATTTTGGATTTGTAAAAGCCTTCAACCTATATAACCACAGGGATTTTGGTTGAGGATTGCCCTTAAGCGGAGAAATACCAGTTACAGATATTTCTAAAGCTAGTTGTGCAGCTATCAATGACCAAAGAGAAATTACCTGACCCTTGAAAACACCAATTTCTAGCAGACTAGGTTGAGGAAAGTATTTTGTGAGATGCTGAACAAGCAAATACCACATGTAGTGAAATGCTGAATCTCCAAAACCTAGATTATAGGTTTCTATATGCTTTCGATGCTGAGCTAAAAAAGGTATACTTTGTGTAAGCTGAGAGAATTCTGCATGTAATTTGTCATTGTGTTCGGCAGTATTCTTATAATCATCTACTCTTCTCATCAATGAATCATTCATAAACATGGATTGAAACTTCTCCAGTGCGTAAGATTTTGAGATTTTGAACTATCGACAGCAATGCTAGAGATTTTCCTAAAAGAGAACTACCTTATTGCCAGAATTGGTAGCTAATTTGTTGGATTTGTTTAGCAATTTTCCAGCTAAATAAAGAAGACAAGAGTTGAAACTTAGATCCGCCAGAACTTTTTAGGTTAGAACCACCAAACTGTTGAACTTTTGTTTTTGCTTCTTGTAGGATATCTGGTACATTTGGATAGACTTCATAGATAAAGCGTTGAAAGGCTGTAGCGCAGGCATGACGAGTTTTAGGACTATCTTCTGTAGCTAGCAGATTATTTGTGCTGAGTTCCAGAGAAAAAAACAATGACTCCCAAGCTGAACGAGACTTTAAGCTACTGAGGCTCTTCAAGTTACCGGATCTGTAGTAACTCTTGGCTCCCCAGCAAAACTTCACTCCCTGACTGGCAAGGATAACTCGACAAAAGTATTCACCATCGTCATTCAAAGACAAACTCTCATTCCAAAAACCTGCCCGCTCAGCAATTTGGCGTGGAACTAACCACGCAGCAGGATGCATCATCCAATGTCCTTCCCAAGCGTAGACTAACCAGTCAACCGCTGACATATCTGCCCATAAAGGCTGAGGAGTAAACACAGATTCCGTAGGAGTTTTGTAAAACCTAGCCCATTCTCCCGCCACTACATAACTGGAGTGACAAATTCCTAAAAGCTGAATTTGATGCTCTATTTTGTTAGGTGCTAGCAAATCATCAGCATCTAAGTACTGAATGAAGTCTCCAAAACATTCTTGGAATGCTCGGTTCCTTGCAGCACTGGCTCCTCGATTGGGTTGACTAATAAGCTTAATTCCTTGTGGTTCAAATTTTTTTGCGATCGCTAAACTTTCATCTGTTGAACCATCGTCAACGACGATAATCTCTTTATGTGACCAAGTTTGTGCCAACGCAGACTCTATCGTTTCAGCTAGCCAAGGAACAGCATTGTAGCAAGGAATAAGAATAGATACTAAGTTCTTCATTGTACATACTTAAATTAGGAATTTTTCCTAAAAACGTGCTTCCAACCATAGTGGAAATACCAGGGCTTAGAGTCTGCTACATAATGATGCAAAACTGCTCTGGGATTGATAACTTCTTCTTGAAGAGGCATGACAATGTAATCCAGTTCTGGAGTTATTGCACAGGATTTGCCTGCCATTAGCATGGCAATTAGTGCCTGTTCCTGATAATAGTTAGTGCCTTGCTGATCAATTAGAGTTTTGCACCAATGTTCTAGCTGCTCCCAATCAATATTATCACTTTTCAATCCACAAATCCCAACGTTCAAGCGTTCAGGAATCTCAGCTTGTGCAAGACTTGCCATCAATTTTTTAGAGTAGCCATAGGAGGTTTCCACATCCACCATGTGGCAAGGTTGCTCTTGCGATTTCAGCCAGTTCAGAAGAAACTCTGGAGTTCTGAAAAACAACATATCGGAGTCAAGCACTAGTTTCCAGCCTTGGGAACCAGCATGAATATCAGTCAGTTTCCTTATATTGGCATAATTTGCACGTCGTTCCCTCAGATAGGGAAACTTTTTTGGCGGTAAGCATTCATCTAGCCGTTCCTCAATTTCTTGTTGAAGGATTATCTTAGCATTTGGAAAAATCCGCTGAATTTCATCTTGGTACTTCTTTTTTAGAGAACCATCGTCATAAATGACTGGATGCAGGGGAATGTTTGTATGCTGAGCGATAGAGTAGGCACAAAAACAGGTCTGATACCAGAACTTTTTACCTGTTAGAAAGTGAATTTCTAATGGATTAACTGAAATATCTTTGTGTAAGGGTTCTAGGCGATATGCTGCCTTTTCCATTTGTAGTTGCGCCTGGAAGTTAACAGCTATGTTCATTAGTCCCTTGAGACGACATTTTTCCAAGAAGCCTTTGGGCATGTAGTATAAATGATACAATGCAACTCCAAAATGCAATTTTCTTGCTACTTGTAATAATTCAAGTTTCATAGGAAAATAAAGAATAGTATTTACGTCAGTTTGATTTCACTATATGGCTGACTCATTCTAACAACCTTTTTCCACCATTCTTCAGTTGAAACTTGAGGTGTCAGGAATAAGTTTTTAACTCTTCTACCAATTCTAAAAGCTTTATCGTATAGCAGATATTGCCAACTTATAGATAGAGATTCCTTAAATTCTCTCGCCTTGCGCTCTACTAAATAACCAGACTCAAATCTAACCTCAAACTTATCTTGCCAAAAAAGATTTGTCACAGCTAGTTCTGAATTAGCTGTAGTTACCTTTCGATATAATTGAAAGGGAATAGCATAAGAGTATTTACTACTAGAGAGAGAATCTTCTTTGCTGCAAAAGACAAGAGTACCTTCCTCATTATCAATAATGTAATGATGATGAGGATGTCCAAGCCTATCAGAAAACGCATCTTTCACTCCAATAGTTTGCTCATGCAATCTAGAAGGTACTTCAATATAACCTGCACGGCTTACTCGAATTAATTCATGTATCAAATATATTGGCTCACTCAAATCTTCTAGGGTTTGGGAGCAGATAGAAAAGTCAAAGTACTTATCATCAAAAGGAATTTTAAGTTCAGGAGCAAGAAAGTCAAGTTGAAACCAAGTTTCTTTGGTAAATCTTTCCTTTTCTAAAGGCTCAAGCTGTAGCCTAGCTCCTCGAGTTTCCCACGGCATAATATCAACCACATGAGTTGCTCTGGGGAAAGGTTTAAACCAACCTCCAGCATCCATAATTTTGGCATCTTCTGGCAGGCTACGAAGTCTTTGTTGAAGTTTCAGTTGAGACATTTATCTTTCTCCAATTTTAACTTTTTGGCTTTAGGCAGCGTTCCCAAACCTTCAAACAATCCACAAGCACCCTGCCAGTTCACATAGGCTACAGAGCTTTTCCAAGGTTGATAATTAAAAAACGCTTTAATCTTCCTAGGTAAAACACTCCAACGAGGAATTTTCTTCCAAGGTCGAATACCATGAGCATCCAGAACCTGAATCCAGGAATGAGATGACGCAAAGTTCAGTCGAGCAAGGTAATCTTTTGTCAGGCGATTTGCAGCAATTAGGTGCGTTAGCTGGAGTTGAGGGAAATAGCCAACTCCCCAACCTGCATCTAAGAGCGTTAAATTAATGTCACAATCACCGCCTGATTGCAAACTCCGACCTGTTCGGTCTAGAGCTAGCCTGACAGGGTCTTCTAGTACGCTATTTACATAAAGCTGTGCTGCTGATCGCTGTAGCACCATCCCAGCACCAATCGGAGCAAACGAAGGGTGTTGCTTCTCTATGTTGGATGCGTCACACCAGGAGTAAATTTGAATCTCTTCGCCTAAATCTCTTAGCGCCAGACAAATCCAGAAATTTTTCATCCAAGGTTCTGGTTCAACTTCAAACTCTGGTAGAGACTTCCCACCAATTGCTCCTAGATTGGGATATTCCTGAAAAATCCTACTGACATTTTTTAGGAAGTTAGGATGAAGAACATTATCATCATCAACAAAAACTAGATAATCTCCTTGGCTTGCTTGAATACCTGCTAGACGTGCCCGCGTTAAACCCAAGTGATCCTCTCGAATAACTCTTGCACACGACGAATGCCAGGAAAAATTAAAGCTAGGGATATACTTTGGATCGTCCGTTGCATTATCTATTACTGAAAGTTCCCAAATATTCTGTTCTAAAGTCTGCTCCCTTAAACCACAAAGAGTTTTTTCAAAACTGATTTGATTGGGGTTGTGGGTGGGAATAATCACAGAAATTAGTGGATTCATAAACGAGTTCTCACTACTTTGGCTGGAACACCTACTGCTACTGAGTAAGGAGGTAAATCCTTCGTTACAACTGCACCGGCACCGACGACACAACCATCTCCAACCGTGACACCTCCCAAGATAGTAACACCGGCACCCAACCATACATCTTCTCCAATAGCGACGGGTAGGAGAATATCCGGTTCTGAGCGAATGCAGCTATTTTTATCAGGAATTGTATGATTTGAGGATACAATTCGACAGTGAGTAGCAATCAAAGAGCTTTTTCCAATCCTTACACCGCCATGCCCGTAAATTACTGTATAAGGCCCTACAAAAACATTTTCATCAATGGTGATTGAGCCTCCCCAACAATCCAGAATTACACCATGACATAGTTGTGTTCTTGCACTGATTTCTATTTTTCCTCTCCTACCTTTTTTAAAGCCTAAGCTTGCTATTACTCTTGATTCAATCATGCAGGGAGAGTCAATTCTGACGCCAATTCCTCTTAGTATGAATGCTCTCAAAGCATTTTGGAATGGCTTAAATCTATTTATTATTGCGCCTAAAACTGGTTTACTAGAATAAAATTGTACAATCAATCACTCAACCTCGCTTATATGCTCTATAATCATCCATTCAAAATCATTACGTTTTAAATAAAAGTTTATTTTTTCTTGTTCTACGCTTTTTGTAAAGCAATGGTAAATATTTTGTACCCACCTGAACTCGTAACATAAGATTTTCCATAAAGTAACTGGCTTGTAAGCTTTCCATATTTTATTAGTGTAATCCTCCTCCCAAAGTTTTTGATAACGCTTATTACTTGTTTTAGTTTCTGGATGAACTCTGGCAATCCCCAATGGAAAGTTTAAGTGACTCTTAGACCTACCTGGCAATAGTCTTAACCAAAGCTCAGCATCAACAGCGCAGTTCAGTTCCTCCCAGATAGGTTTGTGGATCGTGCTTTTCCAAAAAGCAGCATGGGAAGCGATGATTCCACCAAAGCGTAAATAACGATCTAGGACAAGAAAAGCTGTATAATATTTAAGCTGATGAGTTGCTTCATAGAGATTAATTGCATCTCCATAAATGAAACTTGACCGAGTCTTGAGAAAATGCTCAGCAACTTTCTGGAAACATTTAGGCATATAAAAATCATCGCTGTTAATCCAACCAAAATATTCGCCACTGGCAAGGCTGAAACCAAAATTGATAGCGTGTCCCTGTCCTCGGTCTTTTTTACTTTGCCAAAAACTTAGCCAAGGACTATATTTTTCTAATACTTGTTGAGTCTCATCATTTGAACCTCCATCAAAAATGATGAACTCAAGGTTAGGGTAGTTTTGCAGCAATACAGAGCGAATTGTTTCTTCAATAAACTGCCCTTGATTATAAGTCGGTGTCACAATAGAAATTTTGGGCCAAGGTAATCCATTCGACATGACTGTGGGAAGTGGGTTAGTTTCTACAGTCCAAGGCCATCCAGTTTTACCACTTAATGGAGGCGGTAGTTCTGCAAGAAGCCCTCTGTTGGACAATGGTACTATCGGCAAGGGAACTATAGCACCTTGTTCGACCAGTGATTGTCGATATTGACTTAAATTTGGCAAATCAATATCTAATTTCTCTTTCATCAACAAATTTCCTCAATTTCAAATATTTTTGTCACTAACTTTCAAGAGAGCTTTTCTATTGTAAACAGTGCATGGTCTTTCCACATTCCACACACTACAGGTTCTTTCAATAGCTCAAATCTTTTAAACCAATGTAGTTTATATAAAGTAAGTTTTGGGAATGGACTGTGAGGACTCAGGAATCGCCAGCATATTAACCACAAAAATTCAAATAAAAATCTAGACAATTTAAACTTAAAATGACGAATAGGTTTGAAGCAAACCCTTACATTCGGCATGTTTTTATCCAACCAATTGGCAACTTTATGGTTGAGGAAGATAAGATGTTCGGGACAGGAAAAGTACCAATAAGTAGAGCCAGCAAGCCTAATAGATAGGCAATCAGTTCTTCCCGTTACAATCAGCAGTCTGCCGCCTTGCGAAAGAGCACAGATGAGGTTACTCAGGATTTTCATTGGTTCTCGCAAATGTTCAAAAACATCAACCATAGTGATGCAGTCAAAAGGACCAAATGAAGCTAAATCTTCTGTCACGTCAGAACCCAAAATGTATAGTCCGTTCTGTCTAGCAACTGCTGCCGCTGAGGTATTTAACTCAATACCATGAACTTTAAGCTTTGGATAATGTGGGGTAAGAAGACGACCTGTCCAGCAGCCAACATCTAAAACCTTAGAAGCTTCTGGCAATTTCGAGAGAATATCATCTATTTTCTGTTCGTGAGGTAAGCGTTCAGAATAGTTCCAATGACTTAGTTCAACTTGTATATTTTCATAATGATGTCTAAGAGATTCTTCTGTTAGAAGGTTATCCTTAAACCAAAGTCCGCACGTAGAACATACAAGTAATTGATAGTCGCTTGGTAAGTCACTATCACCGTTTTGTTTGAGGCGATAGTGTGAATGAATCCTGATATAATAAGATGAACAAACCGGACATTGAGTTGCAGACATTATCTTATGTGTTCTGGTAAACTGTATTAAAGTAAATCGCATCAGCCCAGTGTATGGCTTTGCCTAGACCTGAAAATGAATGTAGTTGTCTCAGTTCAAACCCTCTATTCATTAAAAACTCATGGATATCCCAAAAAACAGCAGCATTTTCATACATTGGCTTGAAGAGAACCTCGGTATGAATAATCTTAATAAAATTCAGGCTTCTTTTGCTGCCTTTAAGGATTTCAAGCTCTGAACCTTGGCAGTCAATTTTAAGTAAATCTATAGAGCTAATATTTTGTTGTAATAATACTTCATCTAAGGTGATTGAATCAACTTCAGTAGAAGTATTTGCCTCACTCAAACCTAGTTTTTTCAAATAATCATTTTCAATTTTATAAATAGAAGATGCTGGTGTAAACTCATGTTTGTAGAAGTTTGTTTTCCCTGTGGTACTACTAAGAGCTTTCTCAACAATTTCAACGTTTTTCTTCTCTTTAAAGCGATTCAATAAATGGGGAATAACACTTGGATTTGGTTCAATAGCTATTATGAGACTAGGACGGAATAAGAAATCAAGAGCAGCACTAACATCACCAGTATTTGCGCCAACATCAATTATCGTATCGCACTCAATGGGAATAAGATTTTGCCATATCATTGCTTCATAAGCAATTTTTCTATGAGAAATTCCATATACTAAATCTACAATTCCAAACTTGATTAATCTTTGCAGAAGAAAGTATAAAAGTTGAATTTTTTTAATCGTGTATATCATAAATTTAGTAATTAATTATTTATGTTGTTTGCTAACCTACTCCTGAGTAGACGGGCTGGAACCCCAGCAACAATTGTATTTGCATCAACATTTCTAGTAACGACAGCACCAGCACCAACAATTGCGCTATTCCCGATTTTAACACCTGGTAGAATAGTAGCATGCGAACCAATCCAGACATTTTTTCCGATGATGATCGGTTTGGCAATCAGGCTCTGAGAAAATAGAGATGCAGCTGTGTCATGAGTTAAGGAGGTAATAGCAACATGACTTGCAATAAGAGTATCATCACCAATTTCTACACTTCCTTGTCCCCATATATGGACAAAAGCTGCTATGGAAACTCGATGTCCAATTTTAACCTGAGCGGCTCCCTCAATACAGATTGGTATCTGAAAGCTAACATCTTCCCCACAACTAGCTAAACTTGTACGAATTCTCTGCTGTATGTATTGAGTAGATAAATTTTGTAATCGACTTAGCAGTGAGAATAGAAGAGACGATAAATAAGTACTCATTGTTCAAAGATTAAACACATATATTAAGTGATTCGCTTTGCCAATCACCTAGTAGGGTTAGCTTTCCCAACCGATGATCATATACCCTCCCATCGTTAAACGATGACTCTACATAAAAGAATTCTGCATTTTCTATCCAATCGACGAATTGTCTTGAATTATCCAAAATTCCTGCCGAAAGCATATATTTTCCAGGCATGAGGGTGTTTTGAAATGTCAAAATAACTCTGCCTTTTTTCAAGCAAGGTATAGTAAATTTACCAGAATCTCTTTGAAATAAACTTGCTTGAACTTCTCCATCTAATGAATATATTAATAAGAAAAATTCGAGGTAACTTATGTTTTCATTAATTATGTAATCAAAAGCAATTTTTATGGGTTCAAAAATAGAAACTAAGCACTCAGAATCTAAGCTATCATTTAAAGTCATTTTTTGAATTTCTGCTCTACCATCTCCTTTAATGTGTCTATATGCTCCAACACGGTTAGAATCTTTTGATACACTCTCTTGCATATATTGAGATATTGCTCCACTTGGAGAACCATAATAAACTACAGAGCCATGAGCTAATAAACAAGCTCTTGTGCATAGCTGCCTAACTGTAGACATGTTGTGACTCACAAACAAAACAGTTCTTCCCTCTTTTCCTACCTCCTCCATCTTCCCCAAACATTTCTTCTGAAACTGCGCATCCCCTACCGCCAACACCTCATCCACTACCAAAATTTCAGGCTCCAAATGCGCCGCTACCGCAAACGCCAACCTTACATACATCCCTGATGAATACCGCTTGACTGGCGTATCTAAAAACTTCTCAACCTCTGCAAACGCCACCATCTCATCAAACTTCTTCTTAATCTCCACCCTGCGCATTCCCAGAATTGCACCATTAAGATAGATATTCTCCCTCCCAGTCAATTCCGGATGAAACCCTGTACCTACCTCCAACAAACTGGCAACCCGTCCCTGAATCCGAATGCTTCCCTTAGTTGGTTCTGTAATTCGACTCAAAATCTTCAGTAGTGTAGACTTCCCCGCCCCATTCCGCCCAATAATCCCAACACGATCGCCCTGCTTAATCTCAAACGACACATCCTTCAGCGCCCAGAATTCCTCCTGAGAATTTTGGATTTTGGATTTTTGTTTTCGGAATGGGTTCAGTAAAGCCTGAGCGCGACTGGCAATGACATCTCGCAGTGCTGTGTAGCGTTCTGGCTGTTGATGACCAATAACGTATTTCTTGCCTAAGTTTTCAACTCGGATGACAGTATCAGACATTCACTATTCACTTTGGGATATTGTTGTTGTTCTTGGTAAATACACTGCACAGAGACGTTACGACCTGTTTACTTTGATACTCTATAAATTCGCGATTGTCCAGTCCTGATTGATATATTTTTTGAATACAACAGTCCAATCTCTACACCGCCTCTAAGAGAACATTCAAACCCTGTTGAGCCTTTGCCAGAATCATCATTCGGATAACGTCATCCATCTGATAGCAAGCTTGCCACCCTAACTTCTGACCAGCTTTGGTCGGATTTCCCTTCCCTAGTTGAATGTCAGTGGGTCGAAATAAACTTTCATCAACAATCAAATGTTCTCGCCAATCTAAATTGAGTTCAGCAAAAGTCGTTGCTACGAAGTCTTCTAGCCGATGAGAAGCACCGGTCGCGATCGCATAGTCATCTGGCTCGTCTTGTTGCAGCATTAAATACATTGCTTCAACATATTCTGGTGCCCATCCCCAGTCACGCTGGATTGACATATTGCCTAACAACAGCTTTTCTTGACTACCTCCAGCAATCCGACAGGCAGCAGAGACAATTTTTTGCGTAACGAACCTTTCTGGTCGCAAAGGAGACTCATGATTAAACAATATACCAGAGCAGGCAAATAAACCATAAGCTTCCCGGTAGTTAGCCACTTGCCAAAACGCAGTTGCCTTAGCTACACCGTATGGGCTGCGGGGACGAAACGGAGTCGTTTCATCAGCAGGATCTCCACCTGTATCACCAAAGCATTCACTAGAACCAGCGTTGTAAAGTTTGATGGGTTTACCTAAAAAACGAATCGCTTCCAACAGATTTAGGGTACCTGTTGCAATACTTTCCAGGGTTTCCACAGGCTGCTCAAAAGATAGACCTACGGAACTTTGCCCTGCTAAGTTGTAAACCTCATCTGGATCAATCTTAGTCAGTATCTGCAACACACTGCGAAAGTCAGTCAGAGCCATCGACTCTAGCTTCACCTGCTCTCGGATACCCAAACGCATTAAGTTCTGGAAAGACGAAATTTGGGCATCTCGTGAAGTACCACAGACGCTGTAGCCCTTACTGAGGAGCAGTTGCGCTAAATAAGCTCCATCTTGACCTGATATTCCACAAATCAATGCTTTTTTCATTCTCTCAAATAGCTATCGAATCGGATGAAAGTATCAGAGTTGTTAGTTGTTGGTTGTTGGTTGTTGGTTGTTAGTTGTTGGTTGTTGGTTTAATGTTTCTGTACTACTAACCACTAACTAGGGTTTCGCAGTATTACGCCTGCTGTTCTTAGCTGGGAAATTGTGGGACTAACAAATGAGGAATTATAGCAATCCGTGCAGGAGTTGTGAAAAATTTTAAGTTGTGTAGGGTGGGCACTGCCCACCAAAACCTGGATATGGTGGGCAGTGCCCACCCTACCTGTATTTCTGGAATTTTCACAACTGAAATAGGACTGCTATATCAGAAGGTCGGCGAGAGTTGTAGATGGCACCGTAACTAAAGCTAAGGAAAGATCGCGGCCATAGATATACGATATACAGGCTCGAATCTCCAATCAAAATCCAAAAGCGAAATTCATTCGCTTATGGCGTATTGGGATGTCGCACCAAGCTAAGAAATGGAGTAACTCCCAGTAGCACCATAAGTCTTTCCAAAACTGGTTATCCAGTTGCTCAAGCAGGGTAAAGCTTGCTAGGTACTTTATTCCAGCATCCACACTTACATGAAGTCGCAAGCTGTTAGCGAATTCGGGAACACATATTTACCTTGATACTCGATAAATTTGAGATTGTCCAGTCCTACTTGATGTATTTTTTGAAGAAAAATCTCAAAAACGAGCAGCTTACACCAATTTGAACAATGATTGCGACAGATAAAGCACTTCATAGCTTATGTAAAAAATCTTTCACAATCTAAAATCTGTCTTGAAAAGTTTGTTACGAAGGGAAAACCTCCTGACAACTTTTCGCAAAATCCAAAATGGTATTACCATTTGCGAATTTAAAACTTGTTGATGGTAACAGTTACCACAACCTCTGGATTTGATATGCATCAAGGGCAGAATCCACACTCAAAATAGGCATTTGCTCAACAATTGACTGAGCAATTAACAGGCGATCAAATGGGTCACGATGATGGTCAGATAGATTTGCTAAAGCCCAAATATGGTCTAGCTCAATCGGTAAGAGTTGCAGATTGTTCGTTCGTTGTTGGCTCTCTATAAGGTTGATGAGAGAAGAATTCAGCCTAAGCTTACCAAGTTGAATTTTGATCTGCATTTCCCAAATACTAGCAATGCTCAATACTATAGAGTTGCTAGTGTCTATCAATAAGTCCCTAACCCTTTGAGAGAGCTTTTCTGGAGTCCCTGCTGACCAAATAAGTACGTGAGTATCTAATAGGAGTTTCACTCACTGTCCACCTGTCCAAAATTCATCTGGTAAAGGGTCATTAAAGTCATCACTGATCCAAATATCCCCTCTGTTCAGACCCAGTACGCGTTTTTGCACTGGCTGCTCATTGCTATACTTTTGTGTTAGGAATTCAACAAAATCTAGCACCTGTTGCTGCTGCTCTGATGGTAGAGCTTGCAGTTTCGTAATGAATGCCTTAGTTACGTCTGCTGTCTGGATGCTCATTTCTTCCTCCTGCTTACTAACTATCTTCAATATATTCCATTCAAGCTCTACATTATATAGGGCATTGGCAAAAAAACTGCCAAGGTAGCATCGCTGCAAACACAAGAATTGGGTAGGGTGCACCCTCCGGGGATAACTTTGCGTGCATTGCCAAATCGCATTACTCAAAACCTTTATCTATTTTCTCGGTATTAAATGCGATCGCCCGCTATTGAAATGGTGAATATTCGTAGCAAATTGTAGTTTAACGCACCTACAAGATAGCTCGCAGCAACACTTCAAAGTATTGCTGGGAAATCATCTGAGGTGTGAAAAATGACTGCAAATACTGACGAGCAGCCCTACCCATCCGCTGTGCTAAGAGGCGATCGCAACTCAGCAGGCGAATAAAGGACGCTAACTCGTAACTATCGGCATTGTCAAACGTTTCACCACAGTTGGCATCTGCAATCAGCGGTCTGAGGTATGAATGCTGTGGACAAATAACAGCCACTGGTCTTCCAGTTGCTAAAGCGGGATAAAGTTTGCTGGGAGCAACTAGACTTTCCATCCCAGCATCTACACTCACCAGGGATAAATCACAGGCTGTCAGGGAATAGGGCAGCACAAGTCTTTCTTGATACGGAAGAAATAGGAAATTTCTGAGTCTTAATCGATTCACCTCCTCAATAAGCTCTTCACGTTTAGCACCGCCGCCAATGAACACAAACTCGACTGGCTCGTCTTGCAAGTACTTAGCGGCATTCAATATAGTGTGTATATCATGACATCGACCCATGTTGCCTGAGTACAAGACTGTAAACTTATTTACAACATTGTACTGTTGAGCAAACCAATTATCTTCTTTGGCAATGGGCACAATCCATTCAGGATCTGCCCAACTGTGGATCACGGAAATCTTATCGGTGACCTCCGGACAATTCGCCGCCACCTGTTGCTTCATAGCTGGACTAAGAACCACAATTTCCTTGGCTTTGAGCAAAACCTGTCTATTGATAACCCGCCAAAATTGCGCTAGCCATTGGTTTTTTGGGATGACCCCTAAGGCGATGGCAACATCTGGATAAAGGTCATAGAGTAAGCAAACATAACTAATGCCAAAAAAGATATGTGCCAAATATCCTAAAATTGGCAAAAATGGGGGAGCCGTAGTGAGTAACAATACGTTACGACGACGACCAGCGCTCAACACGTAGAAGGCGGCACGCAACGTGAACAAAATACCATTGAGAGCTTTGCCGCGAATCCTCTGGGGACAAAGTTGAGCCGTGCGCGATCGCTGAATTCGCACCCCACCCAACTGTTCAACTGCTGGAGCACTCTTAAGCCCAAAGGCGTAGCCAGGTTGACCTGTAAATACCTCAACGTCTACTCCTAGCTGGGCTAAATGTCTCGCGAGTTCCTCAATAAGCTGTCCTGTCGCTGCGTAGTCTGGAGGAAAAAACTGAGTGATGACAGACAATTTAATGAACTGCCCTATGCCTAAAAATTCATGATTGGCAATTTGTAAATCTTTATATTTGTTGTGAACTAATTCCTTCAGCCTTTCAGTATATTTCACGAATTATCTGCTCCTCTGGAAACGTTTCTACCGATGGGTGGTATTATCTTGCCCAAAAAATTTTCATTAATAACACCGCAAGAGTAAATATAGGAATCCTCCGCAGATTTTTGAAACACACGTAGGGTGGGCACTGCCCACCATGTCTGGGTTTTGGTGGGCAGTGCCCACCCTACACTACTTAAGATTTTTCACAAATGATTTAGGATTCCTATATCAGGAACTTTTAGAGTCAGAGAAAAAATTTTCCTTATACTCTTAAAGTGTGCTTTAGGCTTGTTGTGCCTAGGTTTCAGGCAAATGAAGCTTGATAGTTAAAACTTCATAATTGCGGAAAATCTTTTAAATCTATTTTGAAATACGTAGATTTACTGAAGTCTATGAACTATTACTGAGGTTAATATTGTCCATAAAATTACCGCTCTAGCCGCCAAGCGCGAGGATATATAGTGTAATGCCAAAGCTTACCCCCTGGATTCATGTTCTAGTAGAAACCTACTGGCTTCAACCTGTTATCCAAATCCAGCCTGGATTATTACCCAGTATGAATATATGATGGATAAAACTTCATTAAAAACCTCATCTGAAAACGGAAATAGTAATAACGGGAATAGGATCTATCTCACTCCATCGCTTCAGCCTCAATTTTTACCGAGGCTTGAAGGGCACGAGGATGATTGGAATTTGCGTCAAGTATTAAGTATTGCTAAGCGACGAGCGCTAGTCATTGCGGGGGTAACCATTGCCGTTATGGCTGCTGTCGTAGGTGTAACGCTAAACCAAAAACCAGTATATGAAGCCAAATTCCGGATTTTAGCGGAACCTGTCAATAGCAATGACAGTAAGTTGCCGAAACTCACCTCTACAATGGATGGCAACTTCAACAAGTCTAGTCTGGATTATGAAACTCAGATTCAGGTTCTCAAGAGTCCTCAACTGATGAGGAGCATTATTCAGCAGTTACAACTTTCCTATCCAGAAATTAACTATGAATCTCTGGTAACTTCTCTAACGATTACTCGCTTAGGTGAGACAAAAATTATCGAAGTTCGTTATCAAAGTAACGATCCGGTTAAGATTAAAGTCGTATTAGATGTAATTTCTCAGGCTTATTTAAAGTACAGTTTAAAAGATCGGCAAACTAATCTCCGTCAAGGAATTCAATTTGTCGAAAAACAACTGCCGTTTTTACAGAGTCGGGTTGACCGCATGCAGCAACAACTGCAACTATTCCGACAAAAGTACGTTTTTACTGACCCAGAGGCTCAGTCAAAGCAAATTGCCGATCAAGTCAAGCTTCTGGCTGATCAACGACTAGCGATTAATCAGCAGTTGACAAGATCTCACTCCTATTTCACCAGCATACAGGGAAAACAAGGAGCGCAAACAGCATTCCAGGATGCACCTGTGTATCAGCAGTTAGTCACCCAATTGCGCCAATTGGAAACTCAGACAGCTTACGAATTAACGCGTTTCCAAGAAGATACCTTACCCATCCAGAGTTTGCTGGAGAAGCGGCAAAAGCTGTTGCCATTGCTACGCAACGAAGCACAACGAGTTTGGACTATTAAACTGACTCAAGTGGCGAATGAAATTCAGACTCTAGAATCTCAGAGTCAATTGCTTGCCCAATATGAAAACAGACTTCGCCATAAATTTGAAGAATTGCCAGTTTTGGTTCGGCAATATACCGAAATACAGCGGAATTTACAGGTGGGTACTGAGAGTCTCAATCGTTTTCTTGCTACCCGTGAAACTCTGCAAATAGAAGCAGCCCAGACACAAATTCCCTGGCAGTTAGTTCAAGCACCAAATCAGCCTGAAGCTCCTGTTTCTCCAAATATTGAACGTAGTTTGATTTTGGGATTCGTTGCTAGTACACTCTTAGGCATTAGTAGCGCATTACTCACCGAAAAGCTCGACAATACATACCACACCATCGATGCCTTCAAGGAGAAGCTAAAACTACCCCTGTTAGCAACTGTTCCATTTGAAAGGCAACTTTCCAACTGTCAGAACCCCATTGTTGCAGAGACAGAAAAAACTCCCACAGCAAAATTAGCAAATTTATCTTCTCACGGTAGTTCTGAGACGGCTAAAATGCCTCATAGTGTGTCTAAGCCTGTTCAAAACAACAGCCATTATGAATACTCAAACTTTCTGGAAGCTTTACGCGTACTGCACACAAATATTCAACTGCTCAGTTCCGATCAACCGATTCGCTCCATAGTCATTAGTTCTGCTTCGCCAGCAGAAGGTAAATCTACCATTGCATTTCACCTAGGAGTGACAGCTTCTGCTATGGGACAACGAGTCCTACTGGTGGATGCCGACCTGCGCCGACCCCAGATTCACACTTTATCAAATTTGAATAACCTGTGGGGATTGAGTAGTGTCATTTCAGGAAGTATGCCAGTGGAGAGGGTAATCCGGCAGATGCCCTCCATCAGCGAATTATCTATAATCACCACAGGACCTATTCCACCTGATCCGACAAAGTTGCTTTCGTCCCAAAAAATGAAGCAATTAATCACGGATTTTCATCAAGCCTTTGATTTAGTGATTTATGATACCCCTCCCTTAGTTGGACTAGCTGATGCTAGCTTGCTCGCTTCTCATACTGATGGCATTGTGGTTGTGGCTAGAATGCACAAAACAGACCGCTCGATGCTGGCGCAAGCTATAGATAGCCTGAAAATGACCCGAGGTAATATTTTAGGTATGGTTATCAACTGTAATAAAACTGGCTCCTCTGGTTATTATAAGTATGGCTAATGGTATTGGACTTTGGACAAAAAAGAGTTGTTCGCGAATGATTCTCCTGTGGAAATTGACAACAATATGCGGCAGGTTTTATTTGGGGAAGATGCATCAACAGAATGGAATCGCGATCGCCTTTTTTTTATTTTTACACTGTTAGATTAATTGAGAATCAATTGTGCAATTAATACCCAAGTAGGGGTTTTGATGAGTGCGGCTATCAACTATTTGATTAGCGCTCATTTAGTGTCGCTAATTAATTCTCCTTTAACTTAAAGAAAAACAATATATAGCAATCCTAAATGAATTACAAACACCTCTCCCTTGTCCCCCTTGTCCCCCTTGTCCCCCTTGTCCCCCCTATCCCCCCTATCCCCCCTATCCCCCTTGTCCCCCCTATCCCCCTTGTCCCCCTTGTCCTCCCTATCCTCCTTGTCCCCCTTGTTCGGATCTCAAATAGGATTGCTATATATGGCTTCTCATCATGTTTCACTAACCGAAAAATCCTTAGTTATCCTAGTAGCTAGCTCCAAGAGGTTAATGTATCATGTGACTGCTTTACGACCTCGACAATGGACAAAAAATCTGGTGGTGTTTGCGGCACCGTTGTTTGCTTTGAGCATTACTCTACAAACACTGCTAGGCAGCCTACTGGCATTTATATTATTTTGTTGTGCATCAACTAGTTTTTATTTAATCAATGACATCGCAGATGTTGAATCTGATCGTCAGCATCCTGTCAAGTGTAAGCGACCAATTGCTGCCGGATTAGTCAGAATTCCAGTAGCAATAGGGATAGCAGTAGCGCTGTTAGGCATCTCTCTGATTATCGCGTGGTTGTGTTCGCCTCAGTTGGGTGCAGCAATCACTGCATACGCCCTATTGCAAATTGCCTATAACTTGCGACTCAAACGGATGGTGATTTTGGACATTGGGGCGATCGCTACCGGATTTGTCCTGCGTGCATTTGCTGGTGCTGCTGCCACCGACATTGTTTTATCAGCTTGGTTTTTACTCTGTACGGCAATGCTGGCACTGTTTTTGGGGATAGAGAAGCGCAAAGCAGAACTGCGGTTGACGCAAATCAAGGGTTGTAAACCTCGTACTGTACTCAAACGCTACTCCCTGTCCCTGCTGAGTCGTATGGAAAGTGTCGTCACCACGGGCACGGTTGTTACCTATACTCTCTGGAGTGCTGGCCCCTACTTGCATGGGGCATCCACCTCCTGGATGTTACTAACCTTGCCGTTTGTCTTGTATGGCATTTTCCGCTATCAGTTGCTCAGTGATCCTCAAGAGATTGCTAATTATAGTGACAGCAATGTTCAGAAAGGAGCAAAGCTAATTATTAAAGACATTGAGGCATCTATAATTCTCGGCTCCTTTATGAATCAGCTTCATGACTTGTTGCTGTCGAGAGCATGGGTTCACCAACGTCGAAGTAGTGATGTTGTTAAGGTTTTGCTATCAACTGGAGCCACAGTTAGCCAGCCAGTGTTCCGTTGGACTCTTTGGTATCCACACTTTCAAATTGTGGCACTAGTACCTTAAGGCGCGACGGGATGAAATTTGTAAATGAGAAATCCTAGGGCTGTTTTCAGAAAACTATTGTCAACAGATATTAGTAAACCGACTCTCTAGTTCATTTTTTAGGTAGTAATCCAATGAGCAAGCATAAAAATCAATACGGTTCAGTTAGCGCCAAAAACTCTTGTTCTGCGTAGGTTGGGTTGAGGAACGAAACCCAACATTTTCGCGTTTTGTTGGGTTTCGCAAAGCCTCAACCCAACCTACGATTCTCCTTAACTGAACCGTATTGGCATAAAAATATCAACAATGAAAATAAGTTTTTTGAGATAATTGGATTAAGCTTTATCCTAGCATTTTTTTTAGCCCACATCCGCCTGGGACTTGAAGTCCCAGGCGCGAGTAGCATAAGTCCTCTAAAAGAGGACTGAATGAGTTTTGAAATTACTGTCAATTTTATGACTCTTTATTTGGTTATTTGTGGTTTATATTTAGAGGTGCAAGGTATAAGTACAGCGTTTCATAAATTCGTAGCGTTTTGGCTCCGATTGACCCTCACCCTAACCCTCTCCCAGTAGGGAGAGGGAACAGAATTTAGCTCCCGAATCCCAGTAGGGAGAAGGGTTGGGGATGAGGGCACACCAAAATCATTTCGCCATGAACTTGTGCAATTCTGTAATAAGTTAACGAATCATTTAGGAGTGCTCTAATAACGGATTCCTATATCCGAACCGTATTATCGTCAACACACTTACTTTCATAATTCATAATTCATAATTCATAATTCATAATTCACCAAATTGATTCAAGATTAAGTATAAAATTAAACAACACATCTTCTCCAAATAAAGTCATTGGAGATTCCAACACTTCCTTTGGTTGTCCCTGCCTGTAAATTTCGACTTGTCGGTCTTTCCGGTTGATTAACCACCCCAAGCGAGTCCCATTATCAATATATTCCTGCATTTTTTCTTGTAGGGGTTTTAAAGCATCACTAGGAGAACGCAATTCGATGACAAAGTCAGGACATATGGGGGGAAATTTCTTCTGTTCTTCTGGAGTGAGACTATTCCATTTTTCTAGGGGAATCCAAGCAGCATCAGGCGAACGGTCTGCACCATTGGGAAGATTAAAACAAGTCGAGGAGTCAAAACCAATACCAGTTCCATCTGAATCAGCCCAGTTAGCTAATTGCTGAATCAGTTTAAAGTTTCGATTTCCAGTTTCTCCCCCAGTAGGTGCCATAACAATTAATTCTCCATTCACAGTCCGTTCAAACTTCAACTCGCGGTTATTCTGACAAAGCTGATAAAATTGCTCGTTTGTCAGATGAACAGCATCTAGATTTAAAGTCAAAGGACTCATTACCATACTGCTAACCTCAATTGCGCCTCCTCTCTATTGTCATCGCCGATATTCATCGCCGCAGTCACCGATTAACTGATACAAATCCCGTGACTTGCGACATACGGCATCTATCTGATTTAAATCCTCAGCATCCAGTGTAAACTTAAACACTCTCGCGTTGTCTTCTATGTGTTCAGATACCCCTAGTCTTGCACCAACAATGACACCCGCCACAGTTGGCTTATCCAAAATATAACGTACTGCCACGTTAGGAATGCTGACGTTATGTTTCTCAGCTATTTCTTTGAGGGTAGAAAGTAATTCTTGAAATAAATGCCAACCACCCCAACCATCTATCATATTCTTGTATTTTCTCAAGCTAACTGTGGTAAGTTCAGACCCTCGGGGTTCCGGTTTCCCCAGGTACTTTTCTGATAACAAACCACCACAAACTGTGCCGTAAGTAAAAAGTTTTATGTCGTGCTGTTGACAAAACTGTACCATATTTACTTCTGGACGGCGGTCAACAAGAGAAAATTGTACTTGGTTGGAAACTATTTTAATGCTAGCGTCTGTGATAATTCGTAGGCGTTCAGTATCAAAGTTAGTCAATGCTAAATGCTTGATTTTTCCCTCAGTTTGTAGTTCCGCCATAAACTTGAGGGCATCCAGGTAGTTTTTATCCTGGTATTCCCACCAGTGAAATTGCATCAAATCTAATGATGGCACATCCATTCTTTTCAGGGATATATTGATGTTTTCCTCCACCAGATTTTTCGTCATTTTCCCAGGACGAGGTACCCATTTCGTAAAAGCTTGAATGTTAGATAAAGCCTCTTCACCACGAGTAGCAATGACTTGACGCCGGAACTCACCAATCAAATCTTCCGCCGGACCATAATGGTCTGCTAAGTCCCAAGTGGTAAAGCCTGCATCCATATAGTTGAACATACTCTGAATGGCGGTGGGTGGGTTAATGCGTCCGTGTCCGCCAGAAACTTGCCACATTCCGTTTAAGATCCGGCAAATGTTTAAATCGGAGGTAAATTGTAAGCGACTTGATGTGGGGAGATTCATTTTTGATTTTTGATTTTAACCTAGTTTCGGTGGTATGACAGCAATCTGGGCAATCCGTTCACGATTGCGCTCTTCCCAATACTGCCGAATTTCTTCTGCCTGTTGTAGAACACTCTGATACTCTGCCTCTACTTCAGCATAATTTGACTTAATGTATGATATAGCAGTACTAAATTGTTCGTCAGTAATATGGAATTTATTGCGGATCAACGAATGTGGATAGCCAGCATGGATGTAGTCCATCAAATCATACAGCGTTACCCTTGTGCCTGCGATCGTCAGCCCACGTTCTGTACGAACGATCGCCGATTGTCCGTTTGATGTTGAAGTCATGTTCGTGGTCTGGTGTTAATTGCTCCCATATTACTTTAGCATTACCCACTATGGGTTGCCTTTGGCGCGATCGCCCAGATAGTGTGGCTACAGTGGTGGCTAATAGGAGCGCGTTTGAAGTTGTTTCCCCTGTTGTCACTAGTACTAGTACAGGGGGCGCGTAAATAAGCCACCCATTTGAAATGTCTAAAACCCTGATAGTCACGGTAATTACGAATTACGAATTCCGCCTTGCGGTACTAGTTGTTTTCTACCTAAAGGAAGTACCACTAAAAAAAATACTGCGTCAGGATAGATAAAGGAGAGAGGAGTCAGGAGTCAGGTAATTAGTGAACTAGTCATTAAGGATATCGATAAAAGGAGTCTCTTAATCAGTGAATATTTATCAATGGCTCCTGACCAATGATATTACCAGTTATTCTGTCTTTTGACTCCTGACTCCTGTTTCAGGAATTCCTATTAGTTAAATCCCCATCAGCATTGAAAATGACTAATAATATCAAAGAACAAATTAAAGCCGACATCCAACAAGCCAAACAAACCGGACAGCTAAGAACCGAGCGAGTTCGGGAAATTGTCAGAGCGGCAGTTTCTCAGGTAGTTTCTGAATTTAAAGAAGGCTCTAATGAACTTCGGGATCTTGTTAAAGATGCTGTTTCTACCGTGATTGAAAACTTCCAAGAAAAAGGCAGCGAACTCAAAGAAGAAGTGACGGCATCCATTGAGGGAGCGCTGGAAGCAGTTAATACGAAAAGACATGAAGCTCTTGCTAAAACTCAGGCTGAGGTTAAGCAGCTACAGGCTAAACTAGACCAACAAGAAGAGCAAATCCAGCAAGAAGTTGACGGCATTTTAGCAGGACTTCAAGAAAAGAGTCAAGATACAACTGCTAATACCCAAACTGCTATTAACTCTGCTATCGCTGCCATCACAAACAGTGAGGAACTATCATTGTTGAAGAAACGCTATGCTCAACTGCAAGCGCAGCTAGCCATTGTGCGAGCTAATTTAGCTGCACGCTATGGCGGACGTTCTGTGGAAGTTAAAGAGTATCTAGATGATGCAAAGAACTGGGTTAACCAAGCGCGTCCACAAGCAGAAGCTGTGGTGACACAGGTACAACAAAAAAGTTCGCAGCTAGACGATAAACTTGGTGAAGCAGGTAGTGCGATCGCGAAAAAAGAGCGTCAGGTAAAACAAATCTTAAAGGAGTTACTCCAAACTGCTGTTGACGGGTTAAAAGATAAGGAACATACCCATAAATAGAGATTATAGCAATCCGCGCAGGAGTTGTGAAAGTCCAGAAACCCGGTTTCGCCAAAGTTACCGGGTTTCTATGCGAATCGCTACCTTTAACGGAACTGTATTGCCTTAAAATCCAGCGATGTTTAATAACTCTAATAACGCAGGGATTGCGGTAATTTCATTCGATTTATCGGCTACACGACACCACGCAAGCTATCTTCAATATTCACACTTCATTCCTCGATTCAATTTCCCATTCTGGGAACTCACCTCTTCTGATACGATTGACATACTCTTGAGCATCCATTCCTCCCAAATGATTAGGAGCAATGCCACGAAATTCTTTGACACTTTGGCGAGGTATGGGTTTGATCTCGCAATGACTAATTTTTTCTAGTATATAGGAAGCCAAGCGTAATTGGTCTTTAGGTGCTAGTCTATCTGCTTGCTTCATTAATTCCACCAGTTCTTCAGAGAGTTGATGCATTTTAATCTATTCTCATTTGGAGATTTTTACGTAGATTAGTTGGGCAAATATATGAGCGCAGATTTTCCCATCATAAAGAAAGTCTAACCGAAAAAAAAGCCGTTGTCAACCTCGATTTATGAATTCCGGTTATGAAGGATTTTGGGCTATTCTATCTTTTTTCTTGCACTTAACAAAACGTATAGGACTTACGCATTGACAGACATAACTAACTGTGCATTACCTCTGGTTACAAGGCTCTGTATTATGGTCTTATGGGAGGCTCTGCCTCCCGGTTTGAGGGGTTGCCGAGCCTAAGAGCGATCACATTCCCAGGCAGAGCCTGGGAACGAGGCAGGGCAAGACTTTTATCTTCACAATCTTGCTATGCACGCGCAGGAGAAATTTGTAAAGTGCGTAAGTCCTAACGTATAGCAATCCTAAATGATTTATAAACACCTCTGGCAAGTCCTCAAAGTCCCCCAAGTCTTCCTTGTCCCCTCTGTTGATATCTCAAATAGGATTGCTATATAAGCTTTACAATCCGCACAGTATTAAGTAGACCGGCACAGAAAAACCGAACTATATTAATTTATGTATTGGCTTGTAGTTGCGCAAAGAGCGCTCATATCTAGGGCGCTGTAGACACGAAGTGGCTTCCCGCAAGGGTAGCGCAACTACAAACCTTTATTTATT